>JAIPCZ010000030.1 GCA_021737975.1 Polaromonas sp. | reverse complement strand
CAAGCGCCCACGCTCGGCCACCATCGTCATCACCAAGAACGACGGCGGAAAAATCGGTACCTGATGCCTTGGCACCTCAGCTAAAAATTCGAAGTTGATCGCGGCCCCGCCGCTTTGCCCGGCCTCCGCAAGGTGACCGGGCTTTTTAATGTCGCGACTGCCCGCGAATGAACTTTGGCCATGTCACGGCTTTGTCACGCGCGGCGAATACAAACAAACGTCTTTCAACCAACCTGTAACCTGACTGAAACATGAAAAACCTGATCACACGCCGTCCCGTTCGCCTGTTTGCCACCAGCCTCATCATGAGCGCCGTGCTTGTTGCCTGCGGCGGCAATGATGACCCCGCACCCGTGGCAACGGAAGTCTCCCAACCCAACGCCAGCATGTTTTTCAACCGCACCGCCACCTTTGCGGTCTGCCAGCAAGTGGGTGCGTCCTGCGAAACCAACGCGGCAACTTCTCCTGAAATCGTCGCTGCCAGCGAAGATGGCATGACGCTGGTTTATTCCAACAGCCTCAAGGGCGAAATCGGCTTCGTCGACATCACCGACGTCAAAGCGCCGAAAGCTCTGGGTGCGCTGGCCATGGGTGGTGAGCCAACTTCAGTGACTGTCCTGGGCGCGAATGCATTGGTCGCCGTCAACACCTCACCCGACTTCGTGAACCCTTCCGGTAAGCTCGCGGTGGTTGACATCGCCAGCCGTACGGTGATTGCCACGATCACACTGCCAGGCCAACCGGACTCGATCGCCCGCAGCAAAGACGGCAAATACATTGCTGTTGTGATCGAAAACGAGCGTGATGAAGGCCTTGGTAATGGCGCTCCACCTCAACTGCCTGCGGGCAGTTTGGTGATCGTGGATGTGGCGGGTGCGCCAGCGACCTGGAAGACGCGCACCGTGAGTCTGACCGGCCTTGAGGGCATGCTGTACCCGACCGATCCGGAACCAGAATATGTCGATATCAATGACGACAACATCGCCGTGGTCACGCTGCAGGAAAACAACCACATTGCTCTGATCGATTTGGCCTCAGGCAAAGTCACCAAACATTTCAGCGCGGGCAGCGTGACACTCGACAAAGTCGATTTGACCGACGCACCGCGTCCCAATCAGGTCAACTTCACCCAGACACAAACCGACCGCTTGCGCGAACCCGATGGCGTGACCTGGATTTCCAAAACCCAGTTCGTCACGGCCAACGAGGGTGACCTCAACGGCGGCAGCCGCGGCTTCACCACTTTCAACGTGGACGGCAGCGTCGCCTTTGATGCCGGTAACTCGCTGGAGCACCTGATGGCGCGCATCGGTCACTACAACGACAAGCGCTCGGACGCCAAAGGCAATGAAACTGAAAATGCCGACTTTGCGCGCTTTGCCGGCACCGACTATTTGTTCGTTGCCTCCGAGCGCTCCAGCGTGGTGGCGGTCTATGACATGAGCACCCCCAACAAGCCGGCCTACAAACAAGTTTTGCCAGCCAGCCTGAGCCCTGAGGGCTTGTTTGCCATCCCCTCGCGCAACCTGCTCATTTCGGCCAGTGAAGTGGATGACCGTTCCATCCTGGCAAGGGGTTCGCTGAACATTTACCAATACCAATCGGCACCGGCCGCCTACCCGACCCTGCTGTCAGTGGACCGCGCCGATGGCACACCCATTCCTTGGTCAGCACTCTCCGGTCTGGCTGCGGCCACCACCGGCGCCGTGGTGTACGGTGTGGATGACAGCTTTTTCCGTGGCAACCGGATTTTCGAGATTGACACCGCCAGCAAGCCTGCCCTGTTGAAAAAAGAGATCAGGATCACCGACCCCAACGGCAAGATTGCCGCGCTGGCTGCAACGCTGCCCGACACCAAAGACCCGCTCACTTTCGATGACACGGATCTCGCCGCCTTGGTCAATGCAGACGGCTCGGTCAACCTGGACCCTGAAGGGATCTCGCTGGCAGCGACCGGCGGTTTCTGGCTGGCCTCTGAAGGCGCTGGGTCAGTCAACGACAGCACGGCACGGCCGGTGCTGTCTGCCAACCTGATCTTCAAGCTCAGTGCGACAGGCATCATCGAAGACGTTGTTCAGCTGCCCGCGGATATCAACGCCAAGCAGGTCCGCTTCGGTTTTGAGGGTGTGGCCGAGTCCGATGGCAAGTTGGTAGTCACTTTCCAGCGCGCCTGGGTGGGTGACACGCAGCCACGCATTGGCGTGTATGACCTGGTGGCCAAAACCTGGCAATTCATGTTCTACCCGCTGGACCCGGTGGCATCACCCAACGGCGGCTGGGTCGGCCTGTCGGATATCACGGCTTTGGGCAGCAACAAATTCCTGGTGATTGAGCGCGACAACCAGGGCGGCCCGGACGCCCGCATCAAACGCCTGTACCGCATCGACCTGACCGGCAAAGCCGATGGCGCGACGCTAAGCAAGATTCTGGTGCGCGACCTGATGGCTGATCTGCGCGGCCCTGCGGGTCCGGTGGTGGAAAAAATTGAGGGCTTGGCCGTGCTGGCCAATGGCGATGTCATCATCGTCAACGACAACGACGGTGTTGATGAAAACAGCGGCGAAGTGCACATGATAAATTTGGGCAAGCTGCTGAATTAGGTCTAATCAGCTGGGGTCAGAGCACGTCGCTTCGCGAGTGGTCTGACCCACAAGGTATATTGTTGGCCACCATGCCACTTTTCTCACAACAAGCCCTTCAGCCCGGCGTGCGCAAGCGCGAGGTGTTTGGCTGGGCCATGTACGACTTTGCCAACTCGGGCTACACCACGGTGGTCATCACCGCGGTGTTTGCCGCCTATTTTGTCGGCGGTGTGGCGCAGGGCGCGCCCTGGGCCACACTGGCCTGGACGGCGGCGCTCAGCCTGTCCAATGCCATCGTCATGCTCACCATGCCCAGCCTGGGCGCCTATGCCGACCTGCGTGCTGCCAAAAAGCGCCTGCTGACCCTGTTCACCGCGGGCTGTGTGCTTTCCACCGCAGCGCTGGCGCTGGTCGGGCCTGGCAACGTGGCGCTGGCAGTGGTGTTGATCGTGCTGTCCAACACCTTTTACGCCTGGGGTGAGTCGATGACGGCGGCGTTTCTGCCCGAGCTGGCGCGATCTGAGTCGCTGGGCAAGGTCAGCGGCTGGGGCTGGAGCTTTGGCTACTTCGGCGGCATGCTGGCGCTCGGGCTGTGCCTGGCCTACGTGCTGTGGGCGCAAAGCCAGGGCCAGAGCGCGTCGCAGTTTGTGCCGGTCACCATGCTGATCACGGCGGCGCTGTACGGCTCGGCCGCGCTGGTCACCTTTGCGCTGCTCAAGGAGCGGGCGCAGCCCAACCCGGCGGCCCTCGGGCAAGGCGGCGTCAAGGCCGCCCTGAAGCAATTGCAGCGCACGTTTCATCAGGCCCGCCAGTTCACGGACTTCATGTGGCTGCTGGCCTGCGCGGTGTGTTACCAGGCCGGCGTGGCGGTGGCGATCGCTCTGGCCGCCATTTATGCCGAGCAGGTGATTGGCTTTGCGCAGCAGGAAACCATGGTGCTGATCTTTGTGCTCAACATTGCCGCCGCCGCGGGCGCCTTCGCCTGGGGTTACCTGCAGGATCACATCGGCCACAAGCTGGCACTGGCCATCACGCTGTTTGGCTGGATAGTCACCTGCGTGCTGGCTGCCATGAGCACCAGCAAGGGCGATTTCTGGTACGCCGCCGTGATTGCCGGGCTGTGCATGGGGAGCAGCCAGTCGGCCGGGCGCGCCATGGCCGGCCTGTTCGCACCGCAGCGCCAGGTGGCCGAGTTTTATGGCCTGTGGACCTTTGCCATCCGGCTGGCCAGCATCGTCGGCCCCCTGAGCTACGGCCTCATCACCTGGGCCACCGGCGGCGACCAGCGCACGGCCATCCTGAGCACCTCGATGCTGTTTGTGCTGGGCCTGTTGCTGTTGGTTCCCGTGAACATGAAGCGCGGACGCGCGGCAGCGGTGCAGGCTGACCGGCAAAACGCCTCTTGAGTGGCGACATCCGGGCCAGTCGGAACCAAGCTGCGCCGCCCTGTCTCAAAATTGTCATTTTTGAAAGTTATGCTGTGGCCATGGACCTGATTTTGTGGCGCCACGCCGAGGCGCAGGAATGGACGCAGGGCTGTGACGACATGGCCCGGTACCTGACCGTGCGCGGCGAAAAGCAGGCCAAACGCATGGCTGGCTGGCTGGATCGCCAATTGCCGGACAACACCCGCATCCTGGTCAGCCCGGCGGTGCGCACCGAGCAAACCGCCCGCGCGCTGGACCGAAAGTTCAAGATCAGGCCCGAGCTGGCGCCCGACGCCACGGTGGCCCAATTGCTTGACCTGGTGCAATGGCCGCAGGCCAAGGGCACCGTGCTGGTCATAGGGCATCAACCCACGCTGGGTCAAACCATTGCCGAATTGATCGGCCTGCAAGCGCGCGAATGCCCGGTCAAAAAAGGCGCCGTCTGGTGGCTGCACCGGCGCCAGCAGGAAACGCTGGTGCTCACGGTGCAGTCCCCCGAATTGCTTTGACACCCTGACATGCCGGCTTTGACGCCCTGATGCCAGGGCGCCAACTGTTCGTCTTATTCCGTTTCCAAATCATTTGTGTCTAGGCGCGAAGCCGCAGGCAGTGCTGTAGCACGACAAGGCGAAGCAACAACGACACGGATGATTTAGAAATGGAATTACTGGCCCAGGAAATGTTTGCGGTAGCGTGAGGGCAAGTCGTTGATGCGCATCAGCATGGGCAAGTCTGCCGTGTTGAAGTCCGGGTCCCAGGCGGGTGCCCCCAGAATCTTGGCGCCCAGTCGCAAGTAGCCTTTGATCAGGGCCGGGGGCTCGACCACCAGGCTGCTGTCGAGTTGCTCGACTGGCAGCGCCAAACGTGGCCGCACATGGTATTCAATGGGTGCCAGATGGGTGACTTTAAGTTGTTGCCAGATGCTGGCCGCCACATCGCCGCTGATCACACCGTTGTGCAGCATCGGGATGCTGGCGCAACCGATCATGGTGTCGAGCTTGTTGCGCACCATGAATTCGGCCAGCGCGCCCCAAAGCGCCATGATGACCCCGCCGTGGCGGTAGTCCGGGTGCACGCAGCTGCGCCCCAGCTCCACCATGCGATCACGCAAACCGCGCAGGCGGGTCAGGTCGAATTCAAGGTCGCTGTAAGTGCTGCCGACACGCTTGGCTTGCGCCGGCGTGAGAAGCCGGTAGGTGCCGACCACCTCGCGCGTGAGTTCGTCGCGCACCAGCAAGTGCTCACAGTAGTTGTCGAACAGGTCGACATCATGGCCGGGCACGGTGCTGCTCAGGCGGGCCCCCATTTCCTGCGCAAAAATTTGGTAGCGCAGGCGCTGGACCGCGCGGATTTCATCTTGGTGCCGGGCCCACGACACCACGAGCGCACCGCGCGCAGGCTCCGGTGCCGGCGGATTGGTTTGCACGGGCGCCTGAAAGTAGCTTACCGGGCGGTTGCGCAAGCCTCTGGGCAGGGACAGTGGGGACAGTGCAAAAGTCGGATTGGGCAGTTCTCTCATGTGTTTCTCCTGTGGTGATGGAGACAATGATGACTTTGCAAGATGACGTGAATATGGCGAATTCGTGGCAATTTGATGACACGCAAAACGCACCCGAACCCTCATCCAGGTGACTTGGCCGACAGCCCGAAGCCCGCCACAACACCTTGCAGATAAGCCTGGATGACCGGGTCCAAGTTACGCTCGGCCACCAGCGCGCCGGCCCGCGCCACATCGCGGGACAAACCCAGACTGCTCTGAA
Organism: Polaromonas sp.; assembly: GCA_021737975.1. GTDB lineage: Bacteria > Pseudomonadota > Gammaproteobacteria > Burkholderiales > Burkholderiaceae_C > Rhodoferax. The sequence continues at coordinate 25,808 of JAIPCZ010000030.1, read as the reverse complement.
GCTGCGTTGCCTGTTGACTGCAAGCGTCTGCCAGTTGCCGGGGCAACAACTCGCGCAGCGCCTCGACCCCATAACGCAGCCGTTTGGCCAAAATGCGCACACGGTGTTGCTGCATCGGCGTGTCGGCACCCGTCTGTGCCTGCGCCAGGCGCCGCTGCAAACGCCGGGTTCGGCGCCTGGCCCAGCGCCGCAACGCGTCGTTTTGAACCCGCCCGGCGGGCTCCGATGCGGTCAGGTTTTCCAGCCACTCGGTCAGCGCCAGCAAGCACAGGCCCACGGCCGTCGCCCGCAGCGTGTGGCGCAGTTGTTGGCGCTGAATACTGGCGGCATGCGCCAACGCGGTCGACATGGCCTGCCAGGCCTGCGCCCGACCGGCATGGCCCAGGGCAAAGCCGTCGGCCAGTGCGGGCAGGGTGTCGGTCACCGCCACATCCAGATCGCGCTGCACCCCCAGGCCGGCCAGCAGTGGCTGCAGTTCAAGCCAGGACGGGGGTCCGGCAGCTGCCAGCGTTTTGCCGAACAGCCGCACGCCCGACCTGAAGCGGCGCCAGCCCACACGTGCCTGGTGCACTGCTTCGGGGTCGTTTGAGGTGCGCAGGGCGTCCAGGTTCTGGCTGAAATGGGCAAACATCTCGCGCAGCACCCCTTGCGCCAGTTCAAGCCGGTTCGAAGGCAAAACCAGCGGCGGCGACTGGGCGCGCTGCGGCCGGTCCAGCGCGTCTTGCGCCAGCAAGAATCCGCGCTCGGCCTTGCTGCGGTTGGCCGGCAACACGGCCACGCCGCGGCCAAGCTGGCGCGCCAGGTCAAACAGCGCAGCGGGTTGGCCCGCCTTCAATTCAAGCTCCAGCTCACAAATGGGGGCCAGCCTGCCCTTGGCTTCGATCTGGCCGATGTCCAGCGCCACCTCCACCACGCTGCCATCCCTTCGCCGCAGTAGCCAAAGGGTGCGCTCGAAGCGGGTGACAAAACAAGGTGCCAGGGTGGCAAACAGGTGGCCATCGGGGTCGATGCCCGACCAGGCCGTGTCCGCCAGAGCAGCAGACTCCAGCGCCGGACCCGCCACCGGGCTTTCCCACTCGCCACGCTGGCTCAGGGCGGAGCGCGCCGAGCCGCTGGTTTTCAGGGTTTGCAACCAGCGCGGGTCGGCCTCGCTGCCAACCCGGCGCAAGCGCAGGGCCACACCCTGCTGGCGCAAAGCCTGGTCAGGTGTGTCGAAATAAATGTTGGTCAAAGACAACCGTGACGATTTGCGCCGCGCCAGCGCAGGCAGGCGGGCCAGCCGTTTAGCCAGGTCGGCCTCGTCGGTGCCCGGCAGGCTTAGTTTGAGCTCCACCTCTTGCGGCGCGCAGCGGAGCGGGCGTGACTTCATGGCGTGGTGCCTCTCAAGCGGGATGACAAAAGCCATTCTCGCACCTGGTCTGCAACCCAAGGTCCATCATCCAATGGCAAATCATGACCCGCAGTCGGGTGAATATGATGGTCGCAGCCCCATTGCCGGGCCAGCGCCAGGGTGCATTGCACCGACACCAGCTGGTCCTGCGCGCTGGCCAGCAGCAAGGTGGGTGTGCGCGGTGGGTGCGCTGGTGCAGCATAACGGACAGCCGCCAACAATTGACGCAACGCGTTCAACCGGGACACCGGGTGGGTGTCGCGCAGCGCCAGCCAGCTTGGCAACACGGCCTCGTGGCCACCGCGGCTGGTCATGCGCAAAATGGCGCGCTCCCGGTCCCGCGGCGTGGCACCCGGCAGCAGCAGGCGCAGCAGCGCCGCGTAGTTGGCCGGGCGCAGGCGCTGGTAAAAAGGGCTGAACGGGCGCAGGCTGGTGTTGATGAGCACCTGAGCTTCCACCTCATCGGGGTGCGACTGCGCCCAGGCTGCGGCCACCATGGCACCCAGCGACATGGCCAGCAGGTGGTACGGTGGCGCGATGTGGCGCAAGGCCAGCTGCAGGCGGCAATCGGCCACCATATCTTGCACCAGGCTTGCACTGCGCAGGTGGTTGAGGCGGCCGTTGCCCGCCAGGTCCAGCGTGACCACAGACTGATGCGGCAAGGCCTGCTGGAATTGCCCGACAAACTCACCCCAGTGCCGGCGCTCCCGGGTCAATCCGCGCAAAAAAATCCAGGTGGTCATGATTCAGTACCAGTCTTGCAGCGCTTGGGCGTGGTGCTGCGCCCGATTCTCGGGCGTGGGTAACCACAAGGGGTGGCCGCAGGCGGCACGCGACAAAAAATCGAGCAGCAACTGGTGCTGGCGCAGCACGCGCTGCTGGCGGTGCTCGATCAGCGGATTAAACATGCCCTGGCGCGAAAACAGCTGGCGCGGGTTCTTCTTGACCCACAGCCAGGAGCCCATCTCCAGCGTCAGGGGCAAAAACACCCGCTGCGGCCGGGCGCAGGCCTGCAGGTACAAATGGTCCCACAGGTCGCCGTGGGCCAGATACTGCAGGCTTTGCGGCTCGATCACGTAGCGGTGGTGGCTGTGCGACTGGACAAAGATGTTCTTGAACGCCTGCATTTCAGCCAGGTGGGCCATCGGCGCACGCTTGTGCGCGTACGGGAACCAGATGCGGTCGCGACTGCCGAAACCGGAATGGCAGTCCACCGACAGGCTGAAATCGCGGCTCAGCAATTCAGCCGTCACCACCTCGCAGACCGCCTGGTTTTCCAGTTCCATCGCCCGGTCACGGGGGCCGCGGTACCAGGGCAGGCCGGCGCTGATGCGTTGGCCGCCCACCATGAACGGCACCGGCTCGGTGGCCTGCACGGGGGCGTTGCGCATCAGGTCGACACCATTCGGGTTGGCGCGTGTGCCCAGCGCCATGCCGCCGGGGTTGACGATGGGCATGAACACCAGGCGCACGGTTTCGAGTTGCCGGTGCAGGCCGCTGTCCCACTGCAAGCGCATCACCAAATTGAGCAGATAGGCCAGCACCACCTCGGTGCCGATGCGCTCCAGGCCATGAACCCCACCAAAATAACCCACGGCAGGGACCTCTTTGGCCGGATTTCCCAGCGTGACCACCTGCACCGGGTAAGTGGTGCCATTGGGCAGCGTGGCCTGGCAGACTTCACGCGCTTCAAGCCAACCGGCACCGAGCTCGATGATGCGCGCCAGCGCCTCCAGTTCGGGCAGTTCAGCGCGGGTCACAGCGGCCGCAACAACAGGCAGGAATGAACAACATGTCGCTTGAGCGTAAAGTACCGAAGTGTCGAAACGATGACAATTTTTTGACACCCTCACGGGCCTGCCCTGACACACTGGTGTCATGTTTCACGATTAACCTGACTCACCCGCAATTCTGCCCAAGGCGCCCGACCATGCGACTTCAAGTCAATTTCTTTCGACTCCTCGTCATCCCCGCCTGCCTGCTGGGTGGACTGGCCGAGCTGGTCCGCTTGCAGCTATCCCGCTTGCTGATGCGGCGCTGATACCGACACGGCTTTCATGTTACTTTCATGACCGTGTCATGAAAGGCGCCTACAAATGCGCCATGCGTAAACAAAACCACACCACGACTTCAGCCACTGCTGCAACGCCGCCCACCGAGGGCGACCCGCGGGACTTTGACATCTGCATCAAGCTCATCGACCAGCTGTGGACGCTGCGACAGGCCATGCTCGAACGCGAAAAAGCGCTCGGGGCTGGACTCGACAAGGTGTTGCCTGAATACCGTCAGAGCGCCCGCAACCTGATTCACTACCTGACGCTGCGCAGCATCGACCTGCGTCCGCTCCAAGAGCAGCTCTCAAGGCTCGGGTTGTCGTCTCTGGGGCGCTCCGAGTCCCATGTGCTGGCCAGCCTCGACAAGGTGCTGGGCCTGCTGCACCGCCTGACCGGCCAGGCTTGGCAAGACAGGTCAGCGGAAGAACCCGCGGGCAGCATCAGCAGCCGCGCGCTGCTCAAAAAACACACCCTCAGGCTGCTGGGCCAGGCGCCCGCCGGACGTCCGGTTCGCATCATGGTCACGCTGCCTTCCGAAGCCGCCGCTGACGCCGGTCTGGTGCGCGATCTGGTGGACGCCGGCATGGACATTGCCCGCATCAACTGCGCCCATGACACGGCGGGCGACTGGCAACGCATGAGCGCCCATGTGCGCAGCGCCGCTGCAGCAGCCCAGCGACCGGTGAAGGTGCTGATGGACCTGGGTGGCCCGAAAATCAGGACCGGCCAGGTGGCGGACCGGCCACCCGTGCTCAAGCTCAAGCCCGGCAAAGATGAACTGGGCCGTGTCGTTCGCCCGGCACGGCTGCACCTGCGACCCATCGACAGCACAACACTGGCGCCCAATGTCGACGCCAGTGTCGGCGTTTGGGAGGTCTGGCTGGCGCGCCTGAAAGCTGGCAGCCACATCCATTTCACCGATGCCCGGGGTGCCAAACGCCAGTTGCTGGTGATCCACAACGACGACACCGGTGCCGTGGCAGAAAGCCTGCAAACCGCGTACCTGACCCCTGAAACCGTGCTGACGATCGGTGGCACCGGCGGCAAGAAAAAACATGCCACCCTGGTGTGCCAGATCGACAGCCAGCAAGGCGCCCTGCGCCTGCATGTGGGCGACCACTTGCGCCTGACCCGCGACGGGCTTGGTCAAGCCTCGGCCATGGACGACGACACCGACGCGCCCAGCCCGGAGCCCGCGCGCGTGGCCGTGACCCTGCCGCAGGTGATCGATCAGGCCAGGGTGGGGCAGCGCATCTGGTTTGACGATGGCCGTATTGGCGGCGTGATCCGTCACCAGACCGACGACTGGCTCGACATCGAAATCACCCAGGCTCGCCCGGAAGGCGAAAAACTCACCGGTGACAAAGGCATCAACTTGCCCGACAGCAAGTTGAACCTGCCAGCGCTCAGCGACAAGGACATCGACGACCTGAAAGCCGTGGCGGCAGAGGCTGACATGGTGGGCCTGTCGTTTGTCCAAAAGCCTGCCGACATTGCGCTGTTGCGCGGCCATTTGCAGCGCCTGGGCCGCGACGACATGGGCATTGTGCTCAAGATCGAAACCCTGCAGGGTTTCGAGAACCTGCCCGAGCTGATGCTGTCAGCCATGGCCTCGAACGTGTCGGGCGTGATGATCGCGCGCGGTGACCTGGCGGTGGAGTGTGGCTACGAGCGCCTGGCCGAAGTGCAGGAAGAAATTTTGTGGTGCGCCGAGGCTGCCCACATGCCGGTGATCTGGGCCACCCAGGTGCTCGAGTTCATGGCCAAGACCGGTTTGCCGTCGCGTGCCGAGATCTCGGATGCGGGTTTGGGCGTGCGCGCCGAGTGCGTGATGCTCAACAAGGGGCCCTACATCACCCAGGCCATTCGCACGCTTGACGACATCCTGAAACGCATGGGTGGCCACCAGGCCAAAAAACGGCCGCTGCTGCGCGCGCTGAGGGCCTGGAGTGGCCCGGACCCGCAGGTTTCTGGTGCTATGCTGGGGATTACGACGATTTGAATTTTTGAACATGCAAAACACCAAACGCCTGGCCGCTGTTGACCTGGGTTCCAACAGCTTCCGGCTGGAGATTGGCCGCGTTGAACACGGGCAGTTCTACCGCACCGAATACCTCAAGGAAACCGTTCGCCAGGGCAATGGCCTGGACGACAACCGCAACCTGACGCCTGCTGCCATGCAACGCGGCTGGGACTGCCTGGCACGCTTTGGCGAACGCCTGGCGGGCTTTTCCGAGGCCGAAGTGTGTGCCGTGGCCACGCAAACCCTGCGTGAAGCCCGCAACCGTGACGAATTTCTGGCCACTGGCACGGAAAAGCTGGGTTTCCCGATCGACGTTATCTCGGGCCGCGAAGAAGCCCGGTTGATTTACCAGGGCGTGGCCCAGGCGCTGCCGCGCACGCCGGAGCGCCGCCTGGTGATCGACATTGGCGGGCGCTCCACCGAGATCATTCTGGGCCGCGGGCGCGAGCCGATCCAGATGGAGTCTTACCGCGTCGGCAGCATCGCCTGGTCGATGCGTTATTTTGGTGGCAACCAGTTCACCAAGCGCTCATTCCAGATGGCCGAGATTGCCGCCAAGGCAGTGCTCGACGAGGCGCTAAGCCTGTACAGCCCGGACCAGTGGGACGTGGCCTACGGCTCAGCCGGCACCGTGAACGCGGTGGTCGACGTGCTGGTGGCGGCAGGCTGGCCGCCAGGCGTGGTCACACGCCCCGGGCTGGACTGGTTGCAGGACAAGCTGCTGGCGGCCCAGAGCACCGACCGGCTGCGCCTGGTCGGCATGCGCGACGACCGCAAGCCCATCATTGGCGGTGGCTTGAGCGTGTTGCGCGCCCTGTTTGATCTGCTGGGCATCGAGCGCCTGGAACAAGCCTCTGGCGGCTTGCGCCACGGGCTGCTGCAGGACATGCTGGGCTCAGGCCAGCAACACACCGACTTGCGCGACCAGTCGGTGGAGCGTCTGGCCGCAAAATTTGGCTCGGATCCGGTACACGGCAAGCGGGTCGGCCAGATTGCCAACGCGCTTTACCGGCAGCTCAACAACGCGGCAGTGGACGAGCGCGTCAACCGCAAACTCACCTGGGCCGCGCAATTGCACGAAATTGGCAGCCATGTCTCGCACAGCGACTACCACAAGCATGGCGCCTATATCCTGGACAACACCGACGCCATGGGTTTTGCGCTCACCGAGTTGCACAAGCTCAGCCTGCTGGTGCTGGGGCACCGTGGCAAATTACGCAAGCTCGAAGCCGACTTTGAAGACCGGCTGTTCATCCAGCAACTGCTGGTGCTGCGCCTGGCGGTGGTGCTGTGCCACGCCCGGCGCGACCCGGATGTCACTGGCATCAGTTTGTGCCGGGACCCCAAAAACGCGCGGCAATTTGTGCTGAACTTCAGCAGCGACTGGGCCCGCCTTTACCCGCAGTCGGCCTATTTGCTCAATGAGGAATGCGTGGCCTGGCAAAAAACACCCTGGTCGTTGCGGGTGGTCGAGGATTGAGCCGACCGCTGGACTTCAGGCCAGCGCCAGGAAGGCCAGGATGTCATCCAGATGCTGCTCAAAGTCGCTCAGGGCGTGGTCACCAGCGGGCAGCAGCTTGATGGCGGCGCCCGGGTAATGGCCCGTCATCTCGCGCCAGTCCAGCACTTCGTCACCCCGCGCGATCACGGCAAAGTAGCGCTCCGGGCGGCTGATGGTGGCCACTTCCTTCGCCAATAACTCATCGACAAAGGTCGGGTCAAAGTAAAAGCTATGCGCCGGATCGTGCCAAAGCGCGTTGTCGCCAATGTGGGCGGCCAGATCGCGCGCCGGGTGCACCGCAGGGTTCAGCAGCACCGCCTTGCAGCCCAGGCGCTCGGCCAGCCAGGTGGCATAAAAGCCGCCGAGTGACGAGCCCACCACCGCCATGTGGTCCCTTGGCCAATCGGCAATGCCCTGCAGCACCTCGGCCATCGCCTGCCGGGGCGACGCCGCCAGCGCCGGGCACCACCAAACCACGTCGGGGTGGCGGCTGGCCACGGTGGCGGCCATCAGGCGCGCCTTGTTGGAGGCGGGCGAAGACCGGAATCCGTGCAGGTAGAGCAAGTGGGTGGTGGTCATGGTGGAAGGATAATAATTCAAGGCCAATTAATCCCGTTCCTCCTTTTCCAGACCCCAAGCATGTCACGCACCTCGCCCCTCCCCACAACGCACCCCGTCACCTTCACGCGCCGCAGCCTGTCGCTGCTTGTCTTCAGCCTGGGCTTGTCCCTGGCCGCCTGCAGCCCGCAAGCGGCCGTCACTGATGCAGTGACGCTGGATTTCGCGCGTGCCGAGCTTGAGGCGGGCCGCGCCATCCTGATCGATATTCGGGAACCCAATGAACACGCCACGGGTGTGGCCAAAGGCGCGCAGTTGTTGCCCATGCGCCAGCTGGGCGCGCGCCTGTCGGAAATACCCACCGCCACCGACAAGCCGGTGCTGCTGATCTGCAACACCCAGAACCGCTCCAGTTCGACCCTTTCAGCGCTGCGCGAGCGCGGCTACGCCCATGTGCGTTATGTGCAGGGCGGCATGAGCGAGTGGGTGCGCCGGGGCTGGCCTGTGGTCAGGCCCTGAGGCGCGGCGGCTTAAAACATCACCCGAAACGCCGAGGCGGTGCCGGCTGGTGGGTGCGCGATCTGGACATAGCTTGTGCCGGCCAGGTCACCACACTGATGCCTGAACGCGCCGGTCACCAGGATTTCACCGCCTTTGGCCATGTCCTCGCCCAGTTTGCTGGCGGCGTTGACCTCGGCGCCAAACACATCGCTGTCGCCAATGCGCAAGACCCGCCCATACCCCAGGCCGACGCATAACAGCACCTGCTCTTGCGGCAGCCGGTCGAGGTTGTACTTTGCCAGCAGCTGCTGCAGCCCCAGGGCGCATTTCAGCGCCTTGTGCGGGTTGCGAAAAATGACCAGAAAGGAATCGCCCAACAGCTTTAAAAGAATGCCTTCGTGGTCTTCAATGACCGGAATCAGCAAACGCTCGGATTCGTGAATGATCTGCAAAAAGTGGATGATGCCGAACTCTTCCACCCGCCGTGAAAAACCGGCCAGATCGGTGAACATGACACACCAGTCCTCACCAAAAAGGTCCCAGATGCGCTGGTCGATGCGCGCCTTGTCAGCACCCGGCTCCAGCCGCTCCTGGATGAGCCGGTCCAGCCGTTCCTGGGAACCGCTGGTGTGAATGCGATGCAATTGGCTCATGACTTGTTACCCCTTTCTTGTCACCCCCGGCAAATCCACCATCACCGGCTGGCCTGGCGTGGTGCAGCCGGTATCGCAGCATTTTCCGGGCTGACGGTTTTGCGTGATGGCGCGCGCCGGGTCGTGGGGCGCGGCGGCTGGTGAACCGTCGGCGCCAATGCCGCGCTCCAGCAGGCGCTCGACCAGTTCGACCTTGGAGCCGATGGGATAGTTGCGGTAGATCTCCTGCTTCATGGCCGCGGGTGAACCGCCGCCATGCAGGCTGATCACGCTGTACCAGCCGCCCTGGTAACCCGCCGTGAGGTCCTCGATAAAGCGGGCGGTCTCGATGCGCTGCTCGTAGGGCACGTCGGGGTTGGCGCGCAGCACTTCTGACAGCTTGGCGGCGGTCTCGGGGTTGTGGTCTTCGTCGGGGCCGGGCAGGGTCACGATCAGGCCGCCGCTCACATAGTGGGCAATGCGGTGCATGTCGTAGATTTTGGTCGCCAGCAGCAGCTTGCCGATGTTGGCAAAGACCGGGTCGGGCATGAAGGTTTTGCTGTGCTCGTCGGCCTTGCCGTAAACGCTGGCGGCCACGCCGCAGGCAAAAAAGCTCTCGGTGATGGTGATGAGTTCCACCATCTGCTCGCGCAAATGGGTCTCACGGCCGGGGTCGAAGCCATTGGCCTCGCACATCAGCGCGCCAGCGCCAATGAGCAGGTCGCCAAAACCGGCACGCGCACCGATGCAGGTGTGGCGGTGGTGCGTGGCATAGCTGTAGGTCAGGTGGCCCGAGTGCTCCCATTCACCGGCATAAAACACGCTGTCCCAGGGCACAAACACCTGGTCGAACAGCACCACGCCGGTGCTCTGGCCGTATTTGCGGCTGAACAGCGGCGCGCCATGCTCCACCTGCTCGCCGGGGCGCCCGGCCGGGCGCGCCACGATGGTAATGCCGGGCGCGTCCACCGGCACGGCGCAACACACGGCAAAATCGGCGTCCTCAACGCCCATGTTGCGGCACGGCATGACCAGCAGCTCGTGCATGTAGGGCGCGCCAGTGACGATGGCCTTGGTGCCGCTGATGACGATGCCTTTGGCGTTGCGCGCCACGATGTGCAGGTAGCTGTCGGGGTTGGCCTGCGCGTGCGGGCGCAGGCTGCGGTCGCCCTTGGCGTCGGTCATGGCGATGCCAAGCGTCAGGTCCTGGTCCTGCACACGGTGCAGGTAGTTCAGAAAACGCGCCGTGTTCTCGGAGGTGCCGCGGGCATCGTCGATACGCGCCGCGACCTGGCCAATGGCGTTGAGCGCGTCGTGTGTCAGGTAACGCTGGGCGCAACCGGTCTCCTGGCACACCAGGCGCACGGCCTCGAGTTTGTTGAGCAGGTCGCCGCTGCTGGTGTTGATGTGGGTCAGCCGGTTCACCCGCTTGCCGCTGCTTTGCTGCAGTGCCGTCATGACGGGCGCATATTGGGGTTTGAGCGCGTAGTCGTAGGTCAGCGCAATGGCGTTGATGCCCGGGCCAAAACCGCGCTCGTCGGCCACGCTGTCTACCAACTGGCCATCCAAAAACACGCGCGGCTTGTAGCGGCGCAGCGACTCGCGGTAGTCGTCGCCGGACATCAGGGTGGTGGCGGGTGCATTCATGCGGCGGTCTCCGGTGCTAGTTATTGATTCATCTGACTTACTCGACTCAGGCAAAGACGACGTTCACTCTTCCGGGTGATGCATGGGCATCCCTCTTGGTTCGACGGCGCGCTGGTTTGACCACAATGTCGATGTCCCTCCCCAGGCGGGCCAGACAGTCGAGCATTTTGGATTCACTGATGCCCCTGAACTGGCCGCGTAGCATTAAAGAGACCTTGGGCTGTGGCATGGCCAGCAATTCGGCAGCTTGTTGCTGGGTCAGGCCCTGGCGTTTGATGATGTCACTGATTTTGCTGGCCAGCTTGGCTTTGACCAACATCTCTTGTGCATCAGCCATGCCGAGGTCGGCATAGACATTGCCACTGCCGGTTTCAACTTGGGTATCGTTCGTGTTCATATTAGGCTCCGTTGCAGATTTATGGGGGCGCTTGACCGGCGTGAGCCAAGGCAACTTTCAAACGTTCTCTCACCAGGTCCATGTCGGGTTTGGGTGTGGCGACGCCCGACGAGGATTTCTTCTGAAAACAGTGCAGCACATAAACCGCTCCGGCAATTTTGACGGTGTAAACCGCCCGGTAGGTGCTGCCCGCCTCACTTTCCACCACCTCCAAGACACCTGCTGACCCGAAGCCTTTTAATGGTTTAGCTTGATCATGCTTGCCCCCTGTCTGGGCCAGAAACAAAGCGTATCCGAAGGTGCTCTGTACATCTTCAGGCAGGGCTAAAAGGTCCCTTTTCGCTGAACCGATCCAATGGAGTGGTTTCATTTCGTGATTCGTTTAGAGCCTAATTATATCCAAAGAGGTCTAAATTGGATGACCTTACCTTGGGCGACAATGGCTTAGCCCATGGCAGCCAGTCACAACCTCATGAAAACCCCCAGGGCCAACCCGTCCGAACACAGCATCATGCTGCACACGCCGCTGTTGCGTGGCGCCCGGCGCCTGCGCATCGCCCTGGTCGGCTTGCCGGGCGCAGGCAAGACCACCCTGTTCGAGGCGGTTGCCAGCACCGCGCCGCAAACCGGCGAACTCACCGGCACACACCGCATCTACCGCGCCTGCACAATCCAGATCGGCCTGGACGAGGCCAGTGTGGTGGACCTGCCCAGCCTGCGCTCGCTGCACCATCTTGAGGACGAAGACCTGGGCACACTCAAGTACCTGCTGTGGGGCAATGAGCGCCCGCCGGTCACGGCGCACGAGCCGGGCGCCGCGCCGGCCCCCTTCGAGCCGCCCGACCTCATCGTGCAGGTGGCCGACGCCACAAATTTGCAAAGCCAGCTCGAACTCACACTCGAATTGAGCCAGCTGGGCCGCCCGGTGGTGCTGGCGCTGAACCACATGGACGAGGTGCGCCGCAAGGGCAAGCACATCAACCTGCAGGCCTTGTCCAGCCAACTGGGCATACCCGTGGTGCCGATCTCTGCGCTGATGGGGCAAGGCATCGCCGAGCTTTTCAGAGCCGCCGTGGCCACGGGGCGCCAGGCCACCTGCCCGCTGCCGCAGGCGCCGAGCCCACACATTGCCAGCAGCCTCGAGGCGCTGGGCAACGCCCTGCGGCAGCCCGGCATCGACGCCGCGTTTCGCATGCCGCACCAGCTGCTGCTGATGCTGTTTGCTTCCGGGCACGGCTATATTGAACGTGAATTGACGGAGCACTTTGCCCCGCTGATGCCGGGCTTGCTGGCCTTGCGCGCGGCGTCCAGCCAGGGCTTGCCGCGCCCGCTGGCCGAAGAGATCCATGCGGACCGGCACCACCGCGCGGCCACCATTTTTGAGTCGGCACTGCGCCCGGGGCCGCTGACGCCAGGGCGCGGATGGCGCTTCTGGCTGGATGTGTTCATGCTGCACCGGCAGTGGGGCCTGCTGGCCAGCCTGGCGGTCTTTGCAGGCGTGCTGTTCGTGGTGTTCGAGGTCAGCGGCTGGATCGACAGCCAAACCACGCAGCGCCTGATCGAGGCCACCAGCGGCTGGCAGCCGCAGTCCACAGCCGGGGTCGTCGGGCGCGCCATTGTGGATGGCCTCATCGGCCTGATCGGCATTGTGGTGCCCTACATGCTGCCGCTATTGCTGCTGCTGATCGCGCTCGAGGAAATCGGCCTGATGCACCGCATCGCCTTTGTGGTCGACCGGGGGTTTCACAAGATCGGCCTGCACGGCGGTGTGGCCGTGCCGTTTTTGCTGGGCCTGGGCTGCAACGTGCCTGCCATCTCTGCCGTGGCCCGCAGCACGACAGAGCGCGAACGTTTCATTGCCTCGGTGCTCATCACTTTTGTGCCCTGCTCGGCACGCTCCGCCATCATCCTGGCGGTGGCGGGCAAATACCTCGGCGTGCTGGGGGTGATCGGCATTTACGCGCTGACGCTGCTGCTCATCGCCGTCATGGGGCTTATCCTGTCGCACCGGCATCAAGAGGTCGGGCCGGGCCAGGTGCAGGAGATTCCCGCCTACACCCTGCCCGACTGGCGCGCCATGCTGCGCGAAACCTGGGCCCGCTCCAGCGACGTGCTGACCATTGTCACGCCGCTGCTGGTGGGCGGAAGCGTGGTGCTGGCCCTGCTGGGCCACTTTGGCTTTGACGCTGTCATCAACACCCTGCTGACGCCGCTGACCAGCTGGTGGCTCGGCCTGCCGCTGGTGCTGGGCCTGCCGCTGCTGTTTGGCGTGCTGCGCAAGGAGCTCTCCCTGCTGATGATCTTTCAGGCGCTGGGCACGCAGGACATCGACACGGTGCTGGGCACGGCGCAGATCCTGACCCTGCTGGTGTTCGTCACTTTTTATGTGCCTTGCATCTCGACCTTTGCCATCATGCACAAGACCCTCGGGCGCCAGCAGGCCTGGTTCTCGGTGCTGCTGTCGGTGGGCGTGGCGCTGGCGCTGAGCTTGCTGGTGCGGCTGGTTGTGGGGGTGGTGCAGCCGTTGCTGATGTGACAGTGCCGCATCGGCTCGATGATCCAACGTCTACCGCAACTCGAACAGCTGCGCCAGGGCCTCGCGGTACAACGACTGGCCCACCGCGTTGGTGTTGTGGTGCGAGCCGCCCGGCACCAGCACAAAGGCCTTGGGGCCGAGCGCCGCCTCGAACAGCCTGCGCCCCAGCTCGGGCTTGATCAGGCGGTCATTCTCGCCATGCACCACCAGCAACGGCGAGCCGATTCTTGCGACTTTCTCGACGGAATCAAAACGCTGGGTGATAAGCCCGGTCACCGGCAGCCAGCCCCAGGCCATGGTCTCGAAGACATCGGGAATGGAAGTGAACGTGCCCTCCACAATGGTGCCCGCCTCGTCGCCGACCCGGCTGGCCAACTCGATGGCGATGGCGCCGCCCAGCGAATGGCCAAAAATATAGCGCGGCTGGCCGGGGCAGTGGGCGGCCAGCCAGTCCCAGGCGGCGCGAGCATCTTCATAGGCCTGTGTTTCCGAGGGCACCGATGCGTCGCTCTTGCCAAAGCCGCGGTAATCCACCGCCAGCACCGAAAAACCCAGCTCCTGCATGCGCCGCACGCGCTGGGCCGAGCCCACCACGTTCCAGCGCGCACCATGCAAATACAGCATCACCGGCGCCCCGGACTCGAGTTTGTCCGCCTCACCCTCGGCCGCATGCCACAGGCCGTGCAGCCTGGCCGGCTGACCTGACAGCTTGGAGTCGAACCCGATCCAGACGTCCCGCATGCCTTCCGCCGCCGCCACGCCGCCGCTCCAGCTGCGGTCGCTCGGCTGAAAAATCCATTCGCCCTGCTTTTCTGCCAGCGTGCTGCAGCCCGCCAGCACGGCCAGGGCCAGGCCGGTCAGCAGCGACAGGATGGCGGTTTTGCGTTTCATGACGCAGGAAGATACCAGATCAGGTCAATCCCCTGCAGCCAGAACGTTTCATACGGGTAAATACTTGTCGCGTTCCGCTCTTTACCGATACCATGCGCAAGCGCTGAATTCACCTCAGCGAGGCAGCGTTCTGCCCGGCCTGCAAACCGGCAACGAACGCATGACAGACGAAGCAAACGACTTGAACCCCAAGGAGCGTGTTATGCAAAAAAGGATGGCAATGGCATGGCTGGCTGCGGCCGGCTTGGTGATCTTGGCGGGTTGCGCGGGCATGCAGCCCGGACCCAAGGAAATGACGTTTTTCATCACCAGCACCGGTCCCGGCAAGGGCGGCGACCTGGGTGGACTCGAGGGGGCTGACCGGCACTGCCAGTCGCTGGCGCAGTCAGCGGGTGCGGGCGATCGCACCTGGCGCGCCTACCTGAGCACGCAGGCGCCCAAACTGGCCGATCCGAACTTTGTGAACGCGCGCGACCGCATCGGCAACGGTCCGTGGCAGAACGCCAAAGGTGTGATCGTTGCGTACAACGTGCCCGAGCTGCACTCGGCCAGCAGCAACCTGACGAAACAGACAGCACTGGATGAAAAGGGGCAGATCGTGAACGGCCGCACCGAGCCGCCCAACAAACACGACATGTTGACCGGCTCGCGACCCGACGGCACGGCCTTTCCTGGCGCCCCGTTTGCCGACATGACCTGTGGCAACTGGACCAAGAGCGGACCCGATGGCTCGGCGATGACCGGCCATCATGACCGTGCAGGGCCGCTCGACACGCCATGGGCCACTTCCTGGAATTCGGCCCACCCGACACTGGGCTGCAGTCAGGAAAAAGTGCGCCCCACGGGTGGTGACGGCCTGTTCTACTGCTTTGCGGCCAAATAGAAGTTCTTGGCGTCGAGCCATCGCGGCGAGGGCGACGCTCCCGCAAGCGTGGCAGCCTGGATGCGGATGAACCGGCCTCCTAAATCAAGGTCATCCCGCCCAGCCAGAGCAGGGAAGTCCAGCGCATGGACTGGCTGCGACCCGGCGTTCGCCACAAGGCAATTACAAGAAAAACGTTGTACGGCAGGCACGCAAAATGCACGATGGCCGCGATCCACAATTCGCTGCCCTGGGCGGCAAGCATCAGCGCAATAAACCCGGTGATGAGGTTCACCAGGCTGCCGACCAGCAGCATGTCGCGCCAATAAACCCGGCTGAGCAAGGCTTCGCCGCGCCACCGACTGCCAAAGAATCCGGCGCTGCGTGGCCGGTCCATTACAGGACGTGCGCAAAGAAATACAAGCTCGCCTTGACCATGGCAAAGAGCACCCCATAGACCACAGACCCCGCGGCAGCGGTCGCAGCGAGTCCTGCGAGCACCCAAACCCCGTCTCGCTCAAGCACCCCGAGCGCCATCAGGCTGATCGCCAGGGCCGGCAGGACATTTCCCAGGGGAATTGGGAGAACCAGCAACACCGCGAGCAACAGCGACAACAGCCCGACGAGATGCTCCATCGGCGGCAGGGTCAGCCTCGCCAGGCGGGGACGCAACAGGCTTTCGGCCCGCTGCAACCAGGGCACGATGCGTTTGACCAACGACGAAAAATCCGAGCGCGCCATCGATCGGTTCGCCACAAATGCCGGCAGCCAGGGCGCCCTGCCAAGCATCAGTTGCGCCGCCAGAAAGACCAGCGGGGCTCCCAGAATGCTCGAGGTGCCCGGCGGAGTGGGCAAAACGTTGGGGAAGGCAAAAATGAACATCAGGGCAGCCGTCGCCCGGTCGCCAAGAGCGACCAGCAGATCGCTGATGGCGATGCGTTCACGCTGCGCATCTTCCGACAGCTCCCAGAGAAGGGTCGATAACGCACGGCCGCCTGAATGATTTTTCACGAGTGATTTGAGCACGCGGTCATTCTACAAAGCTGCGCCTCGTTGCAGTCGCCAGACGCAGTCAAACCAACAATTTACAATGCCGCACCCGGGCCTGGCCTTGTTGGATCTGTCCCCAAATCAAGCTGGCTAGAATGAGCGCCATGCCTGCCTCGCCCGTCGCTTTCATTTTCAAGCCTTCACAATCCCATGGCAATCGAATGGCGTGACAGTTACAGTCTGGGCGACTCGGAAATCGATGCCCAGCATCAAACGCTGTTCGTGCTGGTGAACACGCTGCTCGCCGCGACCGAAAAGTCCAGCCTGGCGGAGGCGGTGAGCAATCTGTTCCAGCACACACGGGACCATTTCGCGCACGAGGAAGCGGTCATGCAAAAGACAGGCTACCCGGGCATGCAAGCGCACGTCGAGCAGCACACCACCCTGCTTGCCAAGCTGAGCAAAACATCGGAGCTCATCGCCAACTACACCCTGGATATGGCCAATCTGGAGTCTTTTCTTGCGGCGTGGTTGTTCAACCACCTCGAGACGCTGGATGCGCCCCTGGTGAACCACATCGGCCGACAGTAAGACGCCGCTGCGCCCCGCGAGGCCTCAGGGCTCGGAAACAACCCGATTGCGGCCGCTGGTTTTGGCATCATACAAAGACTGATCGACCCGCTTGAGAAATTGATCTGGCGTTTCATTGCCGTCAAAGGTGGCCACGCCAAAACTGGCGGTCACCTGGCCAACATCGGAAAAGGTGTTTTCCTGCAACGCGAGCCGACACTTTTCAGCCAACGCGAGGGCACCATCGAGCTTGGTCTGCGGCAGCAGGATGGCAAATTCCTCGCCACCGTAACGTGCAAAAACATCGGTCTTGCGCAATTGCCGGCCAATCAGTTCCGCCACACCGACCAGGATCCGGTCGCCGGCTTCATGACCAAAAGTGTCATTCACCTGCTTGAAGCGGTCTACATCAAGAAAAATCACGCTTAAAGGGTTGGGCTGCCTGCGGTTTCTTTCGACCTCGGTCGCCAGCGAAGCCGCAAAGTGTCTGCGATTGGCTGCCCCGGTCAGGAAATCGGTGGTCGCAAGGTCGCGAAGTTGTGCCTTTAGGGTTTCGTTGTAAACGATCCAGCGGCGCAGTCCCACAACCAAAAAAGCGAAGCCCGCTATTTCAAAACCACCTTCGAACACTGTGTTGTAGGCGTCAGGCATATCAACCAGCTCGTCCATCACATCGGTCACCATGGAGAAGGTCAACGCGGCCTGGCCGATCACCATGGGCCGATAAGCGTCCGGGTTGTCAACACGCAGATTCCGGACCAGAAACATGCCAGCCGCAGGCAGCAGGGCCACCAGGCCTTCAAAAAACAGGCTGACATGGTCCACCAGGACCACATCAGGATACGCGGTGAGCGTATGCCAAACAAAAAAACATGTCGCCAGCAGCACCGCGATCGGTTCCCATAAAAAGCGGTCTTTTGGCGAAGGGTTCATGGCAGTCAACAAGGCATATCAGTGGACCATGATTGTACGCAACGGGCCATCCGGAATCAGCCAGAATTTCACGCCGAGGTCTCTGCAGCATTGCATGGTGTCAATGGCTTGTTGCATGTCGCGAATGGCCGTTGTTTCCAACACCCAAATTCAAGCCATGAGGGCTGGGTGGCGGCTTGCCGGGGCGCCGCCCGTCGATGGCCGCCACGGCCACCAGCAAATCCAGCTCCCCGGAGAGGATGCCCGGCACATCGTCAAAGGTCACGCTGCGGGTGCAGACTCCGCCTGTGGTCAATTTCTCGCCCATGTCGCGCTCCCGGTGATGCCACGTGATGGTGGCCTGCCTGACTCAAGGCACGCTATGCTTGCCCAGGCTCACGCGCCTGGCCTGCAAACCCTCACCGCCCGGATCAGGGATGAACTGGACCTTGTTGCCGGCCTGGATGTTTTCAAATGGCGTGCTGGCCAGGTTGTCGCGGCTGAAGTAGTACTCGTCGCCCGCAGGGGTGCGGATGAAACCGAAGCCACCCTCATCGTTCAGGCGAACGATCTCGCCGTGTAATGGCACGGGATGTTGCTTTTCCTGTCCCCAGCGCTGGCGCACGAACTCTTCGAGCTGGCGTGTCATGTCGTCGAAGGCATCGCGAAGCGCCACATAAACATCCTCGTCATGCACCCGGTTCACAACGAGCACATGGCCGGGCAAAGTGAGGTCGATACGCACGCCGTAGGGTCGCCCCTGATGTTTGTGCTTTTGCTCGAGGTCGATGCCGACACGGCAAGCCATGATGTCGGGGGCGAGCAATTCGAGCTTGTGAACATGCTCACGCACACTGCGCTCAAGCGCTGGTGAGGCTTCCATGTCGTGAAACTGGATGTGAACTGGCGTCTTCATTTTTTTACCCTTCGCGGCCATTAAAAGTGATTCGGACACGGGCCAGGCGATCGCCTGCACCGTGTCAACACCATAACTGGCGCGGCGCAAAGACGACTTGAGAATTGTCAGCGCGTCCCACGGCGCGGCACAGCCGGCGCGGGCGCCTACATCACGACTTCCGCGGGCGGACTTTGCGGCAGGACACGGCGCGCCGTGAGCGAACTGCCGGCAGCAGCCAGCATGACGCAGACAATGGCCAGCCACTGCAGGACACTCAGACGCTCATCGAGCATGAGCAGGCCAAGCAGGGCAGCAACCGCCGGCTCCATGCTCGTCAGGATGCCAAAGGCTTCCGGCGGCAATCGCTTCAGGGCCATCATCTCGAGCGAGATCGGCAAGGCGCTGGAAACGGCGGCCACGCCCAGGCCAAACAGCAGGACGTGGGGGTCGAGCAAGGCGCTGCCCGCCTGCCAGATGCCAAACGGAACCACGGTGAGCGCCGCCACGCTCAGGCCCAGCGCCACCGAATGGCCCGCGTGCAAATGACCGACGCGCTTGCCAAAAACGATGTACGCGCCCCAGCACACCGCGGCGGCCAGCGCGTAAATCACGCCCTCGGGGTCCAGCGGCGCCGCGCCCAGTCCCAGCGGCAACAGCAAGCCCAGTCCGGCAACGGCCAGCCCCAGCCAGACAAAATCGATGGGCTTGCGCGAAGACAAAAGCGCAACCGTCAGCGGGCCGGAGAACTCGATGGCGACCGCCACACCAAACGGGATGGTGCGCAGCGACATGTAAAACAGCAGATTCATGAAGCCCAGCGCCACGCCATAACGCAGCAGCGACAGGGCGTCCGGGCGCGACAGCGGCCAGCGCCAGGGACGCCACAAGGCCAGCAAAAGCAGGGCCGAAAAACCAACGCGCAAGGCGGTGGTTCCCAGCGAGCCCACCAGCGGAAAAAGCTGCTTGGCAAAGGACGTGCCAATGCCCAGCGCGGTCACCGAGCCCAGCACCGCGAGAAACGGAAAAGTGTTGGCGAATCGCACCGGCGGCCCAGGCGCTCAGGTCACCGCGGCGCGCTGGTGAAATCTGGCCTGGTCCCAGGACCTTGTCGCCAGGATCTCCTGCAACACCGCCACCGCATCCCACACGTCGACAAAGCGGGTGTACAGCGGCGTGAAGCCAAAGCGCATGATGCGCGGCTCCCGGTAGTCGGGGATCACCCCGCGTTCGATCAGGGCCTGCACCACGGCGAAACCATGGGGGTGCTCATAACTCACCTGGCTGCCCCGTCGCGCCGGGTCGGTGGGGGTGATGAGCGTCAGCGGGTGGTCACCGCAGGCCTGCCGCACCAGGTCGATGAAAAGCGACGTCAGGGCCAGCGATTTTTCGCGCAGGGCCGCCATGCTGGTCTGGGCAAAAATATCGAGCCCGCACGCCACCATCGCCAGAGAGGTGATGGGCTGGGTGCCGCACAGGTAGCGTGAAATGCCTTGCTGCGGCTGGTAGCCCGGCTCCATGGCAAACGGGCGCGCATGGCCCCACCAACCCGACAGCGGCTGCCAGAAGGCATCCTGGTGCCTCGCGTGCACCCAAAGAAAAGCCGGCGAACCGGGCCCCCCGTTGAGGTATTTGTAGGTGCAGCCCACGGCGTAGTCGGCCTGCGAGTCGTTTAATGCCACCGGCACCGCACCCGCCGAGTGCGCCAGGTCCCACAGCGTGAGCGCACCCGTCTGGTGGGCCAGCGCCGTGGTCGCTGCCATGTCGTACATATAACCGGTCTGGTAGTTCACATGGGTGAGCATCAGCACCGCGACATCGTCGCCCAGCGCAGCCGGCAGTTCCTCGGGGGTGTCAATCAGGCGCAATTCATAGGCCGACGCGCCATGGGCCCGCAGTTGCTCCATCAGGCCCTGCGCGATGTACAGGTCGGTGGGAAAGTTGCGTCGCTCCGACACAATGACGCGTTTCGCTGGCGCGCTGGCCTGCTGCCGGCGCAGCGCCGCAGCCAGCACCTTGAACAGGTTGATGGAGGTGGTGTCGGTCACCACCACCTCCCCCGCCCGGGCACCCACCAGAGGCGCCAGTTGGTCGCCCAGGCGCTGCGGCAGCTCGAACCAGCCCGCCGTGTTCCAGCTGCGGATCAGCCCCACGCCCCACTCCTGCGTGATGACCCGCTGGGCGCGCGCCAGCGCCGCCCTGGGCTGGGCGCCCAGGGAGTTGCCGTCCAGATAAATCACGCCATCGGGCAGAAAAAATTGCTCACGCAAGGGCGCCAGCGCATCGTCTTGATCACGCGTCTCGCAGTCGTTGCGGCTGATGGGCATGAGGGTCTCCTGGGGTCCATGAAGGTATTCGAAAGCGGCGACAGGCAGGACGGCGCGCGTCAGCGTCCTGCTCATCAGGGGGCTGATCGTACCTCGTTAGCGCGACAACACCCGGACCCCCTCGCGCACCCGGTCGTCCGGGTGGCTGATGACCTGCTCGCCCGCCTCGATGCCGGAAATCACCTGCGCGCTCAGACCGGTGCGCTGGCCAACCTGCACCTCGCGCTTCACGGCCTTGCCTTGCGATAGCCCGTACACGAACCAGAGATCGCCCTCGCGAAACAGCGCGCTGGCCGGAATCTGCAGCACGTCGGCCCGCTCCCACAAAATAAAGCTGGCCTCGACCCGGTAGCCGTCGCCCAGGCGCTGCCATTGTGCGGCAGGGGAGGTGAACGCAACGATGACCCAGACGCGCTGTTCTTCCACGCCCAGCGCCGAGACTTTGGTGAAGCCCGCGGGTTCAATCACCTTCACCTCACCCGCCAGCGCGCCCTCGCCGCCCCAGCGCGCAAACACCACCGGGGTGCCGGGCTGGATGCGCACCGCGTCGGCTGACAACAGGTCGACCTCGACTTCAAGCGCCGCCGCGTCGCCAATTTCCAGCAAGGGCTGGCCGCTGGCCACCACGCCCTCGCTCTTGTGCATCAGCTTGAGCACGCGGCCCGCCACCGGCGCGCGCACGGTCAGCGGCGCGGCCGCGCTGGCGCTGCCCGCGTAGCTGAGCAGGCTGCGCGCGGCCTGCACCTCATGGCGCGCCGTGGCCACGGCAAACTGGGCCGAGCGCCAGGCCGCGCCACTGCGTTCGGCCTCGCTGGCGGCGCGGTCCTCGGCGGCCACGCTGACGTGACCCTGCAGCCGCAGCGCGCGCACCCGCTGCAGCTCGGCTTGCGCCAGCTCAGCCTGGCTTGCTGCCGCCCGGGCACCCTGCTCGACCGCGCTGAGGCTGGACTCGGCAGCCGCAACGCGGGCCTGCGCCTCGGCGCGGCTGCGCGCATCCAGCGCCGTGGCGCGCAGCGGCTCCAGCTCAACCAGCGTGTCGCCGCGCTGCACCGCCTGGCCAACCTCAAGCGCAAGCCTGCGCGCATAAGCGTTGACCGGCGCCGTCACCACATAACGGTCACGCACCCGCGTGCGCCCCTCCTGCTCCAGCACCACGCGCAGCGCCGCGCGGCGGGCGGTGCCGACATCGACCTCGAGCGGCTGCGGCCGCAGCGCCATGAACAAGCCCCAGGCACCCAGTAGCAGCAGCAGACCCAAGGCGATCCGACGGCGCCATTGCACAGTAGTCAAAGTATTTTTCATGGGCTCACTCCGCCGCCTTCATGACGGCAATCAGGTCAAGTTGATCCAGGCGGCGGCGCACCGCCAGGCCCGACAGCAGGGCCGACACCAGCACCACGAGGCAGGCAAACGCGTAGGTTTGCGGCAGCAGCACCACCGGCACCCTGAACAGGTCGCTTTGCATGGCATGGGCAATGTAGTAACAAATGCCCCGCCCCAGCCACAGGCCCAGCGGCATGGCGAGCAGCGTGAGCACGCCCAGTTCGCCGAGCAGGATGTAGGCGATCTCGCCGCGTGTGAAGCCCAGCACACGCAGGCTGGCCAGCTCGCGGCCGCGCTCGGTCAGCGCGATGCGCGCGCTGTTGTAAATCACGCCAAAGGCGATGATGACGGCGAACACCGTGGCCACATAGGTGAAGAACAGCATGGTCTCGTCCATGACCCGGTTGAAGTTGCGAATCTCCTGCACCCGCTCGGCCAGGCCCAGCACACGCGGCATGTCCTTGAGCTGGCGGTAGAGCGCCGTCAACTCGCCCGGCGCCACGCGCAGATAGGCGCCCGAAATGGTCGGGCCCTCCAGAAGAAAAGAGTTCAATGCGGCCAGCTGCATGTAGCCCGACACCCCCAGGTATTCGCGCACCAGCCCGGCCACCACCACCTCGCGCACCGGGCGCCGGCCTTCCAGCACCTCCACGCTCAGCCGGTCCCCCACACGCACGTCGAGCAGCCGGCCCAGATAGTCGGTGAGCAGGATGCCCTCGGCGGGAAGCCGCACCGGCGCCAGGTCGGCGTCGAGCAGGCGGGCAATGTCGCCGGCGGGCTCGATGCCGCGAATCCCGGTGCGGTAACTCAGATGGCCGTGGCGCAGGCGCACGGGCACCGAGCGGAACACCTCCACCTGTTCCACGCCACGCAGCCCCTGCAAATCGAAGCGCGCGCGGTAGGCGGTGGGCTCGGTGAAGGTCACCGACAAGTCCTCACGCTGGGCCATGCCGAACTGCACATGAACCATGTAGCTGACGGTATCGCGCTGGAACAGGCCGGTGATGATGATGCCGCAGGCCAGCGCGATGCCGAGCACCGACAGCACCGACTTCAGGGCCCGGCGCTGCAGGTTGCGCAGGATCATGCGACTCGGTTGTGACAACCAGCGCTTGAGGCCGAGCTGCTCCAGCCACGACTCGCTAAAGTGCGCGGGCAGCTCGGGGCGCATCGCCTGCGCCGGGCGCAGACTGGCCGCGCGCCAAACGGCAAACACGGTGCCGGCGCCGGCCGCGAGCAGGCTCGCCAGACCGGCTTCCAGCACCGTGCGCGGCGGCAGACTGAACAGCAAATAGGGGAAATGGTAGAACTCGGTGTAGATGTCGGCCAGCAGCTTGCCCAGCACCACACCCAGGCCGACACCCGCCACCCCACCCAGCGTCACAATGACCGCGACCAGGCGCAGGTAATGCCGCAACACCGCCAGGTTGCTGTAGCCAAAGGCCTTGAGCGTGGCGATTTGCTCGCGCTGCATTGCCACCAGCCGCCCGATCACCACGTTGAGCAAAAGCGCGGCGACACCCATGAAGATCACCGGGAACAGATGCGCCAGGGTGCCGAGCTGCGCCAGTTCCTGCTCAAGAAAGCGGTGCGACAACTGGTCCTTGCGCGCGTAGGCGCCCTGCCCGCCGTAGGGTTTGAGCAGTTCATCGACCCGGTCGATCACAGCCTGGCTGTCGGCGCCAGGGCGCAGGCTCAGGCTCAGGTCGTTGAAAGCGCCATCCATCTCGTAGGCCTGGGCCAGCGCGCGCCGCTCCATCCACAACACACCGAAGCGCTTGGCATCGGGAAAAACAGAACCCGGACGCATCTGCTGGATGTATTCCGGCGACAGCGCGGTGCCCACCAGCGTCAGGGCCTGGCGCCGCCCGTTGAGAATGGCCTCGAAGCGCCCGCCCAAAGGCAGGCCATGGGCTTGGGCAAAGGGCGCGCTCGCCAGCACCTCGTCGGCACGACCGGCCTGCGGCAGCCTGCCGCTGCGCACGTGCAGGGCGTTGAGGCCCGCGCGCCCGCGCTCGGGAACCGACACCATCAAGGCCGTCACGGGCTCGTCGAAATCGGGCATGGCCAGGCGCACCTGCGCCTTCACCCGCAGCTCCGCCTGGTCCACACCCGCCGTCTCCAGCACACGCTGGCCCAGCGCCTGCGGGGCGCGCTTGAGGGTGGCGAAAACTTCGCCAAAGCGGTAGTCGCGGTAGTAGCTTTCCTGGGTGGCGCGCAGCGCGCCCAGCGTGCTCAAGAACATGACGTAGGTGGCCACGCCGCACATCACCACGAGGGCGATGGCCAGCGCCTGGCTTTTCATTTGCCAGAGGTCGCGGAAAAGTTTGCGGTCGATGGTTTTCACCAGTGCAACTCCGAGGCGGGCACTTTTTTCGCATTACGCTCGCTGCGCACCACCAGGCCATCGCCGAAATAAAGCACCCGGTCGGCCATGGCGGCGATCACCGCGTTGTGCGTGATCACCACCGTGGTGGTGCCGAGTTCACGGTTGGCCCGGGCGATCACATCGAGCACCAGCACCCCGGTCTGCGCGTCCAGCGCGCCGGTGGGCTCGTCGCACAACAGCACCTGCGGGCGCTTGGCCACGGCCCGCGCGATCGCCACGCGCTGTTGCTCACCGCCCGACATTTGCGCCGGAAAATGGTCCATGCGGTCGGCCAGCCCGACGCGTTCCAGTGCTTCCTCGGGCCTCATCGGGTCCTCGGCAATCTCGGTCACCAGGGCCACGTTTTCACGCGCGGTCAGGCTCGGGATCAGGTTGTAGAACTGAAACACAAAACCGACATGGGCGCGGCGGTATTGCGTCAGCAAGGCATCGTCATCGAGGCTCAGGTCATGGTCAAGGTAACGCACGCTGCCGCTGGTCGGTGTGTCGAGCCCGCCAAGAATGTTGAGCAGCGTGGACTTGCCGCTGCCCGACGGCCCGAGCAGGACGACGAACTCGCCGTCGAACAAATCCAGGTCGACGCCGCGCAAGGCTTGCACCCGCACCTCGCCCATCTGATAGACCTTGGTGAGGCCGCGGACCACGAACACGGGACGCGGGCCTGGCACAGCATTGGGGTGCGGGTTCGCCATGAACGATTTGCCTTGGTAAAAGCATTTAAAAAAATGAATGCGTGGCGGTGCTTGATCAGGAAGAATTCGCACCCCAGTCTAGATAGTCCCGGGCCCCGGGAATTGATATCTCGCAACACTGCAGTCGGCAAAACCCGGCCGAAAATCATTCAAAAATCGGCCGCGCTGTTGGCAAGACGCCATGGCCGCACGCATGCGGGTCGACATGGCCTGCGTTTTTGAAGACAATGCGGCACTGGCAAAAATTCATGCCGGTTAACACCAACGAAGGAAATGACAAATGGCAACTGCAAAAAAAGTGTCTCCCAAAGCTACCGCAACTTCAAAGAAGGCCGCGTCGCCTGCCAAGGTGGTCAAGCCAGCGGCGAAGGCCGCTCCCAAAAAAGCGCCTGTGTCCAAGGTCGCCAAGGCCGTGGCAAAGATCAGCGCCAGCATTGCCAAACTCACCGAGCGCAAGAACAAGATCAATGCAGAAGTTCAGACCCTGCGTGACCAGCGCGCCGCGCTGAAGGTCGCACCTGCCGCTGCGCCAGCGCCCGCGAAGGCAAAGCCGGCTGCCAAAGCCGCGGCCAAACCCGCCGCCAAAGTTGGCGCAAAACCAGCGGCGAAATCAGCTCCCAAGGCCGCGGCCAAGCCTGCTGCAAAAGCAGCGGCACCCGCGAAGAAGCCCAAGGCTGCTGCGAAGAAATAATTTTTTCGCGACGGCCGCACCTGGCCG
>JAIPCZ010000065.1 GCA_021737975.1 Polaromonas sp. | reverse complement strand
GGCGCGCCCCCGGGCAATGCCTTCCTTGTCCAGGTCCGAGGCAAAAATCAGCAGCTTGTAGTGCTGCGCAGTGTTGGCGTCATCGAGCGACTCCCTGAACGACATGGCCAACGAATACGCCTCCTCGCCGCTTGAGCAGCCAGGCACCCAGGCGCGCAGCAAGGCCCCGTCGGGGTGATTGGCCTGCAGCGCCGGCAGCACCTCGCTCTTGACCTCCGCCCAGACCTCGGCATCCCGAAAAAAACTGGTGACGCCGATCAGCAGTTCGCCCAGCAGCAGCTCAATCTCCTTGGGGTTCTCGCGCACATAACGCAGGTAGTCGTCGATGCGGTGCAACTGGTGCAGGCCCATGCGGCGCTCGACCCGGCGCATGATGGTGTTTTTTTTGTAGGCCGAGAAATCGTGACCGGTATGGGTGCGCAACAAGACCAGAATCTTGTCCAGAAAACCTGCCGCCGTGCGCTGAAACTCGGCCTCGACCTGGGCCTGGACGTCACCGACGAGCCGGATGCGCTTGACAAAGGCGATGACCTTGGCGGGCAGTTCATCGGCTGGCGCCACGGCATCGACCACGTCGGCGTCGATCGCGCTGCGCGGCATGCTGTCAAACTGGGCCGTGGCCGGCGCCTGCGCAAAGGAGGCTCCCCCCGCCTGCCGGATCGCCCGCAGGCCCATCGTGCCGTCCGAGCCCATGCCCGACAGGATGACACCAATGCTGTTGTGCTGGCGGTCATCGGCGAGCGACTTGAAGAAAAAATCAATGGGCTGGCGCAAGCCGCGCGCCTCGGTCGGTTCAAACAGGTGCAGCACCCCGTGCAACAGGGACAGGTCCCAGCCGGGCGGAATCACATACACGTGGTCAGGTTCGACCGGCATCTGGTCAAGCGCCTGCAGCACCGGCATCGGGGTATGGCGCTGCAGCAGCTCCACCAGCATGCCTTCACTGTGCGGGTCGCGGTGTTGCACCACCACCAGGGCCATGCCAGACTGCGGCGGCACATGCGACAGGAATTGCTCGAGTGCCGTCAGCCCGCCGGCGGACGCGCCGATGCCAACAATCGGAAAGCTTGCGCTGACAGCGGTCAAGGTGTCGTCGTTGTTCACTCTGTCAATCCCTGTGATGGTTAATCATCTCGCACCGAGAATAATTGTAAGCCTGGCAAATAAGCGGTGAACAATAAATCACAGGACCCAGACAGAAAGGTGTTGTGACCATTCAGGACTCGACGGCATTCTCCTTCATCAGGATCTCCACCTGGTCAATTTCCTCAGGCGTCGGATGGTCGACCAGGACGGCACCATGGGCCAGCGTCAGGGTCTTGAGGGCGACACTGCCCAAAAACATCCGCGACAAGCCCCCGCGCCCATGGGAACCCATGAAAATCAAACTGCAATGCTCGTCTTCGGCCATCGCCACAATGGCCTGGGCGGCGTTGCTGTTGAAGACCACGCGCTGGCCCACCTCCACGCCCTGCTCGGCGGCCACCTCGGCCACCAGGCCCAGGTAGCCCGCCACAATGGCCCGGCATTGGGCCTCGTATTCGGTCTCGGAGGGGTATTCGAACGGAATGCCGCCCACATAGATCGGGTACTGGTAGGCCGGTATGGCGCTGAAAAGCACCAGTCGGGCCCGCAGTCGCCGGGCGAAATCCAACGCCTTCAGGGTGGCGGCCAGGGACAGGGCCGAGCCGTCCGTCGGGGCAAGAATACTTTCAAGCGAGGTGCGGAACTTTCGAAACGCCAGCACATTGGCGCCTGTCATGGCACTTACCTTTCAAAATGGCAGAGCGCGTCGCGTGCGAGGATCCTGATTTCGCGAAACTCCACATCAATGATGCCCTGCTGGACCAGGGCCGAGAAAGCGCGGCTCACTGTTTCCACCGTCACGCTCAGATGGTGGCCGATGTCGCGCCGTGTCATGGGCAGGATGAAGCGGTTGGGCGACCAGCCCATGTCCTCGAAACGTTGCGACATGGTGTGGAGGAATCGCGCCACGCGGGCCTCGGACTTGACTGAGCGGGTCAGGGAATAAGCCTCCTGCTCCTGGATGATCTCGCGGCTGCTGGCCCAATAAGCCATGTGTTCCAGATGGTTGCCGCTGCGCCCGCTCGCAAACAGCTCGGAAGACGGGATGCGGATCAGGTCGCAGTCGGTCAGGGCCACCACTTCACTCATGTAAATGTTCTGGTAGATGCCGTCGAAACCGAGCAGATTGCCCTTCATGGGGAACCCAAGCACATGAATGCCACCATCCACATTGGTGATCATGGTCTTGAGGGTGCCGAGCCGCACCACATAAAGCCCGTCAAAGGGCTGCCCCATCACCAGGGCGGACTGTCCGGCCTTCAGGCGCCGCCGTTGGAACAGCTCGGCCTCGCTGCCGGCTTGCAGGTGGCCGTCGTAACGCAGCAGATCCTGGAGTTCCTTCAGCGTTGACCAGCGCTCGTCAACGCCGAGCTTCATGGCATGGTGACCCATGGTCGGTTGCCAGCGCGCAGTGGTAGGCATTGCCTGAACGTTCATCATGGGAATCCTCACTTTGTTTCTGGGGCAGGACGCTGTGCCCGGCGGGCAACGAGGCGATCCTTGGTGTGAACTTTAGGCCGCACCAGGCGAATCGTCTGTAGGGAGAGTTAAACAGCGGGCGCCAGCAAAAGTGGACAGCGCGCAAGCTAATTTGACCCGCAAGGCATCTGATCAGTTGGGGTCAGAGCACGTCGCTTTGCGAGTGGTCTGACCCGCAAGGTTTCAAGTTTCGGCGTCGATCAGTTTGTGGCGCACGGCCAGTCGCACCAGTCCGGGCACA
Source organism: Polaromonas sp. (assembly GCA_021737975.1). Lineage (GTDB taxonomy): Bacteria > Pseudomonadota > Gammaproteobacteria > Burkholderiales > Burkholderiaceae_C > Rhodoferax. The sequence continues at coordinate 3,996 of JAIPCZ010000065.1, read as the reverse complement.
TCGGACACGCCGAGCTTTTTCATCAGCCGGCTACGGTAAGTGGCCACCGTTTTGGGCGACAGATGAAGGGTGATACCAATGGCCGCGCTGGACTTTCCCTGCACCACCATCAGGATGATCTGCCGCTCACGCGGCGACAGCAGGCTCAAGGGGTCGGCATCGGGCTGGGTGAAGGCCTCGAGCGCAAGATCAGCCACATTGGCGCCGAGAAATTTCTTTCCGTTCACCGCAAGTTCGATGGCTTCCATGAGTTCGCTTGCCGGCGAGCCCTTGAGAACATAGGCGCTGGCTCCCAGGTGCAGCGCCTCGGCCACCTGATGGGGTTGCGCCGACATGGTCAACACGACGGTGCGGACAGGCATGCGCCGGCGCTGCAACTCGGCCTGCAACTCCAGCCCGGACCGCCCCCCCAGGTTCAGGTCGAGCAGCAGAACCTCCGGGTTCAATCTCAGCAGATCAGCCAGGGCCTGGGTGGGGTCAGCCGACTCGCCAACCACCGTGTGACCACGCGCCTCAAGCAGGGCCCGCAGGCCATCGCGCATGATCTGATGGTCTTCCACCAGGTACACACGGCTCATGAGGCGCACTGCCAGTGAAACGCCACGCGTGTGCCGGGTTCCTGGCCCCGCCCCAAGGTGACGGTGGCGCCAACGGCCTGGGCGCGCTCGCGCATGCCCAGAATCCCAAGGTGCCCGACCCCCAGGCCAACCCCCTCGGGCAGCCCGACGCCGTTGTCGGAGACCGTGATATGCAGCGACAAGGCGTTGCCCGACAGCTCCACGACGATGGCGCTGGCACCTGAGTGGCGCAGGGCATTTTCAACCGACTCGCGCACCACCATGAAGGCGGCGTATTCGACTTCGGCAGGCCAGCGCATCAACTCAAGCTTGTGCGGCACGTTGATGGAGATGTCCATCTGGGGCGCGCCCTGGGCGCGATTTCGAAGCTCGTTGTCGAGGGCCACGCTGAGCCCCTGCTCCTCCAGCAAGGGTGGGCGCAGGTCCTGCAGCACCTGTCTGACCTGGGCAATGGCCTGCCCGATCAGCGCGCCCATGCGCTCCTGCAAGTGCTCGCTGTCGGGTGGCGTCCGGGCTGACTGCAGTTCCAGAATGGTCTCGTGGCACATCCGGATGGCGGCCAGCGTTTGCCCCAACTGGTCGTGCAGCACCTGCGCCAGGCGCTTGACCAGCACCCGCTCCTGGGTCATGAGCTTGCGGGTCAGCTCGGCAAGCTGGGCGCGCGAATGCTGCAACTGCATTTCGGCCTGCGCCCGCACGGTGACGTCATGAAGCGTCACGAGTGAGCGTGCGCCCTGCGGCAGGTTGACATGGGAGATCATGCCCTCGAGTTCGATCTCCTGGCCATCGGCGCGCAAGCCCTTGATGCGTCGCAAACCCATCATGCGCGACTCACCGCCCGCGTGGGCAAAGCGCAGCATCGCGGCCTGGTGACCAGAGCGGAAACGCTCGGGCATCAACATGTCGACGGGCTCACCCTGGACGCTGGCGCTGCTGCGACCGAAGATACGCTCGGCAGCCGGATTGAAGGATTTGATCCTCCCGGCAAGATCGACGCTGATGACGGCGTCGGGGACCAGTTTGAGGACGGCATCAAGCATGTCGTGCTCGTGTCCCTGGCGTGCTCGTTTCAAGCGCAAGGCGCCGGCCTTGGCAAGCGTATTCATCGACTTGACTCCAACTGGGGGCTGACCTTGCTGACACTGGTGACCATCCTGACCTCCCGCTTCCTGTAGGTCGAAATGGTACCTCTGCGAACGCCCATGGGGAAGTGGCGCGATGGCCATTTTTCCAAAATCAAGGGGCAGACTGCATCGCGATTGAGAATTGTCATCTGGAGCGCCAGGGCGAATCCTATTCTTCAGGTGCGACTCTGACGAGATGCCAGGGTTCGGCAAATTTCAAACTTGCAACCAATGGAGAGTACATCATGAACAACTTGCGCACAGCTGACCTGGCCCTCAAGGACCCGTTCGAATCGGTGTTCCGCGGCTTCCTTGCACCCATGCGTTTTGACCGCAGTGCTGACGAGCTGGACATTCGTGTCGATGTGGTCGAGAACGACGGCGCCTTCAAGGTCCGGGCCGACTTGCCCGGCGTCAAAAAGGAGGACATCAACGTGCGCATCGACGGCAGCCGCGTGCATATCGACGCCGAGGCTCGGCGTGAAAAGGACGTCAAGGAAAAAGGCAAGGTGGTGCGCAGCGAGCGTTACTACGGCACGGTGTCGCGCGTCTTCACCCTGTCACAGGATGTGGACGACGCGAAGGCGGTGGCCAAGTACGAAGACGGCGTGCTGACCCTGGACCTGCCCAAAAAGGCCAGCAGCTCTTCAAAAAAATTGGCCATTCAGTGAGCCGGCAGACCAAATCAACGTATGAATACCCTGACCAAACTGGCCCTCGGCCTGCTCGGGCAACTTCAGCCCGAGCAGGCCAAAGGTGACTCCGCCGACAGCATCAACCTGCCTGCGGCCCGCACCGGCGGCGGCTTGCCGCTGATGCAGACGCTGGCGCAGCGCCAGTCGCAGCGCGAGTTTGCACCCGATCCGCTGCCGCTGCCCATGCTGTCCGATTTGCTCTGGGCGGCGGCCGGCCTGAACCGCCCGGAACTGGGCGGGCGCACCGCGCCGAGCGCCCTGAATGCGCAGGAGGTCGACGTCTACGTGGCCCTGCCCAATGGCTTGTACCGCTACGCCGCGCTGGGTCATGCCTTGCATCTGGTGCGCGCAACCGATGTGCGCCGTGTCACCGGTTACCAGGATTTTGTCGATACCGCGCCGCTGGACCTGATCCTGGTGGCTGACTACTCGCGCATGAAACTGGTGCCCGTGGCGCAACGCATGGCCTACGCCTACACCTGTGCCGGCGCCATGGCGCAAAACGTCTACCTGTATTGCGCCTCCGAGGGACTGGCCACCGTGATACGTGCCTGGCTCGACCGCGACGCGCTCGCCAAAGCCATTGGGCTGGGCACCGAACAACAGGTTTTGCTGTCGCAAACGGTGGGGCGCAAGGCACCCTACCCTCTCTTGCCAGCCAGGTAGTCCAGCACGTCATTCAGGGACACCAGCCGGGCATAGTCCGCTTCGGGGATCGTCACCCCGAAGTGCTCATGCAGGCTGACCAAAAAGTTGAGCCAGTCCATGGAGTCCAGGTCCACCTGGCCGCGCAAAGGCCGTGCCGGGTTCAGCGTGTCGGGCTCCAGTTCAGGGGCAATGGCGCGCAGCAGGGTGATGACGGTGGCAGCCAGCGAATCACGCTCATTGCTCATGAGTCAACTCCCCGGCGAGCGTTTGCGGCTGTTGCAACAAGTCCCGCAGTTCGGCCAGAAACAAGACGCCCTGGTGCCCGTCCGAAACCCGGTGATCCGCGGCCAGCGTGGCGCGCAGGACCGGCTGGGCGCACACCACACCATTGAGCACCCAGGGCCGTGTCAGGATGCCACCAAACCCCACCAGCGCCACCTGGGGCGGGTAGATCACGCCAAACACCGACTCGATCGCCTGGTCGCCCAGGTTGGTGATGGTGATGGTCGGGTCCGACATCTCGGAGCTGCGCAGCGAGCCTGCCCGGGCCCGCCTGACCAGGTCTGACAGGTCACGCATCAGTTGCTCGAGCGCCTTGTCTTGCGCGTCATGGATGGCCGGGGCCACCAGCCCGCCCCCGCGCAGCGCAATGGCCACGCCAGTGTGCACGGAGGCGCTCGGGAAAAACTGGCCGTCACGGTAAAAACCATTGAGCCCGGGTGTGCGTTTCAGTGCCAGGGCCACGGCCTTGAGCAGCAGCACGGCGGGCAGCAGGCGCCCGGTGATGGGCAGGCCCGTGTTGCGTTCTTGCAGCCAGTCCATGGTGACCTGCAGGGGAATGGTCTCAGCCAGGTAGTAATGCGGAATTTCCCGCTTGGAGCGGCTCATGGCCGCTGCAATGGCCTGGCGCATCTCCTTTTGCCTGACCGGCGCAGACGGCTCGGCCGCCGG
>JAIPCZ010000029.1 GCA_021737975.1 Polaromonas sp. | reverse complement strand
AACAAGGCCTGACGGAAGAGCGCAATGCGCAACTCAACGCCATTTTTGACTTGAGCCCGGACGGTTTTGTCTCCTTCGATGACAAGAAACGCGTCAGTTACATCAGCCCGGCCTTCAGACGAATGACCGGCATGGGCAAGGAGACGCTGGAAGGCGTGGATGAAAACGATTTCTCGATCTGGCTCGCGTGGCGCTGCGCCGCCAGCACGCCCTTCCTGGGTGTGGCGGCGCTGCGCGCAGAGCTGGCTGGCGGAAAACCCGACCAGCGCGTCCTGATCGAACTCAACCAGCAGGCCAAACGCGTGTTGCAACTGGGCTTGCGGTCCAGCCGTTCCAGCACCGTGTCGCAAATTCTGTTCCTGCGTGACGTGACCCGCGAGGCCGAGGTCGACCAGATGAAGAGCGAATTCCTGGCGACTGCTGCCCATGAACTGCGCACCCCCATGGCAAGTATTTTTGGTTATGCCGAAGTTTTGCTGCACGAAGAGTTCGACGCGGTGACACAGCGCGAGTTCCTGGACACCATTTACACCCAGTCCAAGTTGATGGCCAACATTCTTAACGAACTGCTGGACCTGGCCCGCATCGAGGCGCGCCGCGACAAGGACTTTCGCTACACCCGGGTCGACCTGCAATTGCTGATCTCCGACGTGGCCCGCACCTACCCCTTGCCAGCCGGGCGCAGCGGCCTTGAACTGACGCTGCCCGAGCAGCCCTTGTACCTGATGGTCGATGCCGGAAAGCTGCGCCAGATGTTGCTCAATATCATCTCCAATGCCTTCAAATACTCGCCACATGGCGGCCCGGTGGAACTCAAGGCATGGAGCAAAAGCATCGCCAACCAGGCGCCAGGGGTCTGCATCGAAGTCACCGACCATGGCATCGGCATGAGCCCGGCCCAACTGGCGCGCGTGGGCGAGCGCTTTTACCGCGCCGACACCTCGGGCAAGATCCCCGGAACCGGCCTGGGCATGAGCATCGTCAATGAAATTGTGGCGCTGCACCATGGCACGCTCGAAATCGAAAGCGCCCCCGGCCTGGGCACCACGGTGCGACTGTGCCTGCCCACTTACGCCACATTGCAGGACAGCCTCGACCCAGGCGCACGCGCCCGTGTGAGCCTGGACGTCGCGCTCCAGGACACCCGCCCTGCTCCCCTGGACTGATTGCCGTGATCGCACCAACACCACTGCGTCACATGAGGTTTGCCAGCATGGACTTTCTTGAGCGGCTCACGCTGAAAGGCAAGCTGCGTTACGGTTTGGGTGTCTTGCTGAGCATTATTTTGCTGCTGGGTGTGCATTCGATCCACGACTCGCGCGAGCAGGCGGCGCAGTTGCGCGACATGTACACGATGAAGCTGCTGGACTTGTCCGTCACCCAGGACGCCCACACCCATATGATGCAGGTCGGTCGCAACCTGCGCCAACTGCTGCTGGCCCGCGATGCTGGTGAGCGCGCCATTGCCCAGCGCGCCCTGGATCAAGCGCTCCAGGAGTTGCGGCGCAATATGGAGGGCAGCAAAATACGCTTCGGCGCTGAACAGAGTCAGCGCCTGTGGGCCGACGCCCTTGACACGCTGGAGCGCTACCTGCAAGGCGTGGCCAAAATTTCGGGTCAGTTGGCGGCCGACCCCAGCTTTTCCACGGCGGCAGCCGCCGCCTTGCTGTTCGACGCCAGCTACCTGGCCTTGTTCGAGGAAAGTGACCGTCTCCTGCATGCACTGGTGGAGCACAAGGAAAACAACGCGCGCCAGGCCTGGGAAGACGCAGAAGCCTTTTCAACCAAAGCCAAGCGCGTCAGCCTGGCGCTGCTGGTGCTGGGACTGCTGGTGGGCCTGGGCACTGGCCTGTTGCTGTCCAGCTCCATCAGGCGCCCGCTTGATCGCCTGCGCCTGCGTGTTGAAGCCATGGCCCGGGGTCAGCTTGACCGCGAAGTGCCGCACACCGACTTTCAAAACGATGTGGGCGCCATGGCCCGCGCCCTGACCGTGCTGCAGGACGCCGCGCGCCAAGTGGAAGTGCTGCACTGGGTCAAATCCAACAGTGCCAAAATTGCCACCAGCGTCCTGGCCATCGACACGCTTAAGGAGTTTGCCAACACCTTGCTGGCCCGAATGACCCCCCTGGTGGGCGCGGAGTCCGGCCTGCTCTATGTGTTTGACAGGCCAGGCCAGCAGTACGCCCTTGCGGGGATGGCCGGCGTCTCCGAGACGGCGACGCTGCCACTCACCTTTGCGAACCCCGAGGGCGTGCTCGAACAGCGTGCACAGCAGGCCCGACCCATCATGGCAGACAAGGCCGCGCAGCAACAATTGCCTGGCCTGGCCGGGTTACTGGGGTTTGAGGCCGGATCACTGCTGATCGTTCCGGTGATGCCGGTGGGAAAAACCCAGGTGCTGGCGTTCCTGGTGCTGGGCAGCGCGGATGCATTCGACCCGCGCCATGAGGCCCTGCTCGAAGAATTGCTGCCGCTGGTGGCGCTGAACCTGGAAATCTTCGAGCGCAACCGTGTCACCGAGGAGCTGATGGCGAAAACGCAGGAGCAAGCGAATGACTTGCGTCAGTCCGAAGCGGTGCTGCAAGGGCAACAGCAGGAACTGATCAGCCAGGCCGGGGAATTGCACCAGCAATTCGAGTTGACACGCGCGGCGCGCCAGCAGACTGAAGAGGCGAACCGCGCCAAAAGCGAATTCTTGGCCAACATGAGCCATGAAATTCGCACGCCGATGAATGCAGTCATCGGCCTGTCGGGTCTGGCGCTGGCCACCGAGCTCAATGCCAAACAGCGCGACTACCTGCAGAAAATCAACTCTGAGGGCAAGGCGCTGGTGGGCATCATCAACGACATCCTCGACTACTCAAAACTTGGCGCCAAAAAAATGGTCCTGGAGGCAACGCCATTTGAACTGAATCAGGTGCTCGACAGCGTGACCACTCTGGTCGGACAACTGGCGCATCAAAAACACGTCGGCTTTTCGATCGAGCTTGAGCCCGGCGTGCCGCCGCAGTTGCTGGGTGATGCCAGCCGATTCAAGCAGGTGCTGACCAACCTGTGTCACAACGCGATCAAATTCACCGAGAACGGCCGGGTCAAGCTGACTGTGGCCGTGACGCAGCGACAGCGCGAGCGTGTGCAGTTGACAGTGTCGGTGCAGGACAGCGGCATCGGCATGACGGCGCAGGAGTGCCGAAAACTGTTCAATGCCTTCAGCCAGGCCGACAGCTCGACCACACGCCGTTTTGGCGGCACCGGACTGGGTCTGGCGATTTCCAGGAGCCTGGTCGAGATGATGCGCGGCCACCTGGTGGTGCAATCTGAGCCAGGCGTTGGAAGCACGTTCACCTTTACCGCCTGGCTGGACTTGCCAACACAGACGTCCCGCGCCGACCTGGACGGCAGGCCAGCGCTGGACGCCCAACCAACCGCATTGGAGGACTTGCCAGTCGAGCCGCCAACAGGGCTTGATCCGATGTCCCTGGGTGGCACGACCTTGCCGGCCTCGAGCAGCGGGTCGCTGAACGGGCTGGCGGTGCTGCTGGTTGAAGACAACCAGATCAACCAGCAAATTGCCAGCGAGCTCATGACCGCCATGGGCGTGCATGTGACCCTGGCGGACAACGGCCAGCAGGCGCTGGACTTGCTGCAAGACGCCGCGCAGCCCCTGCCCTGGTCGCTGGTGCTGATGGACCTGCAAATGCCAGTCATGGACGGCCACCAGGCCACACTGGCACTGCGCCAGCAGGATCGCTTCAAGAATTTGCCCATCATCGCCCTGACCGCCCATGCAGCCATCGAAATCGTGGCTCGCTGTCTCGACGAGGGCATGAACGACCACCTGAGCAAGCCCATCGACCCCGATGCTTTGTACCAATGCCTGACACTTTGGGGCCATCCGGCATCACCCCAGCCCGGGGCCGTCGCCCTGCCCGGCGCACCCAAACGGTCACGCGCTGGGCTGCGCGTCAGTGGCATCAACACGGTGCAGGGCTTGCGCCTTTGCGCGGGCAACCAGACGCTCTACGCCAGCGTGCTGACAAAATTTTTAGCCACCATCAGCGTGCTGCCAGACCAATTGGCCAGCCTCGCAGAGACCGGCGACTGGTCAAAGGCGCAACACCTGGTGCACAACCTCAAGGGCGTCGCCGCCAACGTCGGCGCCAGCAAGTGCAGCACCTTGAGCGCCGAGGTCGAACAAGCCCTGCATCTGTCCGTGCAGAGCGGCCAGCCTTTGGCATCAGCGCAGAGCCTCCTCGCGCCACTGATGGCGCATCTGGCACATCTGGCCCTGCGTCTGCGCCAGGCGCTTCCCGAGGTGACCGACGCTTCCCGTTCCGAGCAGCCAGTCGATGCGACGCAGCTGCAAGCTGTCTGCACCGAGCTGGCCATGCTGCTGGCCAGCAACAACGCGGAAGCCGAGCTGCTGGTGCAAACCCAGCATGGCTTGCTGCGCAGCGGACTGGGTGTTAAATTCGACTTGTTGGCACAACAAGTGCAGGACTTTGAATTCTCGGACGCCCTGCTCACGCTCCAGCAAGCAGCCACCGACGCGCGCATCAATTTAAAATAGGGTGGCCATGGACCTGTTTCTACCCGTTAAACCCACCGTTTTGGTCGTGGACGACTCGTCGGCAAATCTGTCCCTGCTGTTTGGCTTGCTGCATGAGTCCTATACCGTCAAGGCGGTCAACCATGGCGCCAAGGCACTCGCCATGGTGAGCCAGGACGAGCCCGACCTGATCCTGCTCGACATCATGATGCCCGACATCAACGGCTATGAAGTCTGCCGCGAGCTCAAGGCCAACCCGCGCACCCAGCATATCCCGGTGATTTTCCTGACCAGCAAGAACGAGGTGGAAAACGAAGAAATGGGCATGGCCCTGGGCGCGGTCGACTACATCACCCGCCCGATCAGCCCCGAGATCCTCATGTCGCGGCTGCGCGCGCACCTGGTCGATGCCACCCACGCCCGAACCCTGCGGGTCAACAATGAATATCTGGAGTTTGAGGTGGCCAAGCGGGCGCGCGACATGGCCGCGCTGCAGGAGGTCACCATTCTGGCACTGGCCTCGCTGGCCGAGGTGCGCGACGTGGAAACCGGCAATCATTTGCGGCGCACCCAGAATTACATCCGCGCCCTGGGCAGACAGTTGCTCGAGCACCCGCGTTTTTCCAGTTTCCTGACCCCCGGGGTGATCGACATGCTGTTCAAGTGCGCGCCGCTGCACGACATCGGCAAGGTCGGTATTCCTGACCGCATTTTGCTCAAGCCCGGGCGCTACGAGCCGCACGAGATGGAGATCATGAAGACCCACCCAAGCCTGGGTTATGAAGCCCTGATGCAGGCGCAGGCGGCCAGTGTGGAGTCGCTGGAATTCATCCAGATTGCCAAGCAAATCGTCTACTCGCACCATGAGAAGTGGGACGGTTCCGGTTATCCGCAAGGTTTGGCAGGCGACGCCATTCCGATCCCGGGGCGTTTGATGGCGCTGGCTGACGTCTACGATGCCCTCATCAGCCGGCGCGTCTACAAAGACGGCATGGGCCACGACAAGGCCAAGGCCATCCTGCTGGAAGGTCGCGGCCAGCACTTTGACCCGGACGTGGTCGATGCCTTTCTGGCGCTGGAAGATGAGTTTCAGGCCATTGCCGCGCGTTATGCCGACAGCGACGAGGCGTTGCAGAAAAAAGCGGCCCATTTGGCCAAAATAGTCGGCAACTGACCCGCGCCTACCGTCAGCCTCAGCACACCCAGCCATGACCTCACACAAACGACGCAGCACCGACGCGCCTGGCAGCGACCTGCAAGATGCCAACAAGCTGCTGCGCACGGTCATTGACGAGAATCCCAACATCATCCTGATGAAGGATTGGGATGGCAAGTTTTTGCTCGGCAACCGCGCGCTGGCCCAGCTCTACGGCACCACGCCGGACCAGTTGGTTGGCAAGGACGACGGCGCCTTCAACCCAAATGCCGAGCAGGTGGCTTTTTACCTGCAAAACGTGCGCGAAGTCATGTCGCAGGACCAGACCCAAGTGGTCATGGAAGAGTCCACCAACGCGGCCAGCGGCGAGACCGCTTACTACCAGTCCATCAAGATCCCGCTGACCACGCCTGAAGGAAACAAGCAGATCCTGGTGATTGCCAACGATGTCTCCGAGCTCAAAAAGGTCCAGCTCAAGCTGGAAGCCAGCGAGCGTCGCCTGAACTATGTGCTTGACGCCACCGGTGAAGGCATCTGGGACTGGGACATCCGCACCGGCATCGTCACGCACAACCGACGCTGGTGCCAGATCACCGGCCTCGATGCGGCCTACCTGCAGCACCCGCTGAATGAATTCGCCGCGCTGCTGCATCCCGATGACCAGGCCCAGGTGATGGAGAAGTTGCAGGACTGCCTGGCGGGCAAGGCGCATTATCAGAGCGAACACCGCATGTGCCTGCAAGGCCAGCAGGAAGTCTGGGTGCTCGACCGTGGCGACGTGGTGGAGCGTGATGCCGAGGGCAAGCCGCTGCGCATGGTGGGCAGCTTTGTCGACATCAGCGAGCGCAAGGCGGCTGAGGTGCTGCTGAGCGAGCACAGCGCGCAACTTGACGCTATTTTTGCCCTGAGCCCGGACGGTTTCGTGGCTTTCGATCATCAACTGGTCAAGTATGCGAGCCCGGCTTTCACCACGCTCACCGGGCTGTCAAGTGCCGAGGTGATCGGGCTCGACGAGCTGGCATTTTCCCGGCGCCTGGCGGACTTGTGCCCGCCAGAGGCGCGTTTTCAGGGTCTGGCCGCGCTGCGCGACGCGGCACAGGCAGGCAGGGGCAATGAGCCGAACCAGGTGTTTGAATTGAAAGAGGCGCCGGGCGAAGCCGCCTCGAGTCGGCGCGTGCTGAAAGTGTCCTTGCGCGAATCGCAGGAACATTCCATATCGCAGATTCTTTCGCTGCGCGACATCAGCCATGAAACCGCGGTCGACCGCATGAAAAGCGAATTTCTGTCCACCGCGGCGCACGAATTGCGCACGCCCATGTCAGGCATTTACGGCTTTGCCGAAGTGCTGCTGACCGAACAACTGAGCGAGGCCGAGCGCAGGGAGTTTCTGGAAATCATTTACCGCCAGTCCAAGCTCATGGCGTCCATCCTCAACGAGTTGCTGGACCTGGCCCGCATCGAGGCCTTGCAGGGCAAGGATTTTGTCTTTGAAGCCGTGCCGGTGCAGGCATTGATCGATCACGTGGTGCGCGGCCTCAAGCTGTCGGACGGCCGGGCACTGCCCTCGCTGGCACTCCCCGCCGAGCCGGTGTTTTTGTGGGCCGACCAGAAGAAGGCCCAGATGGCCCTGCTCAATGTTCTGTCCAATGCCTACAAGTACTCGGCGCCGGGCGAGCCGGTGCACATTGCGGTGCAAAGCCTGCCGGACCAAATCGCCATTCACATCACCGACCAGGGCGTCGGCATGACACCTGACGAGGCCGGGCGCGTGGGTGAGCGCTTTTACCGCGCAGACACCTCCGGCAAGGTGTCTGGCACCGGTTTGGGCATGAGCATCGTCAAGGAAATCATGGCGCTGCACTATGGCCACATGGCGCTCGGCAGCGTGCCCGGGCAGGGCACCACCGTGAGCCTGATTTTCCCGGCTGGCAACGTGGTGGGCTGACCCTGCGCACGGCTTTTCCGCTTGCCGGACAATCCTGCTTTTACCGCCAGGCCCAGCCCCCACATGACCGCCCCACTCAAAATTGACTTTGTTTCCGACATCTCCTGCCCTTGGTGCGCCATCGGTCTGGCGGCCCTGGAGCAGGCCCTTGGCAACTTGCAGGGCGAAGTGACCGTGCAACTGCACATTCAGCCGTTCGAGCTCAACCCGCAGATGCCGGCGGGCGGCCAGGACATTACCGAGCACCTGACGCAAAAATACGGCTCAAGCGGCGAGCAGCAGGCGCAGATTCGCGACACCATCCGCCAGCGCGGTGCCGATGTCGGTTTTACCTTCAACCCGTCGGGCCGTGGCCGCATCTACAACACCTTTGCCGCGCACCGCCTGCTGCATTGGGCCGGGACGGAATCGCCAGAGCGGCAACTGGCCCTGAAAAAGGCCTTGCTGGTGGCCTGCCACAGCAACAGCCTGGCCATGGAGTCAACCGAGGTGCTGCTGGCCGCAGTGGCGCAGGCCGGGCTGGACCTGGCGCGCGCCAGCCAGATTCTGGCCAGCGACGAATTCACCGGCGAGGTGCGTGAAGCGCAGGCTTTTTACAGCAGCCAGGGCATTCATTCCGTGCCCGCCGTCATCATCAACAACCGGCACCTCATTTCAGGTGGCCAGCCCGCGGCGGTGTTTGAGCAGGCCTTGCGCCAAATCGCAAGCCAGGCGCCCGGCAGCCCGCGTTAACAAGACTGGGCCGCCATCAACGCAACACGGCTGGCTTTTGTCGGCGACGGCTTCTCAAAGCGTGACCGGATCGGATACAGGCGCGCCAGCGCATCGCGCACCTGACTCAAGCGCGGGTCGCTGGCATGGGCGTCGTCGGTGGTGTCGTTGATACAAAAGAACGCCAGCGCGCCAAATTGTGCAAGCACCTGATCCAGCCCGCGGCGATCGTGCAGGTCGCCGCTCTCCACGTGCGCATGGGCGTAGTCGCGCACCCTGGCCAGACCGCTGGCGAGTGACCATCGCAAGACAAAATCCGAAACGATCGTGGGCTTGTCCCAAGTGCGAAATACCGTTGAGCGCACCTGGTCAAACAGCTCGGGGGCCAGCGCCTCGAGCGCCAGCAGGACGGACTTGCGCATGGGCCGGGGTGAATGCGCGAAGGTGCGAAAAGTGGGCGTGTAGTGGGGCAAATCCGGCGCCCAGGCCTTGAGCCATTGGTGTGACAGGCGGCAGGCGTTTTCCAGCGCGGTGGCGTCCATGCGCAGTGGCTCATCGCTGACCTCGGGCTCATCCGACCAGCCCACGTAAACACCGCCCGGCCAAAACCAGTCGTCGAGCTTGACCGGTGCGCCAAAAAACACATCGTCATTGAAGTAAAAATAACGCTCTGACAAATTGGGAATGTGGTGGATGTAGGACTCAATGTGGCCCGAATCGAAGGTTGGCAGGGCCGCGGCCGGGATCAAGGCGCGGTGGTCCACCACCGTGATTCCCGGATGCGCACACAGCCAGGCGGGGGTTTGAGCGTCCGTGACCAGGTAAACCTGGCCGTGGTTGGGGAAAAACTGCTCCAGCGCGCGCAAGCTGTAACGCAATTCGTCGTTGTCGCGAAAACGTCCCTCCACGTTGCCAAAAATCGCCAGGGTGTCGCCATGGTCAACCCCCAGTCGCGCCTCGGCTTGCCGACGCTTTTTGCGCCAGGCGGGGTCATTGCCGTCCACCCACAGGTAGACCACGTCAACTTGGGACTGCAGACTCATGGCGCCACAGCCACCAAAAATTTCTCAGCCTGGCGCCGCGCCAGTTGCTGCACATTGACGCGCGCCTTGAGGCGCGCCGCCAGCAAATACAGGCCGCCAAGCTTGCGGTGCAGGAACAGCGTGTCAATCGGCGGGAGGTGCCAGAAATCCCGGTCCAGGCCCAGGGCCATGCCCGCTTCGCGCAGCTGCGGCACCAGGTCGGTGTTGGCAAAGTCGAAATCGCCCGATTGAAACAGCGGCGTCAGTGCCAATTCGCACAAGGACAGCACCGCCGCCTGGTGTTTGGGCTGGGTCTGCCCGGAAAAATAACCAATCGCCAGCAGGGCTTGGCGCATGGCGGCACGGTCGCCAGCCATCGCAGCCGTCATCAACGCGTGGTAGCCCTGGCCAAAGCCGGGGGCGAAGCTGCGGGTGGCGCCGAAGTCGAGCAGGATCAGTTGCCGGGTCGTCGGGTCATAACGATAATTGGCAAAATTGGGGTCGGTCTGCATCAAGCCGAACTCGAACAGCTCGCGAAACAGCAGGCCCACCAGCAGACTCACGATGCGGTCACGCTCGGCCTGGGGCGCATTGACCATCGACTCCACAGGCACACCGCCGACGAAAGACATGGCCAGCACACTCTTGGTGCTCAAGTCGGCGTGAAACGCAGGCACCACAAATTCTGGCGCATCAGCCAGCAATTCGGCAAAGCGCTGCAGGTGGGCACCCTCGGCCTGGTAATCAGCTTCTTCGCGCAACTGGCGCTTGGCCTCAGACAGCAACGGCGCCATGTCCAGGGCTTTCGGAATCAGGCCCGACAGGCGCAGCAGCGACGCCACGTTGTCAACATCGCTGCTGATGCTCCTGCGCACGCCGGGGTACTGGATCTTGATGGCGAGGTCACGCCCGTCCAGCGTCTTGGCTCGATGCACCTGGCCAATCGACGCGGCGGCGATTGGACTGAATGAAAAGGGCTCGAAGCGCTGTTGCCAGCCGGCGCCCCAGTTGGCACTGAGCACCGCCAGCACCTGGCGCTGCGGCATAGCCTGGGCGTCGGAGCGCAGCCGTCCCAGGATGGCGGCCAGCTCGGGCGGCAACAGGTCACCCGCGTCCATCGAAATTAGTTGTCCCAACTTCATCGCCGCGCCGCGCATCTGCGCCAGTTGCTGTGTGACACGGCTGACATTGGCGGGAGTCAGCAACAGGTCGCTCAAATTGGGGCGCTTGCCCTGGGCCAACTGGCGTGCGCCGGCCAGCAACATGTTGCCCGCCACCCCCGTGGCCATTTGCCCCAAGCGCGCCAGCCGGCCCAGGCGGCTGCTGGGCACGGATGAATTGTTGGCGTCAGGGGATGTTTTCAAGGCAATGGACTCGCAAGTCAGGCTGGGATTAGGGCACAACAGGGGAAGCCTTGCACCTTGACTGGCATTGCCCCAAGGATGTCATGCCGGCTCACATCCGGCATGACAAGCCTGTTACTTCAGCTTCACACCCCGCCGGCAAGGTTTTTGATGAAGAACCACAATGCGCCATCGTTTCACGCCAACACGGGTTCTCAGCCATGCGCCAACAGCAACGTTTTGTCCAGTCCACACAGTGGTTGCGCCCGGTCACGCGCTGGGCGACGCGTTTTTCCCTCAACGCGCCGCAGTGGCTGCCGGCGCCGTTGCGCCATGCCCCCTTGCGCCTGACCTCGCTGGTGTTGAAGGCGTATCACCGGGTGCTGCGATGACTGAGGAATAGCGGGGCAGACCACTCGCGAAGCGACGTGCCCTGACCCCAGCTGACTAATTACGCGGCAAGAACACCGTAAAAGTGGTGACGCCATCCGCTGAATCCGCCCGGATCGTGCCCCCGTGGGCCTGCACAATGGACTGGGTAATGGCCAGCCCCAGGCCGGTCCCCTCGGAGCTGCGCTGTCGCGCCGGGTCGACGCGGAAAAAGCGGTCAAAGACCCGCTGCAAATGCTCAGGCGCAATGGCCTCGCCCTGGTTGGCCGCACTGATTTCCACGCCATCATCCAGGCTGGCCACACGCACTGTCACGGTACTGGCTGGATCGGCGTGGCGCAGCGCGTTGGACAACAGGTTGCCCAGCGCCCGGCGCAGCATCAGGCGGTCGGCATTGACCATGCCGTCCCCCAGCAGGCGCAGCGACACATTTTTTTCCTCGGCCACCGCATCAAAATAGTCAAACAGGGCGCGCACCTCATCGGCCAATTGCAGCGCTTCACGCTGCGGCAGCACCAGGCCATGGTCCGACTTGGCCAGCAGCAGCATGTCGGAAATCATGCGCGCCATGCGCTCGAACTCTTCGGCGTTGGACTCCAGAATCTGGCGATAGTCTTCGGCGCTGCGCGCGCGCGACAGAGTCACCTGCGTTTGCGTCAGCAGGTTGCTCACCGGGGTGCGCAACTCGTGCGCAATGTCCGAAGAAAAATCGGTGAGTCGCTGAAACGCTTCTTCCAGCCGCGCCAGCATCTCGTTGAGCGACTGCGCCAGTTCGGCCAGCTCGCGCGGAATGGTCTGCACCGGCAGGCGCTGGCTGAGTTGCTGCGCAGTCACGCCCTGGGCCTGCCTGCGCATGGCGCGCAGGGGCGCCAGGCCGCGGCGCACGGCAACCCAACCCAGCAGGCCGGTCAGCAGGGCCGCACCCGCCACAAAGCGCCACAGGGTCTGCAAAAATGACTGCATGTAGTCCTGGTGGTGCCCAATGTCGGCGGCCACGGCCACGAAGACCCGCAGCGGCTGGCCCGTGGCATCTGCCATTGCGGTCGGCAGACGGGCGGCCAGGCCGCGGTAGGTCTGCGCATCGAGCTGCCACAGCGCCGGCTGATCCGGCGTTTGTGTGGCCTGGCGAATCACCCGCGCTGGGTCAAACCCGGCATGGCCGGTGGCAAAAATGACGGCTTCATCGGTATCAATCACCATCACTTCCATGCCGTGGTGGCCCACCAGGGAATAGGCCAGCTGGTGGGTGAATTCGGTCAGGCCCTGCTGTGAGTGCACCCGCAACAAGGCCTGGCGCGTCAGCTCCATCTTGCCCGACAGCACCTCCATGTCGAGGTCTTCAAAGTGCTGCTCCACCGAGGAGGCAATGACAAAACCCAGCACCAGCAAGACGCTGGAGGCCGCCAGCACGAACATCAGCGTGAGGCGCTGCGTCAGGGAGATCCGGCTCAAGGCGCGCAATTTGGATCTTCCAGC
Organism: Polaromonas sp.; assembly: GCA_021737975.1. Taxonomy (GTDB): domain Bacteria; phylum Pseudomonadota; class Gammaproteobacteria; order Burkholderiales; family Burkholderiaceae_C; genus Rhodoferax. The sequence goes on along the minus strand of JAIPCZ010000029.1, from coordinate 19,959 downwards.
ACATAACCCATGCCGCGCACGGTGCGGATCAGCTTGGGTTCGAAAGCATCGTCCACCTTGGCCCGCAGCCGGCGCATGGCAACCTCGATCACATTGGTGTCGGAATCGAAATTCATGTCCCACACCTGCGAGGCAATCAGTGAGCGCGGCAGCACCTCTCCCTGGCGGCGCAGCAGCAGCTCCAGCAGGGCAAATTCCTTGGCTGTCAGGTCAATGCGCTGGCCCGCGCGGCTGACGCGGCGGCGCAGCAGGTCCAACTCCAGGTTGGCCGCGCGCAAAAAAGGGTCGGTGGGGGCTTTGCCACCGCGGCGCAACAGCGTGCGCACCCGGGCCAGCAACTCGGAAAACGCAAAGGGCTTGAGCAAATAGTCGTCGGCACCCAGCTCCAGCCCCTTGACGCGGTCATCCACCGCATCGCGGGCGGTCAAAAACATGACGGGCAGGTCCTTGCCGGAGCGGCGAATGCCGGCCAGCACGCCCCAGCCATCCATGCCGGGCAACATCACGTCCAGAATGGCCATGTCGTGATTTTCGGTGAGGGCAAGGTGGAGTCCGTCGATGCCATCGCGCGCCAGGTCCACCGTGAAGCCGGCCTCGGTCAGGCCTTGTTTGAGGTAGTCCCCGGTTTTGGCTTCGTCCTCGACGATGAGGATTTTCATGGTGATCTTCTTTCAGGATGGCACGGTGGCTATTCTGCCCTGATTGGCGCGACGGCCTTGCAAGCCGGCGAAGGCGAAACACCCGCCCAGATTACAAAAATGTCATCTGGCGGTCAGGTGGCTGTCGGGCGCCCGCGGGCAAACTGAGGGGGTTCATTTTTTTACCAACTCCAGTCACAGGAACATCCGCATGAAAGCTCTTTCGATACCTGCCCTGTTCACCCTCGCCGTCAGCCTGGCTGCTCCAGCCATGGCTCAGACCGACCACAGCATGCATGGCATGGCTGCGACCAAGCCCGCCACCGCTGCCGCCTCTTCGGGTATGGGCGATGGCCTGGTCAAGAAGGTGGACAAGGCCCGGGGCACGGTCACGCTGGCGCACGGTGCGCTGCCCAACGGCATGCCGCCCATGACCATGGCCTACAAGGTGAAAGACGCCGCCTGGCTTGACCAACTCAAAGCCGGCCAGAAAATCCGCTTCGCGACCGACCCCGCCGATGGCGGCATGACGGTGCTGCGTTATGAGTTGGTCAAGTAAAGACGCTGGCTGGGCTCTGGTATTTGCGGCCTGGCTGGTTTCAGCCGTGGCCGCGCTGGGGGCCTTGTTCATGAGCGAGATCATGGGTTTTGCGCCTTGCGTGCTGTGCTGGTGGCAGCGCATTTTCATGTTCCCGCTGGTGCTTGTCCTGGCGCTGGGCCTTTTCCCGTTTGATCCCAAGGTGCTGCGTTATGCGCTGCCACTGGCCGCCATCGGCCTGCTGGTGGCCGGCTTTCATGTCTTGCTGACGATCGGCGTCATTCCCGAGACCCAGGCCCCCTGCCGCGACGGCGTCCCCTGCAAGACCCTCCAGATTGAATGGTTTGGTTTTGTCACGATTCCCCTGCTCTCCTTTTTCGCATTCCTGGTGCTGAGCCTGCTGCTGATCACCGCCCAACTGAAGACATCCAGATGAAACAAAGAAATATTTTTCTCGCTGCTGCCGTCGTGCTGATTTTGGTATTTGCCGGTGGCGCGTTTCTGTATCAAAAGCAGCAGGCCGAACAGGCGGCGCAACTCGCAAAGCAGAACATGGCGGCGCTGGTGCGCCCGGACGCACCAAGTTTTGGCGAGCCCAACGCGCCGGTGCACATCGTCGAGTTTTTTGACCCGGCCTGCGGCACCTGCCGCGAGTTCTACCCGATGGTGAAGGCGCTGATGGCGGAGCATCCGGGCAAAATCAGGCTGTCGCTGCGCTACGCACCGTTTCACCCCGGCTCGGACGCGGTGGTGAGGGTGCTGGAAGCTTCGCGCAAGCAGGGCAAGTTCGAGGCAACACTCGAGGCCCTGTTCGCCCGCCAGAACAGCTGGGTGCAAAACCATACCGCCAACGTCCAACTGATCGGCCCCCTGCTGGCACCGCTGGGCATGGACGTGACGCAACTGCAAAACGATGCCAACACGCCTGAAGTTGCCACCATGATTGCCCGTGATCTGGCGGACGCCAAGACCCTGAACGTGACCATGACACCCGAGTACTTCGTCAATGGCAAGCCGCTTCCGAGTTTTGGCTACGCACAATTGCGGGGCCTGATCGACGAAGCCCTCGCCAACACAAGGTAGCACCATGCAACTGACATTACGCGCCAGCACACTTGCCATGCTGTTGATCCTGACCGCGCCGGCGGGGCTGCAAGCCGGTGAGGCGATGCCCGGCGCCAGCCTGCCGGCCCTGCTGGAATTGGCCAGGGCCAACAACCCGGACTACGCCAGCATGCGTTATGAGGCGCAGGCGGCAGCCGAGAGAATCACTCCAGCGGGGGCACTGATGGACCCCAAATTTCGCATCGAGTGGATGGACGTCACCCGAGGCGACACGCAAAACGTCACCCTGTGGCCCGACGGTGTCGGCAGCACGCGTTATACCGTGATGCAAGACCTTCCCTGGTTTGGCAAACTTGCCCTGAAACAAGACATCGCCGCGCAAGAGGCGCAGGCGGTGCAGGGCAAGGCGCAGGGAAGCTGGGCTGAAGTGGCGGCCAAGGTCAAAATTTCCCATGCGCTGCGCTACTACCTGCACCACACGCAAAAACTCACGCTGGAGTTGCTTGACCTGAGCACGCGACTGGCCAAAGTGGCGCAAGTGCGCTATGCCGGCGGTCTGGCAATGCAGCAGGATGCCATTCGCGCGCAGTTGGAGCAAACCGCCATGCAGGCCGAGCTGGTGGCGCTGCAAGGCGAGTCGCGCCAGGTGGATGCCCGGCTCAACGCCTTGCTGGCACGGCCAGGCAGGGCAGCGCTGGCGACACCCGCGGGTCTTCGGTCCCTGCCCGTGGCCGCCACGCTCGACGCTGAGGCACTCATGGCGCGCATTCACCAGGGCAACCCCCAGTTGTTCGCCGAACAAGCCCGCATCAAATCCGCCGAGCTTGCGCGCGAGCTGAGTCTGAAAAACCGCTACCCGGACTTCACGCTGGCCCTCACGCCAACCCAAATGCAGACACGCGTCACCGAATGGAGCCTGATGCTGGAGCTCAACATCCCGCTGCAACAGGCGTCGCGCCGCGCCCAGGAACGCGAGGCACAGGCCATGCTTGACGCCGCGCAGGCGCGCCGCGCCGCGCTGGCCAACCAGCTGCTCTCGGACCTGTCTGAAAATCTGGCGGCCATCGACGCGGCACAAAGCACTGAAAAGTTGGCCGCAAGCAGCCAGCTGCCGCAAGCCGAGCTGACGTTCCAGGCGGCGCTTGCTGGTTATGAAAACGGCAAGCTCGACTTTGCCACCCTGCTCGACGCCCAGCGGCAGGTGCGCCAGGCCAAACAGGCGCAGCTCAAGGCGCAACTCGAAGCCCAAATGCGGCTGGCTGAAGTAGAGAAATTACTGGGAGAAGATCTATGAAATCAGGGACCGGATGGGTGCTCGGCGCACTGTTTGCCGCGCTGGCTGGCGCAGGCGGTTATTACGCTGGCACGCGTGGCCATGGCGTCAGGGCGCCGGATTCGGCGGGGGCGACCACGGCCGCCCAACCCGGGAAAAAGCTGCTCTATTACCGCAACCCGATGGGCCTGGCAGACACCTCGCCCACCCCCAAGAAGGACTCGATGGGCATGGACTACATCGCGGTCTACGCGGGTGGCGCAGATGAAGAGCCGCTGGCTGCCAACCAGGTCAGGATCAGCACCGACAAGGTGCAAAAACTTGGCGTGCGCACCGAGGCAGCGCAACTGCGAACACTTGACAGAATCGTGCGCGCCTCGGGCCGCATTGAGCCCGACGAGCGCAGGGTTTACGCCATCTCGCCCAAGTTCGAAGGGTATGTGGAGCGCCTGTTTGTCAACGTGACGGGCCAGGCGGTGGGCAAGGGCCAGACGCTCTTTGAGGTGTACAGCCCCGAGCTGGTGTCGGCCCAGCGCGAATATGCCATTGCCGTGCAAGGCGTGAACAGCCTCAAGGACGCTGCCAGCCAGGCGCAGGCCGGCATGGCACAACTGGCCGATGCCAGTTTGGCGCGGCTGCGCAACTGGGACATTTCCGAGGCGCAAATCAAGGCATTGGCTGAAACTGGCGCCACCACCCGCACGCTCAGCTTCCGATCACCCGTGAGCGGCATCGTGATGGAGAAGAAGGCCCTGCAAGGCATGCGTTTCATGCCTGGTGAGGCGCTGTACCAGATCGCTGATCTGTCGAGCGTCTGGGTCATCGCCGACGTCTTCGAGCAGGACATCGGGCTCGTCAAAAACGGCGCCCGGGCAAGCGTGAGCATCAACGCCTATCCCGAAAAGACCTTTGCCGGCCGGGTCAGCTATGTCTACCCCACCCTCAACCCCGAGACCCGCACCGTGCCGGTTCGGGTGGAACTGGCCAACCCGGGCGGGCTGCTCAAACCCGGCATGTTTGCCCAGGTGGCGCTTCCGGTGGGCGCGAAGGGCCAGGTGGTCACCGTGCCGGTGTCTGCGGTCATCGACAGTGGCACGCGTCAAATCGTGCTGATCGACCAGGGGGCCGGTCGTTATGAATCGCGCGAAGTCAAGCTGGGCGCGCGCAGCGACACCCATGTGGAGGTGCGTGACGGCGTGCAGGCGGGTGAGCCCGTGGTGGTTGCCGCCAACTTCCTGATTGACGCCGAGAGCAATTTGCAGGCCGCGATGGGCGGCTTGGGAGACCCGGGAAGTGCAAGCGCCCCAGCGGCCAAGGCCGTCGGTCACCAGACCAGCGGCACCGTGGACGGCGTTGATCTGAAGGAGGGCACCATCAGCATGAGCCACGCGCCAGTTCCCAGCCTCAAGTGGCCGGCCATGACCATGGAGTTCAAGGCCGCCAACCCGGCCCTGCTGCAGGCGCTCAAACCCGGCGCCAAGGTGGACTTCGAGTTTGTCGAGCGCGCACCGGGTGAATGGGTCATTACCAGCGTCAAGCCCTGATCATGCTTTCCAATCTCATCGGCTGGTCGGGCCGCAACCGGTTTCTGGTGCTGCTGTGCACCCTGTTCATCATCGCTGCGGGCGTTTTTTCGGTGCTGCGCACCCCCATCGACGCGCTGCCCGACTTGTCCGACGTGCAGGTCATCGTCTACACCGACTACCCCGGCCAGGCACCGCAGGTGGTGGAGGATCAGGTCACTTATCCGCTGACCACCGCCATGCTGTCGGTGCCGAAGTCAAGGGTGGTGCGCGGTTTCTCGTTCTTCGGTGCGTCCTTTGTCTACATCATCTTCGAGGATGGCACCGACATCTACTGGGCACGCTCGCGGGTGCTGGAGTACCTCAATTCGGCGGCCGGGCGTATGCCCCGGGGCGTCACTCCTGGAATAGGCCCGGACGCCACCGGCGTGGGCTGGGTCTACCAGTACGCCTTGCTGGCCAAAGACAAAACCCTGGCCGAGCTGCGCAGCATCCAGGACTGGTATGTGCGTTACCAGCTGACCAAGGCGCACGGGGTGGCCGAGGTGGCGTCGATTGGCGGCTTTGTCCAGACCTACCAGGTCACGGTGGACCCGGTCAAACTGCGAGCCTACGGCATCCCGCTGATGAAGGTCGGCCAGGTGATCCGCGACTCGAACCGGGACGTGGGCGGGCGCGCCATCGAGATGGCAGAGACCGAGTACATGGTGCGCGGCAAGGGCTACCTGCGCGGCATCAGCGATATAGAGATGCTGGTGGTCAAGGCCGAACAGGGCACACCGGTGCTGATCCGCGACATTGCCCGCGTCGAACTGGTGCCCGACGAGCGCCGCGGCCTGACCGAGCTCAACGGCGAGGGTGAGGTGGTCTCGGGCATCGCCATGGCGCGTTACGGCGAAAACGCGCTGGAGGTGATCGCGAACGTCAAGGAGAAGATTGCCGAGATCGGCCCCGGCCTGCCCGAGGGTGTGACCATCGAAACCGTGTATGACCGCTCCGAGCTGATTTACCGCGCCATCGACACACTCAAAAACACGCTGATCGAGGAACTGATCATTGTGGCGGCCGTGTGTTTTGTGTTCCTGCTGCACCTGCGCAGCGCGCTGGTGGCCACGGTGATGTTGCCCATTGCGATCCTGATGGCATTCATCGCCATGCGCGCCCTGGGCATGACCTCGAACCTGATGAGCCTGGGCGGCATTGCCATCGCGATTGGCGCCATGGTCGATGCCTCGATTGTCATGATCGAGAACGCGCACAAGCACCTGGAGCGCCTGCCCAAGGAGCACAGCGAGCGCGAACGCGCCGCCGCCCTGATCGACGCCTGCAAAGAGGTTGGCCCGTCGCTGTTCTTCTCTCTGCTGATCATCACGGTGTCGTTTGTGCCCGTGTTTGCGCTGGAGGGCCAGGAGGGCCGGCTGTTTGCACCGCTGGCCTGGACCAAAACCTTGTCAATGGCGTCGGCGGCCTTCCTTTCGGTCACGCTGGTGCCGGTGCTGATGCTGCTGTTTGTGCGCGGCAAGATCATGCCCGAAGCCAAAAACCCGGTGAACCGCGCGCTGATCTGGCTCTACCGGCCGATCATTGCCGGCGTGATGCGCTGGAAAAAGCTCACCATCCTGCTGTCCATGGTCTTGCTCGCGGTGTCGTATTTTCCGGCTTCCAAACTGGGCTCGGAGTTCATGCCCACCCTCAACGAGGGCTCGCTGCTCTACATGCCGGCCTCCCTGCCGGGCATGTCGGTCACCAAGGCCGCCGAGCTGATGCAGACGCAGGACAAGATCATCAAGAGCTTTCCCGAGGTGGCCTCGGTCTTCGGCAAGGCGGGAAGAGCCAACACCGCCACCGACCCGGCGCCGATCGAGATGTTCGAGACCGTGATCAACCTCAAACCAGAGACCGAGTGGCGCGCCGGCATGACCATGGACAAGCTGATTGCCGAACTCGACAAAGCGATGCAGTTCCCGGGTGTCGCCAACTCCTGGACCATGCCGATCAAGGCCCGCATCGACATGCTGTCCACCGGCATCCGCACGCCGATCGGCATCAAGGTGTTTGGCAAGGACCTGGTGGAAATGGAACGCCTGGCCAAGGAGATCGAGGCCGTGGTCAAGACCGTGCCCGGCACCTCCAGCGCCTTTGCCGAACGCCTCACCGGCGGCTTCTACCTCAACATCGACCCTGACCGCGAGCAACTCGCCCGCTACGGTCTGGCGGTGGGTGACCTGCTGGATGTGGTGGGCAGCGCGCTGGGCGGCGAGATGGTGACCACCACGGTGGAGGGCCGCGAGCGCTACGGCGTCACGGTGCGCTACCCGCGTGAATTACGCAGCGACCCGCAGCAGATTGCGCGCGAGGTGCTGGTGCCCACGATGATGGGCGCCATGATCCCGCTCGGCCAGCTGGCCAAGATCGGGATCGCCAAGGGCGCGCCGGTGATCCGCACCGAGAACGCGCTCTTGTCGGCTTACATCTATGTGGACCTGCGCGAGCGCGACATTGGCGGCTACGTGGCGGATGCCAAAAAGGCAGTGGCCGAGCAAGTGGCTTTTCCGCCGGGCTACTACATCACCTGGAGCGGCCAGTTCGAGTACATGGAGCGCGCCATCGAGAAGATGAAGGTGGTGGTGCCGGTCACGCTGCTGCTGATCTTTTTGCTGCTTTACCTCAACTTCAAGCGCATCACTGAAACGTTGATCGTCATGCTGTCGGTGCCGTTCGCGCTGGTGGGCGGGGTCTGGCTGATGTGGGCGCTGGACTACAACATGTCGGTGGCGGTGGCCATCGGCTTCATCGCCCTCGCGGGCGTGGCTGCCGAAACCGGCGTGGTGATGCTGATCTACCTGGACCAGGCCTGGGAAGACATCAAGCTCAAATGCCGCAGCGCCGGCCGCGAACCCGGCGCTGCCGACCTCTATGCCGCGGTGATGGAAGGCGCCGTGGAACGGGTGCGGCCCAAGATGATGACCGTGGTGTCGACCATGGCCGGCCTGCTGCCGATCATGTGGGTCAGCGGCACCGGCTCCGAGGTGATGCGCCGCATTGCCGCCCCCATGGTGGGTGGCATGATCTCGTCAACCGTGCTTACGCTGGTGGTGATTCCGGCTCTGTATGCGATGGTCAAGCAGTGGCGGCTGGGGCGGGGCTTGGAGGGCTGATTTGTGATGCCGGGGTCTACCTGGCATCCTGCCGAATCGGATGCCGCGACCACACGACGACCTTGAGCCTGACCCCGTCACTGCGAGCGAAGCGCGGCAGTGCATGGCCCGCCCAAAATAGGGTTGTCATGACCGACATGCAACGTCCATCACGTCGCAACCGCAGGGCGCGCAGGTTGCACCGCCAGACGCAGGCCAAGCGCGTTCAGCACGGCTGACAAGCTGCGCAACTCGGGGTTGCCCTTGGGTGACAGGGTGCGATAGAGCTGCGTGGCGTTCAGTTCTGTCTCCTTGGCAAGGGCTCGCACACCACCATGCGCCTGCGCCATTTGCCGCAGTGCCACCAACAAATCGGCTGGCTCACCATCCTGGAGAACTTGGTTCAAGTATCCCGCCGCAAAAACCGGGTCGTCTTTGAACAATTCCGCCATTGCTTCGTCATGGTCACGATCTCTCATGGTTCTATCCTTTGTTGCCAGTCTTTCCAATAACCCACGGCGCGCTCGATGTCAGCGCTTTGGGTGCCTTTGTCGCCACCGCACAAGAGCAAGACCACGACGCCACTGTCCATCGCGTAATAGACGCTGTAACGTGTACCCTGGTCAATGCGCAATTCCCACACGCCATCCCGACAAAATTTGTGATCACCAAAGTTTCCGTCCGCCAGTCTGCTCACACGACGAATAAGCTGGCCTTTGGCCAACGGGTCACGCACCTTCTTCAGCCATTCCAGGTACACGTCCTTTTGCTTGGTAGCGAGGTACTGACGAATTCGAAGCATTGTTGATATCGTTTATAGACGACAAAACTACAAAACAACCGAAGACACCACCAATCGACGGCAGCCGGTGGTGAATTCCGGTCACGCTGCTGCTGATCTTTTTGCTGCTCTACCTCAACTTCAAACGCGGGAGTTCGGCACGCCCATCGTCCGGTGCTGGCCATGGGAACCCCTTGTTCGGCTCTTGAAATCGGCATGACAGAGACACAAACGTCTATAACCACACCGATTAGTAGGATAAAATACTAATCAGTATCTTTTTGATCTTTTAAGAATATTATTCAACCAGGCAGTGCGCTTTTGGCGGACTGGGACAAGCAGTCTCGCCGCAAATGCCCGCCGCCTCCACCCTGCCCATAAATACATTCCGGAAGGAACCCGCCATGAAACTTCAGAGACGTACCCTCCTGCTCACCGCCGTAGCCGGCGCGGCCAGCACCCTGCTCGCAGCCTGCGGCGGCGGCGATGATGACACGCCGATCGCCACACTGGACAACATCGTCAAGATCGCGCAGGCCAACCCCCAGTTCAGCACACTGGTGGCTGCCGTGGTCAAAGCCGATTTGGCAGGAGCTCTCTCCGGCACCGATTTGCTCACCGTGTTTGCCCCCACCAACGCCGCCTTCGACAGCACGGCTCAGGCCCTCGGTCTGGCCGACGGTTCGGCTCTGGTCAATGCCCTCCCCGCGTCGGCTCTCGCCAGTGTCCTCCTGTACCACGTGGTGGCGGGCAAGAACCTGTCCACCGGCCTGACCGCTGGCAATGTGCCCACGCTCTACACCTTCGAAGGCTCTAAAGCGCCACTGGCCCTGTCCCTCACCGGTGGCGTGAAGCTGACCGACGCGGTGCTGACCGCGGCCACGGTCATCAGTGCCGACATCGAGGCCAGCAACGGCGTGATCCACGTGGTAGACAAGGTGCTGGTGCCACCCGGCGTGCTCAACATCGTTCAGATGGCGCAACTCAACCCCTTGTTCTCGACACTGGTCACTGCTGTGAGCGCGACCAGCGATCTCGGTGGCGTTCTGTCTGGGACTGGTCCGTACACCGTGTTCGCGCCAGTGAACGATGCATTCGCAGCCTTGCCTGATGGCGCGCTGACCACACTGCTGGCTGCACCTGACGGCGCCCTCCGCGATATTCTGCTCTACCATGTGCTGGCAGGCGCAGTCAAAGCCGCCGCAGTTGTGGCACTGAACAAGCCAGCCTCTGTTCCGACTGCGCTCCCGGGAGAAAATATCACGATCACCAGCGCGCTGAAGATCGAGGAAACCTTCAGCACGCCCGCCTCTCTCGTGGCGACCGATGTGATTGCCAGCAATGGCGTGATCCACGTGATCGATCGGGTGCTGAATCCCAGCTACGCTGTCTGATCCGAACCCGTTTTTTAATTCGCGATTTTTGCCTCCCCACCTCACTCAACTGGAATTTCTCATGAAGAAGACCTTTATCGCTTCCATCCTCGCTTTCGGCGCCCTCACGGCTGCCCAGGCCGCCGACATCGTGGACACGGCAGTTGCCGCTGGCTCATTCAAGACCCTGGTGACCGCCATTCAGGCCGCCGGCCTGGTGGACACCCTCAAAGGCAAGGGCCCGTTCACCGTGTTTGCGCCCACCGACGCCGCCTTCGCCAAAATACCCAAGGCCGATCTGGATGCCCTGCTGAAAGACAAAGCCAAGCTCACCGCCGTTCTGACCTACCACGTGGTGGCCGGCAAAGTCATGGCCGCAGACGTGAAAGCCGGCAAGGTAAAAACCGTGCAAGGCTCCGGGCTGACCATCGGCACCATGGGCGGTGTGACGGTGGACAGCGCCAAAGTGACGGCCACTGACATCGCCGCCGACAACGGCGTGATTCACGTGATCGACACGGTGGTCATGCCCAAGTAAGCGGACCCAACCCGTCGTGAAAAGCCCCGCCCTGGCGGGGCTTTTTTACGCCTTCGATCGGCCCATATTCCTGGCTGCAGCGCGGGCTGGAGGGGCAAGAGGTGAACGGGTGTGCGCATAATACGTGCCCATAAAGCCCAATCACCCTGATGAACATCACGCGCTCAGTTGAAATGCAGGACGCTGCCAGCGCAAGCGAAGCTGGCAGGAACCATGCTGGAAACCATTGACTGGAGCGCACCCTGGCTGGCACCCTGGCGCGCGACGGGCGAGGACGTGGCGCGCAGTGTGCGCGGCGGGATGGCGCAGCACGACGCGCTCAACCGGGCCGCCCTGGCACCAGTGTGTTTCGTGCCGCAAAGCGAGCTGCCCACCGGCATGGCCTATGAGCAATACATTTTCGATACCGCCCGCGTGCCCACCCGGGACGGCTTGCACGACTTTTTCAACGGCCTGGTCTGGCATGCCTTCCCGCTGACCAAGAAGCGCCTGAACACCTTGCAGGCGGCGCAGATCGGGCGCACCGGCATCCAGCCCGTGCGCGGTCCGGCGCGTGATGCCTTGACGGTCTTCGACGAGAACGCCGCCCTGCTGCACGCCCCCGACGCGCTGTGGCAGGCCCTCGAGGCCAAGGACTGGCAACACCTGTTTGGCGACTTGCGCCCGCTGTGGGGCCAGGCCCGTCTGCTGCTGTTTGGCCACGCCCTCATGGAAAAGCTGGTGGCGCCAAGAAAGTCGATGACCGCTCATGTTTACCGCGTTCTGGCAGCGGATGCCTCCATCGACAGCATGGACGCCTGGCTGGCGCGGGACCTGAGCGCTGACAAATTGGCCGCCAAACCCTTTGCCCATTTGCCGGTGCTCGGCGTGCCCGGCTGGTGGGCCGCCAACGACGACCCGGCCTTTTACCGCGATGCCAGCGTGTTCCGCCCGCCCCGGGCCTGAAGCACGGCGCCAAGCAAACCCCTTGCGATTGCGCAATTGACGCAGCCGCAATGCTGGTGCAATTTGGCAAAAGGAGGGCACATGATTTTTCCTGTCCAAAACCTCATTGACGGCCTGCAAACACGTTGCGGCACCTCGTTTGCGATCACGCTGCCCGACGGCAGCCGCCACCATGCCGGGCCGGGCGAGCCGGCATTCACGATGATTTTCCGCACCGACGCCGCGCTGCTGCAGGCCTTCTCGCGCGGGCATCTGGGCTTGCTGGAATCGTATTTCGACCAGAGCCTTGATGTCGAGGGCGACCTCGGGGCCGCGCTGGCGGCCGGCATGCTCAGCGGCCTCGATGGTCCCAAGACCCTGATTACGGCCGAGAACAGCCTTCATGAGCTGCGCTATTCCAATCACAGCCTGGCCCAGGCCAAGGCCAATGCCCGCGCGCACTATGGCCTGGGGGCCGGTTTCTATCGGCTCTGGCTCGACGACCCGCTGATGATGTACACCTGCGGTTACTGGCCCGAGGGCACCCGCACCCTGGAGCAGGCGCAACAGGCCAAGATCGATCATGTCTGCCGCAAGATCAGATTGGCGCGCGGCGAGAGCTACATCGACCTTGGTTGTGGCTTCGGCGGCTTCATGTTTCGCGCCTGGGAGACGGTCGGCGCGATAGGCACCGGCCTCAACACCACCACCGAACAGGTCGACTGGCTGCGCGGCGAGGTTGCCCGCCGCGGCCTGGCCGAGCAGTTCACGGTGCGCGAGGCCGACTTTCGCGAGGTCGACGCCCAGTACGACAAGCTGGTGTCGATCGGTGTGCTCGAGCACGCGGGGCGCGACCAGCTGGCCGAGGTGGTGCGCGCCCATGCCGATTTTCTCAAGCCCGGCGGCCTTGGCATGCTGCATTTCATCGGCCATGTCGGCCCGCGCGAGACCGATCTTTTCATCCGCAAACACGTCTTTCCCGGCGGCTGGATTCCGGCCCTGTCCGAGGTCATCGTCGAGATGGAGCGCTGCGGGCTGGAGGTGGTGGACATCGAAAACCTGCGCCGCCACTACGCCCTGACGCTGGACGTGTGGGCCGGGCGCTTCGAGCAGCAATGGCCAAACATCCAGCTGCTCGATCCGCAGCATTTTGACGAGCGTTTCTACCGCGTCTGGCGCAGTTACCTGCTGGGCTGCGCCGAGATGTTCCGCTCGCCGGCGGGCTACACCCATCTGTTCCAGATCGTCTTCAGCAAGGGCAACGTCAGCCGCGAAAACTACCCGATGAGCCGGGCGCACCTCTATGGACACTGAAGCCACGGGCCACGCCGCGCGCCGGGCCGCACTGGCGGCACAGCTGCGTGCCAGAGCCAAAGGCGGCGCGGCGCCGCTCGGCCTGGGCAAGCAGAGCTCCAACCTGTTTCGCGACCGCCACGAGGGTGCCAAGCAGCGGCTCGACCTGAGCGACTTTTGTCATGTGCTGGCCATCGACACCGCCGAGGGTTGGGTCGACGTGGAGGGCCTGACGAGCTACGAGACCCTGGTGGCGCAGACCTTGCCGCACGGCGTCATGCCGGCCGTGGTGCCGCAGCTCAAGACCATCACCGTGGGCGGCGCGGCGGCGGGTGTCGGCATCGAGGCCACCTCGCACCGCTGGGGCCTGGTGCACGACACGCTGCTCGAATTCGACGTGCTGCTGCCCGATGGACAGATTGTGAATTGCCGGCCCGACAACGCGCAGCGCGACCTGTTTTTCGGCTTTCCCAACTCCTACGGCACGCTGGGTTATGCGCTGCGCCTGCGCTTGCGCACGCTGCCGGCCAAGCCCTGCGTGAAGGTGGCGCACCTGCCGCATGCCGACCCTGCCGCATTTTTCAGCGCGCTCGAGGCAGCCTGCCAACACGAGGCCGACTTTGTCGATGGCGTGGTCTTCGGGCCGCGGCAGCAGGTGCTCAACACCGCCTGTTTTGTCGACGAAGCCCCCTGGCTCAGCGACTACAGCGACCGGCACATCTACTACCGATCTCTGCCAGACAAGCCGGTGGATTACCTGCGCGTGCAGGACTACCTGTGGCGCTGGGACACCGACTGGTTCTGGTGCTCCAAAAACGTTTACGCGCAGAATCCGCTGGTGCGCCGCCTGCTCGGGCCGTCGCGGCTCAATTCGCGCACCTACACCCGCATCATGCGCTGGAATGCCCGCTGGGGCATCACGCGCCGCCTGGCCCGCCTGCGCGGCCTGCACACCGAGTCCGTCATCCAGGACGTGGACATTCCGGTGGCGCAGGCACCGCAATTCCTGGCCTTTTTGCTGCGCGAGATCGGCATCCTGCCGATCTGGGTCTGCCCGGTGCGCGCGCCCTTGCCGCAGGCGCCGTTCACCCTGTTTCCGCTCACCCCCGACACCCGTTATGTGAACTTCGGCTTCTGGGACGTGGTGGAGAGCCGCCAGCCCCATGCGGCCGGCCATTTCAACCGCTTGGTCGAGCACGAGGTGATGCGCCTGGGCGGCATCAAGTCGCTGTATTCCGAAAGTTACTTCACGCCGGAAGAATTTGGCCAGGCCTACGCCATGGCGCAATACCAGGCCCTGAAAGCAAAGTACGACCCGGCCGGTCGCATGCTGGGTTTGTACGAAAAATGTGTGCTGCGCGCCTGAGGCGCACCTTGCCGGGCAGACCTCGACCCGCCCTGGCGCTCACGCACCCGGCGGCCAGTCGGCGAAGGGAAAAGGCAGGTCTTCGCTGAAAAAACTCACGAAATCGGCGATCTGGCTCTGGAAGCGGCCCAGGCTCCGGCCGAACGCTGCCAGTCGAAGGTTGGGCGCGTCGCTGACCAGAGCGAACACAAACTGGATCACGGCCGTGAAAAACAGCACGGTGCCGGCCAGCTGATAAGCCAGCGCCATCAGGATCATCAGCAGGCCGCGCAGCCAGATATTGCGTTTGGCCAAACCCGTCACAGGATCTTCATTCATGATGTATGCTTTCAAAAAAAGGAGCGAGATGGCAGGCCATGACGCCGCCGTCACGGACATGGGCACAGCGTACCATTCAGCGGCGACGGGCGCAACGCAATCCGCTTCATCGCCGTCCCGTGGCTTCGTTGCCGCGACCTGCCTTGTCTATTTGGGCCTGTCTCCTCAACTTGTGAGAAAGCTTCCATGAGAGTAATTTTCGGTGTCCTGAGCCTTCTCATCGTGCTCGTCGTGGTGGGCACCCTGGTCAAAAAACAACTCTCAGGCGTTGCCCCGATCAGCGTCACCCCAATGGAGGCCGGTCAGGCGGCGGTGCCGGCAAGCGCACCGGCTGGCAATGCCCAACAACAAAGCCAGCAAATTCAGCAGCAGGTCAGACAGTCGCTGGAAGCCGCGATGCAACAGGCCCGGCCTGCACCCGTGGACAAATAGTGCCGCCGGGCGGACCGGCACCCGTCAAGCCAGGCCAGCCATCACCACCACCTCGCGCCAGGCCGCGAGCTTGCGCTCAAAAGACCAACTGGCGTTGGCCGGGCTGGTCGACGGCAAGCGGTGGACCGGCAAACCCAGCGCACGGGTCACGCGCGCATGCCGGAAGCTTTCACCACCATTGTGCGCAATCAGGCGCAGCCCGGGGCAACGGTTCAACAACCCCGCCAGGTCATTGACCTGCGGCAGGCGGATGGCACTGTCCAGACTGCCCTCGCGCTCACAGGACGCATACACATCCCACAGGCCCAGACCCCTTTCCAGCAACCAGTCCACGCGTTGTGGGTACTGATCGGCGCCGGGCATCGGGGTCTCCGGCCAAAGGGCTTGCAGCAGGCGCCAGAAGGCATTTTGCGGATGGGCGTAATACTGCTGGCACGTCAGCGAGGCGACGCCGGGAAAGCTGCCCAGCACCAGCATCCGGGTATGGCCCGTCACCAGTGGTGGCAGGCCTTGCAGGCGGGTGACATCATGCACATTGAACTCCGTTGTGGACGCGCCGGGAGGCGGATGAAAATTTGACGCGCCAAAGGGTTTCTGGCAGCCCGGGTTTGCACTACATTAAATACTGCTGCAACCCCTTCGGACAAGAGAATGCCCTTGAACTGGTTCAAAAAACGCCTGCTCCCGCGCCAGCCGCCAACGACGGAGCAGCGCGCCCATGACCTGATGGCCGCCATCAACGCAGGCGGGCTGCCCCTGAATACGGCGGTGGTCAACGACATTGCCCGCGCCCTGGGCCTGGAGGTGTCAAGCCGGGCGCCCCTGGAAGACACCATCAAGCGTATTCGCATGGCGCTCAAGCGCATGGAGAGCCAGACATGACCCACCCGACAGCAGCCCAACCAACGCGCCGGTTCCCGCTGCACATCCACATCACCACCCTGTTTCTGGTGCTGATCCTGCTGGTCGGCGGCATCATTGCCGGGATCGGCTTCAAGCTGTCGCGCGACATGCTCGAAACCACGGCCACCGACCTCATTGACCGCATCGGTCGCGAGACCCGCAACGAGCTCGCGGCCCTGATCGAGCCCGCCGAACTGGCCATGAACCTGGTCCGGCACGATGCGCTCAGCGAAGCTGATAGCTTTGCCACCCGCAGCGAGCGGCTGCCGTTCCTGAAGGAAGCCTTGCGTGGGGTTTCGGCACTGTCGTCGATTTACACCGGTTACGCCAACGGCGACTTCTTTTTTCTGCGCCAGCTGCACGACGAGGCCGAGCGCCTTGCGTTCAAAGCCCCCGAAGGCACCCGCTACATCCTGCAGGCCATTGAACGGGGCGCGGGCCAGCCGGTGGGACGTTATATTTTCATGAACCAGGCGTTGCAGCCCCTGCGCACCGATGACCGCCCTGACTATGCGGCCAGCTACGACCCCCGCAAGCGGGGCTGGTATGACGATGCCATCAGTTCAGCGTCGTCCATCAAGACCCCGCCCTATTTGTTTTTTTCAAACCGCAAGGTCGGCATGACGCTCGCCGGAAGGGGCGTGCAAGGCGACAGTGTGATTGGCGCCGACATTTTGCTGGAAACCCTGGCCGACAACCTGAAGCAGAAAAAATTGACGCCGGGCACCGAAATCGCCCTGGTCAATGCGCAGGGTTTTGTGCTGGCGCACGAAGACGTGGCCAGGCTGGTCACTTTGCTGCCAGGTGCGCCGGGGCAGGAAGCCAAACCCAGCCTGGCGCTGCTGCAAGACTTCGGCCGCCCGGCCCTGGCTGCCGCCGCGCCGCTGCTGCGTGAAAGTATCGGTGACGGTGAAGCCAGCACCAGGATGGCAGTGGCCGATGAGGACTGGCAACTCAACGTTTCGGAGTTGCAGCTCCAGGGCATCGCGCCGCTTTTTCTGGTGGTGGCCGTTCCCGAGCGCGAGCTGCTGGCCACCGCCTTGAAGCTGCGCAGCACTTCACTGACCATCACGACGGTCATCATCCTGCTGAGCGTTCCACTGATCTGGTGGCTGGCGCGGCGCATTTCCGGACCGCTGCAACGCCTGAACCGCCAGGCCGAAGCGATTCAACGGTTTGATTTTTCAGATGACTCCAAGGTGTATTCGCTGGTCAGCGAAGTCGATGAACTCGGCCACACCATGGACGGCATGAAGCGCACCATTCGCCGCTTTCTGGACATCAGCACCGCCGTATCCGAAGAACAGGACTTCGACCGCCTGTTGCCGATGTTGCTGCGCGAAACCCTGTCTGCCGCCGAGGCCGAGTTTGGCG
Organism: Polaromonas sp.; assembly: GCA_021737975.1. Lineage (GTDB taxonomy): Bacteria > Pseudomonadota > Gammaproteobacteria > Burkholderiales > Burkholderiaceae_C > Rhodoferax. The sequence goes on along the minus strand of JAIPCZ010000029.1, from coordinate 2,483 downwards.
TGCTCTACCTGGCCGACAACGACGGCCTGATCCCGATGGCGGTGCTGTGTGCCGAGGGGCAGGACGTGATGATGCCACTGCTGCCGGTGTCGCTGCTCGACGCCGGGCCGTTGCTCGGGCAGGCCTTGCGCGACGGCCACACCGTCACCGGCACCCTCTCGGCACAGGACATCGACGCCACCGGGCTGGATGACCTGTCCGAATTTGGCAACCCACAACAGGCCGTGGCCGTGCCTTTGCGCAACCACCAGCAGCATCTGGTGGGGGTCATCCTGCTGATGCGGGTACATCCGATTGATGAGGCACAACTATCCTTCATCAGCACGCTGGCGGTCACGGCGGCGAGTTCACTGGAAACGCGTGAACTGATCAAGTCGCAAAAGGAACTCTTCGAAGCCTTCATCCAGCTCATTGCCGGCGCCATCGACGCCAAGAGCCCCTACACCGGCGGCCATTGCGCGCGTGTGCCCGAGCTCACCAAAATGCTGGCGCGCGCCGCCTGCGCCGAAACCACCGGGCCGTTCAAGGACTTCCAGCTCAACGACGAGGAATGGGAAGCCGTGCACATCGGGGCCTGGTTGCACGACTGTGGCAAGGTCACCACGCCCGAGTACGTGGTCGACAAGGCGACCAAGCTGGAAACCATTTACGACCGCATTCACGAGGTGCGCACGCGCTTCGAGGTGCTCAAGCGTGATGCCGAGATCGCCTGCCTGAAAGACATCGCCGCGGGCACCGATGCAACGACCCGGCGCGCGCAACTGGCCGAAGAACTGGCGCAGCTCGACGCCGACTACGCTTTTGTTGCCAGTTGCAACGAGGGCGGTGAGTTCATGGCGCCCGACAAGCTGGCGCGACTGCAGTCCATTGCCAAGCGCACCTGGCTACGCACGCTCGACGACCGAATCGGCATTTCAAACGACGAAAAAGAGCGCAAGGCCCGTGACGGCGAGGTCGCCCTGCCGGTCCTGGAGCAGCTGCTGGCCGACAAGCCCGAGCATGCCTTCGAGCGCCGGTCGCAGGACCGCATGCCGGAAAAGAATGCCTGGGGGTTCTCCATGAAGGTGCCCGAACTGCTGTACAACAAAGGCGAGCTCTACAACCTGTCGGTGGCGCGCGGCACGCTGTCGGAAGAAGAGCGTTACAAGATCAACGAGCACATCGTGCAGACACTCGTCATGCTGTCGGCGCTGCCGTTCCCCAGGCACCTGCGCCAGGTGCCCGAAATTGCCGGCGGGCATCACGAAAAAATGGACGGCACGGGTTATCCGCGCAGCCTCAAAAAGGACGACATGTCACCCGTCTCGCGCATGATGGCGATCGCCGACATCTTCGAAGCCCTCACCGCCATGGACCGGCCCTACAAAAAAGGCAAAACCCTGTCCGAGGCCATTAAGATCATGGCATTCATGAAGAAAGACCAGCACCTGGACCCCGACCTGTTCGAGTTGTTTTTGCGCTCGGGTGCCTACCTGGACTACGCCCGGCGCTTCATGCCACCAGAGCAGATCGACGCGGTGGACGTCAACCAGTTTTTGACCCCGGTGGCAGCCTGAGCTGCAGCCGACATTTGGAGTTTTTTGATGGAACTAATTGAACAAATGCACGGCACTGTCAAGGTGGCCATGGTGAGCGGTCGTATCGACCAGGGCACGGCAGCGCTGTTTCAGGACCAGCTGGCGCCGCTGCTGACATCAGTCAAGGCCGGCGCGGCGCCGCTGCTGCTCGATTTTGCGGGGGTCGAGTACATCAGCAGCGTCGGCCTGCGGGTGCTCATGCTGGCGGCCAAGCAGGTCAAGACGCAGCAGGGCAAAATTGCCATCGCCGCGCTCACGCCGGTGGTCGCTGAAGTGTTCCAGATCAGCCGCTTCCATCTGGTGTTCCCGGTCCATCCGGACGTCGCCACGGCCATCACCAGCCTGGCCTGATTTGCGCACGCGCAAGGCCTGACCAAGACATCCACCCCGCGGCGGACCCCTCATGATCAAGACCCTGCTCGACCAGATCCAGCGCCTGTTCCTGCTGGGCCGGGGCCGCCCGCTGGCGCTGCTCATCTTGAGCGCGCTGTTGCTGGTCAACCTGCTGTCCGAGGTGAACTGGGCGCCCAAGTCACAGCCCGGCCTGCTGCAACAGGCGGGCGAGGTTCTGGGCAGCCCGTTTCGGGCGGGCCGGCAGGTGCTATTTGACGGCTACCAGAAGCTGCACCCGCGCCAGCCCCAGAGCGCGCCGGTCACGGTTGTGGCCATTGACGAAACCAGCCTGACCCAGCTCGGCCAGTGGCCCTGGCCGCGCAACCGCACGGCGGCGCTGATCAGTGCCATCGCCGCGCACCAGCCGGCGGCCATCGGGCTCGACATCTACATGCCCGAAGCCGACCAGACCTCACCGGCCCGCGTGGCCGACAACCTGCCCCCGGGCAACACGGAATTGGCGGCAGCGCTGCGCGGCTTGCCCAGCCATGAGACGCAACTGGCCGAGGCCCT
>JAIPCZ010000028.1 GCA_021737975.1 Polaromonas sp. | reverse complement strand
CGTTACCAGGAACCGTCTTGCTGGCTGGAAGACGCCCTTTGATGCCAGGAGCCTGGGCGGCAGGGCGTTCTGCGCAGGTAAAAGGAGGAGCCCGCAGGGCGGGGGACACGCAGCAGAACGCTCTGCCGCCCAGGCTCCCAGGGTAGGCGCCTCAAGCTTAGGCTGCAGCGCGCATTGGGTATCTGACTGCGCTCATGTCCCCCGGTCCGGGCTGGCGCCCGAACCTCCTCCTTGACTTCGCTCCGCCAGACACCCAACGCACGCTGCTCGGGTTGTTAGTGCCTGGCGCGTTGGGGCTCGCTCAGCTTTTGGGCTGCGGCGTTTTGTCCTTGAAGTCGCAATACGGCGCCACGGCGCACTGCCAGCATTTGGGTGTGCGCGCCTGGCAGACGTAGCGGCCCAGCAGAATCAGCCAGTGGTGGGCATACACGCGGTAGGGCTCGGGAATACGCTTGAGCAGTTTCAGTTCGACCTCAAGAGGGTTTTTTCCGGGTGCCAGACCGGTGCGGTTGCCGACCCGAAAGATGTGCGTGTCCACCGCCATGGTCGGCTCGCCAAAGGCCACGTTAAGCACCACGTTGGCCGTTTTGCGACCCACACCGGGCAGCGCCTCCAGCGCCCCACGGGTGCGCGGCACCTCGCCGTGATGCTGATCCACCAGGATCTGGCAGGTCTGCAGCAGATGCTTGGCTTTGCTGTGGTACAGGCCGATGGTCTTGATGTGACGCTCCAGCCCCTCCAGGCCCAGCGCCAGCATTTTTTGCGGCGTGTTGGCGACCAGGAACAGGCTTTGTGTGGCCTTGTTGACGCTGACATCGGTGGCCTGGGCCGACAGCAGCACGGCCGTCAGCAGCTCGAAGACGCTGCTGTATTTCAACTCGGTTTGTGGCTGCGGGTTGGCGGCGGCGAGGGTGGCGAAGAATTTTTCAACAGCGGTGGCGTTCATGCGTTCAATCGAAAAGCTGGGTAAACAAGGGTTTGGCAGGTGCGAATCATCGGTGACAATTTGGCATCCATTCTTCCGAGCTTATCCCATGCAATTTGCCGATCGACTCAATGCCATCGAAACTTCTGCCATCCGTGAGCTGTTCAAGCTGCTGGGCAAGCCCGGCATCATCAGTTTTGCCGGCGGCTTTCCCGACCCGGCTTTGTTTGACGCCGAGGGCATCGCCCAGTCCAGCGCCGCGGTGCTGGCCAATAACCCGGGACCGGTGCTGCAATACGGCGCCACCGAAGGCTTTCAGCCGCTGCGCGAGGCCATCGGCAGCTTCATGGCGGACAAGGGCGCCACGGTGAAGCCCGAGGGCCTGATCGTCACAACCGGCAGCCAGCAGGCGCTCGACCTGATCGGCAAGACCATGATCTCGCCCGGCGACAAGGTGATTGTGGAGGCGCCCACCTTTCTGGCCACGATCCAGTGTTTCCGGCTCTATGGCGCCCACATCATCGGCGCGCCGATCGATGCCGACGGCGTCGATGTCGACAAGCTGGAAGCCCTGATCGACCAGCACAAGCCGAAGCTGGTGTACCTGATTCCCACCTTTGGCAACCCGAGCGGTGCCACCCTGAGCCTTGCGCGGCGCCGGCGCATCCTCGAAATTGCCGCGCGCACCCAGACGCTGATTGTCGAAGACGACCCCTATGGCGAGCTTTACTTTGACACCCCGCCGCCGCCCAGTCTGCTGGCCCTGAGCGACGGGGTTCCCGGCAGCCGCGACCGGCTGGCGCACTGTGGCAGTTTCAGCAAGATTCTGAGCCCCGGCCTGCGTGTGGGATGGATGATCGCGCCGCCCGAGTTGCTGGCCAAAGCCACCATGTGCAAGCAGTTCAGCGACGCCCACACCAGCAACCTCACGCAGGCCATCTGCGCCCACTACCTGACGCTCAATCGCCTGGACACCAGCCTGGCCGTGGTGCGCAAGACCTATGCCGAGCGCGCGCGGGTCATGGCCGAGTCCCTGCGCCGCGAGCTGGGTGATGCGATTGAATTCAACCAGCCCCGGGGCGGCATGTTCTTTTGGGCTCGGTTAACCGGAGCACATGGCAAGTCTGCCAACGCTGCCGAATTTGCCCAGCGCGCCATTGACAAGCTGGTCGCCTTCGTGCCGGGTGCGCCGTTCTATGCGCACGACCCCGATCCGGCCACGCTGCGCCTGAGCTTCGCCACCGCCGATGTCACCAGGATCGAGGAAGGTATTGCGCGGCTCGGGCAGGCTTTATAGGTCGGGGCCGCGCCTGAACAACTGAACCCGGTTGCGCCCCGCATCCTTGGCTTGGTACATCGCAGCATCAGCCCACTTCAGAAGCTCATCCGGCGGTGTGTGGTCGCCGGAAAAAACAAGCACGCCCAGGCTCACTGTGCACTGGTGCGTGATGCTGGCTTTGTCGTTCCCTAGCGGCATCGTTTCCAGCAAATAGGGCTGCGCGAGCGTCGCGCGGATCTTTTCAGCAATTCCGAGTGCCTTGGTCGTCGAATCAGGCTCCTCGCTGCCGAGCTCTGGGATCAGGACGACAAATTCATCGCCGCCAAAACGTGCGACCGTGTCCATCTGGCGCACGCACTTGCCGAGCCTTGCGGCCGCGTCGATCAGCAAGGCGTCGCCCAGGGCATGGCCATAACGGTCGTTCAGCGGTTTGAAATTGTCCAGATCGAGGAACATCAGCGCATTGAAGTCACCATGCCGTTGGCTGGCCGACCGGACCTGGCGCAGGCGGTCATCGAGCAGGCGACGGTTGGGCAGATGGGTCAGCTCATCGTAAAACGCCAGTCGCCTGATCTCACCCTCCAGTTTTTTGCGCTCGGTGATATCGTGAATGGACACATGAATGGCGGGCTCGCCATCAAAATCAATGGCTGTCCCCTGAACCTGGACATCGATGACGGAGCCATCGAACTTGAGAAACCTTGCTTCGGTGTCCGGGGAAATGATCTCCTGCTTGATGATGCTCTTCATGCGCTCCGCCTGCGCGACGCGGTCGTCCGGATGGATCAGGTCGGTCGTATCTTTCGCCAGCAGCGCGCCGGCATCTGGCGCGCCAAACAGCCTGATAGCAGCCGGGTTGGCATAAATCATTTTCCCCGTGCGATGCACCAGCATGGCTTCAGGCGACCATTCGATCAGGGTCCGGTACCGGTCCTCGCTTTGCTGCAGCGCCAACGCGTGTTTCTTCAGCTTGTTCTTGGCCATCTGGAGTTGGCCGAGGCGCAGTCCAAACGCGCGCACAACAAAAACAATCAAGGCTGCCGACAGGACGCTGATGATGATTTGATGGCCGGCGTAAACGACCGTCGGAGGCGCAAACTGACGCGGCAAGACTTGCAGGTACTCCATCAGCCATAAACCCAGGCAGGCGGCCACCGAGAGCAGTGCCATCAGCTTCGCCGAGCGGGCGCTGTGGAGCCAGCCCGTCATCAGAATCAGGATCGGATAGACCACCATGACGGGCGAACGCAATCCGCCAGAAAAGCAGGCAATGCCGGTGGTCGTGATCCAGATGCCGGTCATCGCCAACCGGACAGCGGCATTGATTCTGTTCACCGCGATCAGACGCCAGGCGGCCAGACCCACCAGGAAAATGGCGATTGGTCCGATAAAGTTGACAGGTGAATCTGCGCGTACCGGCCCCAGGGCCAGCAGCGTGAGGATCGGGCCCAGCAGCAGGGCGGCGACCATGTAGCGCAACAAGGGCAACAAGGGCAGCAAGGTTTGCCGCGCGCCCGACATGTCAGATTCGTCTGGTGCAGCTGAAATCGCGTCACTGAAGATGGGCTTGCTTATTGTCACTGTCCATCCCTGAAAGAATTATTGTGGGTCCGAGCATGTGTTTTGCTGAACTTCGGCCGATTTTAGCCACTGGGCGGGCAGATGCGGTCACTGCCCTGCCGTTGGCGGGAAGTAAGTTGGGTGGCTATACTTTGCCGAGCGGCACAATGGCGGCATTCCCCTTGGTCATCGGATTAGCCCGGACAGGTCACCACAATTCGTCCATAACAAACCATAAACTTGACTGATGAACGAACACGACTTCATTTCCGGTTTTGCCAAGGAGCATGTCATGCATGCCTCCGGTCTGGTGGCCCTGATGATGCCGCAGACGTTTGGCGCCGGGATTGCCGTCAAGGCCCTGGACGGCCGTTACATGCTGGTCAACCAGGTCATGCAAAACTATTTCAGCAAGACCCATGATCAGTTCACCAGCCTGAACGATGCCGATCTGTTTCCATCTGAAGTGCGTGGGCAACTCCGGCAGTCTGATGCGCAAATCCTTGCGGGTGCCCCCACCAGCAGCGACCAGCTTGATTGCCTGGTTGCCGGCGGGCCCTTGCAAGGCCTGTGGTTCAAGTTCCCGCTGCACGGGGCCGATGGCCGACTCCAGTTCATTGGCGCCGCCATGCTCGACCCCGCCCGCATGGGCAATACCGACAAAATGCAGAAGCTGCTGGAACTCTTGCAAGACACCAACCAGGAGTCGCAGAAAACTTTGGCAGAACTGTCCAAACTGGCTGGTACCGACAAGCTCACCGGTGCCTGGAACCGACGCCGTTTTGAAGAGGCCCTGGTCAATGAGATGGACCGGCTCAAGCGCTACGACCACCCTTTGAGCACGCTGATGCTGGACATCGATCTGTTCAAAAAGGTCAACGACGTCCATGGCCACAGCGCGGGAGATCAGGTTCTGGTGAAGCTGGCAAGTGTCTTGCTGGCAAACCTGCGCCCGTCAGACACGCTGACACGGTGGGGCGGCGAAGAGTTCGTGGTGCTGTGCCCGAACACCATGCTGGCCACCGCAGCGACGCTGGCCGAGCGGCTGCGCGAAAGTATTGCCAGCACCACTTTTGCTGACGTGGGGCAAGTCACGATCAGCATCGGCGTGGCCGAGTGCATGATGGGAGAGGCCTGGGAAGACTGGTTCAAGCGCGCCGACGCGGCACTCTACCGGGCCAAGGATGGCGGCCGCAACCAGGTGCAAATTGCGCCGGAGGCGCCTGAACGCGGTGGCGCCGAAAAAAACATGGCCGCCAATCTGGTGCGGCTGTCCTGGCACGCGGCCTACGAGTGCGGCCACCCGGTCATCGACGAACAGCACCGCGGCCTGTTTGTTGATGCCAACAATCTGCTCGGCGCCGTGCTTTCAGCGCGTCCCGAAGCCGAGGTGGCCGCCCTGGTGAATACCCTGGTCACGGATGTGGTGCGGCATTTCAAGGAAGAGGAAGGCATCATTCGCGCCGCGGGCTACCCGAACGCCACCGAGCATGCCGCCACTCACAGCGCGCTGATTGACAAGGCCGTGCTGCTGGTCAAGCATTTTCATGAAGGCAGCTTGTCGATTGGCGAGCTTTTCCAATTTCTGGCCCGCGACGTGGTGGCCCGTCACATGCTCGGCGCAGACCGCGAGTTCTTCGCCTACCTGCAGCCCAAAACTCGGGCTTGAAGCGCTGGCTTTGCCCCAGGCTCGGCGATCAGGAGAGTGATGCGCCGGGCGGCGGGTCCACATGCAGCTGCAGCCACCACTCCAGCAGCGCCAGATGCCATAGCTTGCTGCCATTGATCCGGGTGAAGTGTTCGGGCGCCTCCGGGGCAGCCAGCAACTTGTCAACATAGTCGCGCTGGTACAGGCCGCGCCGCAGGCAAGCCTCCGACATCAAAATGCCGCGCATCATCTCCAGGAACGGTCCGCGCACATATTTCAGCGCGGGCACCGGGAAGTAGCCTTTGGGCCGGTCAATAACCGCGTCGGGAATCAGCCCGCGCGAGATCGCCTTGAGCGGAAACTTGCCGCCTTCCCGGAGCTTGAGCGCCGGTGGCATGCGCGCGGCCAGTTGCACCAGCTCGTGGTCCAGAAACGGCGTGCGCACCTCCAGGCCCCACGCCATCGGCATGTTGTCGACCCTTTTGACGGGGTCGTCGACGATCAGCGTGGTGGCGTCGAGGCGCCAAACCTGGTCCAGAAATTCGTCAGCACGCGGCGCCTGAAGCTCCTTGGCAATCAGCTCGGAGGTGACGTCGCCCACCTGGAATGCCGGGGCAATCATCTGCTCATATTCGGCATGGTCGCGGTCAAAATAATGCTGGCTGAAGCGCTCAAGCGGTGTCCCGGTTGCAGCGTCCATTTTGGGATACCAGAAATAGCCGCCAAACACCTCATCGGCACCCTGGCCCGACATCACCACCTTGACGTCTTTGGACACCCGCTCGGCCAGCAAGTAGAAGGCAATCACGTCGTGGCTGACCATGGGCTCGGTCATTTGTGCGACCGCTTCCGGCAAGCGGGCCATGACCTCGCTGTTGGGGATGCTGTACTTGTGGTGGTTGGTGTGGAAATGGGCCGCAATCTGGTCCGAAAATTCAAATTCGTCGGCTTTCTCCGCGCCCGCGCCGAGGTCTTCAAAACCGATGGAAAAAGTGCGCAAATCCGGCACTTGGTCGGCCAGCAAACCCACCAGCAAACTTGAATCGAGCCCGCCCGACAGCAGCACACCCACCGGCACGTCAGCGGCGAGCAGGCGGCGCTTGACGCTCTGGTCCAGCTGCTCGCGGGTGGCAGTCAGCCACTCGGCCTCGGACAGCGGTGTTTCAGGCCGGGTGGCATCCAGCGTCCAGTAGACCCGCTCGGTCACCGTGCCGTCCGGGTCAAAGCGCAACGTGGAGGCGGGTGGCAGCTTGCGCACCCCCTTGAGCACCGTGCGCGGCGCCGGCACCACGGTGTGCAGCGTGAAGTGGTGGTGCAGCGCGACCGCATCCAGCGAGGTGTCGACGCCGCCACCGGCCAGCAGCGCGGGCAGGCTCGAGGCAAAGCGCAGGCGTTGACCGGTCTGGTTCAGGTAGAGCGGCTTGATGCCAAAACGGTCCCGCGCCAAAAACAACTGGCCGCTGCGCTGGTCCCAGATGGCAAAGGCAAACATGCCCTTGAACCGGTTCACACATTGGTCGCCCCAGGCGTGGTAGCTTTTAAGGATGACCTCGCTATCACCCTCCGAGAAAAACCGGTAACCCAAGGCCTGCAACTCGGCGCGCAGTTCCCGGTAGTTGTAAATGGTGCCGTTGAAAACAAGCGTGAGATGCAGCTCGCCATCGACCATCGGCTGGTGCGCATGCGCTGACAGGTCAATGATCGACAGGCGCCGATGGCCAAACGCGAGCGGGCCGTCCTGGTAGGTGCCCGCGTCGTCGGGTCCGCGACGCGCCAGTTGGTCCGACATGCGCCCGACGGCCGCCATGTCGGGGGGCGTGCCGTCAAGGCGCAATTCGCCGCAAATGCCGCACATCAGCACACTCCCGTGGCAAGCGTCGTTGACGGCACCACAATCACGGGTGCAAAGCCACCCCCCTGGGTTCGGAAATTGGTGGTTTGTCCGGCATACATGCGCGCCGCCAGCAGTTGCACCTGACCGGCATAACTGTAGGCGCGGATGTCGAACTTGAGGTCGGTCTGCACCCCGTCGACCAGGGTCATGCGCCCGCTCGGCGGCACCAGCGCCTGGGCGACAAAGTCGCTCTCCAGAATCTCGGACCAGACGCGGCGTGTGAGCTTGTCGCCGCGGTACGCGGCTTTGGCGCCATATCCCGCGACCGGCTTGAAGAACAGCTGGCGGCGCTGTGCCCAGAGCTCGTCCGCGCGCTCGGGTGTGACCAGGCGTGTGGCGGGCACGCTGGCTGCAAGTCGCTTGCGATCCGCGGCGGACGCGCCCCAGGACAGCAAAAGCTCGTCCTGGCTCAGGGCAATCAGGTTGCGCTTGTCGGCCAGCAAGGCGTGGGCGCGCGGGTGGGGCGTCAGCACCACGGCTCCGGCCTCATGCGCCTGGCGCAAGGCCAGATGGGCCGGCCCGGTCAGGTAAAAGTCGGTCAGTCGGTTGTAGACCATGTCCACCGGCATGCCCCGGTGCAGCAGGTGGCCGTTGTGCCAGGTCAACTCCGACGGGTCGGCGATGGCCGCCTGCACGCCATTCTGGCTGAACAGCTGGCGAAACAACTCAAATTCTGGTGCCAGGTACTGGTCCTGCGGGGCCTCGTCGACAATCACCACCGAGCGCCAGGGGGCGGCACCGCGCTGCAACTGCCACTCGTTGGCAAACATGTCGAAAATGGTCTTTTTCAGGGTGTCGCGCCTTGCGCTCGACGGGAAAGCCCAATCCATCTCGTCGCAACAGGCCTCCTGTGACCGCGCCAGCGCCACATTGAGCAGCAGGCCGCCGGCGTTGGTGTTGACCTCAATAAGTTGGGGGCCATTGGCGCTCAGGTGAAAGTCATAACCCATACAGGCACCCAGCGGACCGAAGTCGTGCTGCGCCGAGGCGTCTGCCCTTGAAACGGCCTGTCCCCGGTAGCCGGGCAGGGCGGCGACACGCTCGATGGCCGCAATGGTCTCCGTGATTTGCTGCTGCACCTCTTGTGAGATGAACACCACCGTCGATGAAAACAGATTGGGCCGGGTTTGCGTGATGTTGGCCATCATGCCCTTCAGGCTGGGTTCGCTTTCCAACTGCTCACGCAGACGCGCGACGTTCAGGGTGCGGCAAAAACAGTCGCGATTCAGGGCCTCGGCAGAAGAAAGGGTGCCGACTGTGGCTGGGTTGGGGTTCATACAGGGCAGGATTTTGCCTGAGTCGGCTTGTCCTTGTCTGGCGCGGGAACGCAACTCGGCGTAAACGGCACCTTGACCACCTGCAGGGTGACATGGGTGATCTCGAACCGGTCGTGCATCAGTTTGGTGGCCGCATTCAGAAAGGCGTCGTCGGCCTGATCCCGGGGCATGACCAAGTGGGCGGTTAGCGCCACGTGCGCCGTGCCCATGGCCCAGATGTGCAAGTCGTGCACCTGGGTCACGCCCGGCAGCGCGGCCAGGCAGTCGTGCACCGCCTGCGGGTCGATGTGGGCGGGCACACCGTCAAACAGCATGTGCAGCGACTGTTTGAACAGATCCCACGTGCCCCACAAAATCACCACGGCAATGGCCAGGCTCACCACCGGGTCGAGCCAGGTCCAGCCCTGCCACAAGGTCAGGGCACCGGCCACGACCACGCCTGCAGACACCAGCGCGTCGGCTGCCATGTGCAGAAAGGCGCCGCGGATATTGAGGTCGTGCTCGCGCCCGCGCATGAACAGCAAGGCCGTGGCGGTGTTGATGACAATGCCGACACCGGCCACCAGCATGATGGTCACGCCCTGTTCCTGCAATGACACCTCGTTGGACCAAAGGCGCCCGATCGCCTCCCAGGCCAGGCCGCCCATGGCCACCAGCAACAGCAGGGCATTGGCGAAGGCGGCCAGAATGGTGGCGCGCTTCCAGCCATAGGTGTGGCGTGCGTCGGGCACCAGCCGGATCGCCAGGGCGCCGCCCCAGGCCAGCACCAGCCCGGCCACATCGCTCAGGTTGTGCCCGGCATCGGCCAGCAAAGCCAGCGAGTTCACGCGCCAGCCATAAAACGCCTCGATGCCGACAAAGGCCAGATTAAGGGCGATGCCAATGGCAAAGGCGCGGTTGAAGTTCGCCGGGGCGTGGTCGTGATCGTGATCGTGGTTCATGGTGTTCCCTCGCTGAACAGGGTCCTGTGGACCGAGACAGCGGCAGACAGAGTGTATAGAGTGCTTCTTCGTTGCGCAGGAATCTGCTTCGTTTGATCTATGTCAATTGGTCGCGAAATCACCGGGGGCTAAAATTCCGCTCATACAAGCTCTGTCGTCAAGATCTTTTTTTCGTGGTGTTTATTTCACTTCATTTCAGGAGTTAACCAATGTTCAAATCCGCTCTCGCCCTCGCCAGTGCATCTGCTGTGCTGGCTTTCGCCTGCCTGTCACCCGCGCACGCTGCGCCCGACGAAGAAGCAGCCAAAGCCCTCATGAAAGCCAACGACTGCACCAAATGCCATGCCGTCGACAAGACCAAAAAAGGTCCGGCGCTGAAGAAGATTGCCGAAAAATACAAGGGCAAAGCTGACGGCCAGGCCAAGCTCATCGCCAACTTCACCACGAGCCCGATGGTCAAGCTGGCCGATGGCACTGAAGAAAAGCACAAGGCGGTCGATACCAAAGACCAAAAAGAGCTGAAAAACCTGGCTGACTGGATTCTGGCTCAGTAATCAAAGTTTATTTCACCAAGCTCGTGGCCACTGTCCTCAAAGACCGTGGCCATTTTCATTTGTTAAACGGTATTGAATCATGCGACTCAAATCCTCACTTCTTCTAAGCGGACTGGGCTGGTTGCTGGGCGCCTGCCTGAGCTTGCCGGCGCTGGCGGCCAGCCCGGCGCCTGAGGCCGCGCCTGCCAAGCTCGACAACGCGACCTGCCTGAATTGCCACGACGGCAAAAAGGGCAAGCTCGAAGTTGCGGGTCCGGAAGGCAAGGCGCGCGCGTTGCATGCTGTCATGCCTGACAAATTTGAGCAGAGCGTGCACGCCAAGATGAGCTGTGTGGCCTGCCACGCCGACATCAAGGACAACGCCGAAAAAGCCAACGCCCATGCCAAAGACCCGGCGCTCAAGCTCGCCAAAGTCGATTGCGCGGGCTGCCACCAGCAGCTGTGGGACGAGGCCAAAAAGGCCGGCACGGCCCAGACCAAACCCCAGCTCGAAATGGTCGTCAAAAACATCGACGCTTACAATGCCTCGTTCCATGCCCGGCCCAACGCGGACGACAAGACCCTGCCGAATGCGTCCTGCGACAACTGTCATGACACGCACAGCTTCAATGTGCCTGCCAAGAAAACGCCGCAGTATGACCAATGGCGCCTTGGCATAGCCACCAGCTGCGGCAGTTGCCATGAGGACCAGCTCGATTCTTATTCCGGCTCGGTTCACGGCACGGAAGTCCTGGAAAAGAAGAACGTCAAGGCCGCCGTTTGCACCGACTGCCATTCCACACACGCCATCACCAGTTCCAGCACCGACCCTTTCAAACTGGCGGTCACCGACCAATGCGGCACCTGCCATGAGGAAAACCTGAAAACCTACATGGGCACCTACCATGGGCAGATCAGCACCTTGGGTTATGCCTACACGGCCAAGTGTTATGACTGCCACGGCAGCCACAAGATCTTGAGGGCCGACGACCCGAAATCCATGGTGCACGCCAACAACCGCCTGAAAACATGCCAGTCCTGCCACAGCGGCAAGAAAGAGCTGGCCCTGGCTCCGGCAGGTTTTGCAACCTACCAGCCCCACGGTCACGCGGGCGACTTCGACAAGTACCCCCAGATCTGGGTGGCATGGCAAATCATGCTGCAGCTGCTGGTCGGCACCTTTGGCTTCTTCTGGCTGCATACCCTGCTGTGGTTCTACCGTGAGTTCAAGGAGCGCAAGGAAAAAGCCGGGCAGCAGCACATCAAACTTGACGCTGTTCCAGCGCAATTCAAAGGCAAGCACGTGCGCCGCTTCAGTGCCATCTGGCGCCTGGCCCACATCACTTTTGCCTTGAGCCTGATGGTGCTGACCTTGACCGGTATCCCGCTGTTCTATCCCTCGTCACCTTGGGCCGTACCGCTCATGGCAGGCCTGGGTGGCCCGCACACGGCGGGCATCATCCACCGTATCAGCGCCGTGATTTTTGCCGGTGTGTTCTTCTGGCACATTTTCTACATCACCTGGCGCATTGCCAAAAACTGGAGCACCTTCAAGTTCTTCGGGCCTGATTCACTGGTGCCCAACCTGCAGGACGGCAAAGACATGCTTGCCATGTTCAAGTGGTTCTTCGGCATGGGCCCGCGTCCCAAGTTTGACCGCTGGACCTACTGGGAGAAGTTTGACTACTGGGCTCCGTTCTGGGGGGTGACCATCATTGGTGTCAGTGGCCTGATGATGTGGCTGCCCAATTTCTTCGGCGCCTTCCTGCCGGGCTGGGTGTTCAACGTGGCGGCCATCTTCCACGCTGAAGAAGCCTTCCTGGCGGTGGTGTTCCTGTTCACCGTGCACTTCTTCAACAACCATTTCCGCCCCGACAAGTTCCCGGTGGAGGTGGTGATGTTCACCGGCACTTTCAGTCTTGAAGAGTTCAAGCATGACCATGCGCTGGAATACGAGCGCCTGCTCAAGAGCGGTGAGCTGGAGAAATACCTGGTGGATGCACCGTCGCCCGCCAAGCTGACTGCGGCCAAGGCGCTGGCCTTCACGCTGATCGCCTGCGGCCTGACGCTGCTGACGCTGGTCGGAATCGGGTTCTTTACCCAAGTCTGATATCGCAACAAAGCGCTTCCAAATGATTGGCCCTGTCGGAAATTCCGGCAGGGCCAATTTGTTTGGGCGCCCGAACCCTTGTGTCCCGGGTCCCGTGTCAATGCCTGGCGCACCGCAGGTGATCGTTCATCCTTCTTCACCTCAGCCTTACAAAAAAGTCGATTTCGTCAACATCGCGTTGACACGTCCGGGCTCAAATGGTGGCCGGGGCAAAACTCGACCCGTGCCCCGCTGAAGCAAGACCCAGGGTCACGTGCGTGAACTTGCAATCACTCCCTGGCGGGTGGTTGAGCCGGAGAAAAAAATGGCATTGATACAGGCGAAAAATATCACCAAAAATTATTTCATGGGTGACCAGGAGGTCCCCGCCCTCAGGGGTATCAGCTTCGAGATCGGGGAGGGCGCCTTTGCCGCCTTCGTCGGCCCCTCGGGCAGCGGCAAGTCCACGCTGCTCAACCTGATCGGCTGCCTGGACCACCCCAGCGGCGGCACCCTGATGGTGCATGGCACCGACATCAGCAGCCTGTCGCGCAGCGCCGCCGCCACCTTTCGCGGTGAACACCTGGGTTTTGTGTTCCAGGATTTCAATTTGGTTCCGGTGCTCAGCGCCTATGAAAACATCGAGTACCCGCTGTTGATGGTTCGCGGCTGGAGTGATGCCAAGCGTCGCGAGCAGGTCAACAAGATGATCGCCGCCGTGGGCATGAGCGAGCAGGCGCACAAGCGACCGGACCAGTTGTCCGGTGGACAAAAGCAGCGCGTGGCAGTGGCGCGCGCCTTGGTGGGCCAACCCAAGCTGGTGCTGGCCGACGAGCCCACGGCGAACCTCGACCATGACACTGCGTACAAGGTGCTGAACCTGATGAAGGCCATGCGGGATGACTTTGGTACCAGTTTCATCTTTTCCACCCATGACCCCAAGATCATGCAGGAAGCCGAACAAATCTTCACGCTTGAAGATGGTCGCCTGCTCACCCAAGGAGTCGCAGCATGAACTCGACCCTGAAACTGGCGCTTCGCAATTTGCTGCGTTACCAGCGCCGCACGCTGCTTACCGCCCTCCTGATCACGCTGGGTGTGGTGGCCTTGCTGTTGTTTGTGGCAGCTGCCGGCTCCTTCAAGCAAACCATGGTGGGCTCGATCACCGACAGCATGCTGGGTCACTTGCAAATTCACCGCAAGGGCTACACCGCGTCCATGGACAACCTGCCGCTGACCATGAGCCTGCAGCCCCGGGCGGTTGAAATGATTGAGGACGCCCTCAAGGCCGAGCCTGATGTGTTGGCCTATTCCAAGCGTGTCAAGCTCGGTGCCATGTTCAGCAACTTTGCCGAGAACAGCAGCATCCGCCTGAACGGTGTCGACGCCGCCGCTGAAGACGCCGCCGTGCCGGCGCTGCGCCAGCGCATCAGCGAGGGCGACAAGACGGGTCCCCTGGTCGAGCCCGGCAAGGTGCTGGTGCCGGCGCTGCTGGCACGCGGCATGAAAGTCAAGCTTGGTGACTCGGTGGTGCTCGTGGCCACCAACGCCTCGGGCTCGGTCAACGGCAAGACCTTTGTGGTGGGCGGCATTCTGGAAGGCATCACCGGCCCCGGCGGGCGTGACGGTTATATCGACATCAGGGATGCCCGCGAACTGCTGCGCATGGACAAGGAGGAAGTCATGGAAGTCGCGGTGCGGCTGAAAGACATCAGTGTCCTGTCAGACACCCAGAATCGCCTGAACACCGCGCTCGACACCATCCGCAACAAGGAAGACAAGCCCGCCACAGAACTGCACACCTGGGCCGACCTGTCGCCGTTTGCCAACATCGTCAAGATGATCGACATGATGACCTTTTTCATCCGCATCATGCTGGTCGCGATTGTGCTGGTGAGTGTCATGAACGTGATGCTGATGGCCGTGTATGAGCGCATCCGCGAGATCGGCACGCTGGCGGCCATTGGCACCCAGCCGCGCAAACTCATGGCGATCTTTTTGAGCGAGGGTCTGCTGCTCGGGCTGGCCGGTGCCTTGGCGGGCGTGGCGCTGAGCTACGCCGTGGTGGCGGCGCTCAACGTCTGGCCCATTGTCTTCAACTTCGGCCGCGAGCAGATCACGCTGCACCCGGCTCTGGCAGTTTCCGAAGTGCTTGGTGTGCTGGCACTGGCGGTGCTGGTGTCGGGCCTGGCCAGCCTGCAGCCGGCCTGGCGCGCCGCCCGCATGGACCCGATTCAGGCCCTGAGGCACGTTTGAACCCCTCGCAAAAATAAGAGCAAATACCATGAAATTCTTCAAACTGATCACCTTCTCTGCGCTTTGCGCCCCTCTGCTGGTATTTGCGGTGGATGGTGTCGCCATCCTCAAAAAGCTCGACCGCAACCTCGAACCCGAGTCCTATGAAAGTTACCGCAAACTCATCAACATCGAGCCCAACGGCAACAAAAAAGAGTTCGTGCTTTACTCTGTAAAAAAGGGCAAGGACCAGACCGCCAGTCTGTTCCTGCAGCCCGCCAGCGACAAGGGCCGCAGCACCCTGCGCCAGGGCGACAACATGTGGATGTACTTGCCCAGCGTGGGCAAGCCCATGCGTATCACCAGCCTGCAGTCGGTCACCGGTGGCGTGTTCAACAACGCCGACATCATGCGGCTCGACTACGCGGTGGAATACGACGTGGCCACGGTGGATGAGTCTGACAAGCTCTACACCCTGCACTTGAAGGCCAAGTCCGGCGAGGTGGCCTACGACAAGCTCAAAATGACGGTGGACAAGAAACTGGTGCTGCCGGTGGACATCGAGGCCTATGCCAGCAGCGGCTTGCTGCTCAAAACCCTGCACTTCAAGGACATCAAGGACTTTGGCGGCGGCATCAGGCGCCCGGCCACCATCGAGACCGACAGCCCGCTGTACAAGGGCTACAAGTCGGTCATGCTGTATTCGGGCTTGAAGAAGCGCGACTTTGCCGACGAGGTCTTCACCCAAGGCTTCATGTCGCGGCTGGAGGAGTTGCGCAAGTGAGGGGGCGTGCCGGCACGGGCAATGGGCACGCGCTCTGGCCGACCCTGCTGGGCGCGGCGCTGTTGATGCTTGGCGCGTCGTCCGGCGCGGAAGAATTCAGCTTCGATGCCGCCGAGTTCGAGAAAAAGACATTTGAGTTCTCCGGCTACCTGGAGCAGAAGGAAGAGTGGCTCAAGCTGCGCGGTGACAGCCCGGCATTTAAATTGGCCTATCCGGGCCAGGCCGCACGCGCGGCGCTGTTGCGCGGAACCACCACGCTGGAACTCGCGGGCAAGCTCAATTTGGGCGACTTTGTGCTCGACGCGCGGGCGCAGGGCAGCCACGCCAGCGACGCGCTGGTCAGCGACACCCGTGAACTGGCCGTCATGGAAGGCGGCCTGCGCTGGAGTGCCAGCCCCGGCATGACCCTGGGCCTGGGCAAACGTGTGCAACGCTGGGGCAAGGGCTACGCCTGGAGCCCGGTGGCGATGGTGGAGCGGCCCAGGGACGCCAACGACCCCGCCGCATCACGCGAAGGTTTTGTCATGGCCACGGGCGAGTGGACCCGAAGCTTTTCCGGCCCCGTCAGCGCGCTCAGCATCACCGGCCTGCTGGTGCCCACCAACGGCGACATGAACGCCGACTTTGGTCAGACCAGCGACCTCAACCCTGCCGCCCGCTTGTACCTGCTGGCTTGGGACACCGACATCGACCTGATGTGGCGCGGCAAGGGCGCGCGCCCCGAGAGTTTTGGCCTGGACTTTTCACGCAACCTGAGCACCGCGCTGGAGGTGCATGGCGAGTGGGCGCGCACCCGTGACACGCTTCGCAACACCGTGACCGCCTCGGGCGTCACCAGCAGCGAGCGTGTCGATGTTGATTCCTACTTGCTCGGGCTGCGTTACCTGACGCAGGGCGAGGTCACCTGGATCGCCGAGTACTACCGCAACGGCGCGGGTTACAGCGCGCCGGAACTCGACGCCTACTACCAATTCCTCGAGACGGCGCTTGACCCCGGCGCGCCGGCTGCGCTGGCCGGCAAGGCGCGCGCAGTTGCCCAGTCGGGCTACGCCAGGCCGAATCCGGGGCGCGATTACCTCTATGTCAAAGCCAGCCTCAGCGAGCCCCTTGGCTGGGTTTATGGCGCGGCCTCGCTCACGACCATGGTCAACCTCAATGACCGCAGCTACCAGATGACCCCGGAAATCAGCTACGCCGGTTGTGCCAACTGGGAGTTTCGCGCCCGCCTGATCCTGCTGTCGGGCCGGGCGCACACCGAATTTAATGAAAAAACCGCCAGCCAGCGCCTCGAGGTCTACGCCCGCTGGTTCTTTTAGGCTTGTCATCCTGAGTGGCGCGGGCCCCGCCGATCTGGCTTGCGCATGAGAATGATCAACGCGTCCCGATCCGCGCTGCCTAGACTGGACAGACACATTTGTGCACGAGCCCGAGTGTTGTGAACCTGCCTGCGAAGGCGGGGAATTGGCAAAAATTCGTTTTGGAGTCAATCATGAAAACCACGAGACTACTCGCCGGCATGATGCTGCTCAACCTGGTTCTGGTCGCCTGCACCACGACCGGCATCGGCGGCGGACAGCTGGCTGGAGTCGGCACACATTCTGAGCCCGTGGCGTTCAGTTGGACCAGCAAGGACGGCGGCCTGTCGGGCACCATGACGGCGGCCCTGCCTGATGTCAGCTACCAGGGCGAGTTCTTTCAAATCACCCAGCAGACACGCACCGAGGTGCTGGCGCCCCTGTGGACACACTGGAACCGCGGCTGGTACGACTGGCCGTATTGGGATGTTCCCTTATCACCGGCTTACCCGGCGACCCAATTCATCACCCATTACACGGGCAAGGTGGTCGCCACACTTGCCGCGCAGGGCGAGCAGCGCATGCGTTGCCGGTTTCACCTGGTCCAGCCAGCCAGCGGCATGTCCGGTGGCGGCGAGGGGCAATGCCAGCTCTCGGATGGCAGAGTGGTCCGGGCGGTTTTTCCCGCGAAATAGGGTTGGCGTGGCAGGCGCCTGGCTCAGAGGCGCTGCGGGGCTTCTTGCCCCCCGGCCCGGTTGACCAGCCACACCAGCGACAGCATCACCGGCACCTCCACCAGAACACCCACCACCGTTGCCAGGGCAGCGCCGGAATGGAGTCCAAAAAGGGAAATCGCCACCGCCACCGCCAGCTCGAAAAAGTTGGAGGTGCCGATCAGGCAGGCTGGGCCGGCAATGTTGTGCGGCAGCTTGAGCAGCTTGGCACCCCACCAGCTTATGAAGAAAATGCCATAGGTTTGCAGGACCAGCGGGACCGCAATCAGGCCGATGATGAGCGGCTTGGCCACGATGGTTCCGGCCTGAAAACCAAACAACAGCACCACGGTGGCAATCAGGCCCACCACCGACCAGGGCTTCAGGCGTGCCACGAATTCCCCCACCGCGCGGTCAGAGCGGCGTGCCAGCACGCTGCGCGTTGCCATGCCCGCAGCCAGCGGTAGCACCACATAGAGCACAGTGGAAAGCAGCAGCGTTTCCCAGGGCACGGTGATGTTGGTCACACCCAGCAAAAACGCGGCGATCGGCGCAAAGGCAAAGACCATGATCAGGTCGTTGACCGAGACCTGCACCAGCGTGTAGTTGGCGTCACCCCTGACCAGCTGGCTCCAGACAAACACCATGGCGGTGCAGGGCGCAACGCCCAGCAGGATCATGCCCGCGATGTACTCGCTGGCCGACTGCGGGTCCACCCAGGGCGCAAAAATGTAGTGGAAAAACAGCACACCCAGGGCCGCCATGGTGAAGGGTTTTATGAGCCAGTTCACCACCAGGGTCAAGGCCAGGCCGCGCGGCTTTTTGCCGACATTCTTGACCGCCGACCAGTCGATCTGGATCATCATCGGGTAAATCATCACCCAGATCAGTGCCGCCACCACCAGGTTGACGTGGGCAATTTCCAGCGCGGCGATCGCCTGGAATGTGCCCGGCGTCAGCAGTCCCAGGGCCACGCCCGCGGCAATGCCCAGCGCCACCCACAAAGTCAGATAACGTTCAAACAAGCCCATGTCATTGCTCCCGGGCCATGTCGCGGGCGGTGTTCTGCAGCATGGTTTTTTCCAGCTTGGCAGCGGGCAGGCTCACCAGTAGTTCCATCCTGCGCTTCAGGGCCAGCAGGGTTTGCCGGAAGGCCTCGAGCTTGTGGGCATCGTCGGCATCACCCGCAGAAGGGTCGGCGTAGCCCCAGTGCGCGGTGGCGGGCTGGCCGGGCCAGTAGGGGCAGACCTCGCCGGCGGCGTTGTCGCACACGGTGATCACCAGGTCCATCTGCGGCGCGTCCATGGTGCCGAACTCGTCCCAGGACTTGCTGTGCAGGCCTTCCACCGAAATGCCGGCATTTCGCAGCACCTGCATGCCCAGCGGGTTGGGTTGTTGGTTGGCGCGCGGACTGCTGCCTGCCGAGTAGGCCTTGAAGCGGCCCCGCCCGATGTGGTTCAGGATCGCCTCGGCCAGAATGCTGCGCGCCGAGTTGTGGGTGCACAAAAACAGCACGTTGAAAGCCTTGTCAGTCATGTTCAATTTCCTTTGGGGTGGGGTAGAGTGCAAATCAAGTGAATACGAATGGCGTCGTTCGATGCGGCAAGGGCATCATGGGCCCGGCGCTGTGACGGTCGTCATTCCGATCTCAGCGCATTGCTCGGGATGCCCGGCGCAGCACTCGGCGGTCAGGTAGCCGATCAGATCCTGCATCAGGGCCAGGTTGGGCCGGTAGCGCTGGTAGCGCCCCTCCTGCACTACAGACACAAGTTGGGCATGGGCCAGCGCCTTTAGGTGAAAGGACAAATTGGTGGGCGGCAGCGCCAGCGCAGCGCCAATTTCACCGGCTACCAGCCCCTGCGGCCCGGCCTTGACCAGCAGGCGGTAGACGTCCAGGCGAACACCCGAGGCGAGTGATTCGAAAACGGCGGTGGCAAGCGATTTATCCATGATTGCAATCATACAACAATAGTTGAACTATTGAATGATCTGACAGCCCTATTTTGATGATGGCCTGAGCGCCCGCCGTCCCTTGCTTTGAAGCCCCCCTTTAACCCGGACGCGCTCCGGGTGCGAAACGCCTACACGGCCACGCCAAACAACCAGCCGACGCCCGCCGTGCAGGCCATGGCCAAGGCGCCCCAGAACGCCACCCGGACAATCCCTTTGCCAATGCCGGCACCGCCGGTATAGGCCGCCAGCCCGCCCAAAAGGACCAGAAACACCAGCGATGTCGTGGCCACCACGGGTGTCAGGACAGCATGGGGTGCGAGCCAGGCCATCAACAAGGGCAGGCTTGCACCGACAACAAACGACAGCGCCGACACCAGCGCTGCCTGCAAGGGCCTGGCGCTCGCGTTGTCGGTGATCCCCAACTCGTCCCGGGTATGGGCGCCGAGCGCATCGCTGGCGGTCAACTGCGTTGCCACTTGTTGCGCAAGCTGGGGGTCCAGGCCACGCCCTACGTAAATTGCCGCCAGTTCGGCCAGTTCTCGCTCTGCGTCGGTTTCCAGCTCCAGGCGTTCGCGGGCAATGTCGGCCTGCTCGGTGTCCGACTGCGAACTGACCGACACATATTCACCCGCCGCCATCGACATGGCGCCAGCCACCAGACCGGCCACACCCGCCACCAAAACCGCACTTTGTGTGGCACTGGCCGCCGCTACACCCAGGATCAGGCTGGCCGTGGAAACGATGCCGTCATTGGCGCCGAGCACCGCGGCACGCAGCCAGCCGATGTGCTGGGTGCGGTGGTATTCAACCTGAATGTTGGCCATGGTGTTGTCCCGCATCAGGCGGGCGTCACGCCCAAAACGCGACCGGTGAGCTTGCGCGCGACCGGTGCCAGGAAAAAGATGACCGGCACACCGACCACATAGGCGATGCCAAAGGCCCGCATCCAGAGTCGGAAAAAGTTGTCAGTCAGGCCGACATTGATGAAGGTGATCACCAGCGTCATGAGGAAAATCATCATGGCGCCCATGATCAACGAAAACACCAGGTGGAATTTCTTTTGCGGGTTCATCTGTTTACTCCTTGTTAGAAATGGTTTGCAGCGGGAGGTGTGCCATGCTTACTCGCGCTCCATCTCCAGATACGTCAGGTTGGCCAGTTGCGGCAACCAGACGTCGGCGTGTTTCAGGTGGGCAAATGGCTGGCCGTTAAAGCTCTTCACGGCGGCGCTGATGTCCATACCCTCATCCACCGCTTTTTTCATGTGGGTGCGCAGCGCCAGCAGCAGGTCGCGGGTTTGCGCCTGGGCGGTGGTCAGGTTGGTCACGCTGCCATGGCCGGGCACGATGGTGTGCGGTTTGATCTGTTCAATCACGGCAAAGCTGTCAAGCCAGGTCTTGGTGCGGCTCACCGGGTGCAGGCCCAGCACGCGGTCCACATAAACCACATCTCCGCTGAACAGCACGTTCTTTTGCGGCAGCCAGACCAGCGTGTCGCCGGGCGTGTGGCCACCCTGGCGGTGCCTGAGCTCGATCAGCGTGCCGCCCATGTCGAGGGTGCTGTCCTGCGTGGTGACAAAGCGCGAGGGCAGGGTGGGGCGGGTGCCGTCCAGGCGTTCCCTCAAGACCTTGAGGCCGTCCATTTGCTCGCCAGCGCGGGCCTGCATGTCGGCTTTGGCATCGGCATGGGCCAGGGTCTGGATGCCCAGCCCGGCAAAGTAGCCGTTGCCAAGCCAGCGGTGGTCCTGGTCGCCGGTGTTGATCACCAGCTTGAGCGGCTGCGTCGTCACCTTCCTGACCGCCTCATGAATCTTGGCGGCCACCTGGTGGCTCGAGCCGCTGTCAATCAGCACCGCGCCGGCCGCTGTCACCACCAGGCCAATGTTGGCATTCAGGCCCTCGTTGTCATAGGACCTACCTTCAATCTCGCCGATATAGGCGTAGACCCCGTCGGCCACGGGTTGGAAAGACACCTCCACCGCGCTGGCGGGCAGGGCGAGCAGGCTGGCTGCCAGCAGGGTGGCAAGGGCGGTAAAACGTGTGCGCATGAAGACTCCGGTTGTTATCGATTCCGTGGTGCTGCTGATGGCGACATGACAGCACCGTATTAGACGCGCTTCATGCCGCCAGCCATTGCGCGATCTTGTCGCGGCTGGGCACACCCCCGGCGTGCACCACCTTGCCGTCGACGACCACGCCGGGGGTGCTCATGACGCCATAGGCCATGATGTCGCGCAGGTCTTCGACCTTGCTCAGCGTGATCGCCATGCCCTTGGCCTGGGCCATCTGCCCGATCAGCGCAACGGTGGTCTTGCAATTGGCACAACCGGTGCCGAGTACTTCGATGTCCATCAGAGTTCATTGAAGTTGAGGTTAAAAATTGGTTCATCCGAAGTCAGGATGCATGGATTGCGGATCAGGTCCGCAATGACAAACCCCACAATGACAAGCGGCGCATGGTCACAGAACGGCGTTAAAGACAAAGCCGACCAGCAGGATGCCGCCGGCCACGACCGCGACAAAAGTGGCGATCAGCCGCAGCTTGAGCACCTTGCGCAGGATGATCATCTCGGGCAAAGACAGCGCAATCACGCTCATCATGAAAGCCAGCACGGTGCCCAAGGCAGCGCCCTTGGCCAGCAGGGCCTGCACGATCGGGATCACGCCAGCCGCGTTGGTGTACATCGGCACCCCCATGATCACCGCCAGTGGCACCGACCACCAGGCCTCCTTGCCCATGAAACTGGCCATGAAGTCCTCGGGCACATAGCCGTGGATCAGCGCGCCCAGTGCAATGCCGACCAAAATGTAGGGCCAGACCTTGCCGACAATTTCCTTCACCGCAGCAAAGCCGCCCTCGAGGCGCTCGCCCGGCGTCATGCCGGTGGCCTCGAACTCGGCCGACATTTTTGGCATGTCACGCACCCAGTCCTCCAAGTGCGCCTCCATCCTCAGCCGGCCAATGATCCAGCCGGCCACAATGGCCACGCTCAAACCCAGCCCGAGGTAAAGCAGCGCCACTTTCCAGCCGAACATGCCAAACAGCAGTGTCAGCGCCACCTCGTTGACCATCGGCGCCGAGATCAAAAACGAAAACGTCACTCCCAGCGGCACACCGGCCTGCACAAAACCAATGAACAGCGGCACCGCCGAGCACGAGCAAAACGGGGTCACGATACCCAGACTCGCCGCCATCACGTTGGCTGTGCCCTCACTGCGGCCAGCCAGAAGGGCCCGTGTGCGCTCTGGTGTGAAATAGCTGTTGACCATGCCCATGACAAACACCACGGCGGTCAGCAGCAGCAAGACCTTGGGTGTGTCATACAAGAAAAACTGCAGCGCGCCGCCCAGTTGGCTGGCGCGGTCCACCGGCAGTGCCGCCACCAGCGCCTCAGAGGCCGGGATGAGTGTGTTGTAAAGCGCCAGCCAGACGATGGCGGCCAGGATCAGAAACAAGACGGGTTGGCGCCTGGGCCAGGTTTTGCCGGGGACGGTCAGGGTGTTCATGCCGGTGAAGACGGCAGACCGGCTAAAAAGACGCAGGGGATCAGGTTATTTTGTGAAGGCGGCCGGGTGGTGTGCCGCAGGTACTGCACTGTTATGAGCGGCGTGGCACAAAGTCGCTCACCCGCCCACCCTCATCCATTTGCACCTGGCAGGCCTGGCTCATGTGGGCGCACAGCCGGACCCTTGCGCGCTGCACGCGCGACTTGGCGGCGCTCAGGCTCAGGCCCATGGCTTTTGCAAAGTCGGCTTGCCCCATGCCCTGCAGGTCGCACAGGGTGATGGCTTCGCGGTCTTGCGGGCTCAGTTCCGACAGCACCCTTGGCAGGCAGGCGGTCAGCGTGTCAACCGTGTCGGTCTCGTCGGTGGGCGCGGCCAGGTCCTCAGGCAGCGCCACCATGGCGTGTGCCACGCGAAGGTGGTCGGCCAGCAGGTTGCGCGCCACTTCGAACAGCCAGGCGCGCGCGTTGTGCAGGTCACAAAATCGCTCGCCTTGGCGCAAGGCTTTCAAAAACAATTCCTGCAGCAGGTCGTCGGCCAGCGCCGGGTTGCCCACGCGGTGACGCAGCCAGCCGCGCAGTTCAGCAGCGTGTTGGGTCCAGGCGGTGGTGAGGCAGTTCATGAATTTTTGTTTTCAAGAGTTGTCAGGTGCTACGACGGGATTCGAACGGTTCTGATTCGTGGTGATTTGGCGTTTTGGCCTCTCTCACTTGTCAAAAGTTTCAGGTGCGCATCATTCCGCGTCAAGACCTTATTTCCCTCCAGCTCCGCCACAGAACGGTACAGGGCTTCGTGTGTCACCCCCAATTCTCCAGCCAGAAATTTCAAGCCAGGCCCCAAGGGGTATTTGCCGTCCTGACCCTCGGTCTCAAGCAGGTGAAGCAGCCGGTCCCGGACTTTATTCAGTGACAAACGCTCGCACCGCAATCGCAAGCGCTTGACCTCCTGGCTCAACATGCCAACCCAACGACCCGCAAAGGCAGAATCGTGATCCATCGCAGCGCGAATCTGCCGAATGGGCACCTTGATGATTTCAGCGGCGGCGATGACCTTGCCATCACAGTGATAGCGGTCAGACTGGAGGCTGGCCTCACCGATAAAACCTTGTCTGGTGCGCTGGAGAACGACCGCGCCGCCTTGCGCGTCCACACGTTCCAGAACGACTTCACCGCTCCGGACAAAAAACATGTGGGCAGGCTTGTCGCCTGTTGTGAACAGTCGATCACCCTTCTCGTGCAAGTGGCTCACACAAACATCATGCAAGCCGGTGGGTAGCAGCGCGGCCAAAGTTGGACAAAGCTCTGTAAAGTTTCTGGTCATGTGATACCAATCATATGACTTAATGGGCCGTTTCAGAAATACTCCAGCCCGGACAACTACAGAGACGCACCATGACAAATTCCATTTTTCAATTTGGCGAGAAACTGCCTGGTTATGAAGTTCCGGTTCTCAACGAGCGTGCTGTGCGGGCCAGTGCCGGGATTTTGTTTTTCTTTGCCATCGTGAGCTTCATGAACGCCTGGCTTATGGGAAACTTCCAACCCACGAGGGTGTTCGTGGTGGCTTTTCTGGTTGACTTCACCATCCGCATCTTCATCAATCCACGCTATGCCCCGAGTTTGACTGTTGGGCAATGGTTTGTGCGCGCGCAATTGCCCGACTATGTGGGCGCACCTCAAAAACGGTTTGCCTGGGCCATCGGATTTGTCCTGGCGCTGGCCATGCTGTATCTGGTGGTACTCAACAACGTGATCGGCCCCATCAACCTCATGGTTTGCGCGCTGTGCCTCATCCTGCTATTTTTCGAGGCCGCATTTGGTATCTGCCTTGGCTGCAAAATTTTCAATCAGTTCAATAAGGAAAAGGCAAAACTCTGCCCGGGGGCTGCGTGTGAAATGCCTGCGAGCCAAAAATCGCGCACAAACCTGGCCCAGGGGCTCATCGTGGCCGGATTCGCCCTTGGAGTTGGCGGCATTACGCAATGGATTTACAGCCAGGGAACTCAAAACTCGGTTCAAGCAGCACCAGACAACACGGCCACACCCTTGACTCCGATGGACCCGGCAGAAATTAAGCGCTGCCAAGTGCCGGACTTCGCCAAAGCCATGGGCCATGAAGAACAGTGGAAGCTGCATAACAACTGCAAATGACCGCCGGTTGAATTCTGAAAACCAAGTTTTTCGCAATAAGAAAATGGCATCGACCGCGATTTGATCAATGTCGGGGCCATCGCCGCTGCCTAAAATTTCCAGGCCCATCCCAAAGAGAGTTCTGTATGGAATTCGCACTGAAATTGCTCCATGGCGGTGCCGGCAGCCTGGCTTCCTACTTGGCAGCCCATGTGCTGCTGTGCCTGATGCCCGCGTTTTTTATTGCCGGCGCCATGGCGGCGCTGATTCCCAAGGCCGCCATCACGCGCTGGCTCGGGCGCAGCACCCCCGCTCACGTGTCCTACCCGGCCGCCGCCGCGGCGGGCTCGCTGATCGCCGTCTGCTCCTGCACCATCGTGCCGCTTTTTGCCGGCATCTACCGCAAGGGCGCGGGCATCGGCCCGGCCATCACCTTCCTGTTTTTTGCGCCGGCGGGCAACATCATGGCCCTGGCCTACACCGGCAGCATCCTGGGGCCCGAATTCGCCCTTGCCCGGCTGCTGCTGTGCCTGCTGTTCGGCGCCGGCATCGGCATGCTGATGGCCCTGATTTTCTGGCGCGAGGACGCCAGCCACGACGCCGAAACGGACTCCCTGTTTGCCGACCACGCCAGCATGGCGCCCGTCGCGCTTGGTGTGCTCTTGTCCCTGGTGGGTTTGTTGCTTGCCGGAACACTGAAGCTGTGGCCGCTGACGGCCCCGGTCTTCACCCTGGACTTGCCCCTGTCTTGGGCGCAAGCGTGGCAGGGCACGTTGTTTTCCTGGCTGCCTTTCGACGCTGCCAGGGGTGAGGAGGGTGTGAGTTTTCAGGGCTCGGTGCTGATCGGCCTGCTGCTGCTCATTGCTGCCACGGCCTGGAAGGGCCTGGAGAACATCGTCGAGGGCGCCACGCGCTGGACCTGGCTGGTGCTCGGGCTCGCCGCCGCCACGCTGGCCGTGGCCGCGCTGCGCCTGACTCCTGGGCCGGGCACACTCGAGGTGGCTTTCACCGGCCGTCTCTTCGGTGTGGCCCTGGCGCTGTGGGCCGTGTGGCATTTCGCGCAAGGGCTCGACGGCGACGACTGGCGCGCCTGGCTCTGGGAGTCCTGGCGTTTTGTGAAGCAGATCTTTGTGCTGCTCGTGGCGGGTGTTTTTATCGTGGGCATGGTGCGCCAGCTCATCCGCCCGGAATGGGTCGAGAGCCTGGCGGGCAGCAACACCGTGCCGGCCAACGCCGTGGCCGTGGGTTTTGGTGTCTTCATGTACTTTCCCACGCTGGTCGAGGTGCCGGTGGCACGTATGTTCCTCGACCTCGGCATGCACCCCGGCCCGCTGCTGGCCTACCTGATGGCCGACCCCGAGCTCAGCCTGCAAAGCATGCTGATGGTGGCCGCCGTCATCGCCTGGACCAAGACGCTCGCCTACGTGGGCCTGGTCGCGGTCTTCAGTGTGTGCGCGGGGCTGCTCTACGGCGCCTGGGTCGATGGGCTGGGCTGGCTGCCGCTGGCCCTGGCACTGCTTGGCTTTCTGGCTTTGCTGGCGGGGGCGATGGCCTGGCTTGGGCGCCGCCAAATGGCGCACACGCCGGTCTGACACATTTTCATTTCAAGGAGAAGCGTATGTTGAACATCAAGATTCTGGGTCCCGGCTGCGCCAACTGCCGCAAGTTGGAGGCCGTTGCCCGGGAGGCGGCGAGCGCCGCCAAGGTGCAGGCCGAAATCGTCAAGGTCACTGACATGAAGCAGATCCTGCAGTACGACCTGCTGTCAACGCCGGGTCTGGTCGTCAATGACAAGCTCGTCAGCAGCGGGCGCATCCCGACCGTGGCTGAAGTGCAGAAGTGGCTCAGCGCCTGAACCTTGCCTGGAATAGGGCACACTTGCGCCCGAGCACACAGGAACTACCCCATGGACTTGCCCGCCGGCTTTGAATTTTCGGAATTTGCCAATGCGCTGATTCACTCGCGTCAGCACGTGGCACCCCGCCGCCTGGCCGACCCGGGTCCGTCCGCGCCGCAAGTCCAGCAGATTCTTGGCACGGCGGCGGCGGCGCCCGACCATGGCCAACTGCTGCCCTGGCGTTTTGTGCTGGTGCCTGCCGACAAGCGCGACCTGCTGGCCGAGGTCTTTGGCCTGGCGCTGCTCGACCGCGACCCTGCAGCCACACCCGAACAAATTGACAATGCGCGCGACAAGGCCCACCGCGCCCCCTTTTTGATGCTGGCCATTGCCAGGCTGGTCGGCAGCACGCCGGAGCGTGATGCCCGCAGGCTCGAGTCGGGTGAACTGGCCGTGAGCGACGCCGAGCGCCTGGTCTCGCTGGGCTGCGCCATTCAAAACGTGCTGCTGGCCGCGCATGCCATGGGTTTTGGCTCGGGGCTCACCAGCGGCCAGGCGCTGGCATCGCCCCGGCTGCGCGCGCTTTTTGGCATGCACACGCATGAGCAGGCCGTTTGCTGCATCAACATTGGCACCGTGTCCAAGGGCAAGCCGGCACGTTTGCGGCCGGACGTGGCCGCGTTTGTCAGCAGCCTGTGATGTGCTCACCGGCAGAAACTCGGCAAAATAGCCCACATGCAAACCTCCGCCCCCACTGATCCTGTGCCGCCCGTGCCGCACTGCCTGCCGCCGGACGACCCGCAGCGCGCGGCCCTGCACAACGAGGTGCACGCCCGACCCTCCGCGCGCATTCGCCTGCCGGCGCTGGTGGTCTATGTGGCGGTGCTCAACGAGGGCGTGAGCCGCGAGGCCGAATGCGCCCACCTGAACCGCTTGCCCGGCCAGGCCGAACTCGCCCCCGAGCGCCTGCACGACAACTTCTTGCGCCTGCGCCTGGACGGACTGACCGTCAAGTGGGAGCGCCACACCGAATTTACCCGCTATTCTCTGGTTCAGGCCTTGCCGGCCAATGCCCTGCTGGGTGCCAGTGAGCCTGATCTGCTGAGCCATCTGGCGGTCCCTCCGTCGTGGCTGGCACACATCCCGGGCCGCACCGTGGCCGCCGTTCAATTGGCCATGCTCAACGCGCCGCTCGACGATGCCACCGCCTTGATGGCGCAGGCAACACGCTGGCTTGGCGCACGCACGGTGGTGGCCTCGCTCTTGGGCAGCAATGCCGCCAGCGTGGCGGGGCAGGGCGCTGAGCCGGCCAATCGCCAGGGCTATGAGCATCCAATGGGCCATTCGTGGGCGCTGACCCAGTTCCGCCTGCAGCCCGACGGCTTCGAGCGCATGCTGGTGATCGCCCCCGAGGGCACCAGCCAGACCCGCGCGGGCCGCATTGCTGCGCGCCTGCTCGAGCTCGAAACCTACCGCCTCATGGCGCTGCGCGGGCTGCCGGTGGTCAAGGCCCTGGGGCCGATGCTGGCGCAGGCCGAAAACGAGCTCGTGCGCATCACCACGCAACTGGAAGACAAATCGGCCTCTGACCAGGCCTTGCTCGACACCCTGGTGTCACTGGCGGCCGGCGTGGAGCGCGCCACCGCCGCCAACAGTTACCGCTTTGCCGCCACCCAGGCCTATTACGCGCTGGTTAATCAGCGCATCCGGGAACTGCGCGAAAAAGCCATCCCCGGCACCCAGACCATCGGCGAATTCATGCAGCGCCGCCTGTCGCCGGCCATGGCCACCGTGGCCGCCACCGGGCAACGGCTGGCTTCCCTGTCGGAACGGGTGGCCCGCGCCAGTGACCTCTTGCGCACCCGGGTCGACATCGCCACCGAGGTGCAAAACCAGCAGTTGCTGGAAAAACTCACGCGCGGCCAGGAACTGCAACTGCGCCTGCAAAGCACGGTGGAAGGCCTGTCGATTGCCGCCATTTCCTATTACGTGGTCAGCCTGCTGCTGTACGGCGGCAAGGCGCTCAAGGCCGCGGGCCTGCCGATCAACCCCGAAATCGCCGCCGGTGCCCTGGTGCCGGTCGTGTTGTGGGCGGTCTGGCGCACTACGCGGCGCATCCACGCCAAGCTCACGACAGGCCATTAAGCGCCGCAAAATTGATATATGTCAGCGTCCTGTACGTGCACATGGGGCGTAATGCGGCATACAAGAAAATGTTGATGCACCGAACAGGAAACACCCCATGAAAGCCTTCCAGGACTACTACCCCGAAAACCTGTCGCATTGTTATGGCTGCGGCGCAAAAAATGACCAGGGTCACCGCATCAAGACCTTCTGGGACGGTGACGAAACCGTCACCCGCTTCACCCCCGAGCCTTACCACACTGCCGTGCCGGGCTTCACTTACGGCGGCCTGCTGGCCTCGCTCATCGACTGCCACAGCACAGGCACAGCCGCCGCGGCCATGTACAAGCAGGAGGGTCGCGCCATGGACACGCTTCCGGCGTTTCGCTTTGTCACCGGTTCGCTGCATGTGGACTACCTGAAACCCACGCCGATTGCCGAGACGCTGGAAATTCGCGGCCGGGTGAAAGAAATCAAGGGCCGCAAAGTGGTCATCGAGTCCACTGTCTATGCCGGCGGCGTTGCCACAGCGCGTGGCGAGGTCGTGGCCATCCAGATGCCCGAGAACTTCGGCGTGACGGCGGCCTGACACGGCTCAATTCGAGTGTCGATGACTGCATGGGAGTGAATTTATGGCAAACCAGCAAGAAATGGGAGCGAGTGAGCGCAGGGCGCAGGACCCGCGTTTTGTCAGCCAGCTGACGCGCAACACCTTCGCCCTGATATTGGCGGGCGGTCGCGGCAGCCGCTTGCACGAACTGACCGACTTTCGCGCCAAGCCGGCGGTGCCGTTTGGCGGCAAATTCCGCATCATCGACTTCACGCTTTCAAACTGTGTCAACTCGGGCGTGCGCCGGGTCGGCGTGGCCACGCAGTACAAGTCGCAAAGCCTGATCCGCCATTTGCAGCTGGGCTGGAGTTTTCTGGACGGGCGCCTCAACGAATTCATCGAGATCATGCCGGCGCAACAGCAGTCCGACGAAGAGCACTGGTACCAGGGCACGGCCGACGCGGTGTTTCAAAACCTGCGTGAAATCCGCCATGCCCGACCCGAGTACGTGCTGATCCTGTCAGGTGACCACATCTACCGCATGGACTACGGCCGGGTGCTGGCCGCCCACGTGGCGCGGCAGGCCGACCTGACCGTGGCCTGCATCGAGGTGCCGCTGGCCGAGGCCAGCAGCTTTGGTGTCATGTCGGTGGACGAGGAAGGCCGGGTGCTCGAGTTTGCAGAAAAACCGGCCGAGCCGCAGCACTTGCCCGGCGACCCTGCGCACGCGCTGGCCAGCATGGGTATCTATGTCTTCAACACCAGTTTCCTGATCGAGCAACTGCTGCGCGACGCCGACGACCCCAAGTCGAGCCACGACTTCGGCAAGGACGTCATTCCGCACTGCGTTAAACGTTACCGCACCTTTGCCCAGAATTTTTCCGACAGCTGTGTCAGCGAGCCAGACAAGCCGCCCTATTGGCGCGACGTGGGCACGCTCGACGCCTACTGGGCTGCCAACATGGACCTGGTGCAGGTCACGCCCGACCTCAATCTGTATTCAGACAACTGGCCGATCTGGACCTGGCAGCCACAAACGCCGCCCGCCAAATTTGTCTTTGACGACGACACCCGGCGTGGCAAGGCGGTTGACGCGATGGTCTCGGGCGGCTGCATCGTCAGCGGCGCCACGGTGCGCCGGTCCATGCTGTTCTCGGGGGTGCATGTGCACAGTTACACCACCATCGAGGACTCGATGGTCTTGCCCAACGTTCAGGTGGGCCGCCATTGCATTTTAAAGAAATGCATCGTCGACAAAAACTGCGTGCTGCCCGAGGGCACCGTGATTGGCGTGGATCCGGAGCAGGACAAAAAACGCTTCCGTGTCACCGAGTCGGGCATCACCCTGGTCACCAAGGAGATGCTGGGCCAGGCGGTGAAGGGGATCCGCTGAGCCTGGTCAGCCAGGCCAAAAACCCTGCACGCCCGATACTTAAGCCGGTACGGATATTATTCGACGCTCAACAACCCCAGACAGGAAATTGCCCGATGAAAACTGCCCACGATCTCGTTGCTGCCGCCAAAGCCCACGTTCAGGAAATCCCGGTGGCTGACGCCGAACAAGCCATCCGCGAAGCCGATGTGCTGGTGGATGTGCGCGAAGCCGATGAATTTGTTGCCGGTCATCTGCCGGGTGCCGTGCACATATCGCGCGGCATGCTCGAATTCAAATTCAGCGCCAACCCGGCGCTGCAGGCGCGCGACCTCAACATCCTGCTGTACTGCAAAACCAGCGGCCGTGCGGCGCTCGCCGCGGCGACCCTGCATGACATGGGTTACCTCAATGTGCGCTCGATTGCCGGTGGTTATGACGGTTGGGCGGCAGCGGGCAAGGCCGTGGCCAAGCCCGAGACACCGTCGTTCGAGTAAGCGCCAATCAAGGCGTGGCCTTGCTGGCACGCCGCCCCACGGCGAACACCAGGGTCCAGAACGCCAGCCGCACGCCCAGGGCGCCCACGGTGCGCATCTCGAAAGCGCCTCCGGTCACCACGTGAAGACCAAACGCCAGCACCACCAGACTGGTGGCCAGGGCCAGCAGGCCGGCGCCCGCCACGGCCCAGCGCCGGCCCTGCCAAAGCCCGGCGCCCGTCAGCACATAGGCAAAACCCGCCAGAAAATTGAACCACAGCACAAAGCCGACGGCATTGCCGACCGCGGCTTGCGCCTGCTCGCCGCCAAACAGGGCGCGGCCGCCGCTGAAAATCGTGAGCGCGCCAAACACGACCGCCAGGACGGCCAGCATGCGAAGACCACGGGAACTGTTCATGGGAATCTCCTTTTGAGGTGCGTTTTGGGGTTCAAAGACTCAGCCCCTGGCCGGCTTCTTCCACGGTCTGTCCGTCCCGGATGTGGTAGATCCGCTTGAAGGTGGGAATGATCTTTTCGTCGTGTGTCACCACGATGATCGCCGTGTGGGCCTGAACCGCCATCTGGTTCAGGATGCGTATCACGCCCAGGGCGCGTTCGCTGTCCAGCGGCGCGGTCGGTTCGTCCGCCAGGATCACGGGCGGGCGGTTGGCCAGGGCCCGGGCAATCGACACCCGCTGCTGCTCGCCGCCCGAGAGTTGCGAGGGCTCGGCGCGGGCTCGGTGCTGCACATCGAGTTCGGTGAGTAATTCCAGTGCGCGGGCCCTTGCCCGCGGGTTGGTCTGGCCCGCCAGCATGGGCAGCAGCGCCACGTTGTCGGTCACATCCAGGAACGGGATCAGGTAGGGCGCCTGAAAAATGAAGCCGATGCGGTCACGGCGCAGCGCGCGCAGGTCGGGCACTTTCCAGCCGTTGTCATAAATCACGTCGCTGCCCAGCGTCATGCGCCCCGAGGTGGGTTCGATGATGGCGCCCAGGCATTTGAGCAGCGTGCTCTTGCCCGAGCCCGACGGGCCCACCAGGCCCACCACCTCACCCGGCGCCACCACCATGTTGACGTTCTTCAAGGCCTCGACGGCGCTGTCGCCCTGGCCGTAAACCTTGCGCAGGCCCTCGATGCGGATGCCGCCCGGGGCTGTATTCTTTTGTGTATTCATGGTGCTCATCCAATCGCCTCGGCCGGGTCGACCTTGAGCGCCACGCGTATCGCCAGCGTGCTGGCCAGGGCGCAAATCAGCAGCGTGGCGAGCAGGCCGGTGACGGCATCGCTGGGCATCAGCAGCACGTATTTGGGAAATATCGGCGCCCACACGGTGGCCGCAATCTTGCCCACCATGAAGCCGATCAGCCCGAGCCCCATGGCCTGCTGCAGGATCATGCTGGCAATCGTCATGTTGCGTGTGCCGATGAGCTTGAGCACCGCAATTTCGCGGATTTTGCCGAGTGTCATGGTGTAGATGATGAAGGCCACAATGGCCGCGCTCACCACCGCCAGAATGGCCAGGAACATGCCGATCTGCCGGGCCGATGTCGCAATCAGCTTGGCCACCAGAATGTCTTCCATGCCGGCGCGGGTGTACACCTGCACGTGTTTCCAGCGCTTCAGGGCGTCGGCCACCTCGTCGGCCTGCCAGCCCGGCTGCAACTGCACCAGCACCGCGTTGACATTGTGGCTGCTGGTCTGCAGGGCTTGCACGGCATCGAGCAGGCCCGGCACGCCGGGGCGGTTGAACGCCGGGTTGGCCGCCGTGCGCGTGCGGTCATTCACGATGGTGTCGTTGTCCTTCAAAAACTGCGCTTCCTGCGCGTCCCTGAGCGGCACAAACAGCATTGGGTCGCCGCCCGAAGACACCATGCGCTGGGTCAGGCCGACCACGGTGTAGCTGTGGCGGCGCACCTGCACCGCGTCGCCCAGCTTGAGTCCGGTCTTGACGTCGGCCACGGCTTCGTAGTGGTCGCGGGTAAGCTGGCGCCCCGCCACCAGGTAACCCGGCGCGCCGGGCTTGCCGGGCTCCACACCCACCACCATGGTGCGGGCCTCCTCACCGCCGGGGCGCTGCACCTGCATGGTGAGGTAGGTCAC
>JAIPCZ010000064.1 GCA_021737975.1 Polaromonas sp. | reverse complement strand
GGGGGCCAGCCGCTCAGCGGGTGGCAGGCTGGTGCCGGGCGGCGCCGTGTGCGCCACCATGCCCCCCAGCGACGATTTGCGCGACCAACCCGCCATCACCGGATAACCCGCGTGCAGCAACTCCGACTGGCGCGCCAGCAGGGCAAAATTTTGCGCCACCGTTTTGCCAAAGCCGATTCCCGGGTCCAGCAGGATTCTGGGTTTCTCCACGCCAAGCGCCTGCAGATCCCGGGCCGCCTGTTCCAGGAAGGCGCTCACCTGCGCCACCACATCGCCCTGCATGGGCGCGACCTGCATGGTCCGGGGCTCACGGTGCATGTGCATCAGGCAAACGCCGCAGTTGGGGTGTGCTGCCACGACCTCGCTCGCCCTCAGGGTGTGCCCGCCCTCCCCGCCGTGATGCCAGCGCAGGGCCCAGATGTCGTTGATGATGTCGACCCCCAGGTCCAGCGCAATCTGCATCACCCGGGGCTTGTAGCTGTCCAGCGACACCGGAACACCCAGACCGACGGCCTCGCGCAGCACGGGCAGCACACGCCCCAGCTCGTCTTCCATGGTGACAGGAGGCGCACCGGGACGGGTCGATTCACCACCAATGTCGAGGATGTCGGCGCCGTCTCGGACCAGTTGCTCGCAGTGCCTGAGGGCGGCCAGCGTCGAGCCGTGCTGGCCTCCATCCGAAAATGAATCGGGCGTGACATTGACGATGCCCATGACTTTCGGGCGCGTCAGGTCAATTTGATAGCGACTGGTTTGCCAATACATCCTCAAAACCTGTGCTGGAGAACTTGCCGGAAAAAAAACGGGGCCGCGGCCCCGTTTTTTGATTTTTGCGCTCAGGCCGCGTGGGGTGTGGCATCCGGATTGACGGCCGGTGTGCCACCGCTGCCGGTGTCCGAACTGGACGCCGGCACGCGCGGCGACCAATCCTTCGGCGGACGTGGCGGCTTGCCGGCCATGATGTCGTCGAGCTGGTCGCTGTCGATCGTTTCCCACTCAAGCAAGGCCTTGGCCATCACGTGCATGTGCTCGCTGTGCTCTTCGATCAGGCGGCGCGCCAGGGCGTACTGCTCGTCGATGATGCGACGCACTTCAGCGTCGACCTTTTGCAGGGTTTCCTCGCTCATGTTGGTGGTCTTGGTGACCGAGCGGCCCAGGAAAACTTCGCCTTCGTTATCGGCATAGACCATCGGACCCAGCGCCGCGGTCATGCCGTAGCGCATCACCATGTCGCGGGCAATATGCGTAGCACGCTCAAAGTCGTTGCTGGCGCCGGTGGTCATCTGGTTCATGAACACTTCTTCGGCAATGCGGCCGCCAAACAGCATGCTGATCTGATTCAGCATGAACTCTTTGTCGTAACTGTAGCGGTCTTGCGCTGGCAGGCTCATGGTGACGCCCAAAGCGCGACCGCGCGGAATGATGGTGACCTTGTGCACTGGATCGCACTTGGGCAGCAACTTGCCGATCAGGGCGTGGCCCGACTCGTGGTAGGCGGTGTTGCGGCGCTCGCTCTCGGGCATGACCATGCTCTTGCGCTCCGGGCCCATCAAAATCTTGTCCTTGGCCTTCTCGAAGTCCTGCATCTCCACGGTGCGGGCATTGCGCCGCGCCGCCATCAGCGCGGCTTCATTACACAAATTGGCCAGATCGGCGCCAGACATGCCGGGCGTGCCGCGGGCGATCACCGCCGGATTGACGTCCGGGCTCAGGGGCACCTTGCGCATGTGCACGTTCAAAATCTGCTCACGACCACGGATGTCAGGCAAGGTCACATAAACCTGGCGGTCAAACCGACCCGGGCGCAACAGGGCCGCATCAAGAATGTCCGGGCGGTTGGTGGCAGCCACCACAATCACACCGACATTGGTCTCAAAGCCGTCCATCTCGACCAGCATCTGGTTCAGGGTCTGCTCTCGCTCATCATTGCCACCACCCAGACCGGCGCCGCGCTGACGACCGACCGCGTCAATTTCATCGATGAAGATGATGCAGGGCGCATTTTTCTTGGCGTTGTCAAACATGTCGCGAACGCGCGAGGCACCGACGCCGACAAACATTTCAACAAAGTCGGAACCCGAGATGCTGAAGAATGGCACCTTGGCTTCGCCGGCAATCGATTTGGCCAGCAGGGTCTTGCCGGTGCCCGGCGGACCCACCAACAGCAACCCGCGCGGAATGCGGCCACCGAGTTTTTGGAATTTGGCAGGGTCCTTCAAAAAGTCGACCACCTCTTTCACCTCTTCCTTGGCTTCATCACAGCCCGCCACGTCGGCGAAGGTCACGGTGTTGGTGTTTTCATCAAGCAGGCGCGCCTTGCTCTTGCCAAAACTGAAAGCGCCACCCTTGCCGCCGCCCTGCATCTGGCGCATGAAATAAACCCAGACGCCAATCAACAGCAGCATCGGACCCCAACTCACCAGCAGCGTCATCAGCAGCGAGCCTTCTTCACGCTGGCGCACGTCGAACTTGACGTCATTGGCAATCAGGTCACCGACCAGACCGCGGTCGAGGTAGGTGGCGGTAGTGCGAACCTTGCGGTCATCCACGGTGACCGCAACAATCTCAGTGCCGCTTTGGCCCTCCTGGATGATGGCGCTCTTGATCCGGTTGCCGCGAACTTCTTCCAGAAAGTCGGAGTAACCCAGATAGCCGGCACCAGCTTCCGGACGGGTGTCAAATTGCTTGAAGACGGTGAACAACACCATCGCAATGACCATCCAGACCGCAATTTTTGAAAACCATGGATTGTTCAAGCCAAACTCCAGTAGAAATGCATGGGTGAATACACCGTATAAGATGAGAGATTCTAGGCGCTTCAGCCACCCCTTCGACAAGCCCCGGCAGCATCAGCCACAGCGAATGCAAGGAATTCAGGCCTTTTTCAAACCCAAGCCGATCAAAAAGGTCTCTGACGACTTGTCGCGCGAGGCTTTGGGCTTGATGCGCTTGACGGTGACAAAGGTGTCACGAAAACGCTGGTACAGCACGTCGTAACTGCCGCCATGAAACACCTTAGCCACCAGCGCCCCTTCAGGCTTGAGGTGGTCCCGGGCGAATTCGAGCGCAAGTTCAATCAAATGTTCGATGCGTGCGGCGTCTGCCGAACTGATGCCCGACAGGTTGGGCGCCATGTCGGAGATCACCACATCCGCCAGCCGGCCCTGCATGTGCTCCGCCAATTCGGCCAGCACCGCATCCTCGCGCAGGTCCCCCTGGATGAACACCACGCCTTCGATCGCCTCCATCGGCAACAGGTCAAGCGCGATGATTCGGCCGTTGAGCTCACCCGCGGCGGCGCCCCCACCGGTGGCTGATTTGGGTGAGAGTTTGCGCCGCACGTACTGGCTCCAGGCGCCCGGCGCCGAACCCAGGTCCACCACCAACTGGCCGGGCTTGATCAGGTGCAGGGTCTCGTCAATTTCCTGCAACTTGTAGGCCGCGCGCGCCCGGTAGCCCTCTTTTTTGGCGAGCTTGACGTAGGTGTCATTGACGTGATCGTTGAGCCATGCCCGATTGACCTTGCTGCTTTTCACTGCTGATTTCATAGTTCTCACCGATAATATCGTTATGTCTCAAATTCAACTGACCCCCGCCCAACGCAAAGCCCATCGCGCCGACGCCCACCACCTCGATCCCGTGGTCATGGTGGGTGGCGACGGCCTGACCGATGCCGTCAAAAAAGAAGCCGATGCCGCGCTGAAGGCCCACGGCCTGATCAAGGTCCGCGTTTTTTCCGACGACCGTGCCGCGCGCGAAGCCATGTTCCAAACCCTGGCCGATGAACTGAACGCCGCCCCGATCCAGCACATCGGCAAATTGCTGGTGCTTTGGCGGCCCTTGCCCGAGCGCGAAAAGACCGCTGACGAAGACCGCAAACCCGGTCCGCGCGACGTCAAGGTGCTCAAGTACAGCACCCGTGGCGGCCAGCGGCCCGAGGTCAAAACCCTTCGCGTCCTGGGCAACCAGCGCCTGACCTCAGGCGGCCAGGTGAAACGCTCCAAGCCCAAACAAATCAGCATCAAGAAACGCAGCCAAACCTGACCTGTAGGGTCGACTTCAGTCGACCTGGCAGACTAAAGTCTGCCCTGCAATGAACCTGCAAGAGGCCGCGTCATCTTCCAGAACGTGATCCCGGCGCACAGCCACTGCAGCACAAACATCACGCTGCCGACACTGTGCCACAGTCGCAAATTCTCCCGGCTCACAATCCGGGGAGCGACCGCAAATTCCGACAGAAGCGCCAGCAGCACCCCCAATAACACGAACATCATGGCGGATTGAGAGCGGCCGGTCGCGGGCAGTTCCTGGCCCGGCCGGCTCAGGAGCAACAGCAGCAAGCCACAACCCGTGCCAAGCCAGGACTGCGCGGTGAACAATTTGGCAGCCATGCCGCCCGCCAGGGCCGGGCTTGGCAAGTGCGCGAACAGCAAGGGCACGACCAACGCTCCCAGGGTGGTCAGGCTGCCCCACCACAGGGCGGCCAACCAGGGCGCCAAGGCCTGAGCGCGCGCAGCCATCTAGCAATAGCTGACCGACATCACTTCGTAGCGGCGCAAACCGGCGGGCGCCTGCACCTCGGCCGTGTCGCCTTCAACCTTGCCGATCAGGGCGCGCGCAATCGGGCTGTTGATATTGATGAGACCGAGCTTGAGATCGGCCTCATCTTCACCGACGATCTGATAGCTGACTTTTTGTCCGGACGCCTCATCCTCGAGTTCCACCGTGGCTCCAAATACCACTCGGCCATCTGCATGGAGCTCAGTAGGGTCGATGATTTGCGCCGCCGAGAGCTTGCCTTCGATTTCCTTGATTCGCCCTTCGACAAAGCCCTGCTTGTCCTTGGCCGCGTCGTATTCTGCGTTTTCGCTCAGATCACCCTGCGCGCGCGCCTCGGCAATGGCGTTGATGACCGCTGGGCGCTCAAACGCTTTGAGTTGATGCAACTCGGCCTTGAGTTTGTCAGCACCACGCTTGGTAAGGGGAAGGGTCGCCACGAGCAGCTCCGTGAAAGTTGAAACACAAAAATGAAACCGCCGAACGTTGCCGGTCGGCGGTATGGGTTCAATTATGCCGCGAATATGAGGCGGCTGAGCACAGGTTTACCCTGCGTTCAATTGCGCATGCATCTCCTGCACCGAAATCACATCGAGCGCGTCCATGTAACGCATGCCTTGCACGGCGGCTTCAGCGCCCGCAATGGTGGTAAACGTCGTGACCCCGGCCAGCAGTGCCGAGGTTCGAATTTGTCGTGAATCCGCAATCGCGTTGCGACGCTCTTCCACGGTGTTGATGACCAGCACAATCTCGTTGTTCTTCAACATGTCGACAATGTGCGGGCGTCCTTCTGTGACCTTGTTGACGACACCGCAGGGCACACCGGCGGCGTTGATGGCGGCCGCTGAT
This sequence comes from Polaromonas sp., assembly GCA_021737975.1. Classification (GTDB taxonomy): domain Bacteria; phylum Pseudomonadota; class Gammaproteobacteria; order Burkholderiales; family Burkholderiaceae_C; genus Rhodoferax. The sequence continues at coordinate 2,148 of JAIPCZ010000064.1, read as the reverse complement.
CCCTTGGTCGCCACCACGGCAAAATTCATCGCCACCAGTGACTTGGCCACTTCGATGGCCCGCTGCTTGTCGTTGTTCTTGACCGACAGGAACACCTTGCCGGCGGGCTCGCCGTTTGCCATGAATGGACGCGGCAGCTTGCTGCCGGCACCCATTTGCGACTTGACAAAGGCTTCGCCAAAGGTCTTTCCGACACCCATGACCTCGCCGGTGGATTTCATCTCCGGGCCCAGGATGGTGTCGACACCCGGGAACTTGACGAAGGGGAAGACCGCTTCCTTGACACTGAAATAGGGCGGATTTACCTCTCGGATGATCCCTTGCGAGGCCAGCGTTTGACCGACCATACAACGCGCCGCCACCTTGGCGAGCTGCACACCCGTGGCTTTGGAGACAAAGGGCACGGTGCGCGATGCCCGCGGGTTCACTTCGAGCACAAAAATCACGTCCTGCCCGTCAAGGTGCTGGATGGCGAACTGCACGTTCATCAAACCCACGACATTCAGCCCATGGGCCATGGCGGCGGTCTGGCGCTTGATCTCGGTCACGGTATCCAGGCACAGGCTGTAGGGTGGCAGCGAGCAGGCCGAGTCGCCGCTGTGCACACCGGCCTGTTCAATGTGTTCCATGACACCACCGATATAGGTCTGACCGACGGCGTCGCGAACGCAGTCCACATCACACTCAATGGCATCGTTCAGGAATCGGTCGAGCAGCACGGGCGAATCATGGGACACCTTGACCGCTTCGCGCATATAACGCTCCAGGTCACGCTGCCCATGCACGATTTCCATGGCCCGGCCGCCGAGCACGTAGCTCGGGCGCACCACCAGCGGATACCCCAGGGCAGCGGCCTTTTCCAGGGCCTCCGGCTCGGTGCGGGCCGTGGCGTTTGGCGGTTGGCGCAATTTGAGTTCGTGCAGCAGTTTCTGAAAGCGTTCACGGTCTTCCGCGGCGTCGATCATGTCGGGGCTGGTGCCGATGATGGGAACACCGTTGGCCTCCAGGTCGAGCGCCAGTTTCAAGGGGGTTTGACCGCCGTATTGCACGATCACCCCATAAGGCTTTTCCTTGTCGACAATCTCCAGCACGTCCTCGAGCGTCAGCGGCTCAAAGTAGAGGCGATCCGATGTGTCGTAGTCAGTGGAGACCGTCTCGGGGTTGCAGTTGACCATGATGGTTTCGTAACCGTCTTCACGCATCGCCAGCGCCGCATGCACGCAGCAGTAATCAAATTCGATGCCCTGACCGATGCGGTTCGGTCCGCCTCCGAGCACCATGATCTTCTTGTTGTTGGTGGGAGCGGCTTCACACTCGGCGCCCTCGGCCTCGTAGGTGGAATACAGGTAGGCGGTGTTGGTGGCAAATTCAGCCGCGCAGGTGTCGACCCGTTTGTACACCGGGCGCACCCCCAGTGCATGGCGGCGCGCGCGCACCGCCGTGTCACTGGTCTTGAACTGTTTGGCCAGGCGCCGGTCTGAAAAGCCCTTCTGTTTGAGCGCGCGCAACGTGGCTGCATCGATTGAGTCGAGCGCGGTGCCCACCGCAGGGTGCGGCAGCTGCTCAATTTCAAGCTCGATCTTGACGATTTGCTCGATCTGCACCAAAAACCATTTGTCAATCTTGGTGAGTTCAAACACCTCGTCCACACTCCAGCCGGCGGCAAAAGCGTCGCCCACGTACCAGATGCGGTCAGGCCCGGGCTCGCCGAGCTCGCGCTCCAGTATTTCGCGGTCCTGGGTTTTCTCGTTCATGCCGTCAACGCCGACCTCCAGGCCGCGCAAGGCCTTCTGAAACGACTCCTGGAAGGTCCGGCCCATCGCCATGACCTCGCCCACACTCTTCATCTGGGTCGTCAGGCGGCTGTCGGCAGCGGGGAATTTCTCGAAGGCAAAACGCGGGATCTTGGTGACCACGTAGTCGATGCTGGGCTCGAAGCTGGCCGGCGTGGCGCCGCCCGTGATCTCGTTCCTGAGCTCATCGAGCGTGTAGCCCACCGCCAGTTTGGCGGCCACCTTGGCAATCGGGAAACCCGTCGCCTTGGAGGCCAGCGCGCTGGAGCGGCTGACACGCGGGTTCATCTCGATCACCACCATGCGCCCGTCCTCGGGGTTGATGGAAAACTGCACGTTGGAACCACCGGTGTCC
>JAIPCZ010000063.1 GCA_021737975.1 Polaromonas sp. | reverse complement strand
AGATTCTTCTGGAGCGCTATGCACCAGGCGCCGAAACGGCCGCGCAGCCGTACAGTCACGAAGGTGACGAGGGTGGCGTCGTCATCCAGGGGCAGGTCGAAGTCACGGTCGGCGGCGTCGCAAAGGTACTCGGGGCCGGTGACGGCTACCTGTTTTCGAGCCGCCTGCCCCATCGCTTTCGCAACGTCGGCGATGACGGGGCCGTGGTGGTCAGCGCCAACACGCCACCGCTGTAAATACCATCGGCGCCGCCGCGTAAAGCCGACGGAGGTTGGCTTTACAAAACACAGTGGATGATATATTATCCACCGCATGCAAAACCTGCGGAAACCTTATCTCCTCTTTCTTGGCGACGTCACGCTAAAGTCAGACGCCAAGACCGGCTTCGGATTGCGCGACTGGTGTCCTGCTGACGTGATCGGCGAGTGGGCCTTGCCGCAAGCTACTGTGAGCCTGGGTCTGCCCGTGGTCACGCCCGCAGAAGGGGCGGGGCGGGGAGCCGGCTCCATGTTGATTGGCGTGGCACCGGTCGGCGGGCAACTCCCGCCGGCCTGGGTGCCGGCCTTGGTGCAGGCCTTGGACGCGGGTCTGGACATCGTCAGTGGCATGCACACGCGCCTGGAAAGCTGCCCGGCCCTGGCCGCAGCAGCGGCACGCAGCGGTGCGCGGTTGGTGAATGTGCGCCACTCCGACTTGCCCTTGCCTACCGGCACGGGCCGCAAGCGCAGCGGCCGGCGTGTGCTGACCGTAGGCACCGATTGCGCGCTGGGCAAAAAGTACACCGCACTGGCCCTGGCACGGGCACTCCAGGCACTTGGTGCTAAGGCCAGCTTCCGGGCCAGCGGCCAGACCGGCATCATGATTGCCGGCGAAGGCATTGCCATCGACGCCGTCGTGGCCGACTTCATTTCAGGTGCGGCCGAGTTGCTGTCGCCTGATAACACAACTGACCATTGGGACGTGATCGAGGGCCAGGGAGCGCTGTTCCATCCTGCCTATGCTGGCGTGACCTTGGGCCTGTTGCACGGCTCGCAGCCCGACGCGATCGTGCTGTGTCACGATCCTTCGCGCAGCACCATCGAGGACTACCCTCACATCCCGCTGCCGAGCCTTCAGGAGGCGATCCGCCGCTACGTCGAGGCCGCGCAGCTGACGAATCCATCGGTACGTTGCGTGGGCGTTGCCATCAACTCGTCCTCGCTCGACGACACGGCCTGGACCCGCTATCGCCATGCGGTCGCAGACGAACTGGGCCTGCCGGTGTGTGACCCGATGCGCGGCGGTGTGGACGCGATTGCCAGGGCCCTGCTGGCATGACTTTGCGCGTCGAGGTCCTGCTGGAGCGCTGGCAGCTGCGCGAGCCTTTCGAGATCTCGCGCGAGGTGATGCATGAGCTGCCCCTGATCTCGGTCAGCCTGACCGACGGTAGCGGCCACACGGGTCGGGCCGAAGCAGCGGGTGTCGATTACGACGGCGAGACGCCGGCATCGATGGCGGCGCAGATCGATGCGGTCGCGACGCTGTTGCGTGACGACCTGAGCGGCATGGACCTGCTGAATCTGCTGCCTGCCGGCGGCGCCCGCAACGCAGTCGACTGCGCGCTGTGGGATCTGCGCGCCAAGCAGCGCAGTCTGCCCGTTTGGGCCTTGGCCGGCCTGCCGCAGCCCAGGCCCGTGGTCACGGCGTTCACCCTCGGCCTGGGAAGCCACGAAGAGGTGCGGCGCAGGGCGCGCGCGGCCCGAGGCCTGCCGCTGATCAAGCTGAAGGTTGACGCGCAGCGCCATCTGGACCTCCTGCACATCGTGCGCGAGGAGCTGCCCGAAGCCCGCATCGTGATCGATGCCAATCAAGCCTGGACGGCCGGGTTGTTGGCCGATCTGATGAGCGATCTGATCGCAGCCGGTGTCGAGCTGATTGAGCAGCCACTGCCGCGCGGTGCGGACGAGGCGCTGGCTGGCCTGCACTCACCGATCCCAATTTGCGCCGATGAGTCCTGCACCGACCGCTCCTCGTTGCCGGCCCTACATGACCGCTACCAGGCCATCAACATCAAGCTCGACAAGTGCGGCGGCCTCACCGAGGCACTGGCCTTGGCGAATGAGGCGCGTGCGCAGGGATTCGACCTGATGGTGGGCAATATGTGTGGCACCTCGCTGGGCATGGCGCCGGCCTTCCTGGTGGCTCAGCTGGCCCGCTGGGCGGACCTGGATGGGCCCTTGCTTCAGGTGGGCGACCGCACCCACGCCATGACCTTCGGCCAAGGAGTTGTGCAGCCACCTCAGCCGGCCCTGTGGGGCTGACCTGGCCGAACCGGCCCGCTCCTCGATCTATACCCTCAACTGGACGCTCAACATGGAAACAACCGCGACATCCGCACCCAGCGCCGAGATGGCCCTCAATGCCCGGGTCATTGACTTCACATCCAAGGTCAACGGCCGTGCCTACCGGCTTTTTGTCTCCATCCCCACGCGGCGACCGACGCCACCGGAAGGCCACGCAGTCATTTACCTGATCGACGGCAACTTGCACTTCGGCATTGCGGTTGACACCGCCCGCATCCAGGCCTGCTGGCCGGACGTGATCGACCCTGTCGTGGTTGGCATCGGCTACCCCACCGACAGCGTTATCACCGCGTTGGACCTGCGCACGATCGACCTGACGACACCGATCTCCGAAGAGCGGTTGAAGAAGGGTTTCATCGCGAAGATGCCCCGGCCGTCCGAAGGTTTTGGCGGTATGGACAACTATTTCCGCGTCATCGAGGAAGAGGTCAAGCCGCGCGTTGAGGCGATGGTGGCCATCAACCGGCAGGAGCAGGTGCTGATGGGTCATTCGCTGGGTGGGCTGACGACGCTGCACGCGCTGTTCCGCCACACGGCGTCGTTCCAACAGTTCGTGGCCATCAGCCCGTCGATCTGGTGGAACGACTGCGCCGTGCTGAAACACGAAGCCGCCTTCAGCGAGCGGGTGCTCGCCGGGCAAGCCAGGACCCGGGCACTCATCACGGTCGGCGCGCTGGAATCGACGACACGCTTCGTCCCCGGCCTGCCCGCCGCCGAGCAAGACTTTCGCGACATGACCGAAGAATGCCGCATGGTGCCTAACACGGTCGAGCTCGGGGCCAGGCTCGCAGCGCTCGCCTCGCCCGGCTTGCATGTGGAGACCGTGGTCCACGAGGGCGACGACCACAACATGGTGCCGCCTGCAGGCATCGCGCGCGGCGTGCGCTTCGCCTTTCGGCGATAGCCGACCTGCTGCTGCAATCCGACTGATGAGAGGTCTGAATGAGCAAGTCGCCTGCCTACGACGCCCTGGTGGCACACCACCGACGCGTGCATGACCTAGAGCATCTGCAGGCCATCGCCTCCTGGGACCGCATGACCCACATGCCGCCCGCGGGCGGGCCCGCTCGCGCGGCCGCGCAGGCGGCTTTGGCCGTGTTGATCAAGCAGTTGCAGGCCGATCCCACCCTCGCCCAGCAGTTCGAAGCCGCTGCTCACGAGCACTTGCAGGGCGATGCGGCGTTGAACTTCGCGCGCATGCGTCAGGCGCGCCGCATCGAAGCCGCGATTCCGGCGACCCTGGCCGAGCGCCGTGAACTCGTCACCGGTGCGGCCATGCAGGCCTGGGGCCGCGCCCGGCAGGACGACAACTGGGACAACTTTGCCGACGCCTGGGCACCGGTGGTGGCCGTGACGCGCGAATCGGCCGCGCGGCTGGGCGATGCCTTGGGTCTGCAGCCCATGGACGCCTTGCTGGAGCGTTGGGAGCCGGGCCTGCGCATGGCCCGGGTGAACGCCTTATTTGGGCAAGTTCAGGGCTGGCTGCCGCCGCTTGTCGAACAGGCCTTGGTTGCGCAGGCCAACTCGCCGCCGCCGTTGGCGCCTGTTGGCCCCTTTCCGGCCGCAGCGCAAAAACGGCTGTGCGAAGAGGTGATGGCCTTGCTGGGCTTCGACTTCGATGCCGGCCGCCTGGACACCACGCAGCACCCTTTCACCGGTGGCGTGCCTGAAGACGTGCGCATGGCCACGCGTTTCGACGAGACCAACTTCCTGCCCGCCCTGATCGGCACGATCCACGAGACGGGACATTCGCGCTACCAACAGAACCTGCCACGGGCTTGGCTGGGCCAACCGCTTGCAGGGCCCCACTCGGCCGCACTGCACGAAGGCCAGGCCTTGATTTTCGAGCGCCAACTGGCACCAGAGCCCGCCTTCTGCCAGTTGCTGACGCCATTGCTGCGCCAGGCCTTCGGTTCACAACCCGCATTCGAGCCAGACAACCTGGCGCGGCTGCTGCAACGCATCCGGCCCGGCCCCATCCGCGTAGCGGCCGACGAGTTGACTTATCCACTGCATGTCATCATGCGTGTGCAGATTGAGCAGGCGCTGGTCGAAGGCCAAATCGAGGTCGACGACGTGCCTGCATGGTGGAACGAGCACCTTCAGCGGCTGTTGGGCGTGAACCCGCAAGCGCCGTTCAGCCAGGGCCCCTTGCAAGACCCGCACTGGGTGCAAGGCATGTTTGGCTACTTCCCGGCCTACCTTCTGGGCGCCATGGTGGCGGCGCAGTGCTTCGCTGCCTTGCGCCGTGACGTGCCCGACCTTCAAGCCCAGGGGGCACTCGGCGACTGGCTGGCGCCGCGCATCTGGCAGCAAGGTGCACGCCATGATCTGGACGCCATGATGCAGCACGCCACCGGTGAGCCCCTGTCGGACAACGCACTACGTACACAACTGGAGCAACGCCATGGCCGTTCAAACTGAGGCTACCTTGACGCCGGCCGAAAGCAAGGCATCCGAACGGGCGCCGACGGGCGCGTGGGTCAGCTTGCTGGTGCTGATCGCGCTGGGCCTGTACACCTACATGGACCGGCAGATCTTCGGATTGCAGGCCGAGCCCTTGCGCAAGGCACTGGGGCTGACCGACCTGCAGTTTGGCCTGTTGCAAGGGGTCAGCGTGGCCTTGTTCGCGGCCGTGGTCGGCTACCCCATTGCGTGGTTGTCTGATCGATTTGACCGCCGCACGGTGTTGGCCGGCTGCATCGCCACCTGGAGCCTGGCCGTTGGCGCTTGCGGCCTGGCGCGCGATTTCAACGAACTGTTTGTCACCAGCGCCTTAGTGGGTGCTGCCGAGGCCGGCTTGCTGCCTATTGCCTATGCCTTGATTCCCGAGCTATTTCGCGGCGGCCAGCGGCAGTTGGCCAACTCCTTGTTCGTCGTCACCGGGCGCTTGGTGGTTGGCCTCGTCATCGCGATGTGCGGGTGGATGATCCACGCCATTGACCTCTGGCGGCCGTTGCTGCCCGAGGTTCTGCAAGCCTTGCCGACATGGCGGCTGGCCTTCTTTGCCACGGCGCTTCCGGGCATCGTGTTCGTGCCAATGATCCTGTTGCTGCCCATCAACAAGCGAGCGCTGGCCCTGCCGCACCCGGGTGCCACGACAGCTGTGCAAGCCAAAAAGCCGTCTGTCTGGCCGTTTTTGCGCAGCCAGCGCTTCACGTTTGCCACATTCATGTTGTCGGTGGGTTTGCTGGTGTTCGGCTTTGGCGCCACCGGCGCTTTCATCCCCGTGGTGGCCATGCGCCAGATGGGCGTGTCGCCGCTGGACCTGGGCAATGCGATGGGCATCGCCACATTCGTGTCAGCGGGACTCGGGCTGTTGATTGCCAATGTGGGCATGAAGTGGCTGGCCCCGCGATTGGGCCCGTTGTTGCCTGTGCGGGTTCTGGCCTTCGCCGCAGCAGCCAGCGGCGTTTTTGCCGCAACGCTTTATTTGGCAAGAACGCCGGTGGAGCTGTTCACACTGATGGCCCTGCATCACACCTTCCTGATGGCCGGCACGATGGTGTTTCCGACGGCCCTGCAAGAGATGACCCCGGCGCCGCTGCGTGCGCGCCTTATCTCGCTGATTATCATGTTCAATATGGTCCTGGGTTCGCTCAGCCCGGCCGTCGTGGGCGCCATCTCCGACGCGCTGAAGCCGCGTTCCGATGGCTTGATTCTGGCGATGACGGCCACATCCACCACCGCCCTTTTGTTGGCCGCTGGATTGATGCTGCTCTGCGGCCGTGGCTATGTGCAGACCACACGCGCCGCGCGCGCCGTCGAGGCGACCTGAACGTCTGGCCCGCTCGCAAGAAACGGAGTCGATGCGCACGACGCTCCCTCCAGATGAGGTGGCCACGGCTATACCATCGGTGACAAACCATGTGGCGTGGTCCATTTGTTCCGAGCAGCGCCGCGCCTTCTCGATCAACTCGGCCGGCGCGGTTTGCTTGAAATGCCGTTGCGGGCACTGGCGCTGGCCTGCGCCTGTTTTGTCTAAAGTCTGGTGCTATCGCGCAGGACACAGCGGTGCGCCACGGGTCGCTTTAAACTGAAATCTTGTTTCAACGACCCGCAGGCATGGCATGAACCGCTTTTCACCCTCCACTCCCCGCATTCCCGGTATCCGGTTTGTGCATTCGCCAGGACCGACCCATGTGCCCGACGAGGTCATGCACGCCATGCAGCGGCCCATGACCGATCTGACCGACCCTCGGGTGGGGGCCATGATCGCTGAATGTGAAAGCGGCATGAAGCGTCTGCTGCACAGCCCAAACTCCGAGGTGTTCCTGTTTGCCAGCAACGGCCATGGCATGTGGGAGTCGGCAGCGGCCAACCTGGCGTCGCCGCAGCACACTTTGCTGCTGGCCGGTTCGGGCCATTTTTCGGACCAATGGGCGATCCAGATCGAGGGCATGGGCATCGCTTTGCAGCGCACGCCCTACCAAGAGGGCCATCCCTTTGACGTGGCCGCGATCGAGCAAGCCCTGCGCGAAGACAAGGACTACAGCATCAGCGCGGTGTTGGTGGTGCACACCGACACCGCCAGCGGCGTGACCAGCGACCTGGAGGCGGTGCGCCGCGCCATCGACGCGGCGGCGCATCCGGCGCTGTATGTGGTCGACGTGGTGGCCTCACTGGCCGCCAGCCCGTTTGACATGGACGCCTTGGGCGTGGACGTGGCCCTGGGCAGCTCGCAAAAGGGCCTGATGATGCCGCCCGGTTTGGGCTTTGTGGCCGTGAACGCCAAAGCCATGGCCTGGTCAGCCCGCCATGCCGAACCGCGTTTTTACTGGGACTGGCAACGCCGCGACAGCGACAACCAGTCGGCCAAGTTTTGCGGCACGCCGCCGCTGGCCCACATCGCCGGGCTGGAGACGGCCATTGCTTTGCTCGAAGAGGAAGGCTTGCCCCATGTGTGGGCGCGGCACCAGCACTTGGCGGGCGCGGTGCATGCGGCGGTCGAGCGCTGGGCGGTGCCGGGGGCCATGCGTTTTCATGCCCGTTTGCCCGAGACGCGCTCGGCCTCGGTCACGGCCATCGAGGTCGTACCCGGCATCGACCCCGAAGTCCTGCGCACCGTGGCCCGTGAGCGTTTTCAGGTGGCCATGGCCGGGGGCTTGGGGCCACTGGCTGGGCGGGTATTTCGGATTGGTCACTTGGGCGACATGAACGAGCCCATGATCCTGGGGGCGCTGGCCGGCATTGAAGCGGCCATGACGGTGCAAAAGATTCCTTTTGGCACCGATGGTGTCGCGGCGGCGGTGGCTTTTCTGGCCGCTCAGAGCGTGGCGGCATCAGCCTGAGGCCAGTCCATCACGAAGCCTGCAGTCAT
>JAIPCZ010000027.1 GCA_021737975.1 Polaromonas sp. | reverse complement strand
AAAAGGAGGAGCCCGCAGGGCGGGGGACACGCAGCAGAACGCTCTGCCGCCCAGGCTCCTGGCTCCGGCGCGGTGGCGGAATGCGGTGCCTTGTCCTCTTTGGCCCAGAGTGGTCCCAGTTGGACCAGCAGATCCTGCGGGTCGCTGACAAGCGACTGCAGTGCGCCGAGCTGCTCGGCCGTCAGCGGGTAAAACCACTTGCGCCAATAGTCCTGCACTGCAGTCAGCCTGAGCCGCGCGCTGTCCTCCACCCGGCTTTGCTGGAACAGGCTGGCGCTGTCGAAGGCGTGGGTTTTAAGCATCCGGCTGCTCCAGCCGTGGATGGTGAAAATCGCGGCCTCGTCCATCCACTGGGCAGCCACGTCCAGCCGCTCGGCGCAGGCCGGCCATTGCCCGACATCAATCTCAGCGCGCAGCGTGCGCAGAAAATCATCGACCTCTACGCCGGCTTGCTCGCCATGATGAAAGTAGCGCGCCGCCTGCGACAAGCGCGCGCGGATGCGCCCGCGCAGCTCGGCCGTGGCGGCATCGGTGAAGGTCATGACCAGGATTTGCGGCGGGTACAAGCCCTGGCTGATGTCGCTGTGGCCAGGCGCATGGCCCAGCACCAGGCGCACATACAGCGCCGCCAGTGTCCAGGTCTTGCCTGTGCCGGCCGAAGCCTCGATCACCTGCAGGCCGCTCAAAGACAGGGTCAGTGGGTCGAGTTTTTTGATCTCGCTCATGCGCTCACGCCTTCGCTTTGGGTCAGTTGAAGGTGCCGGGCCATGTCGCCATACAGGCGCTCGGCCCAGGCCGGCAACTCGGCCTCGATCTGGTCATAACTCTCGAACGCACGCGCCAGGTAGGCTGACTTGGCGCGTTCACCGGCCTTGTGCGAGCCTTCAAAGACGGCCTGGGCCGCATCGTGCGGGTCTTTGGGCTCCTTGTCGGGATCGGTTGCGGCCAGCCGGGCTGCCTGCGCCTGGGCTTGCAGGTAGGCCCAGGCGGATTTGCAGGCCACCGGCAACGGGCGCTCCCACGCCGCCAGGTAGGCCGTGACCAGCCCCTGCAACATGCGCAGGGCGTCCGCCTGGGGCAGGGGGACAAAGATGACCTGGCCGTCCAGCCCCAGTTGCACGCTGGTCAGCGGCATGGCGCTGGCGCAGGCCGCCAGATGCTGCACCCACAGGCCGGCCACCACATGGACGCGTGCCGTGCGCGCTTCTTTTTCGCCCTCCAGCACGGCACCAACGCGCTGGTCCAACTGCAGCCAGCCGGCGTCCCCGCTGCAAAGCCCCTCCAGCGTGCCCGTGAGGCCGATGCCCCCCAACTGCAGCTGAATTGACTGCGCTGGCAGGGGCTCGGGGTAGCGCAATGTCCATTCGCCCCGCCGGTCCAGCACCACTTGCGCCTTGGCCTGCAAGTCTGCGGCCAGGCGCTGGCCAAAGGCGGCCATCGGCAGTTGGCCCGAGAGCCTCAGTTTCTCAAGGGCCAGAAGGGGTTCCGCGGCGTCGAGCATCGCCTGGCCCGCCTGGTACTGTTCCAGGCCATTGAGCGCGAAGGGCTCCTCGGTTTGTTCCAGCTCTTCCAGGGTGTCAAGCCTGACCCGAAGGCGCGACTTGAAAAACACCTCGACCGGCTGGCGCAGCAGTTGCCGCAGGTCGGCCAGCGTTAATGCGCTGGGGGCGGCCAGGGCAGGGTGGCTAACCTGCGGCGCCTGGGGTGCTGGCTGTTCATGCACCCGTGCCCAGTCGTTGGCGTAGCTCTCAAAGGGCGAATCCTGCAAAAAGTAGGCTTCAGAGAACGCCTGCAGCGGTTGCTGGCGCGGCTCGGGGGCACCCTGCCAGCCTGCATTCAGGTAGTCCAGCAGTTGCGCTACCAGCACCGAAGGCGGTTGTTCGCTGTTGTCAGTGGCACGGTGGCCCTGCCAGCTGATGTAAAGTTTTTGTCGTGCCGACAGCAGGGCCTCCAGAAACAGGTAGCGGTCATCCTCGCGGCGGGAGCGGTCACCCGCGCGCCAGCTCACGTCCATCAGGTCAAAGTCGCGCGCGGTCTTTTGCCGCGGGTAGTCGCCGTCGTTCATGCCCAGCAGGCAGATCACCTGGAACGGAATCGAGCGCATCGGCATCAGGGTGCCAAATTGCACGCCACCGCCAAAAAAGCGCTGCTGCAAACTGCTTTCTTCGATCTGCGACAGCCAAAACTCGCGCACCACGTCCAGCGGTAGCGGAGTCTCCAACTGTGCCGCCTCGCAGGCTTGCAGCCATACCTCCAGCGGCGCCAGGCAACGCTGGATGAGCCGCTCATCGACGTCATCGGCGGCGGCAAAGAAGCGCTCGACGACGCCGGCCAGAGTCAAGCCCCATTGGGCGGGCGTTTTGCTGCCAGAGAGTTCCTGCAGGGTCTGGTTGACGGTCTCCACCCAGTCGAGCAGGGCGCTGATGACAACGGCATCCAGCCCGTTCAGGGCCGCCTGCGGCAAGGTGTCGCCCCATGGCGCACCCGCTCCCACGGCATAACCCAGCAGCAGGCGCCGCAGGCCAAAGGCCCAGGTGTTTTGGTCCAGGCCCGGCACCCCCGCCGGCACACCCCAGGCCATGCGGTGCTGGGCGTCCAGGCCCCAGCGCACACCGGCCATGGCCAGCCAGTCGTGCACTTGGGCCACATCGGCTTCATCGAGGCCAAAACGCTGGCGCACTGCAGCCACCTCGAACAGACTTAGCCATTCGGCCAGCGACACCCTGGCGTTGGGCAGTGACAACAGCTGCTCCAGCGCCTGCACCAGCGGCGACTGGCGCGGCGTGGTGTCGGCCACCGAATACGGAATATGCCGGACCTGCCCGGCGGCAAAACGGCCAAAGACCGCCTGAATGTGGGGTGCAAAGGCTGCCATGTCGGGCACCATCACCATCACATCACGCGGCATGAAAGCCGGGTCGGCGTCGAACCACGCCAGCAGCCGGTCATGCAGCACCTCGACTTCGCGCTGCGCGCCATGGCAGGTCACCAGGCGGATGCTGTCGTCGTCCGGCCGCACGTCGCGTTTGGCGTCAAGCGCGTTGTGGGCTGGTTCAAGGTTCAGGATGCCCGACTGCAGCTGGTTCAACAGCGTCGGTGCGTTGGGTCCGTCCACCGGGTCGACAAACACATCGACCCGGTGCATGTGTTGGCGGTACAGCGCCACGTTGTCAAAGTCATCCAGCAGGTGCAGATAATCGCGACCCTGTTTGCCCCACGAGGCCAGTAGCGGATGGCTGTCGCTGGCCACCGGCCTGACGGCTTGGCGGTGGCGCAGCTGGGCGCGCAATTGGTCATGGCCGGCAACGAGGTCACCCCAGTAATACTGACAGGGATTTTGCACCAGCATCAGCACTTGGCAGACCTCGCCTAATTGCGCCAGCGCCTCGACCGTTTGCATCGGCAGGGATGAGATGCCAAACACCACCAGGCGCGGGGGCAAACCCGCCGGGCGCTGGCCCGAAGCCTGGCTCTGCGCCAACTGCTCCTGCAGTGCGGCCATAAAGCGGGCATGTACGCTGGCGCGCGAGGCATCGGCCAGCCCGGGCCCCACATCGGCGCGCAGGTCGCGCCACAACCTGGCTTGCCAGGCGTGGGCCTCTGCCAGCACCCCGGGCTGGCCATCATGGCCGCGCAGCACGTCGTGGCCAGCCGCCCAGTCGGTCAGCCAGTCGGCGCGGTAGCTTTGGTAGGCATCAAAAACATCGGCCACCTGCAATGCCAATTGGTACAGCTTGCGGCCGTCGGTATCGCGCGCCAGGTAGCGCTGCAGCGGCGCATAAACCGGGTTGCCGGCCGCCAGCACGGGCAACAGGCGCACCAGGCGCCAGACCAGATGGCTTTTGTCAAAAGGCATGTGCGCGGGCACGGCATCCGCGCCCAGCACGCTGCGATAGACCTGCCAAAGGTAGCCGCTGGGCAGTTCCAGCCGGGTGGCGGCGCAAATGCCCAAGGCGGCATCGTCAGCCAGCGCCATCTCCAGCCAGTGTTTCATGCCGTTGCTCTGCACCAGAATGACCTCGGGAACCAGGGGCGGCAAGGGCTGGGCGCGCAGGAATTCGTTGAGCAGGTCGCGCAGGTCTTCCAGCCGGTTGCCATGCAGCACCATGAAGCCCGGCTTGAAAACGGGGGCAGTGACCCCGGTCGTTTGTGCGTTCATGCCGAAGTGCCGCCGTTCGCCAGGGCACTTGCGATGGTCCGGGCAAGCACCGGCCCGAAGCGCTCGATTTCTGCCAGCGGGGCGTAGCCATAGCCAATGATCAGACCGCGCAGCCGGGTTTGCTTCAGGCAGTAGCTCGAGAGCGGGCGCACCGTCAGCCCCAGCTTGGCGATGCGCTGCGCCAGCGCCTTGTCATCGAGCGTGTCGGGCAGGCGCAGGCACAGGTGCAAACCCTGCTCTGCCCCGGTGATCCGGGCCAGCGGCCCCAGGCAGGGCTGCAGCGCGGCGAGCAGGCTGGCGCGGCGCTGGGCGTAGCTTTGCCGCGCGCGGCGCAAGGCGCTGGCGAAATGCCCCATCTCGATGAATTCGGCCAGCGCGGCCTGCAGCGGCATCTGGCCCGGGCGATTGAGGTCGTAGTGGGCACGCTTGAAGGCCGCGGCCAGCCCCTTGGGAACCACCATGTAGCCGAGCTTGAGCCCCGGATAAAGCACCTTGGAAAACGAGCCCAGGTAAATCACGCGCTGGTCGGTGTCGAGCCCGGCCAACGAGGCGATGGGCGGGCCACTGAAGCGGAATTCGCTGTCGTAATCATCCTCCAGGATCCAGGCCTGGTGCTGGCGTGCCAGCGTGAGTATCTGGTGCCGTCGGGCCAAGGACATCACGGCACCCGTAGGGTACTGGTGCGAGGGTGTCACGTAGATCAGCCTCGGCGGCGTGGCGTCATCAGCGGGCTGGGGCGCAATACCCTGCTCGTCCACCGGCACCGCATGCAGGCTCAAGCCGGTGGCCATGAACGCCTTGACGGCGCCCCAGTAAGCCGGGTCTTCGAGCCAGACAGCATCACTTTGGTTGGCCAGCAACTGGGCGCACAGCACCAGCGACTCCTGCGTGCCGCTGGTGATGATGACCTGTTCAAGGTTGAGCGGCACACTGCGAAAGACCCGCAGGTAGTCGGCCACGGCGCGGCGCAGCGGCGCGTAGCCGCCCGAAGTGCTGTAGTCGAGCATTTCGGGGTAGGTCATGCGCCAGTGCTTGTTTTGCAGGCGTTGCCAAAGCGCCACCGGAAAAGCGCTGAAATCGGCAATGCCCGGTGTAAATGGTTGGATCTCGAGGTCGGTGGCGCAAAAGCTGCCGCTCAAAGCCAGGCCGCGCGCCGACAGGGTGGCCAGCCCGGTCGGCGCACCCCGGTGCGGGTGCGCGGGCAGCCGGGGCACGTTCTCGCTGACGAAGGTGCCACTGCCAATATGGCTGACCAGATAACCTTCCACGGTCAGCTGGTTGATGGCGGCCACCACGGTGTTGCGCGACAGCTGCAGGTCCTGGGTCAGGTCCCGGCTCGAGGGCAGGCGCTCGCCGGCAGCCAACTTGCCGTCCAGAATCGCACGCCGCAGCGCTTCGTACAGCTGGCGGTGCAGCGGCAGCTTGGTGGGCTGGTTCAGTCGGGCGATCTCAGTCAGCAACAGTTCCGAGAGCATAAGGAGGCAGAAGTGGCACCATGTGGCGGGTTTAAATGGCTCTGATTGTGAACCAATTTCTCGCTCACAATGGTTTTAGATGCAACGCGCAAAATAGCTGTCACGTTACACCCTGGAGCAAACCATGAATGCCAAGAAGTCAATGAATTTCAACGATCTGGAGCAATGGCTCAATGAGCGCCGCGTGACCGAGGTGGAGTGCCTGGTACCCGACTTGACCGGCGTTGCACGCGGCAAGATTTTGCCGCGCGTCAAGTTCACCGAAGACCGGGGCATGCGCCTGCCGCAGTCGGTGGTGGCCATGGGTGTCACAGGAGAATTCCCCGAGAGTGGCCCCTATTACGACGTCATCGACCCCACCGACAAGGACATGCAGTTGCGCCCGGACCCTTCTACCGTGCGCATCGTGCCCTGGGCCAGCGACCCCACCGCGCAGGTCATCCACGACTGTTTTGACCACAAGGGCAACCTTGTGCCGTTTGCGCCGCGCAGCGTGTTGCGCCGGGTGTGCGACCTGTTTGCCGCCGAGGGGTTGAAGCCGATCGTGGCCCCCGAGCTCGAGTTTTACCTCACCGCCCGCAACACCGACCCCAACACGCTGCTGCGCCCGCCGATTGGCCGCAGTGGCCGCAGCGAGACTTCGCGCCAGGCCTACAGCATCGATGCCGTCAATGAGTTCGACCCGCTGTTCGAGGAAATCTACGACTTCAGCGACAAGATGGAACTCAACGTCGACACGCTGATTCACGAAATCGGCGCCGGCCAGATGGAAATCAATTTTTTCCATTCCGAGCCGCTGGGTCTGGCCGACGAGGTCTTTTTCTTCAAGCGCACGGTGCGTGAATCGGCCTTACGCCATGACATGTACGCCACCTTCATGGCCAAGCCCATTGCCGGCGAGCCGGGCAGCGCGATGCATGTGCACCAGAGCATTCTGGATGTGACCACGGGCAAGAACATCTTCAGCAACCCGGACGGCACGCCGTCCGAGGCCTTCATGCACTACATCGGCGGCCTGCAGCGCTACATTCCGGCGGCCATGGTGCTGGTGGCGCCTTACGTGAACAGCTACCGCCGCCTGTCGCGCAACACCGCCGCACCGATCAACATCGAATGGGGCTACGACAACCGCACCGTGGGCATTCGCTCGCCCATTTCATCGCCTGAGGCGCGCCGGGTCGAGAACCGCGTGATTGGCGCCGACGCCAATCCCTACGTCGCGCTGGCCATGACCATGGCCTGCGGTTACCTCGGGCTCAAGAACAAGATCAAGCCCAAGGCCGAGATGAAGGGCGACGCCTATCTTTCGCCCTACGCGCTGCCGCGCAGCCTGGGCGAGGCGCTGGACTGGCTGCGCCGCGAGTCGGATTTGCACGAGGTCCTGGGCAAGGAATTCATCACGGTCTATTCGGAAATCAAGGAACTTGAGTTCGACGAGTTCATGAAAGTGATTTCGCCGTGGGAACGCGAGCACTTGCTGTTGCACGTGTAAGGCCCCATTCTCTTATCCCCTTCCATTGTTGACTCAAGGATCGCCACCATGACCGCTTTGACCTCTTCCCAGCCCTTGTCCACCCATGAAATCCAGGCCCTGGACAGCGCCCATTTCATCCACCCGTTCACCGACCATGGCGACCTGGCCACCCGTGGCGCGCGCGTGATTGTGAAATCCGAAGGCATTTACGTCTGGGATTCCGAGGGCGCGAAACTGCTGGATGCCATGAGCGGCCTGTGGTGCGTCAACGTCGGTTATGGCCGCAAGGCGCTGGCGCAGGCCGCCTTTGACCAGATGATGACGCTGCCGTTCTACAACAGCTTTTTCCAGACCACCAACGTGCCCGCCGTCAAGCTCGCGGCCCGCCTGGCGGCGCTGGCGCCCAAGGTCGGCGATCGCACGTTTGAGCATGTGTTTTATTCGAGCAGCGGGTCTGAGAGCAACGACTCGAATGTGCGTATGGTGCGCCGCTACTGGGACCTGCTGGGCCAGCCCCAGCGCAAGGTCATCATCAGCCGCAAGAACGCCTACCACGGCAGCACCATGGCCGGGGCCTCGCTGGGCGGCATGAGCGGCATGCACGCGCAGGGCGACCTGCCGATCCCCAACATCACGCACATCGAGCAGCCGTACTTCTTCGAGAACGGCCTGCCAGGCGAAACCGCCGATGCGTTTGGTCTGCGCGCCGCCGGCTGGCTCGAAGAAAAAATCCTGGCGCTCGGTGCCGACAAGGTGGCCGCCTTCATTGCCGAACCCATCCAGGGCGCGGGCGGTGTCATCATCCCGCCGGCCAGCTACTGGCCCGAGATTCAGCGCATCGTCGACAAATACGGCATTTTATTGATCAGCGACGAGGTCATTTGCGCCTTTGGCCGCCTTGGCCACTGGTTTGCCTACGAGAAATTTGGCTACAAGCCCGATCTGGTGACCTTTGCCAAGGCCGTCACCAGCGGTTATATCCCGCTGGGCGGCGTCATGGTGGGAAACCGCGTGGCCAAGGTGCTGATCGAGAAGGGTGGCGAATTCAACCACGGCTACACCTACAGCGGCCACCCGGTGGCCTGTGCCGTGGCGCTGGCCAATCTCGACATCATGGAAAGCGAACAACTTCCGCAGCGCGTGCGGGATGACACCGGCCCCTACCTGGCCAAGTGCTTCGAGGTGATCGGGACGCACCCGCTGGTGGGGGTGGCGGAAACCTGCGGCCTGACCGCGGGCCTGGTGCTGGTCAGGAACAAACTCACCAAGGAGCGTTTTTCCGAAGAACTCTCCGTTGGCATGATGTGCCGGCGCCATTGTTTCCAGAACGGCCTGGTCATGCGCGCGGTGGGTGACCGCATGATCATTGCACCACCGTTGACGATGACCCATGCCGACATCGACGAGATGATGCGCCTGATTCGACAGGCTTTGGACCTGACGCAACAGGAATTGACCCAAAAAGGGCTGATTTAGACGCTAGCGCCATAAAAAATGCCTGGTCTGGTTTTTGCTAGACTTAAACTAGCGTCTCCCTTCACCATTTTTCTCTTACTCGGAGTGTTTCCATGATGAAAAAATTCCTTTGGTCGTTTGCGCTTTCCGCCATCGTTCTGGCCGGTTGTGGCAAAAAAGAGGAGCCACCGGCGCCCGCTCCGGCCCCGGTGGCCAGCGCACCCGCGGCCGCGCCTGTCAACACCGAAGAAAAAGTGCTCAACATCTACAACTGGGCCGACTACGTTCCAGAGGGCATGATTGCCGCCTTCGAGAAAGAATCCGGGATCAAGGTGAACTACGACACCTTCGAGACCAACGAGGCCCTGCACGCCAAACTGGTGGCGGGCAATTCGGGTTATGACATCGTGGTGCCGGGCTCGGTGTTCGCCAAGCCGCAAATTGAAGGCGGCCTGCTGCAGCCCCTGGACAAGTCCAAGATCCCGAACCTGAGCAACCTTGACGCCCCCATCATGGCCACCCTGGCCGCCAAGACCGACCCCGACAACAAACATCTGGTGCCCTGGGCCTGGGGCTTCACCACGGTCGGCATCAACAAGACCAAAGTGGCCAAGGCCCTCGGAAAAATGCCCATGCCGGAAAACGCCTGGGACCTCGTGTTCAAGCCCGAATACACCAGCAAGCTCAAGTCCTGCGGCATTGCCTACCTCGATTCACCCACCGAGATCATTCCCGTGGCGCTGCACTACATCGGCAAGGACGCCTACTCGAACGACCCGGCTGACTACAAGTTGGCCACCGAGATGCTGGCCAAGGTGCGCAAGGACGTTCGCATCTTCAGCTCGACCATGATCGACGACGTTGCCGGCGGCAAAGCCTGTGTGGCCATCGGCTGGTCCGGTGACATGAACATCGCCGCGGCGCGCGCCAAGGAAAACAAGTCCAAGGATGAGATCGAAGCGCTGTTGCCCAGCACCGGCGCGCTGATCTTCTTTGACACCATGGCCATCACCAAGGATGCCAAGCACCCCAACAACGCCCACGCCTTCATTGATTTCTACCTGCGTGCCGAGAACGCAGCGCGCATGAGCAACGAAATGAACTACCCCACGGCCAACAAGGCCGGCGTGCCGCTGGTCAAGCCCGAGATTGCCGGCAACAAGACCATCTTTGTCGAGGCCGATTACTTCGCCAAGATGATCCCGCCGAGCAGCTTCACCAACGAAGCCCGCGAAGCCATGGCCAATGCCTACAACAGCTTCAAAAAGGGCAAGTAAAGCCTTGACTTGATGAAGCCAAGGGGCTGTTTGTACGCAAGGTATGAGCAGCCCTTTTTTATTTGATGCGTAGTGCTGAACCAGAGGGTTGACCATGGCTGATGCGGGTACCAAAAAAGACTACCTTGTGACTGAGAAACTCGTCAAGCGTTTCGACGAGTCGCTGGCGGTCGATGAAGTCAACCTCTCCATCAGCAAAGGCGAAATCTTTGCCCTGCTGGGCAGCTCGGGTTGCGGCAAGTCCACCTTGCTGCGTATGCTCGCGGGTTTCGAGACACCGACCTCCGGACGCATTCTGCTCGGCGGTCAGGACGTGGCCAAGCTGGCGCCGTACGAGCGACCGTTCAACATGATGTTCCAGTCCTATGCCCTGTTTCCGCATCTGGACATCTGGGAGAACATTGCCTTTGGCCTCAAGCGCGAGGGCCTGCCCAAAAACGACATCCAGCAACGCGTCGGTGAGATGCTGGACCTGGTGCAACTCACGCCCTACGCCAAGCGCAAGCCGCACCAGTTGTCGGGCGGCCAGCAGCAGCGGGTGGCGCTGGCGCGCAGCCTGGCCAAGAGGCCCAAGGTGCTGCTGCTCGACGAGCCTCTCGGCGCGCTCGACAAAAAACTGCGCGAGCAAACCCAGTTCGAACTCGTCAACATCATTGAAAAAGTGGGCGTGACCTGTGTCATGGTGACCCATGACCAGGAAGAAGCCATGACCATGGCGGGTCGCATTGCGGTCATGAGCAAGGGCAGGGTGCTGCAGGTGGGCTCGCCCGAAGAAGTCTACGAGCACCCGGCCAACCGCTTTGTCGCCGATTTCATTGGCAATGTGAATCTGTTCGACGGCAAGCTCAGCGTCGACCAGCCCGACCGTTGCGCCGTGCAGACGGCCATTGGCGAGATCCATGTGGGCCACGGCGTCAGCGGCGCCCTGCACATGCCGGTGTCGATTGCGGTGCGCCCCGAGAAAATTGAAATCAGCAAGGAGCGGCCTGACTTTGCGCACAACCTGTTCGCGGGCAGAGTCAAGGAGATTGCCTACTTCGGCTCCTACAACTCCTTCATTGTCCAGGCCTCCGACGGCACCCGCGTCAAGATCACCGAGGCCAACACCTCGCGCCACGAGCTCAGCAAAATCACCTGGGAAGACGATGTGTTTTTCTGGTGGCATGACGGCGCCGGCATTGTGCTGCGCGACTGAGGAGCAGCCATGGCCCTTTCAAATTTGACGATGCCCGGCAAGCGCTTTGTCATCGGTGTGCCCTTTGTCTGGCTGATCCTGTTCTTCCTGTTCCCGTTCCTGATTCTGCTGTACATCAGCTTCGTCGACATGGGCAACGACATTTCGCCGTTCAAACCCATTTGGGATTCCAGCACAGGCTTGCTTCACCTCAAATACGAAAACTACTGGTCGATTTTTCGCACGGGTGAGGGTGGCGCGCTGTTTCAGACCCTCTACATCGAGGCCTATGTGCGCTCGATCTGGTATGCGTTGTGCACGGCGGTGTTGTGCCTGGTGATTGGTTACCCGTTTTCGTATTTCATTGCCCGCGCCAAACCCAGTGTGCGCCCCGCCTTGCTGATGATGGTGATGCTGCCGTTCTGGACATCCTTTCTGCTGCGGGTCTATGCCTGGAAGGGCATCCTTGCCGATCAGGGGGTCATCAACCAGCTGTTGATGACCTTGGGCGTGATTCAGGAACCATGGCAGATGCTCTACACCGACGTCTCGATGCTGGTGGGCATGACCTATGTCTACCTGCCCTTCATGGTGTTGCCGCTGTACGCCAACCTGGTCAAGATGGACTTCCGATTGCTGGAGGCGGCCCACGACCTGGGCGCCTCGCCGTTCAAGGCGTTCTGGCTGGTCACCGTGCCGCTGTCCAAGGCGGGCATCATTGCCGGTTTCATGCTGGTGTTCATCCCGTCGGTGGGCGAGTTCGTGATCCCGTCGCTGCTCGGCGGCCCCGAGAACATCATGATCGGCCGCGTGGTCTGGGATGAAATGTTCAGCAGCAACAACTGGCCGCGTGCCACAGCACTTGCGGTGGTGATGATCGGCCTCATCGTTGTGCCCCTGGCCATTTACTACCACTACACCGGCGATGCGGCCGAACCCAAAGCCTGAGGCCAGCCCATGAAACGTTTCCTGAGCCGTCATTTTGGCAAGCTGTGGATGGGTTTGACTTACCTGTTCCTGTACCTGCCGCTGTTCTTCATGGTCGTGTTTTCATTCAACAGCACGCGCCAGGACGCCGTGTTCACAGGCTTTTCGCTGCGCTGGTACGAGGCGCTCACGCGCGACACCAAGATCGTCGAGGGCTTCTGGCTTTCGCTCAAGGTGGCCACCGCCGCTGGCGTGGCCTCGGCCGTGCTGGCCACTTTTGCCGCTTTTGTGCTGGTGCGTTATCGCCGGTTTACCGGGCGCACGCTGTTCTCGGGCATGGTCAACGCCCCGCTGGTGATGCCCGAGGTGGTGATCGGCCTGTCCTTGTTGCTGCTCATGGTGGGGGTGCAAAACGCTTTTGGCTGGCCGCAGCGCGGCATGCTGACGATTGTGCTGGGGCACACCCTGCTGGGCATGGCCTACGGCATGGTGGTGATCCAGTCGCGTTTGCTGGAGATGGACCGCGCCATCGAGGAGGCCGCCATGGACCTCGGCGCCAAACCCTTTCAGGTGTTCTTTTTGATCACCATGCCCAATATCCTGCCAGCCATTTTTGCCGCCTACCTGCTGGCCTTCACACTCTCGTTTGACGACGTCGTGATTGCCGAATTTCTGTCAGGTCCCGGTGTCAATACGCTGCCGCAGGTCATTTTTGGCTATGCCCGGCGCGGCATCAACCCGACCATTTACGCGGCGGCCACGCTGCTGATCGTGTCGGTCACCCTGGTGGTGGTGGGCTACAGCGTCTGGGTGGCGCGCCAGACGCGCCGTCGCGAGCGCGAGATCGCTGCAGCCACGCGGGCTGAACTCGCCGTCTTGCAGGCGCAATAGCTATTTTTTGGTGCCTTGCCGTCAGGCAGCAAGCGCTTTTATCTTTGAGGCTTTGACATGACAACAAAAATTTATGACGGCCGCGCGCTGATCAACGGGGCGCGCGTGCACGCCCGCGACAGCCAGAGTTTTGACTGCATTTCGCCCGTCGATGGCCGCCTGCTCACCACCGTGGCGCGCTGCGGCCAGGCCGATGTCGATGCCGCGGTGGCTGCCGGCAGGGCAGCCTTTGAAGACCGGCGCTGGTGCGGCATGGCACCGGCGGCGCGCAAACGCGTCATGATCAAATTTGCCGACGAGTTGCTTGCCCACGCCGACGAACTCGCCCTGATGGAAACGCTCGACATGGGCAAACCCATCAAGTACGCCCGCGGTGTCGATGTCAACAGCGCCGCCAATTGCATCCGCTGGTATGGCGAGGCGGTCGACAAGATCTACGACGAAATCGCGCCCACCGCCAGCACCGCGCTGGCGCTGATCCAGCGCGAGCCCATGGGTGTGGTCGGGGTCATCGTGCCCTGGAACTACCCCATGATCATGGCCGCCTGGAAAATCGCCCCGGCGCTGGCAGCCGGCAATTCCGTGGTGCTCAAGCCCAGTGAAAAGTCTCCCTTGACGGCGCTGCGCCTGGCCGAACTCGCGCTTGAAGCCGGCCTCCCGCCCGGCGTGTTCAACGTGGTGCCGGGTTACGGCCCCGAGGCCGGATCGCCGCTGGCCCTGCACATGGACGTCGACTGCATCGCCTTCACCGGCTCCACCCGTGTCGGCAAGCAGATTCATGTGATGGCCGGGCAAAGCAACCTCAAGCGCGCCTGGACCGAGCTGGGGGGCAAGTCGCCCAACATCGTCTTTGCCGATTGCCCGGACCTGGACAAAGCCGTCGAGGCTGCGGTCGGCAGCATCTTCTTCAACCAGGGTGAAAGCTGCAACGCGCCCTCACGCCTGTTTGTCGAGGCCAGCATTCGCGAGCAGTTCCTTGAAAAGGCCCTGGCGCTTGTGCCAGGCTTCGCGCCCGCTAATCCGCTCGCGCCCGACACCGTCATGGGTGCCATCGTCGACCAGACCCAAATGAACTCGGTGCTGCGTTATATCGAACTCGGCAAGCAGGAGGGCGCGGCCCTGCTGGCCGGGGGCGAGCAGGCGCTGGCGGACACCGGCGGCTGCTACGTGCAGCCCACCATCTTTGCCGGCGTGACGGCTGACATGACCATTGCCCGCGAGGAAATCTTTGGCCCGGTGCTCTCGGTGCTGTCGTTCACCGACACCGCAGAGGTGGTGCGACAGGCCAACCAGAGCATCTACGGCCTGCAGGCGGCGGTCTGGACCCGCGACATCAACAAGGCGCACGGCGTGGCCCGCGCGTTGCGCGCCGGAACGGTCCACGTCAACCAGTATGACGAAGACGACATCACCGTCCCCTTTGGCGGCTACAAACAAAGCGGGGTGGGGCGCGACAAGTCGCTGCACGCCTTCGACAAATACACCGAGACCAAGACCACCTGGATCCGCATCGACAGTCCGGTCTGACCCCTTGCAACCCTGAGCAACTCAACATGCCCCAAACCGACACCATTCAAGCCACCATCGACGACCTGTCCTCGCAGGGCATCCATAGCATCCTGACCCAGTTTTGCGACCTGCATGGCGTTGCCAAAGGCAAGCTGGTGCCGCTCGACGACCTCAGGGAATGGGTGGAAAGCGGCGCCGGTTTTGCCGGCCCGAGCATCTGGGGCACGGGCCTGGGGCGCTATGGCGCGCGCAGCGAGTACTACGGCCGCGTGCAACTGGAAACCCTGCGGCCCTTGCCCTGGCTGCCCGGCGTGGCCCATGCCGTTTGCGACGGTTATGCCGGCGGCGAGCCCCTGGCCAGCTGCTCGCGCCAGTTGCTGCAGCACCAGCTTGAACGCCTAAAGGCGCGCGGCTGGACCCTGTGGGTCGGTATCGAGCCCGAGTTTTTCCTGCTGCGTCAGGACGAAAACGGCCACTGGCAGGGCGCCGACGCGAAGGACGGCCTCGACAAACCCTCTTACGATCTCAAGGCCATCCACCGCAACCACGCCTTTCTCGACGACATGCGCCAGACCCTTACCCAACTGGGCTTCAGGCTGCAGCAAATGGACCACGAGGACGCGCGCGGCCAGTACGAAATCAACTACCGCTTCCATTCGGCGCTGCAAGCCGCAGACCATTACATGCTGTTCAAGATGGCGGCACACGCGGTGGCGCAAAAACACGGCTGCGTCTTCAGTTGTATGCCCAAACCCTTTGCTGCCATGCCTGGCAGCGGTTTGCACTTCCACATGAGCATCACCGACGCGCAGGGGCGCGCCGTGTTCCAGGACAACAGCGACGCGCTGCAACTCAGCCCCACGGCCTACAGCTTTGTGGCCGGTCTGCTGCACCACGCCGACGCCCTTAGCGCCCTGTGCGCCCCCACGGTCAACAGCTTCAAACGGCTGGCTTGCAGCGACAGCGCGTCGGGCACCACCTGGTCGCCGGTGTGGAAAGCCTATGGCGACAACAACCGCACCTGCCTCGTGCGCAGCGTCGCTGGTCGCATCGAATGGCGCCTGCCCGACCCGTCGTGCAACGTCTACGCGGCCATCGCCGCCACCCTGGCCGCCGGGCTCGACGGCATTGACGGCGGCATGACCGCCCCCGCGCCCTGCGCCGAAGATTTGTATGAGCGCTTCGCCAGCGGCCAGACCATGCCCGCGCGCCTGCCGCGCGACCTTGGCGCGGCGCTCGACGCGCTGGCCGCGGACTCGGTGCTCATGGACGCTGTCGGGCAGGACTTCTGCCAGCAATTCCTGGCCATCAAACGGCAGGAGTGGAGCTGTTTCAGCCAGTCGGTGAGCGACTGGGAACTCAGGCGCTACGCCGACCTGTACTAAGCTTTACCCGGCACGACAAATTCAGCGCTGTCATTGCGGACTGGATCCGCAATCCATGACTTCTGACTGCATGGATCCCGGATCGAGTCCGGCATGACAAGATGAAAGGGCACGACAGGGGTGGGTATTGCCTCGCCTCGGTAGCAATCACGCCGCCGCACCCTAATTTTGCATTGCGGAATATTAATTTCGTATTGCGGAATGAAGATGATCGAGTTCGAATAAAAAATTGAAAAATTCAGAGAACACATTTTCATATTGAGAAATATTAAACATAAGTCATTGATTTTATTTAATTAAATAAAAGTCTTCTATAAGACATAAGATGTGTTTGGTGTCTTCTATAAGACATAGAATAAACACCATGGCATCCACCGCGTAACGCAGCAGATGCCCTTCATTTTCATCAACTTAGGAGTGACACCATGCCACAGACCCTCACCGAACAATTGAGCCGTGAACAACAGATTGCCGCCCTGGAAAAAGACTGGGCGACCAACCCGCGCTGGAAAGGCATCAAGCGCGGCTACAGTGCCGCCGACGTGGTGCGTCTGCGTGGTTCCTTCCCGATCGAGCACACCCTTGCGCGCCGTGGTGCTGAAAAGCTGTGGAGCCTGCTTCACACCGAGGACTACGTGAACTGCCTCGGCGCGCTCACGGGCGGCCAGGCCATGCAGCAGGTCAAGGCCGGTGTGAAAGCCATTTACCTGTCAGGCTGGCAAGTTGCCGCAGACAACAACACCTCCGCCTCCATGTACCCGGACCAGTCCCTGTACGCCGTTGACTCGGTGCCAAAAATGGTCGAGCGCATCAACAACACTTTCCGTCGTGCCGACGAGATTCAGCATTCCCGCGGCATTGACGCGGGCGACAAAGGCTACATTGACAACTTCGCGCCCATCGTGGCCGACGCTGAAGCCGGCTTTGGCGGCGTGCTCAACGGCTTTGAGCTGATGAAGAACATGATTCGCGCAGGCGCTGCCGGCGTCCATTGGGAAGACCAGCTGGCATCGGCCAAGAAATGCGGCCACATGGGTGGCAAGGTCCTGGTACCGACCACCGAAGCCTGCCAGAAGCTCATCGCTGCCCGCATGGCCGCTGACGTGTGTGGTGTGCCGACCCTCGTGATTGCCCGCACCGATGCCGAAGCCGCCGACCTGCTGACCAGCGACTACGACGAAAACGACAAACCCTTCCTGACCGGTGAGCGCACTGCCGAGGGCTTCTACAAATCACGCAAGGGTCTGGACCAGGCCATCAGCCGCGCCGTGGCTTACGCCGACTACGCCGACCTGGTGTGGTGCGAAACCGGCACGCCAGACCTCGAATTTGCCCGCAAATTTGCCGAGGCTGTGCATGCCAAGCACCCCGGGAAAATGCTGGCCTACAACTGCTCGCCTTCGTTCAACTGGAAGAAAAACCTGGACGACGCCACCATTGCCAAGTTCCAGAAAGAACTCGGCGCGATGGGCTACAAGTACCAGTTCATCACCCTGGCCGGCATCCATTCCATGTGGTTCCACATGTTCGATTTGGCGCAAGACTATGTCGCGCGTGGCATGTCCGCTTACGTGGAAAAAGTGCAAGAGCCAGAATTTGCGGCGCGTGACCGTGGCTACACCTTTGTGTCGCACCAGCAGGAAGTCGGCACCGGTTACTTCGACGAAGTCACCACCGTCATCCAGGGCGGCAAGTCCAGCGTGACGGCGCTGACCGGTTCCACCGAAGAAGAACAGTTCCACTAAATAAACCGGACCTGAGGAGGTCTAAGGCTGGCGTTCCCCGACGGGAGCGGCCAGCCTTTTTTCATGAGGGTGACTGCGGTTAAAATCACCCATCACAAACGCGGAGCATTCCGCGTTTTTCAATTACCTTCTCTCCTCATCGCCATGGTCCAAATCACGCTTCCCGATGGTTCTCAACGCAACTACGACGCCGCGGTCACCGTGGCTGAGGTGGCCGCGTCCATCGGCACCGGCCTGGCCAAGGCGGCGCTGGCCGGCAAGGTGAACGGGCAGGTTGTCGACACCAGCTTTGTCATCGACAAAGACAGCAGCCTGGCCATCATCACCGCCAAGGACGCAGACGGTCTGGAGGTCATTCGCCACTCCACGGCCCACCTGCTGGCCTACGCGGTCAAGGAAATCTTCCCCGCGGCGCAGGTCACCATCGGCCCGGTCATTGAAAACGGATTTTTCTACGACTTCTCATTCGAACGCCCGTTCACGCTCGAGGACCTCGCCGTCATCGAGAAACGCATGACCGCGCTGGCCGCCAAAGACGAGCCGCTTGTGCGTCGTGTCTTGCCGCGTGACGAGGCGGTGGCGTATTTCAAGGGCCTGGGCGAACACTACAAGGCCGAGATCATCGCCAGCATTCCCGCCGGCGAAGACGTCAGCCTGTACCGCGAGGGCGCCTTTGAAGACCTGTGCCGCGGCCCGCACGTGCCCAGCACCGGCAAGCTCAAGCACTTCAAGCTCATGAAGCTCGCGGGTGCCTACTGGCGCGGCGACCACAAGAATGAAATGCTGCAGCGCATCTACGGCACGGCCTGGGCCACGAAGGAA
The DNA here is from genome assembly GCA_021737975.1 of Polaromonas sp. Classification (GTDB taxonomy): domain Bacteria; phylum Pseudomonadota; class Gammaproteobacteria; order Burkholderiales; family Burkholderiaceae_C; genus Rhodoferax. The sequence goes on along the minus strand of JAIPCZ010000027.1, from coordinate 18,069 downwards.
GACCTGCAGCAGCACCTGACCATGCTCGAAGAGGCCGAAAAACGCGACCACCGCAAGTTGGGTCGCGAGCTCGACCTGTTCCACGTCGACGACCACGCGCCCGGCATGGTGTTCTGGCACCCCAAGGGCTGGGCCATCTGGCAAGCCGTGGAGCAATACATGCGCCAGGTCTACCGCGACAACGGTTACCAGGAAGTCAAGGGCCCGCAGTTGCTCGACAAAGGCCTGTGGGAAAAAACCGGTCACTGGGACAAGTACCGCGACAACATGTTCACCACCGAGTCCGAAAAGCGCGACTACGCGTTGAAACCCATGAACTGCCCGGGTCACATCCTGATTTTCAAGCAGGGCCTGAAAAGCTACCGCGACCTGCCGCTGCGCTACGGCGAATTCGGACAGTGCCACCGCAATGAAGCCACTGGTGGATTACACGGCATCATGCGGGTGCGTGGCTTTACCCAGGACGACGGCCACATCTTCTGCACCGAAGATCAAATTTTGGCCGAATGTGTGGCCTACACCACGCTGCTGCAAAAGGTCTACGCCGACTTTGGCTTCAAGAACATCATCTACAAAATCGCCACCCGGCCAGAGCAGCGCATTGGCTCCGACGAAATCTGGGACAAAGCCGAGCACGCGCTCATCGAGAGCCTGCGCGCCTCGGGTTGCGAGTTCGAACTCTCGCCCGGCGAGGGCGCCTTTTACGGGCCCAAGGTCGAATACACCCTGAAAGACGCCATTGGCCGGCACTGGCAGTGCGGCACCATCCAGGTCGACTTCTCGATGCCCGAGCGCCTCGATGCCGATTACGTCGGCGAAGACAGTGCCCGCCATCGCCCCGTCATGCTGCACCGTGCCATCGTCGGCAGCCTCGAGCGTTTCATCGGAATTCTGATCGAGGAAACCGCCGGCGCCCTGCCAACCTGGCTCGCACCGGTGCAAGTCAAGGTGCTCAATATCACCGACGCACAGGCCGAATATGCCCGCAATGTCGTCAAAACGCTGCAAAATCAAGGCTTTAGGGTAGAGGCAGATCTTCGCAATGAAAAAATCACGTATAAAATACGGGAGCATTCAATGCAGAAGGTGCCGTACCTGGTCGTTATTGGCGACAAAGAGATGGCCTCCGGTGCTGTTGCAGTGCGAGCCCGAGGTGGACAAGACCTTGGCGTGATGTCGATTGCCGAGTTTGCTCAAAAAATCTCGGCCGACGTGACCCTCAAATCAATCGTTTGATTTTGAAATTGTTCATGGGGCTGCGCTGCCCAGTTTTAGCCACGATGGACGTGGCAGTTTTTGTGAAGGATTAAGTCATCGCTACCGAATTTCGTGATCGCCGTCACCGCGAAGAACGCAAACACCGATTGAATCGGGAAATCATGGTGCCAGAGGTTCGCCTCTCTGGTGTTGAAAACGAACCCCTGGGTGTTGTCAATATCAATGACGCACTGCGCATGGCGGGTGAGTTGGACGTGGACCTGGTAGAAATTGCTGCAACTGCCAATCCGCCCGTGTGTCGTTTGATGGATTACGGCAAATTCAAGTACCAGGAACAAAAGAAAGCTGCTGAAGCCAAAGCCAAGCAGACCGTGATCGAAATCAAGGAGATCAAGTTCCGCCCCGGTACCGATGACGGTGACTACAACATCAAGATGCGCAACATCAGGCGCTTTCTTGCTGAAGGCGACAAATGCAAGATCACCCTGCGTTTTCGTGGTCGCGAGATCACCCACCAGGAACTCGGCATGGCCTTGTTGAACCGCATTCGCGACGATCTCGGTGATCTGATTTTGGTCGAGCAGTTTCCCAAGCTCGAAGGGCGCCAGATGATCATGATGATCGCGCCCGGTCGCAAGAAAATTGCCGCTGCCAAGCCGGTCGTGACCGAGGTCGCTGCCAGCGCGTAAGAAATTGGGGCAGACACCCGCAAGGTGTTTGCCGCAACAGTGGAGGGTTAGTTCCCTCCACTAAAAAGCGGCGGGTTTTTTACTCGCCGCTTAAAAGTGGCTCGGGGCCATCAAGGCTGCAAATTGATTGCAGACGCCTCACGAGCACAATGTAATAGGAGCAGTAAATGCCCAAAATGAAGACCAAGAGCGCGGCCAAGAAACGCTTCCGCGTCCGTCCAGGTGGTACCGTTAAACGCGGGCAAGCCTTCAAACGTCACATTCTGACCAAGAAGACCACCAAAAATAAACGCCATCTGCGTGGTGCAACTGCTGTTCATGAGACCAATATGGGTCACATGGCACAGATGCTTCCAGGCCGTGGTATTTAATTAACGACGAACAAGGAGTACTCACATGCCTCGCGTCAAACGTGGTGTAACGGCTCACGCCCGCCACAAAAAAGTTCTCGCCCTTGCAAAAGGTTTCCGCGGTCGTCGTGGTAATGTCTATCGCGTCGCCAAAGAAGCGGTGATGAAGGCCGGGCAATATGCCTACCGTGACCGCCGTACCAAAAAACGCGTCTTCCGTCAGTTGTGGATTGCCCGTATCAATGCCGCTGCCCGTCAGTGTGGCATGACATACAGCCAATTTGCCAACGGTCTGAAGAAAGCCAATATCGAGATCGACCGCAAGGTTCTGTCTGATATTGCGATCCATGACATGGCCGCATTTGCTGGTATCGTGGAACAAGTCAAGGCCAAACTGGCTGCTTGAGTTGCGTTGGTTGCTATTTAATTTATAGCTTCTTGCGATAAAATGATGAGGGCTAGAGCTTGAAAAGGCGCTAGCCCTTTTTCCTTGGATCAGAGCTTTCCTGAGTATTTATGAACGACTTGACCACTGTTGTTGAACAAGCCCGCGCCGCCTTCGAACTGGCCCACACCCCTGCTGAACTCGAAAACAGCAAGGCGCTGTACCTTGGCAAAGCCGGCCGCATCACCGAGCTCATGAAGGGCCTGGCCGCCTTGCCGGTAGAAGAAAAGAAATTGCAGGGCGCGGCCATCAACCAGGCCAAGCAGGGCATCGAAGCCGCGCTCAACGCCCGCCGCCAGGCGCTGGCCGACCGCGAGCTCCAGGCCCAACTGCAGGCCGAGGCCCTTGACGTGAGCCTGCCCGGCCGCCAGCGCGGCACCGGCGGCCTGCACCCGGTGTCGATCACCCTTGAGCGCATCGAGGCCATCTTTGGCTCCATGGGTTTTGAAGTGGCGCAAGGCCCCGAGATCGAGTCCGACTGGTTCAATTTCACCGCGCTCAACACCCCCGAAGACCATCCCGCGCGCTCCATGCACGACACCTTCTACGTCGAAGGCGGCAGCGACACGGCTCCCAATCTGCTGCGCACCCACACCAGCCCGATGCAGATCCGGCACGCGGTGCAGCACGTCAAAAAACACCGCCTGGCCCATGGCAGCCCCAATGACGACACGCTTTACAGCGGCGACATGCCCGAGATTCGTGTCATCGCGCCAGGGCGCACCTACCGCGTCGACAGCGACGCCACCCATTCACCCATGTTCCACCAGTGCGAGGGCCTGTGGGTGGGCGAGGCCATCAGCTTCAAGGACCTCAAGTACGTCTTCACCGACTTCTGCCGCACCTACTTTGAAAACCCCGACCTGGTGCTGCGCTTTCGGCCCAGCTTTTTTCCGTTCACCGAGCCCAGCGCCGAAATCGACATCCAGTTCCCCAGCGGCCCGTTGGCCGGGCGCTGGCTCGAAGTCGCAGGTTCCGGCCAGGTCCACCCCAACGTCATCCGCAACATGGGCCTCGACCCCGAGCGCTACATCGGCTTCGCCTTCGGCATGGGCCCGGACCGCCTCACCATGCTGCGCTACGGCGTCAATGATTTGCGCCTTTTCTTCGACGGCGACATCCGCTTCTTGTCGCAGTTCCGCTGAACTGCACCAGCCATGTCCCAACGAACTATTTGAATGACTGACTATGCAATTCCCTGAATCCTGGTTGCGTGAATTCTGTGACCCTGCCTTAAGCACCGCCGAACTCGCCGAGACCCTGACCATGGCCGGTCTCGAGGTTGAAGAACTCAAGCCGGTGGCGCCTCCATTCCGCCACATCGTGGTCGGTGAAATCAAGGAAGCGGCGCAGCACCCCAACGCCGACCGCCTGCGCGTCTGCCAAGTCGACGTCGGCCAGCCCGAGTTGCTCGCCATCGTTTGCGGTGCGCCTAACGCCCGTGCCGGCATCAAGGTGCCCTGCGCCATGGTGGGGGCCGAGTTGCCGCCCGGTGAAGACGGCCAGCCCTTCCTCATCAAGGTCGGCAAGCTGCGGGGTGTGGAAAGTTTTGGCATGTTGTGCTCTGCACGCGAACTCAAGCTCTCCGAAGACCATGGCGGCCTGCTTGAACTCGCTGCTGATGCGGTGGTTGGGCAAAACATTCGCGACCACCTGCTGCTCGACGACACCCTCTTCACGCTCAAGCTCACGCCCAACCTGGCGCATTGCCTCAGTGTCTATGGCGTCGCGCGAGAAGTCTCTGCGCTCACCGGGGCGCCCCTCAAAACGCCGGCTTTCCCCAAGGCCCACTGCGCCCTCACGGACGTGTTGCCGGTCAAGGTCAGCGCGCCTGATCTGTGCGGGCGTTTTTCCGGGCGCATCATTCGCGGCGTCAACCCCAAGGCAGCCACCCCCGCCTGGATGGTCGACCGCCTGGCGCGCTGCGGCCAGCGCAGCGTGACCGCCCTGGTCGACATCTCCAACTACGTGATGTTTGAACTCGGCCGGCCGTCACATATTTTCGACCTCGACAAAATCCACGGCGGACTCGACGTGCGCTGGGGCAGGGCGGGCGAGTCGCTTAAGCTGCTCAACGGCAACACCGTTACCGTCGACGCCCAGGTCGGTGTCATCGCCGACGCGGTCCAGGTCGAATCCCTGGCCGGCATCATGGGCGGCGACGCCACCGCCGTGTCCGACGACACCGCCAACATCTATGTCGAAGCCGCTTTCTGGTGGCCCAAGGCCATCGCCGGGCGCTCACGTCGCTTCAACTTCTCCACTGACGCCGGCCACCGCTTCGAGCGCGGCGTCGACCCCGAACTCACCGTCGAGCACATCGAGCGCATCACCCAGCTGGTGCTCGAAATTTGCGGCACATCCGCCACCGTCTGCGGTCCCGCCGACGACCAGCAGGTCGCCATGCCCCAGCCCGCCAAGGTGACCCTGCGCGTGGCGCGTGCCGCCCGCGTGCTGGGCATGCCGCTGACCCAGGCGCAATGCGTCAAGGCGCTCACCGGGCTGGGCCTGCCCGTGACCGAGGGCGACGGGCTCATCGAAGTCACCCCGCCTTCCTACCGCTTCGACCTGCAAATCGAGGAAGACCTGATCGAGGAAGTGACGCGCATGATCGGCTTCCACAATCTGCCGCAAACACCGCCGCAGGCGCCCATCACGGCCAAGCTTCGCCCGGAAAACCAGCGCAGCCCGTTTGCGGTGCGCCGCGCGCTCGCCGCCCTGGGTTACCAGGAAACCATCAACTTCAGCTTTGTCGACGAACGCTGGGAACATGAACTCGCGGGCAATCCCGAGCCCATCAAGCTGCTCAACCCCATCGCCAGCCAGATGAGCGTGATGCGCTCCAGCCTGCTGGGCTCGCTGCTCCAGGTCATCAAGTTCAATCAGGACCGCAAGGCGCAGCGCGTGCGCGTCTTCGAGCTCGGCCGCGTGTTCCTGCATGACGCCTCGGTCGTCAGTTCCGACACCACGGTGCAGGGCTTCGACCAGCCCATGCGTGTTGCCGGTGTGGCCATGGGCCCGGTCGACGCTCCCGAGTGGGGCTGCAAAGAGCGCCCGGTGGACTTCTATGACGTCAAGGGCGACCTCGAGGCCCTGTTTGCCCCCATCCGCCTGAGCTTCGAGCCGGCACAGCACCCGGCCATGCACCCCGGGCGTTGCGCGCGTGTGCTGTGCGCGGGTAGCGAGGTGGGTTACATTGGTGAACTCCACCCAAAATGGCGCCAGTCCCAGGACCTGGTGCAGGCCCCCGTCATGTTCGAAGTCGACCTCGAAGCTGCGCTGGCTCGCCCCGTGCCGCGCTTCGAGGCGGTGCCGCGCTTTCAGGCGGTTGAGCGTGACATTGCGGTTTTGGTGGCCGAGTCGGTCACCCACAACGCCCTCATGCAGGCCATCTGGGCCGCGCCCTGCGGCGGCATCCTGCGTGACGCGGTGCTGTTCGACATCTACCGGCCCAAGCCCCAGGCCGTTGACGCGCAAAACCTGGTGCCGGAAAAAAGCATGGCCATCCGTTTGACGCTCAACGCGCAAGATGCTACGCTTTCCGAACAGCAAATCGAAGAAGCCGTGGCTGCCGTGGTGGCCACCCTGAGCGAAAAAGTTGCCGCGCGTCAGCGCGTCTAAGCCGGTCATCACCCCTACAGCCACAGAGCAAATCACCGATGGACATTACCGTTGAAACCTTGGAAACCCCGGCGCTGACCAAGGCGCAACTCGCCGAATTGCTGTTTGAGCAGATCGGCCTCAACAAGCGCGAATCCAAGGATATGGTCGATGCCTTTTTCGACCTCGTCTCCAACAGCTTGGTCGACGGCGACGACGTCAAGATCACCGGTTTTGGCAACTTCCAGATCCGCACCAAATCACCGCGCCCCGGGCGCAACCCGCGCACCGGCGAAGCCATCCCGATCGCCGCGCGCCGGGTGGTCACCTTTCATGCCAGCCAGAAACTCAAGGAACAAATCCAGGCCGGCACCACGGCAAATCCTCCGCAAGTTTGAACATTGACCAGCCTTATGCGGGTAAGCTGTCTTTACAGTGTGGGCTCAGTTAGAGTACGCTTGCACATTTGCAGCTTAGATTGTTGATTCACATGGAGAATTTGCTCCCCCCCATTCCAGCCAAGCGCTACTTCACCATTGGTGAAGTCGGCGAGCTGTGCGGTGTCAAACCGCATGTGCTGCGTTACTGGGAGCAGGAATTCACCCAGCTCCGCCCCATGAAACGCCGAGGCAACCGGCGCTACTACCAGCACCACGAAGTGCTCATGATTCGCCGCATTCGCGACCTGCTTTACGACCAGGGCTTCACCATCAGCGGTGCGCGCAACAAAATGCAGGAACTTTTGCAGTCGGAGCGCGACAAGCGCCTGGTGTCTGAAAATACCCTCGAAACTTACGAAGGGCTGGACACGCCCGACCCCCAGCCAGCCGGTTTTGCCGAACCCGACACGCTGTTTTCAGCCGACCTGTCCGATGACCCCTGGCGCCAGGTGCGCCACGAGCTCCACGAAATACGCGCCTTGCTGTCCCCCGCCCTCTGAAACAGGCCGGCTCTGTGGTTATAATTTACAGCTTCGGTGTGTGGCGCAGCCTGGTAGCGCACTTGCATGGGGTGCAAGGGGTCGAAGGTTCGAATCCTTTCACACCGACCAATAAAATCAAGGACTTAGCTTAGAAATGGGCTAAGTCCTTTTTCTATTTTTGGCATCAAAGGGGTAAACATACAAAAATGCAGCGATCCTGCGGCGAATGTATGTTTCCCAGAATTGGGACCGTTCATCATGACGCAAATCCAAATTTGTGCGGACCAATCCCGACGAGGAAACGATTGAATGGAGAGCCGCGTGCGGGAAAACCGCACGAACGGTTCGAAGGGACGGGACGTCTGCGCCCTCTCTACCCGCATCAGGTGCTCAGTCCGGAAGTTTAGCCCGCCAGAGCGGCAAAGGCCCGCGCGGTGATGTCTTCGACGCTGCCGGTGCCGCTGATGGCTCGGTATTTGGGGGCGGAGGCGGGGTCTGCCTTGGCCCAGGCCGAGTAATAGTCGACCAGTGGACGGGTTTGCGCGCTGTACACGTCGAGGCGCATTTTGACGGTTTCTTCCTGGTCGTCGGCACGTTGCACCAGCGGCTCACCCGTGACGTCATCGACACCGGCCACTTTGGGCGGGTTGAATGTGACGTGGTAGGTGCGCCCCGAGGCCGGGTGCGAGCGGCGGCCGCTCATGCGGTCGATGATGGCGGCAAAGGGAACGTCGATTTCGAGCACGTAGTCGAGTTTGACGCCAGCGGCCTTCATGGCGTCGGCCTGCGGAATGGTGCGAGGAAAGCCGTCGAACAGAAAGCCGTTGGCGCAGTCGGGCTGGGCAATGCGTTCTTTCACCAGGTTGATGATGAGGTCGTCGCTGACCAGGCCACCCGCGTCCATCACTTGTTTTGCCTGGACCCCCAGCGGTGTGCCTGCCTTGACGGCAGCGCGCAGCATGTCACCGGTGGAAATTTGCGGAATGCCATATTTTTGGCATATGAAGGTGGCCTGCGTGCCTTTACCAGCGCCAGGTGCGCCCAACAAAATGAGTTTCATACTTTTCCTCGGGTTCCTAATGAAGATTGGAAGCAATACTACGCCTTGAGAATAGCACGCGAGAGCTTTGAGATGGCTTACATTAAGCGCCCATTAACCGGCGTACCCGCTCCAGGTCTTCGGGTGTGTCAACACCGGGGCCGGGGATGTGCTGGGTGACGTGGACCGCAATGCGATGTCCGTGCCACAAGGCCCGCAATTGCTCAAGCGACTCGGTGCGCTCGAGCGGTGCCTGGGCGAGTTTGGGGAAAAGCCGCAAAAAGCTGACTCGGTAGCCGTAAATGCCGATGTGGCGCAGCGGCGCCGGGCTGGGCAAGGCGTCGGGCGTGTCGCGCGGGTAGGCAATGGGGGCGCGGCTGAAGTAAAGCGCCATGTGTTGCGCGTCGAGCACTACCTTGACCACGTTGGAGTTGTGAAATTCGGCCACGCTGCCTAGCGCGTGGGCGGCTGTGCTCATGGCGGCTTGCGGGCGCCGGGCCAGCAAATGCGCCACGTCGGTGACGAGTTCGGGGTCCATGAGCGGCTCGTCGCCCTGCACGTTGACCACGATGTTGTCGTCGGCCAGACCCAGCAGGTCGCAGGCCTCGGCCAGCCGGTCGCTGCCCGACGGGTGGTCGGTGCGGGTAAGCACGGCCTCGATGCCGTGGGCCTGGCAGGCGGCCACAATCTCAAAACTGTCGGCCGCCACCACCACGCGTAGCGCCCCCGACTGCAGGGCTTGTTGCGCCACACGCACCACCATGGGGACCCCGGCAATGTCGGCCAGCGGCTTGTTGGGCAGGCGCGTGGAGGCCAGTCGGGCGGGGATGAGGACAGTGAAGGTCAAGGTTGACGTCCTTCTTCGATTTCGGCGTCAGTCAGCACGCGGGCCTCGTTTTCAAGCAGCACTGGAATGCCGTCCCGCACCGGGTAGGCCAGGCGGGCGCTGCGCGACACCAGTTCCTGTGTGTCGTGCCTATAAGTAAGCGGCCCCTTGGTGACGGGGCAAACCAATAATTCAAGTAGTCGTGTGTCCATAGAGTAATGATAGCGTGGCCCGTGCCGCAACGGTGCAAAAGATGCTGGCGGGCCAACCCCATGCCGGGTATGCCCATCGAGCATCGGCATGAGTGGATTTGCGACCAGGTCATCGCCAATGCCATGCTGGATCGGGTTATGCAAATCCATCATCGGTTTATCCTCACGGGGGAGTCGATGCGCAGAAATAATCCGCCAGCAAAAGAAAAGATCGACAACTATTTCAAATAGATCAGTGGGCCTTTGGTGGCCTCGCAGGGGCCAATAAATAAAGAAATCCAAGACCAGAAAGGCGAATTCAGCCGAAATGGCAGTTCGGCATAAACTTGACTCGCGCAACGCCGACCCCTCGATCACGTTGGCCGAAATCGCCGGTCAGTTTGACGAAATCAGCGGTCACATTCACCGGAATTCGCACCATGTCCCCTTGGCAGACGTATTACGATAGCGCTTTCTCGAACAAGGACATTCCATGCAATACCGGCGTCTGGGTCGCAGTGGCCTGCAGGTCAGCGAACTCTCTTTGGGCTCATGGGTCACGTACCACAACCAGGTGGACGCGTCCGCCGCGCGCGAGATGATGGCTGCGGCGTTTGATGCGGGGGTCAATTTTTTTGACAACGCCGAGGCTTACGCGGGCGGGCAGAGCGAAGTCGTGATGGGCGCGGCGATCAAGGCCTTGAATTGGCCACGCCTCAATTTTGTTGTTTCAACAAAATTCTTTTGGGGCCTGGACAAGGAAAGCACGGCCCCCAATCGCAAGAACACGCTCAACCGCAAGTACCTGATGCGCGCCATCGACGGTTCGCTGCAGCGCATGGGGCTCGATTTCATCGACCTGGTTTACTGCCATCGCCCCGACCCGCACACGCCCATCGAGGAGACCGTTTGGGCCATGAGCGACATGATCAGCGCGGGCAAGGCGCTGTACTGGGGCACCAGCGAGTGGTCGGCCCAGGAGATTCGCGCGGCCTGGGAGATTGCCGACCGGCACCATCTGCACAAGCCCGTCATGGAGCAGCCGCAGTACCACCTGTTTCATCGCCAGCGCGTCGAGCAGGAATACGCCCGCCTTTACGAGGACATCGGCCTGGGCCTGACCACCTGGAGCCCCCTGGCCAGCGGCCTGCTGACCGGCAAGTACCGCAATGGCATCCCCCCGGACAGCCGTGGCACGGTCGCCGGCATGGGTTTTTTGGTGGAAAGACTGACTGACACGGCCAAGAACGCCGCATTGAATTCATTGGAGGTGGTTGCGGACGATCTGGGCTGCAGCCTGAGCCAGCTTGCCATCGCCTGGGCGGCGCACAACCCGAGGGTCAGCAGCGTGATCACCGGCGCGTCAAGGCTCGCCCAGTTGCACGACAACCTGGGCGCCGTGAACGTCATCCCCAAGCTCACGCCCGATCTGCTGGCCCGTATCGACCAAATCACTCTGCCGCTGGCAAACTGATCTCCGGGCCCCTGGGTGGCGGATCAAGCACCCAATGAAAGTCCTTAAGCCTCCGGGCGATAATTGCCCGATGCGATATTTCCTCCGGTCACCCCTTGTCGACCTCCGCGCCTGCGCCTGAGTTGGCGGCTGTCGCGATGGCGGCTTTTGACCGGGTGGTGGCTGCCACGCCGGGGTTTCGGGCGCGCACCGGTCAGCGCGAGATGGCGCAGCGTATTGCCAGCAGCTTGCACGGCGTGAGCTTGGGCGACCAGGACAAGCCGCAGAGCGCGGTCACGGTGATTCAGGCGGGCACCGGCGTTGGCAAGTCGGCGGCTTATCTGTCGACCACCGTGGCGCTGGCACTGGCGCGCAAGACGCGGGTGGTGGTGTCGACCGCCACCGTGGCGCTGCAAGAGCAGTTGATGACCAAGGACCTGCCGGCGCTGGCGGCCGTCATCGACACGCCGTTTGTCTATGCCCTGGCCAAGGGCCGCGGCCGTTATGTGTGCAAGCTCAAGCTGGAGCGCCTGGTCGGTCATGTCGGGGAAGACGCAACAGAATTGTTCGAGGGCGACGAGGAAGCCAGCCCGCCGCAGCCCACCAGCACTTTTCAGCCTAACCGGGGCGTGGTCTGGCAGGACCCCATGGAGCGGCGCGTGGCCTTGTACGAAACGCTGGCGTCGGCCCTGGCCGCGGGCAAGTGGGACGGTGACCGCGACAGTCTGGCCGAGCAGCCCGAGGGGCGCGACTGGTCGACGGTGGCCGCCGAGCGGCACACCTGCACCGCGCGCCATTGCCCGCGTTTTTCCGCCTGCAGTTATTACCAGGCGCGCATGCAACTGGCGCAGGCGCAGGTGATCGTGGCCAACCACGACCTCGTGCTGGCCTCGTTGGGCATGAAGGCGCTGCCGGACCTGGACAACTGCCTGGTGGTGTTCGACGAGGGCCACCATTTGCCGGCGGTGGCGCTGGACCAGTTTTCCAGCGCCATGGACCTCACCGGCTTGCGCTGGCTCGACAAGTTGCCCAGGATCCTGATCGAGGTCGGCGAGAAGATGGGTTTTGTGCTGGCGCAGGATGTCACCACGCTGTCGCAGCAGCTCAAGACCGCGCTGCTGGACGCCGGCCGGCTGGCGCTGGAATTGGTGCGGGGCCTGTCGACCGGTTACGACACGGTGTTCCGTTTCAAGGACGGCATCGTGCCCGAGGCGATGCTGGAGCCTTTCAAGCTGATCCACGGCCACGCCGCAGCCTTGTCGGACGCGCTCGAGGCCCTGGGCGCCGAGCTGAAGTTGCGCGCCAAGGAAGACCCGTCGCAGGCCGCAAACTGCTCGGTGCAGTACGCCCGGCTGGGCCAGATGGCGCCCAAGCTCAACAGCGTGGTGGCCACGAGCGCGCATTGGCTGTGCACCGACGAGCCGCCGCTGGCCAAGTGGCTGAAGTCGGACACCGGCTCGGGCCTGGTCTCGATCAGCGCGCACGCCTGCCCGATCGTGCCCGGCGATTTGCTGCGGCGGCACCTGTGGCAGCATGTTCGCGGTGCCGTGGTGACGTCGGCGTCGCTCACCACCTGCGGCAGTTTTGACTTTTTTCTGGGCGAGACCGGGCTGGCCGGCTTGCCGCAGGTGAGCACGCTGGCGGTGGAGAGCCCGTTTGATTACCGCGCCCAGGGCCAGCTGGTGGTGGCCGACACCGCCGCCGACCCCAAGCAGGTCGACCTCTACACCACCCAGATGGTGGCGGCCTTGCTGCGCGACCTGCGCGAGGTGCCGCATGGCGCGCTGGTGCTGTTCACCTCGCGTGTGCAGATGCAGGCGGCTGTGAGCGCGCTGGACGCGAGCCTGCTCGAGATCGTGCTGGTGCAGGGGCAGATGGCGCGTGGCCGCTTGCTGGGCATCCACCAGGCGCGCGTGGAGGCGGGCTTTGCCTCGGTGATTTTTGGCCTGCAGTCGTTTGGCGAGGGGCTGGATTTGCCGGGCACCCTGTGCGAGACCGTGTTCATCGCCAAGCTGCCGTTCAGCCCGCCCTCGGACCCGGTCGAGGAAGCGCGTTCCGAGTGGCTCAAGCGCGCCGGCCGCGATCCGTTCAATGAACTGGTGGTGCCGGCCACCGGCATCAAGCTGCTGCAATGGACAGGCCGCGCGATCCGCTCCGAAACCGATCAGGCCCGCGTGATTTGTTACGACAAGCGCCTGCTGAGCACAGCCTACGGCCGCCGCATGCTGCAAGGCCTGCCCCCCTATGCGGTTTCAAGACGCGCGCCAGGGACGCTTGCGACCGTTTGATGTGTCTGTCATTGCGGACCTGATCCGCATTCCATGCCCCCGGGCTGTGTCCTGTCATTGTGGGCGCGACCCGCAATCCATGCACCTTGACGGGCGAGAATGTGGGCTTACAAGGAATCGACAGGTGAATAACTTCTTAAAACAATTGTTGCGCTGGGTCTTGCGCCTGGGGCTGCTGGCGGCTGCGTTGATTTTTCTGGCGAGCCTGCTGCTTGCCGCCAGCCTGGTGCTCACGCTGTGGCTGATGCGGGCCTTGTGGGCCAAACTGACTGGCCGGCCGGTGCAGCCCTGGGTGTTCAAGATGCACCGGGCCGATCTGTGGCAGCGGGCTTACCGGGCCACGGCGCCTGGCGACAGCCGGGGCGCAGCACCGATGGATGTGATTGATGCCGAGGTGAAAGACGTCACGGATGTCACCGACGCCCGGGAAAAGCTCCGCTGAATTCAGCGCAGTGCGGGTTCTTCCGAGACTGCGCCGAGAAGGGCGTTGCCGCTTTCCAGAGGCGTGACGCGTCGCGCGCCGTCGAAGCGATGGCTCCAATAAGAAAGCCCCATGCTTTCCACCCGCACCTGCGCGCCGGGTTTGGGGGAATGGATGAATTTGCCGTCACCGATGTAGATGCCCACATGGCTGAAGGCGCGGCGCAGGGTGTTGAAGAACACGAGGTCGCCGGGCTGCAATTCAGATCGGTCAATTTTCTGGGTGGCTGCGGCCTGCTGTTCGGCCTTGCGCGGCAGGATCAGGCCCACGGTTTGTTCGTACATGGCTTTGACAAAACCGCTGCAATCGAAGCCGGTTTCGACGCTGTTGCCGCCCATTTTGTAGGGCACGCCCAAGAAACCCAGCGCGTTGACCACCAGGTCAGACGCCTTGGTGGTCACCCTCTGGCGCAGTTGGTCCATCTGGGCGAGCAGGCCCTTGTCACTGAGAAAACGCCCCATGTCATCAGGCGCATCCGCCGGCGCAGCGTGCACACTTGCGGCAAGCAACAGGGATGACACAAGGAAGGCGATTCGCATGGCCGTAGTTTACACACTTTAAACACTTAAATTGAATTCGAGAAAGTACGCTTAAATTATTGATTTATTTGAATAATATTAATTCCATTGTCGCCGTCGACCCGGCTTCCTGTTGTCACCCCGGGCTCCTTGCTGTCATCCCATCCTCCTTGTTGTCATGCCGGATCGTGTTCGCATGACAGTCAAAGGAACCAACCTGCGGTTTAATCCGGGCATACTTCGTTATTCATTTTTGAAAGTCCGCCATGCTGCTTGAATCCGAACTCTCCCAACTGGTGCTGGTCGACTACCAGACCCGCCTGATGCCCGCCATTTTTGAGGCGCCGCTGGTGCTGGCCAATGCCATGCGGCTGGCGCAGGTCGCCCAATTGATGCAGGTGCCGGTGTGGGGCACGGAGCAGAATCCGTCCAAACTTGGCGCGAACCCGCCCGAGCTGCGCGCCCTGTGCCAGCGCACGCTGGCCAAGATGCAGTTCAGCGGGGTCGAAGAGGGCTTGGGCGAGTGGCTGCGCCCGCCGGTGAAGGCGCCGGCCGGCAATGCCCGCAGCCTGCCCAAACACCTGCAGAAGCCGTCGAACACGCCCACCGAGCGCAGCAGCATCGTGATTGCCGGCTGCGAGGCCCATGTGTGCCTGATGCAGACCGCGCTGCATTTGCTCGAGGACGAGTTCGAGGTGTGGGTCGTGACCGACGCCTGCAGTTCGCGCACCGAGCGCAACCGTGACGCCGCTTTCGACCGCCTGGCCGGTGCCGGCGCCGAACTGGTGACCACCGAGATGGTGGCGTTCGAGTGGCTGCGCAGCGCCGAGGCGCCGCAGTTCCGCGCGGTGCAGGCTTTGATCAAGTAGGGCGATCTGCTTGCTCTTGGGCGGCGCAGGCGGGCAGCGATAATCTGCCGCGTGTATAGGAGCTTGCGTGGATATTGTTTTGCTGATCAAGGCCGCCATCATGGGCGTGGTGGAAGGGCTGACCGAGTTTTTGCCGATTTCGAGCACCGGGCATCTGATTTTGGCCGGGGCCCTGCTGGGTTTCGACGATGAAAAGGCCAAGGTGTTCGACATCGCCATCCAGACCGGCGCGATTTTTGCCGTGATCCTGGTGTACTGGCAAAAGATACGCGACACCGTGCTGGCGCTGCCCACCGAAAAGCAGGCGCAGCGTTTTGCCCTCAATGTGCTGATCGCATTTTTTCCGGCGGTGATTCTGGGTTTGCTGTACGGCAAGGCGATCAAGGCGCATCTGTTCACGCCGGTGGTGGTGGCCAGCATGTTCATCATCGGGGGCTTTATCATCCTCTGGGCCGAGCGGCGCCAGCAAAACAAGCCTTCAGCCACGCGTGTTCATGATGTCGAGTCGATGACCGCCCTGGACGCGCTCAAGGTCGGCCTGGCGCAGTGCACGGCCATGATTCCGGGCATGAGCCGCAGCGGCGCCACCATCATTGGCGGCATGTTGTTCGGCCTGAGCCGCAGGGCTGCCACCGATTTCTCCTTCTACCTGGCCATTCCCACGCTGATCGGCGCGGGCGCCTACAGCCTTTACAAGGACCGTGCCCTGCTGTCCTGGGCAGACACCCCGGTGTTTGGCGTCGGGCTGGCGATGTCTTTTCTGAGCGCCTGGTTGTGTATTCGCTGGCTGCTGCGCTACATCGCCAGCCACAGCTTTGTCGGCTTTGCCTATTACCGGATTGTCTTTGGAATCGTCGTGCTCGCCACCGCCTGGACCGGCACCGTAAACTGGTCGGCCTGACGATCCTCGGGGCATTCAACCCCAGAGTTGGGGATCTGGCGGGTCAATGACGCCGTGGTGATACCGCAGCGGATGCGCCCGGTCCAGCTTTTGCAGCAGGGGCCCGTCCAGATCGACATAGGCACAGCGCTGCGCCAACAAAAACGCCGGCGCCATGGCCAGCGATGTGCCGCACATATTCCCAACCATCAGGCCCAGCCCCAGGCGGGCGGCCTGGTCGGCCAGCGTCAGGCCTTCGGTCAGACCGCCGCATTTGTCCAGTTTGATGTTGATGTATTGGTAGCGACCGACCAGTTGCGCCAACGATGAGCGGTCGGTGCAGGACTCGTCAGCGGCCAGTGGCAGCGGTGAATGCAGTTGGTCCAGTTCGGCATCCATGCCTTTGGCCAGCGGCTGCTCGACCATTTCGACACCGGCATGGGCCAGTTGCGGCAGCAGGTCCTTAAGCAGCGCCAGCGTCCACGACTGGTTGGCGTCGACCACCAGGCGCGCTTGCGGATGTTCTTCGCGGACCATGTGGACGATGTCCAGGTGGCGACGGGAATCCACCTTCAGTTTGAGCAGCGGGTAGTGGCGGGCTTCGCGCGCCTTGCGGCGCGTGGTGGCCTCGTCGCCCAGCCCGATGGTGAATGCTGTGGTCACGGGTTGCCATGGCGACAGTCCTGCCGCTTGCCAAACAGGAATTCCGCTTTGTTTGGCCCGCAGGTCCCACAGCGCGCAATCGAGCGCGTTGCGCGCGCCGCCGGCCGGAAGCATTTGCTGCAGTTCCTGCCGGCTGATGGCGTCGTGCAGTCGGGGCAGCACCGCGGTGATTTGCGCCAGCATGGTGTCCGGTGTCTCGCCTTCGTAGTCGATGCCCGCCGCCTCGGCGCGGCCGGTGCGGCCCTGGTCATCGTGCAAGCTGACCAGCAGGACGGGCTGGTGGGTGATGACTTCGCGCGAGATCTCGAATGGCTCGGTCATTTCCCAGCGCTCGGGGCGCATCCGGCATTTGATCATGGGGTCATCAGGGCCGCAGCCAGTGCGTCGACGCCACCCCGCATCGGGTCGACCACGGGCAGTTGCAGTTTTTCCGAGAGCTCGCTGGCATAGCGGGCCCATTCGGCATCGGACAGCGTGGACGAGTTGATGCTCAGGCCCACACAGCGCACCGCGCGGTTGGTCAGGCGTGCTGCCTCCACATAGCGGTCAATGGCGACTTGCAGGTCGGGAATCGGGAAATCGGGGTAGGTTTCGATGGTGTCGCGGGAGGGATCGTGGCACAAGACCAGTGCATCGGGTTGAGAGCCGTGCAGCAGCCCCAGGGTGACGCCGGCATAGGCGGGGTGAAAAAGCGCGCCCTGGCCTTCAATCACATCCCAGTGGTCGGGGGCATTGTCGGGCGAGAGCTGCTCGGCCGCGCCGGCGACAAAATCAGCAATGACCGCATCGATCGCCACGCCTTCACCGGCAATCATCACGCCGGTCTGCCCGGTGGCACGAAAGGTGGCCGCGACGCCCTTGGACTGCAGCGCCCTGGTTAATGCCAGGGCGGTGTATTTTTTGCCAAGTGCGCAGTCTGTGCCGACGGTCAGCACCCGCTTGCCTGTGCGTTTTCGCCCGTCGCCGGCCGGGTAGGTCTGGTCGGAGTGGCGAACGTCGATCAGGCGCGCACCGCCGCGTTGCGCGGCCGCCACCAGGCTCGGAAAGGAGGTCAGGCGTGAGTGCTGTCCGCTGACGACATCGAGGCCGGCATCCAGCGCGCTCTCGAGCTCGGACAGCCATTGAGTGGGCAAGACACCGCCGACCGCCGCCACACCAAGCACGATGGAGCCGGCGCCCTGGCGGGCAGCCTGTGCCGGGGACAGCCTGGGCAAGTCCAGGCTCACCGTGGCCTCGGGCAGGCTCCATTCGCCGATCACATCAGAGCCGCACCAATCGCGCAGGCCAAATGCTGTCTTTGCATCCGATTTCAGGGTCACATCGCCCAGAAAAAGCAAATAGGGTTTACGAAGTTGGTGCATGGTGTTCAATCAGATCAGGAAAAAATGAGCAGCTGGCTCCGCAAAATCGCCGGTGCCTGCATCCGAGGATACGGCAAGAGCAGCCGCACAATGGAGGTCTGGCGTGCGCGCTATCCCCGAGGGAATAAGGCCGCAGAATTGACCTCGCGGCTTTCTATCCCTTTGGGGATAGAGGAAAACGTTTGACGCGCAATTGCGCTTATTCTTCTGTTCGTGCCACTGTTGTACAACAAACCCCTCACGTGTCATTGCGTGAATTTTTCTAGGAAGAAAGCA
>JAIPCZ010000026.1 GCA_021737975.1 Polaromonas sp. | reverse complement strand
CCCGGCAAAGGCGCCGGCATCGCTGTTGACTTGCAAGGCCCTTGCGGCGCCAATGCCGTGCGCGGCAGTGCCCAGTGAAAAACCCCGTGCCATCCAGCCGCTGGCGTCGGGTGGAATCTTCAGGAGTCCAAACAAGGCCTTGCCACTGAGTGCGCCCACCATGCCCGTGACCACCGCAAACACCGCAGCCAGCGCCGGAATGCCCCCAATCTTGTCGGCAATGCCCATGGCGACGGGCGCAGTGACCGATTTGGGCGCCAGCGACAGCACCACGTCCTGCGGCAGGCCCACCAGCCAGCCCAGGAGCAAGGCCGACCCGCTGGCTGCCGCGCCCCCGATCAGCGCCGCGGCCAGCAGGGCGCGCCAGTGCAGACGCAGGGCCGCCAGTCGCTCCCAGAGTGGCCAGGCGAGCGCCACCACGGCAGGCCCCAGCAGAAAATGGATGAACTGCGCACCTGAAAAGTAAGTGGGGTAGTCGACGCGCGTCACGGTGAGCAGACTGGCCAGGATGACGACCGACCACAGCACCGGATTTGCCCAGGCCGGCTGATCCAGTCGGGCATAGACCGCCTGAGCCAGCACATAGATCACCAGCGTGGCGCTCAGGCCAAACAGTGGCGTGGCAGACAAATAAACCCACAACTCGACAAATTTAGGCATCGTTTGGCCCCCTGAATGCCCGCAGCACCAGCACCGTCACGACGAGGCCAATCCAGGTCGACAGCACGATGACAGCCAGCATGCGCACACCGTACTGGCCCAGCAGACCCAGGTGCGTCATCACGCCGACACCCACCGGCACGAACAGCAGGGACAGGTGCGAGAGCAAAAAATTGGCGCATGCTGCCACGGGCTCACGAACGGCGGGCAGGCGCAGCGCCAACAGCAGCAGCAACATGCCGACGACCGGCCCGGGAAAGGGCAGGCTGAGGCCGCGCGACAAGAGTTCCCCCAAGGACTGCATGGCCAGCAGCCAGGCCAGTCCGCGCAGGCCGTTCATGCGGCGCTCACGCTAGAACCGGGGCAAATCCGGATGCTTGATCTGGCCGCCGCGCACCAGCATCTTGCCGTATTCGGCGCAGCGGTTCAGCGTCGGGATGACCTTGCCAGGATTGAGCAGACCCCGCGGGTCGAAGGCGCGTTTGACGCCAAACATCTGCTCGTTTTCCGCGGCTGAAAACTGCACGCACATGCTGTTGAGCTTTTCCACCCCCACACCGTGCTCGCCGGTCACTGTGCCACCCATGGCCACACTGGTTTCAAGAATATCGGCGCCAAACAGCTCGCAGCGGTGCAACTGGTCGGGGTCGTTGGCATCAAACAAAATCAGCGGGTGCAGGTTGCCGTCACCGGCGTGGAAGACGTTGGCACAGCGCAACTGGTATTTTTTCTCCATCTCGGTGATGGCCAGCAGGATGTCGGCCACGCGCTTGCGCGGAATGGTGCTGTCCATACACATGTAGTCTGGACTCATGCGGCCGGTGGCTGGGAACGCGTTCTTGCGCCCGCTCCAGAACTTCAGGCGCTCCTGTTCGTTCTGGCTGACGGCGATTTTTGTCGCGCCCGAAGCCAGCAGCACCGTGCTCATGCGGCCAATTTCCTCCTCGACTTCCTCCGGCGTGCCGTCGCTTTCGCACAGCAAAATCGCCTCGGCAGTCAGGTCATAGCCGGCATGCACGAAGTCTTCCACCGCCGCCGTCATGGGCTTGTCCATCATTTCGAGCCCGGCCGGGATGATGCCTGCCGCAATGACGGTCGCCACGGCATCGCCGGCCTTGCGGATGTCATCGAAGCTGGCCATGATGCAGCGCGCCAATTGCGGCTTGGGAATGAGCTTCACGGTCACCTCAAGCACCACTGCCAGCATGCCCTCCGAGCCAATCACCACGCTCATCAGGTCGTAACCTGGCGCATCCAGCGCGTCCGAGCCGAACTCAACCGGCTCACCTTCCATGGTGAAGCCCTTGATCTTGACGATGTTGTGCAGGGTGAGACCGTATTTGAGGCAGTGCACACCACCGGAGTTTTCTGCAACGTTGCCGCCAATGGTGCAGGCAATCTGGCTGCTGGGGTCGGGCGCGTAATACAGCCCGAGGGGAGCGGCAGCCTCGCTAATGGCCAGGTTGCGCACGCCGCACTGCACCAGCGCCGTGCGCGACAGCAAGTCAAGCTTCAGGATCTTGTTGAACTTGGCCATTGAGAGGGTCACACCCAGGGCGTTGGGCATGGCGCCGCCCGACAGGCCGGTGCCGGCGCCGCGGGCAACCACCGGGACGTTGAGGGCGTGACAGGTTTTGAGAACGGCCGCCACCTGTGCTTGCGTTTCGGGCAGGGCGACCACCAGCGGGCGCTGGCGGTAGGCGGTTAGACCGTCGCACTCATACGGCGTCGTGTCCTCGTTGTTCCAGAGCAGGGCGTGGGCCGGCAAGGATTCGAGCAGCCCTTTGACGACAAGCGCCTGCCGCTCGGATCTTTGCATGGCGTCCTGGGTGCCTTGAGAAAGGGGTGCGTTCATGCGTTCGATCCGGTGAGGTAAAACATGCTCCGGACTTTAAGCTAAATTCAAAGGGCGTGGCCGGAAGAAACTTAACGCGGCTGTTGAAAATATCTGTGCGCGCGCACGGTCTGGGGACCGGGGTGATGGCCGAAAGAAGGCTGTCAGGACGGATGCCTTGCGCGCGCAGGTCTTTCTGGCGGTCGATAAGCCAGCATTCCAGCTATTCTCAGCTGGAATATTGCCAGTGGCAGCCATCCATGTTCTACTCTTGCGCCATGGACCGACTTGAGGCCATTCGGCTGTTTATTCGCGTGGTGGACCTTGGCTCTTTCAGCAAGGCGGCCATGGACCTGCGCATTGGCCAGCCAGCCGCCACCAAGCGCGTCGCGCAACTGGAGAAGCAACTCGGCGCGCGTCTGCTTCACCGATCCACCCACGGTGTCACACCGACCGAAATTGGCCTGCTGTACTACGAGAAATGCAAGCTGATCGCTCACCACGTCGACGAGGCCGAGACCGTGGCCGGCCTGCTCCAGTCCCAGGTGCAAGGCGTGCTGCGGGTCAGTACCTCGGTGGCCTTCGGGCGCCGTGTGCTGGTGCCCTTGCTGATGCGTTTCATGCGCGAGCACCCGCAACTGCAAGTCGAGCTGAACTTTGAAGACCGCTATGTCAATCTGGTGGAGCAGGGCATGGATGTGGCCATCCGCATGGGCCGGCTCGAAGACTCGACGCTGGGTGCGCGCTACCTTGGGCTCAACCCGTGGGTGCTGGTGGCATCAAGCGGCTATCTGGCGGCGCGCGGCACCCCGGGGACTCCCGCTGAACTGGCGGCGCATGACGCGCTGATCTACAGCACGGTGCAGGGGGATGCGCGCTGGAACTTCACCAGCCCCGAAGGGGAAATGCTGTCAATCCCGGTGAAGGGCCCGCTTCGCTCCAACAGCCTCTCGGCCTTGCTGGCCGCCGCCCGCGATGGCATGGGGGTGGCGGCCTTGCCGCGCTACGTGGCCGAGGAATCGCTCAAGGCCTCGGCCGTGACGGCACTGCTGACCCACTGGGCCTTGCCGGTGCAGGAAATTCACGCGGTGTACAGCTCTCCCCGGCTGATTCCTGCCAAGGTCAGCACCTTTATTGCCTGGTTGCAGGGCGCCTTTGGCGAGGCCTGGTGGACCGGGCCGGTCAAACCATACTCTGCTTGAGCCAATCGGCAAAGGCCACACATTCCCAGCGCTCCATCATGCCGGTGCGCCAGCACAGGTAATGGGCATGCGGGCTGGGCACATTGCTGGCAAAGACCTCACTGGTGCCCAGACGCACCAGTGAGCCGTTCTCCAGCCAGGGCAGGGCCAGCTTGAGACGAATCAGTGCAATGCCCATGCCGGCGGCCGCGCCATCACACATCAGACCGACATCATTGAACTGCGAGCCTTCCAGCGGCTCGGGCCAGTCCAGCCCGCGGGCGGAGAACCAGGTGCGCCAGGGCTCCAGCGGGCTGCGCAGCAAGGCCTCGCCTTCCATGTCCTGCGCCACTTCAAACGGCCCGTGTTCGCGCACGAATGCGGGGGAGGCCAGCGGCGTGACCTCGTCTTTCAGGAGACAGACATGTTCGACATCGGCGTAGCGGCCGGTGCCAAAACGGATCATCAGGTCGGCGTCTTCTGCCACCACGTCGAGCAGCGGAATCGATATTTGCAGGGTCAGGTCGATCTCGGGGTAGGCCTCGGTGAACTGGCGCAGGCGCGGAATCAAAATGGAGCGCGCAAAGGTCGGCGTGACGGCCAGACGCAGCTTGCGCTTGCCCGGCACCGAGGCCGAGCTGGGAAATTTTTGCAGCATTGCCAAGCCGTCGCGCACATGCGCCAGGTAGGCTGCGCCCTCAGTCGTGAGCGAAAAGTCGGCCCGACCAAACAGCTTGGTGCCAATGATTTGCTCCAGTTGCTTGACCCGGTGGCTCACCGCGCTGGGCGTGACGCACAGTTCTTCGGCGCTTTGGGTGACGCTGCGCAGACGCGCCAGCGCTTCAAAAGTCAGCAGGCATTGAATGGGGGGGATGCGGACAATGGACATTCGATGATTGTGGCAGGTGGTGGCTTGAATGCACTGCGTAGAATCCCTGTCTTATGACCGACCGCACCACCGTACTCTTCCAATATCTGATCCCCAAGCAGGCCATCACCTTGCTGGCTGGTCGGATCGCGCGGGCCCGGGCGGGCGTGCTGACGACTCACCTGATCGCCTGGTTTGTGCAGCGCTACCGCGTCAACATGCCGGAGGCTGCCAACGCGGACATCGCCAGCTATGGCAGTTTCAACGACTTCTTTACCCGCGCCCTCAAAGACGGCGCGCGTCCCTTGGCGCGGGCGGAGCTGATTTGCCCGGTCGATGGGGCCATCAGCCAGTTTGGCCGCATCGAGGGCCAGCAGATATTCCAGGCCAAGGGCCACCACTACAGCAGCACCGCGCTGGTCGGCGGAGATGCCAGGCTGGCCGCTCAGTTTGACAACGGTCACTTTGCCACGCTGTACCTGAGCCCGCGTGACTACCATCGCATCCACATGCCCTGCGCCGGGCACCTGACACGCATGATTTATGTGCCGGGCGACCTGTTTTCGGTCAACCCCGCCACCGCGCGCGGCGTGCCGGGTCTGTTTGCGCGCAATGAACGGGTGGTGTGTGTTTTTGAAGGGGCACATGGCCCGTTTGTGCTGGTTCTGGTGGGCGCCACCATTGTTGGCAGCATGGCCACCGCTTGGCATGGTGCGGTCAATGCGCCGCGACCGGGGCGTTTGAGTGAATGGCGCTATGACGATCAGTCCATTGAACTCAATCAGGGTCAGGAGATGGGGCGTTTCCTGCTGGGGTCCACGGTGGTCATGCTGTTCCCTCGGGGCCCGCTCGAATTTAATCCTGCCTGGCAACCGGGGGGTGCCGTTCGGCTGGGTGAGGTGATGGCGCAAGGCGCTTAACGAGCAGAACAGGTCCCATTCGCCAACCAAGCCCCTGCTGGGAGGCGGTGTTTGGTCTCGAATCGCGAGACAAAAAGTACAAATGGCCTGGTCCGGTTGGATGGTTCTTTGGCAGCGTTATGGTCGAAGACTGGCGCCCGCGAGTGCGCCGGGCCCGACTTTCTGGGCTGTGGCGCGCAAATCGCCATTCCCTTTGAATTTTCTTAAATCATCAGGAAGCAATCACATGGACCTCCAGGCACTGCAAAAGACTTTGCGTGAGTTTGCAGCTGCGCGCCACTGGCAGCCGTTTCACACGCCCAAGAATCTCAGCACCGCGCTGTTGGTGGAGGCTGCCGAGCTGGCGGAAATATTCCAGTGGATGACAGCCCAACAATCGCAGGCTGCCCATCTTGAACCGTTGAAGAAGGCGCAAATTGCGGACGAGGTGGCTGATGTGCTGCTCTACCTCCTGCAACTGGCCGACCAGTGCGCCATCGATATTCCAGGCGCCGTGGCCGGCAAGCTGGTCAAGAACGCGATCAAGCATCCGGTGCCTGGCGCGGTGCCGTCGCGTGGATAATCCAGAGCATGCGAATCCCATTTACCAAGATGCAAGGTGCCGGCAACGACTTTGTGGTCCTTGATGAAACCCGCGCCCGCCTTGGCCTGGGCACCGCGCATTACCGGTTTTTGGCGGACCGCCATTTTGGTGTGGGTGCCGACCAGATCCTGACGGTGCGCCCTTCACCGGCGCCGGACATCGATTTCGAGTACCTCATCCACAACGCCGATGGTGCCGAGGTCGAGCAGTGCGGCAATGGCGCGCGCTGTTTTGCGCGCTTTGTGCGCGATGCCGGTTTGACCGCCAAGGACGCGATCCGGGTGCTGACCCGGGGCGGGGTGATTGAGCCAAAGCTTCAAGCCGATGGCCGCGTCACGGTCAATATGGGGGCGCCGGTGTTTGAGCCTGAACACGTTCCGTTCGCGCCCGGTCCTGTGCCGGCCCAGCCCAGCGGTTCATGGCAGCAATGGCCGCTCCGGCTTGGCGCGTCGGCCCTAGACGCGGTGGTGCTGGTGGCCGTGGTGTCCATGGGCAACCCGCACGCGATCCAGTTGGTGGGCGATGTGGCCACCGCGCCGGTATTGCTGCAGGGTCCCCTGATCGAACACCACCCGTTTTTCCCGAACCGGGTCAACGCCGGCTTCATGCAGGTGCAGAGTCGCCACCAGATCCGGCTGCGGGTGTTTGAGCGCGGCTCCGGCGAGACGCTGGCCTGCGGATCGGGTGCTTGCGCCGCCGTGGTGGCGGGCATCCGGCTCGGCCTGCTCGACGCCGAGGTCGACGTGCAGACCCATGGCGGCGTGCTCACCATTTCCTGGGCCGGTGGCAGCGCGCCGGTCATGATGACTGGCCCGGCGACCACCGTGTTTCACGGTGAAATCGACATCCCCAACGACCTCCCTAACGTGTCATAACCATGCCCAATTCAATCCTGCCCAGCGCCATCAACAACCCGATCACCGAAGACGATATTGCCAATTACCTGGCCAATACGCCTGATTTTTTTGAGCGCCACGCCGAGATGCTGGCTGCCGTGCACTTGACCAGCCCGCACAGCCAGCGCGCCGTGAGCCTGCAGGAGCGCCAGGCCAACATGTTGCGCGAAAAGATCAAGATGCTGGAGCTGCGCATCATGGACATGATTCGCAACGTCAACGAGAACATGGCGCTGTCAGACAAGCTGCTGCAGTCGGCGCGCACCCTCTTTTTGAACACAGACCCCGCCGCCCTGCCCGAGCTTTTGGCCGACGAGCTGGCGGACCGGTTTGCCGTGCCCCAAGTGGGCATCAAGGTCTGGGGGGTGGATGCCGCCTATGCCGGCGCGCCGTTTGCCCAGGGGGTCAGCGACGATGCCAAGGTGTTTGCGAACTCGCTGACAGAACCATTCTGCGGTGTCAATACGGGTCTGGAGGCAATCCATTGGCTGCCCGATCCCAAAGCGGCGGCCTCACTGGCCATTTTGCCGCTGCGTGCGGGCCCCGTTGGCAGCACTGCGCCGGCGTTTGGCCTGCTGGTGCTGGCCTCGCCCGACGCCCAGCGCTTCAACAGCACCATGGGCACCGAATTTTTGGCCCGCGTCGCCGAGTTGGCAAGCGCCGCGCTGTCGCCGCTGCGTTAGCCCGCACCTTATGGCGACCCCGTCATTGCGAGCGCAGTGTGGCAATCGATGAACCTCACGATGACCCGTTGACGGATTTAGTCCCGGACCAACTGGTGCAGCGCTATCTGGACCATGTGCGCTTCGAGAAGCGCCTGGCCGGGCGCACAGTGGCGCTCTACACCCTGGACCTGGAAAAACTGGCGGCCAATGCGGCGCAGGCGGGTGTCAGTCTGACGTCGGTTGACGCCAGCCACATCCGGCGCTGGGTTGCGCAAATGCACGCAAACGGACGCAGCGGACGTGGCATCGCGCTTATTTTGTCGGGCTGGCGCGGGTTTTACATCTGGCTCGGGCGCGAGGGGCTGGTGACCACCAATCCGGTGCTGGATGTGCGCGCGCCCAAGGCAGCCAAACCCCTGCCCAAGGCCTTGAGTGTCGATGATGCCGTCCAATTGGCAAGCTTCATTGCGCCTGCCAATGACCCTTGGCTGGAAGCCCGGGACGCCGCCATGGTCGAACTGCTGTATGGCGGGGGCTTGCGGGTGGCTGAGCTGACCGGGCTCGATGTTCAGGCCAGCGACGGCGCGCGCGGCTGGGTTGACTTGGCCGCCGGTGAGGCCCACGTGCTGGGCAAGGGCAGCAAGCGGCGTATTGTGCCGGTGGGGGCCAGGGCGGTGCAGGCGCTGCAGGCCTGGCTGGCGGTGCGCTCGCTCGCCTTGCCCCTTGTGCCGGATGAGGTCCTGGCGGGCGCGTCGCCCCGGGCGGCGCTTTTTATTGGCCGCAATGGCACGCGACTCACCGCACAATCCATTTGGCAGCGTGTGCGCCAGCGCAGCCTGCAGGCCGGACTTGCGGCCCCCGTGCATCCGCACATGTTGCGGCACTCGTTTGCAAGTCACGTGCTGCAGTCGAGCAGCGACCTGCGCGGCGTGCAGGAGTTGCTGGGCCACGCCAACATCAGCACCACGCAAATCTACACCCGGCTCGACTTCCAGCACCTGGCCAAGGCCTATGATGCGGCCCATCCGCGTGCCCACTTGAAAACGGGCGGTTCAGGTGGTTCAAAATAGCGTTCGGTGACATTTTTTTTCAATAGGTGACTTATGCAAAAGCAAATCAGTGTGGTGCTGGACAAAGGCGTCGAATTTTCTTTTCATGTGCCCGAGGGCGCGCCGCTGGCGCATGATGCCGCGCGTGCCTGGCTTGACCACCAGTTCACCGCGCTCGACTGCGAGCCCCTGCGCGCCAGTGGCAAAGTGCTCACCGCCGACAAGGTTCTGGTGGTGACGCAGGCGGCGGGCGCCGCCCTGCTGGGCGACCCCAAGTGGTCGGCTGACTACGCTGCGGCGGTCAGTGCGGCGCTGGGCAAACCGATGATCCGCGTCGACGTGCCGGCGATGGCGATCACCTATTGAAAGCCATTCGCCTGCGCGCGGGCAAAGAACGCTCGCTGCTGCGCCGTCATCCCTGGATTTTTGAGTCCGCCATCGCCAAGGGCGGCGGCGATTCCGGCGAAACCGTGCGGGTGGAGTCGGACCAGGGCCATTTCCTGGGCTGGGCGGCTTTCAGCCCTGCCTCGAAAATCCGCGCCCGGGTCTGGAGCTTCGACGAGGCCCAGCGCATTGACGCCGGATTTTTCAATGCTGCCTGCGCCAGCGCCGTCAGGGCCAGAACCCGGTTTGATATCCAGAGCAACGCCATGCGACTGGTGCACGGCGAGTCCGACGGCCTGCCGGGCCTGATTGTGGACCGTTATGGCGACACACTGGTGGCGCAGTTCACCTCGAGTGGTGTGGAGCGTTGGAAAGGGCAAATAGCCGATGCGCTGCTGGCCGCCACCGGACTCACCAAACTCTATGAGCGAAGCGACGCCAGCAGCCGCGCCCTCGAAGGTTTGCCCGAAGTGGCCGGCTGGCTGCGTGGCGAGGGCGAGGTGGAATTGATCCTGCGGGAGCACGACTGGCAACTGGCGGTGAACATTGCCGAAGGTCATAAAACCGGCTTTTACCTGGACCAGCGCGACAGCCGCAAGCGCTTTTCTGACTATGCGCGTCGCCTCACATTTGAGCGCGTGCTCAACTGCTATTGTTATACCGGCGGTTTCACCGTGGCGGCGCTTCACGGCGGCGCGGCCCACGTGACCTCCATCGACTCGTCGGGTCCGGCGCTGGAAAAGGCGGCTGCCAATGTCGCTTTGAATGGTTTTGCGGCCAGCCGCGCCACGTTCATGGATGCCGACGTCAACGCTTCGCTGCGCCAATTCATCGAACAGGGCCGCGGCTTTGATGCCATCGTGCTCGATCCCCCCAAATTTGCGCCCACCGTGGCCCACGCCGAGCGTGCCGCGCGCGCCTACAAGGACATCAACCGGCTGGCGTTCAAGCTGCTTGAGCCGGGTGGCGTGCTGTTCACCTACAGTTGCTCCGGGGGCATCAGCGCCGACTTGTTTCACAAGATCGTGGCGTCCGCGGGTTGTGATGCCGGTGTGGACGGTTACATCCATGAGCGCATGGGCGGCGCACCGGATCACCCCATGACGGTCAATTTTCCCGAAGGCGAATACCTTAAGGGTTTGGTGGTGATGCGCAAGTGAGTTTTTAGCACGGGTCGTTACACTCGCACCCTTTCCACAAGTCCTGATATGAGCCTCATTCCTGCCACCATCCTCACCGGGTTTCTCGGTTCCGGCAAAACCACGCTGCTCAAGCGCGTGCTGTCGGAGGCCCACGGCCAGAAAATCGCCATCATCGAAAACGAGTTTGGCGAAGAAAACATAGACAACGACATTCTGGTGACCGACTCCAAGGAGCAGATCATCCAGATGAGCAATGGCTGCATCTGCTGCACCATCCGCGAAGACCTGCGCGAGGCGCTGCAATTGCTGGCGGCAAAAAAGCGCCAGGGCCTGCTCGATTTTGATCGCGTGGTGATCGAGACCACCGGTCTGGCGGACCCGGGTCCGGTGGCGCAGACCTTTTTTATGGACGACGAGATCGCCGAGAGTTACCTGCTCGACTCGATCCTGACGCTGGTTGATGCCAAACACGCCCAGCAGCAGCTCGATGACCGCCAGGAGGCGCGTCGTCAGGTCGGTTTCGCCGACCAGATATTCATCAGCAAGACCGATCTGGTGTCGCCTGAGGAAACCCAGGCCCTGATGCACCGGCTCAGGCACATGAACCCGCGCGCGCCGCAGCAAGCCGTGCATTTTGGCGAAGTGCCCTTGAGCGAGGTCTTTGATTTACGGGGTTTTAACCTCAACAGCAAACTCGACATCGACCCGGATTTCCTCACGGAAGAGGATCATGCGGGCCATGACCATGACCATGACCATGGGCATGGGCATGATCATGCGCATGGCGAGCATTGCGACCATCCGTCGCACCAAAGTGGGCATCATCACCACCGTGATGACGATGTCAAGAGCTTTGTCTTTCGCTCCGAGCGCGCGTTCGATCCGGCCAAACTGGAAGACTTCCTGGGTGCCATCGTCAACATTTACGGCCCGCGCATGTTGCGTTACAAGGGTGTTCTGTACATGCAGGGCACCGACCGCAAGGTCATATTTCAGGGCGTGCACCAGCTGATGGGCAGCGATCTGGGGCCCGTTTGGGGACAGGACGAGAAGCCTTGCAGCAAAATGGTATTCATTGGCATAGACCTGCCCAAGGACATTTTTCTTCAGGGCATGGAGCAAAGCCTTGTGTGAGAATTTCTTTTAACCCGCAGTCGACCGCTCATGTTTGTCTCGCTTTTGCAAATGATGGGGTTTTTGCCGGCCAAGCCTGTACACTCGCGCGCCAGTGAAAAATCCTTGCCTGAACTTGTCAGTATGACGAATCAGGCGCCAATTATTCAGGATAAACCTGTCAGGAGGTCACCCGTGAAAGCGCAAACTGCCAAATCCAAAGCGACTGCGAAAAAGCCCGCTGTCCTTGTTCAGCCTGCAAAAGCTGCCAAGGTCGTTCAAGCTGGCAAGCCTGTCAAGGCCGTGGCCGCCGTCAAGGCGACGGCGCCCGGAAAGGCCAAAGCGCCCAAACCTGTTGCGGTCAAGCCTCTTGCGGTCAAGCCTGTTGCGTCCAAGCCTGTTGCGTCCAAGCCTGTTGCGTCCAAACCTGTTGCGTCCAAACCTGTTGCGTCCAAACCTGTTGCGTCCAAACCTGTTGCGTCCAAACCTGTTGTGTCCAAACCTGCTGCGGTCAAACCTGCTGCGGTCAAACCTGCTGCCGTCAAACCTGCTGCCGTCAAGGCTGCCAAAGCCAGTGTCAAGCCGGTGGCCAAGCCTGTGAAACCCGTTCCCAAGAAAAAGCCCCAAGAAGTGACCACTCAAGCCCCCGTATCCCCCAAAGCAAGCGCGCCAGTCGCCGCCAAGCCGGCTGCAAAAACAGCTGCGCCCACAACCCAGATGACCTCTTCCGGCGTGCCGGTGCGCACCGGTCGGCCTTCCTCCCGCCTGGCTCAATTGACCGTGCCTTCCATGGCTCAAACGGTGGCCTCCACGGCCGCCAAGTCCAGTTTCACTCAAATGACCAGCGTGATGCCCATCGTCTCACCTTTGGCATCATCCGTTAAGAAGGACAAAAAGCTGGCCAATAACTGGAAGACCAAGCCAGTCAGCGAACTGACCGATGCCGAGATCCTGGCCATGCCGGACGACGAATACATGAATGACACGCAGTTGGCGTACTTTCGGCAGAAATTGGTCAAGCTCAAGAATGACATGCTCAGCAATGCTGGTGAAACCACCGAGCACCTGCGGGAAGACACGGTCGTGGTGCCTGACCCCGCTGACCGCGCGACCATCGAGGAGGAGCACGCCCTGGAGTTGCGTACCCGTGACCGCGAACGAAAGCTGCTCAAGAAGATCGAGCAATCGATCACCCGCATCGATGCTGGCGACTATGGTTACTGTGACGAAACCGGGGAAGCCATCGGGGTGGGTCGGTTGCTGGCGCGGCCCACAGCCACGCTTTCCCTGGAAGCGCAGCAGCGTCGCGAACTCAAACAAAAAATGTTCGGTGACTGAGCATGTCTGAAGGTCCCCTTCGTCGGCTCGATTGATATGGCAACGCTCCCCAATAGCTCGCGATTATTGGCCAAGGTCGCCAAGTTTGTTCGCAATCCAAGCGTTCATTGGGGCGACCTGGACAATATCGGGGCCGAGTCGGAATCCGAGTCGGAATCCGAGTCCGAGGGCCTGGTTGAGCCGACGCTGGCGCACAACCGGCAGACGCTCAAGGACATGATCGATCGCAAGCGCCATGAAGACGCGATTCGCAAGTGCGAATTTGATGAACTGCGTCAATTGCGACGTCAGGCAGCGCTTGGCAGGCCTGATGTGAGCGACAAGCCCAGTTCGTTTGGCTCGTCCACCAATATCAGCGATCTGGACGAGCGGGCCATGACGCTTCGTAAAATTGACGAAATTGAAGCCCAGATGTCACGGCAGTGGTGGAAGGGGCAAAAACTTCCACCCCAGGGCGAGGCAGTTGCGGCCCCGCCGAGCGCCCCTGTGCCGCTTGCGAGCGGCGACAGTCTTTTTGCATCGACCCAGGTGAAGCACAGCCGGATTGATTTTGACGACATTCCAACGTTGCTGGGACAGGTGCCGCCGCAGCAGGCCGGCTCCCCGCAGTTGGGTTCTGATGCGCTGTTCGGCACCGAGGCGCAGCGCCAGCCAGGCGACGAACGGGGCGTTGCTCAAGCCAAACCGGTTGTCTGGGAGCTCAATGACAATTTGGCCGACCCAGACCTCGAAGAAGCCGCTGTGCGTTTTGCCAATGGCGACGATGCCGGGGCCGAATCGGTTTTGCTGAACGCCTTGCGGGCCCATCACGCGCTGACAGTCGTTGCTCGAGCCCAGGCAGAAGCCCTGTTTGATCTGTACCGCAGTTTGGGGCAGCAAGCCAATTTTGAGCGTGAAGCGGCGAATTTTGCGCGTCAGTTTGGCTGCTCGGCGTCGGTCTGGATGCCCTTGTCCAAGGTTTCTGAGCCCCAGCCGGCAACACAAGCACAGGCCTCGATCTGGCGCAGTCCGGCGCAACTTGATTTGCCGGCGCTGGCGGCCTTGCCTGAAGATTTGCCGGTGACGGATTGTTTGTCGCTGGATTGGTCCGGGCTCAAAACCGTCACGGCGCCTGCGGCGCAACGCCTGGCCACCTTGCTTGCCGGCTGGAGCACCCAGCAGGGCTGCCTTGAATTCCAAGGTGAGCAGGTGCTGATTCAGCTTGCACACGCGGCCACGCCAAGAGGGGCGCGTCAGACAGCTGCGTTCTGGTGGTCCCTGCGCCTGGACTTGTTGCGTGTCTTGCAGCGACAGGACGACTTTGACTTGGCAGCATTTGAGTATTGCGTGACCTTCGAGGCGGCTCCCAGCCCCTGGATTCCGGCGCGCTGTGTATTGGGCCAGGCAGCGCCCGCGCGGCCGCGGGGCTTGGCTTTGGCGGGTGAACTGGTGGGTGATGCGGTGCCCGGCTTGCCAGCGCTAGAGGAAGTCGGCCAGCAGCCGCTGATCATTTCATGCAGTCATCTTGTCCGGGTCGATTTTTCGGCCGCCGGCAGCATCCTTAATTGGGTGGCCCGGGGCCAGGCGCTCGGGCGCCAGATTGAATTCAGGGACGTGCCGTTTCTGGTCGCCGCATTTTTCAATCTGATTGGCATCAATCAGCACGCGCAAGTGCTGACGCGCACGCCTTAGTCAACAGAGGAATTTCATGGAGCAATTTCACGGCACCACCATCATCAGTGTGCGCCGCAAGACCCCTGAGGGTGTGCAGGTCGCCATTGGCGGGGACGGGCAGGTGACGCTGGGCAACATCGTGGTCAAGGGCACGGCGCGCAAGGTCCGCAAGCTCTACCACGGCAAGGTACTGGCCGGTTTTGCCGGCGCCACGGCCGATGCCTTCACGCTGTTCGAACGCTTCGAGGCCAAGCTCGAAAAACACCAGGGGCATCTGGTGCGGGCGGCCATCGAGCTCACCAAGGACTGGCGCACCGACCGTGTGCTGCGCCGCCTGGAAGCCATGCTGGCGGTGGCCGATCTGGAGGCTTCCCTCATCATCACCGGCAATGGTGATGTGCTTGAGCCCGAAAACGGCATTGTCGCCATTGGTTCGGGTGGCGCCTATGCCCAGGCAGCGGCCATCGCCCTGCTCAATCACACCGACCTCTCGGCCACTGACATGGTCAAGAAGTCGCTTGAAATTGCTGGTGAGATCTGCATCTACACCAACATGAACCACACGATAGAGTCATTGTGAAACCTTGCGGGACAGACCAAGATTTGCCCAGCAAAGTTGCTCTGTCCTCAACTGATTAAATATGTCCTCCCTTACTCCCCAGCAAATTGTCGCCGAGCTTGACAAACACATCGTCGGCCAGCAGCAGGCCAAGCGCGCGGTGGCCATTGCCCTGCGCAACCGCTGGCGCCGCCAGCAGGTCGGCCCTGATCTGCGCGGTGAGATCACTCCCAAGAATATTTTGATGATCGGCCCGACGGGCGTGGGAAAAACCGAAATCGCACGCCGCCTGGCGCGCCTCGCCGATGCGCCTTTCATCAAGGTCGAGGCCACCAAGTTCACCGAGGTGGGCTATGTGGGCAAGGACGTTGACGCCATCATCCGCGACCTCGCCGACATAGCGGTCAAGCAAACGCGCCAGGCCGAGACTAAAAAAGTCCGAGAGCGCGCCGAGGACGCGGCCGAGGACCGTGTTCTGGACATCCTGATCCCGATGCCGCGCCAGGAGTTTGGTGTGGTGGCCGGCAACGAGCCGGAGAGCACGGCGCGCCAGACTTTTCGCAAGAAACTGCGCGAAGGCCAGCTCAATGACCGTGACATCGAACTCGATGTGGCGCAGAACAGCCCGCAACTTGAGATCATGGGTCCGGCTGGCATGGAAGAGATGACCGAACAATTGCGCGGCTTGTTTGGACAGATCAACCAGAACAAGACGCAAAAGCGCAAACTCAGGATTGCCGAAGCCCTCAAGCTGCTGGTCGAAGAGGAAGCTGCCAAGTTGGTCAACGAGGACGAAATCAAAACCCAGGCGATACACATGCTGGAACAGAACGGCATCGTTTTCATTGACGAAATCGACAAGGTCACGTCGCGCTCGGAAGGCAGCGGTGCCGAGGTTTCGCGCCAGGGCGTGCAGCGCGACCTGTTGCCGCTGGTCGAGGGCACAACTGTGTCCACCAAGTACGGCATGGTCAAGACAGACCATATTCTGTTCATTGCCTCGGGCGCCTTTCATTTGAGCAAGCCCAGCGACCTGATTCCCGAACTGCAGGGGCGCTTCCCGATCCGGGTCGAGTTGAAGTCGCTGTCGGTCGCAGATTTTGTGGCGATCCTGACCCAAACCACGGCCTCGCTGGTCAAGCAATACCAGGCCCTGCTGGCCACCGAGCAGGTGACAGTTGAATTTTCGGAAGCCGGCATCCAACGGCTGGCGCAGATTGCGTTCGATGTCAATGAACGCACCGAAAACATCGGCGCGCGCCGCCTGTCCACTGTGATGGAGCGCCTGCTCGACGAAGTCAGCTTCGATGCCGCTAATTTGTCCGGCCAGACGATTCAGATCGACGCCGCCTACGTTGATGCCCGCCTCGCCGAACTCAGCCAGAACGAAGACTTGAGCAGGTATATCCTCTAAACCTGAGACTTTGCGGGTCAGACCACTCGCGAAGCGACGTGCTCTGACCCCAACACTTCGTCGGATGTCCGGCTGTTTGCATGGCGGCCCGGACCACGCGCGAAGCGGCGTGCTCTGACCTCAACTGATCAAGATTGCAGCCCCTCCAGTTCCCTTTCCTCACACATCACATTCACTTAGAACGCTAAGTGCTTCATTTAGAACGATTTTCGGCCTGAAATAAGGTTCTAAATCGCTTCTAAGTCTTTGATTTCATTGTAAAAATTTTTTGCAAAGAGGTTTGCACACACAGTTTTTGCTGCTACAGTGCAAAAAAGTGCAATTTAGTGGTGAATTGTGCTTTTGCACTGCTATTTCCAGTTCATTTTGAAAACCAAAGGCTAGCTATCGTGTTTCAAGGGGCTTCCTCATTAAGTCTTGATGCAAAGGGTCGGCTGTCTGTGCCAACCCGGCACCGTGACGTCTTGAATGCCCTGGCGGCTGGCCAACTCACCATCACCAAACATCCGCACGGTTGCCTGATGATTTTCCCGCGCCCCGAGTGGGAAAAATTCCGTGATCGTATTGCTGCATTGCCGATGTCGGCCCAGTG
This sequence comes from Polaromonas sp., assembly GCA_021737975.1. Taxonomy (GTDB): domain Bacteria; phylum Pseudomonadota; class Gammaproteobacteria; order Burkholderiales; family Burkholderiaceae_C; genus Rhodoferax. The sequence goes on along the minus strand of JAIPCZ010000026.1, from coordinate 19,973 downwards.
GTGGAAGCGGATTTTTCTTGGCAACGCCATGGACGTCGAACTCGACAGCACCGGGCGTGTGCTGATTTCGCCTGAACTGCGCGCAGCGGCCGGGATCGCCAGGGAATCGGTTTTGCTGGGCATGGGAAATTCCTTTGAGTTGTGGGACAAGGCCACTTACGACGCCCAGGAGGCACAGGCCATGCAAGGTGAGATGCCTGATGTCTTCAAGGACTTTTCTTTCTGAAGGCCCGTGGTGGAAACTGCATGGACCCATACCACCGTCTTATTGAGTGAAGCAGTCGACGCTTTGCTGGGGGCGACTGACGCTGCGGGCGAGACCGCCGAACCGCTGCCCGCCCGCCGTGCGCAGCTGTTTGTCGATGCCACTTTTGGGCGCGGCGGCCACAGCCGCCTGATCCTGTCCCGTTTGCCGCCCGACGCGCGCCTGATTGCGTTTGACAAGGATCCGGATGCCCTGGCAGAAGCAACCACCATCACCGACCCGCGTTTTTCCATTCGCCACCAGGGCTTCAGCCATCTGGGCGAGTTACCGCCTGCCGGCGTGGCCGGGGTGCTGCTGGACCTGGGCATCAGCTCACCCCAGGTGGACAACCCGGCGCGCGGCTTCAGTTTCAGGGGCGAGGGTCCGCTGGACATGCGCATGGACACCACGCGGGGTCAAAGTGTGGCCGAGTGGCTGGCTCATGCCGAACTTGATGAAATTCTGGAGGTGATTCGTGATTATGGTGAAGAACGGTTTGCTGGCGCCATTGCAAAGGCGATTGTTGCGCGCCGACAGGCAAGGGGCCCCATTTCAACCACCACTGAGCTGGCCCAGCTCGTGGCTGACACGGTCAAAACCCGCGAGCCGGGCAAGGATCCTGCAACGCGCACATTTCAGGCTTTTCGGATTTTCATCAACGCCGAGCTTGAAGAGCTGCAACAGGCGCTAGCGGCAACGCTCAGCGTGCTGCGGCCCGGCGGACGCCTGGTGGTGATCAGTTTTCATTCGCTTGAAGACCGCATCGTCAAGCAGTTCCTGACCAGCCATTCGCGCGAGGTGTTCGATCGCCGGGCACCCTTTGCGGCACCCCGGGTGATGCAGTTCAAGGTGCTGGCGCGTGTCAAGCCCGGGGCCGCAGAGGTCGCCGTCAACCCGCGCTCGCGCAGTGCCATCATGCGCGTGGCCGAGCGCATCGGTCCGGTCGCCACGGAGCTGCCGGCATGATGCGCCTCAATCTGGTGCTGCTGCTGGGTGTGCTGCTCAGCGCCCTGTACCTTGTCAATGTGCAGTACGAATCGCGTCGCGTCTATTCCGAGCTTGACCGTGCCCAGTCGCAGGCGCTCAAGCTGGCGGCCGAAAATGAGCGCCTGCAAGTCGAAAAGCGGGCCCAGGCCACCTCGGCGCGGGTTGAGAGCCTGGCCAAGTCAAAATTGCAGATGCGTGCGGCGACGCCGGCGGTCACCAGCTACGTCAGCTACGCCGCCGCCGCGCCTGCCAGCGCAGCTCAGGTAAGCCAGCCATGAGCCGCAGCATTGTCTATACCTCGAGCCCCCTGTTGGCCAGTCCCACGCCGGTGTGGCGCAGCAAGTTCATCGTGGCTGCAATCGCCCTGGCATTTGCCGGCCTGGTGGGCCGGGCGGTGTACATCCAGGTCATCGAGAACGAGTTTTTCCAGCGGCAGGGCGAAGTGCGTTTTGCCCGCACCCTGGCCCTGCCAGCCAATCGCGGGCGCATTCTGGACCGCAACGGCATCATCCTGGCGTCCAGCATTCCGGTGCCCAGCATCTGGGCCATACCGGAAGATGTGCCGCGTGATCCCGCGGGTTTGAAAAAACTGGCCAGCCTGCTCGACATGCCGCTGGCAGAGTTGAACAAGAAACTCGAGGACGAAGACAAAACCTTCGTCTGGCTCAAGCGCCAGGTCGATGAGACGGTTGGCAACGAGATCGCGGCCCTGGGCCTGGCGGGCATTTACCAGCGCAAGGAATACAAGCGCCAGTACCCCGAGGGCGAAGCCGCAGCCCATGTTGTGGGCTTCACCAACGTCGAAGACCAGGGCCAGGAAGGCATGGAGCTGACGTTCAACAAGGAACTTGGTGGGCGCAACGGCTCAAGGCGCGTCATCAAGGACCGCATGGGCCGGGTGGTGGAAGACGTGCGCGAGCAGATTGCACCGGTCGATGGCCGCGACCTGCAGCTCAGCATCGACAGCAAGGTGCAATTTTTCGCCTTTCAGACGCTCAAGGAGGCCGTGTTGCTGCACAAGGCCAAGGCCGGCAGCGTGGTGGTGCTGGATGTGCAGACCGGCGAGGTGCTGGCGCTGGCCAATTACCCCAGTTTTGTGCCCGACAAGCGCCGCAACCTGAGCGGCGCCCAGCTGCGCAACCGGGCCCTGACCGACACTTTCGAGCCGGGCTCGACCATGAAACCTTTCATCATTGCCGCGGCGCTGAACCAGGGCATGGTGACACCTGAGACAAAAATTCAGACCGCCCCGGGACGCCTGACCATCGGCAGCGCCACCATCAGTGACACCCACCCCAATGGTGTCCTGAGCGTGAACGAGGTGATCCAGAAATCAAGCAATGTCGGCACCGTCAAGATCGCCATGCAAATGCCAGCCCGCAAAATGTGGGAGATGTACAGCCAGGTCGGGTTTGGCCACAAGCCAGAGCTGCCTTTTCCAGGTGCCGTGAGCGGCCGGTTGCGGCCCTACAAGAGCTGGCGCCCGATCGAGCAGGCCACCATGAGTTACGGTTACGGCGTGTCGGTCAGCCTGTTTCAGCTGGCCCACGCCTACACCATCTTTGGCCGTGACGGCGACCTGGTGCCGGTGACCATGTTCAAGATGAATGAGCCTGCCGTGGGTGTCCCGGTCATCGAAGCCCGTCATGCCCGCGATGTGCGCCACATGCTGCATCTGGTCACCGGCCCCGGCGGCACGGCGCAAAAGGCCCAGGCCATGGGTTATTCGGTCGGTGGAAAAACCGGCACCGCGCACAAGGTGGAAGGCAAGGGGTATGCCGACAAAAAATACCGCGGTGTCTTTGCCGGCCTGGCGCCTATTGACACCCCGCGCATTGCCGTGGCGGTCATGATTGACGAGCCCAGCAATGGTCAGTACTACGGTGGCCTGACCGCCGCGCCCGTGTTCAGCCAGACGGTGCAGCAAACCCTGCGCGTGCTGGGGGTTGCGCCGGATATGTCGGTGAAGCCGCAAGTGATCACCGACGCCGCGGAAGAGAGCTTCTGATGCTGCAGCAACTGCCAAATCCACAAGAAGCAGCGGCCTGGTTGCGCGCGCGTGTCAACGGCGCTTTGCGCACTGACAGTCGCCAGGTGCGGCCCGGCGACGGCTTCCTGGCCTGGCCTGGCGCGGCGGTCGATGCCCGCGCCCATGTGGCTGCCGCCCTGGCTGCCGGCGCGGGGGCCTGTCTGGTGGAGCAGGACGGGGTGCAGGCCTTCGACTTCAGCGATCCACGCGTCGCCACCTACCCGGGCTTGAAGGCCGCCAGCGGCCAGCTGGCCGATACCTGGTTCGGTGCGCCGAGCCAAAGGCTGGCGGTGTTGGCGGTGACTGGCACCAATGGCAAGACCTCGAGCACCTGGTGGCTGGCGCAGGCACTTTCGAGCCTCGAGGCGACGGCCCCCATTCCCTGTGCGGTGGTGGGTACCCTGGGTGTGGGTTTGCCGCCCCATCTGGTGAGCACCGGCCTGACCACCCCCGACCCGGTGGCGCTGCAGGCGGCATTCGCCGAATTTGTCCGTCAGGGCCTGCAAGCGTGCGCCATCGAGGCATCTTCGATCGGCATTGAAGAACAACGGCTGGCGGGCACCCGGATTCACACGGCCGTGCTGACCAATGTGACGCAGGACCACCTTGATTACCACGGCGATATGGCCGCTTACTGGCGGGCCAAGGCCAGCCTCTTTGCCTGGCCGGACCTGCGCGCAGCCGTGATCAATGTGGATGACCCCTATGGTGCCGAACTGGCCGCGCGCCTGGTCGGTGGGGCGCTGGACCTGTGGACCCTGTCGATACTCCCCGGCGGCGTCAATCGGGCCCGCTTGCAGGCGCAGGACATCCGTTATGAGAATCTGGGCGTCGCGTTTACCGTGGTCGAGGGGCAGCAGCAGCAGCCGCTGACAACGCAGCTCATTGGCGCGTTTAATGTCAGCAATGTGCTGGGTGTGATCGCTGCCATGCGCACCCTTGGCGTGGGCCTGGCCGACGCGGTGCAAGCCTGTGCCCACCTGACGCCGGTGCCCGGGCGCATGGAATGCGTCAGCGTGCCCGGTTGGACGCTGGTGGCTGTCGACTATGCGCACACGCCCGATGCGCTGGCGAAGGCCCTCGACGCCCTGCGGCCCCTGGTGCAGGCGCGCGGTGGGCGCCTGTGGTGCGTTTTTGGTTGCGGTGGCAACCGCGACAGCACCAAGCGCCCGCTGATGGGTGCCGTGGCGGGGGCGCATGCTGACCGCGTGGTGGTCACCAGTGACAACCCGCGCGGTGAATCCATGGACGCCATCATCAGCCAGATCCTGCTCGGGCTGACCGGGGTGGCTCACGTGCAGGTGGAGCCTGACCGGGCCCGCGCCATTGCCCAGACCCTGGCGCAGGCGGGTCCGGCCGACGTGGTCTTGCTGGCCGGCAAGGGCCATGAGGACTACCAGGAAATCGCGGGTGAGCGCCTGCCTTTTTCTGACATCGAACAAGTGAAACAGGTCCTGGCCCGGCTTGGCCAGGCGCGCTGGCAGGAGCAGGCCGCATGAGCGCCATGATGACCCTGCAGCAAGCCGCGGTCTGGCTTGCCCCCGCGCAGACCCCGGCTGACGGGCCGGACCCAGCCCAGGTGTTGATTGAGCGCGTGCACACGGACACACGCACGCTGGCGCCCGGCGACCTCTTTGTTGCGCTGCGCGGCGAGCGCTTTGACGGCAACGACTTCTTGCAGGAGGCGCGGGCCAAGGGCGCGGTGGCGGCGATTTGCCAGGGTGAAGCCGCCCTGGAGAAATTGCGCCAGGCCGGTTTGCCGGGCCTGGTGGTGCCTGATGCCCGGCAGGCGCTGGCGCAACTGGCCATGCGCTGGCGCGCGCAATTCGACCTGCCGCTGATCGCGGTAACCGGGTCCAACGGCAAAACCACGGTGACGCAGATGATCGCCAGCATCCTGCGCGCCCAGGCGCCCGAGGCCTGTCTGGCTACGCAAGGCAATTTGAACAACGACATCGGTGTGCCTCTGACCGTGCTGGGCTTGCGCGCCCACCACCGCCTGGCTGTGGTCGAACTCGGCATGAACCACCCCGGCGAAATTGCCGCCCTGGCGGCCATCGCCCGGCCCACGGTGGCGCTCGTCAACAACGCCCAGCGCGAGCATCTGGAATTCATGCAGACCGTCGAGGCCGTGGCTCAGGAAAACGGCGCGGTGATTGACGCCTTGCCTGTCGATGGTGTGGCCGTTTTCCCGGCAGACGATACCTACAGCGCGTTATGGGCTGACAAGGCCGGCACGCGTGCCCGCCTGTGCTTTGCCGCAACCCAGAAGCTTGAATCCTCGGTGCAGGTTGTGCAAGCGGCCTGGTCCGAGGCGGCCTGGCAGGTCAGCGCGATGACTCCGCAAGGGGAGTTGCATTACGCCTTGCATATTGCGGGCGCCCACAACGTCAAGAATTCACTCGCTGCCGTGGCGTGCGCGCTGGCCGCCGGCGTGCCCCTGGCTGCCATCGCGGCCGGTCTGGATGCCTTCGAGCCGGTCAAGGGACGATCGCGCGCGCTGCTGTTGCGGCATGGCGGCCGTGCCATCACCGTGGTCGACGACACCTACAACGCCAACCCCGACTCGGTGCGCGCCGCCATCGAGGTGTTGGCGGCATTGCCCGGGCCGCGCCTGCTGGTGCTGGGCGACATGGGCGAAGTGGGTGACCAGGGTCCGCAGTTCCATGCCGAGGCCCTGCAGTCAGCGCTGGCGCGGCAGATCGACAGGATCATCGTCACCGGAACCGCCTGCAGCCAGGCGGCGGCCTCTCTGGACACGGTCGAGGTGCGTGCGCAGATGGCGGATGTTCAGGCCGCCGTGCTGGCTGCGCTGCCCGCGGTGGCCAGCGTGCTGGTCAAGGGCTCGCGCTTCATGAAGATGGAGCGGGTGGTCGAGGCCATTGTGCAGGCCGCAACACAAAACAAGGAGACCGCCCCATGCTGATCTGGCTGACGCAATGGCTGCAAACACTGTCGCCCGACCTGGGCTTTTTGCGGGTCTTTCAGTACCAGACCTTTCGCGCCGTGATGGCTGCGTTGACCGCGCTCTTGATGGGCCTGGCCTCCGGCCCCTGGGTGATCCGGCGCCTGACTGCGCTCAAGATCGGCCAGCCGATTCGCGGCTACGGCATGGACACGCACCATGTCAAAAGCGGCACGCCCACCATGGGCGGCGTGCTGATTCTGCTGTGCATCGCGATCTCGACGCTGCTCTGGTTCGACTGGAGCAACCGCTTCGTCTGGATCGTGCTGCTGGTCACGCTGGGCTTTGGCGCCATCGGCTGGTCGGACGACTGGCGCAAGGTGGTCAACAAGGACCCCGAGGGCATGCCCTCGCGTGAGAAATACCTGTGGCAGTCGCTGATCGGGCTGCTGGCGGCGCTGTACCTGGTTTTCAGCATCTCCGAGAACACCAACTACCGTGTGCTCGAATTGTTTTTTACCTGGGTGCAGTCCGGCTTCGATCTGAGCCTGCCGCCCAAGGCCGGGCTCATGGTGCCGTTTTTCAAGGAAATCAGCTACCCGCTGGGCGTGCTCGGCTTTGTTCTATTGACCTATCTGGTGATCGTCGGCTCCAGCAACGCGGTCAACCTGACCGACGGCCTGGACGGTCTGGCGATCATGCCGGTGGTGATGGTCGGGGCCTGTTTGGGTGTGTTTGCCTATGTCACCGGCAACTCGGTTTTTGCCCGCTACCTGTTCCTGCCGCACATTCCGGGAGCCGGCGAATTGATGATCTTTTGCGCCGCCATGGCCGGCGCGGGCCTGGCGTTCCTGTGGTTCAACACCCATCCGGCGCAAGTCTTCATGGGCGACGTGGGCGCGCTGGCGCTGGGCGCCGCCCTGGGAACCATCGCCGTGATCGTGCGCCAGGAAATTGTGCTGGCCATCATGGGTGGTATCTTTGTGGTCGAGGCCCTGTCGGTGATGCTGCAGGTGAGCTGGTTCAAGTACACCAAAAAACGCTTTGGCCAGGGTCGGCGCCTTTTCAAGATGGCCCCGCTGCACCACCATTTCGAGAAAAACGGCTGGAAAGAAACCCAGGTGGTGGTGCGTTTCTGGATCATCACCATGCTGCTGTGCCTGGTCGGCCTGTCGACCCTGAAGCTGCGCTAAACATGACAGACCTGCAACATCACCACATGCTGATCCTGGGCCTGGGCGCGTCCGGACTGGCCATGGCGCGCTGGTGCGCGCGCAGTGGTGACCAAGTGACGGTAGCGGACACGCGCACAGCGCCGCCGCAACTCGCCGCGCTCCTGCGCGATGCGCCTGCTGCGCGTTTTGTGACGGGCCCGCTGGATGCCGCGTTGTTGCAAGGCGGTATCACGGCCGTGTTCAAGAGCCCGGGCCTGAGTCCGGCGGACATTGCGCCCCTGTCGGAGGCGGCCCGGGCCATGGGCATCCCGGTGTCTGGCGAAGTGGCGCTTTTCGCGCAAGCGCTGGCCGAACTCAAGTCCAGCCGGGGCTACACCCCCAAGGTGCTGGCCATCACCGGGACCAACGGCAAGACCACCGTGACGTCGCTGACCGGCCAACTGGTCGAACGTTCAGGCAAAAGCGTGGCGGTGGCGGGCAACATCGGCCCGACCCTGCTTGACACACTCATGGCGCGGCTTGATGCCGATACCCTGCCCGAGGTCTGGGTGCTGGAACTGTCGAGCTTCCAGCTCGAAGGTGAGCACAGCTTTGAGCCCAGCGCCGGCGCGGTGCTCAACATCAGCCAGGACCACCTGGACTGGCACGGCTCGATGGCCGCCTATGTGCAGGCAAAGAGGGCCGTCTTCGGCAAGCAGGGCCTGATGGTGCTGAACCGCGAGGACGAGCGGGTCATGGGCATGTTGCACGCCGACAGCTCGCCTTTGGCCGCGACAAAAGCCATCCCGACACGCGTCAAATTGCAGAAACCCCGGCCACGCGACCACGTCACTTTTGGCGGCGACATGCCGCAGCGCCCCGGCGACTTCGGCATCGAAACGGTCAATGGCGTGGCCTGGCTGGTGCGCGCGCTGGAGGCCGATGAAACCATCAAGCCGCGCAAGGGCGAAGCGCTCGAGCTGTTCATTCAGCGCCTGATGCCTGCCGATGCGCTGCGAATTCGCGGTCGCCACAACGCCGTCAATGCCCTCTCGAGCCTGGCATTGGCCTGTGCCGCGGGTTGTGCGCTGGGCCCCATGTTGTATGGCCTGCGCGAATACCAGGGCGAGCCGCACCGGGTGCAGCCGGTGGGTATCGTCAACGGCATTGAGTTTTTTGACGACAGCAAAGGCACCAATGTTGGCGCCACCGTGGCTGCGCTGCAGGGCCTGGGCGCGGAGCGCAAACTGGTGTTGATTCTGGGCGGCGAGGGCAAGGGCCAGGACTTCAGCCCGCTGACCGATCCAGTGCGGCGTTATTGCCGCGCGGTGGTGCTGATCGGGCGTGACGCGCCGCTCATTCGCGCGGCGCTGGCTGACGCGCGGCTGCCGATGTGCGATGCGGCCTCGATGGCGGACGCCGTGACCCGTGCCGGTGGGCAGGCCCAGCCGGGTGACGCTGTGCTGATGTCGCCGGCTTGCGCCAGTTTTGACATGTTTGACAACTACGAGCACCGCGCCCGGATGTTTGTGCAGGCGGTGCAAGCCCTCGCGCTGGAAGCGGGCCTCATGCTGGAGGGCAGCCAGTGAGCGCGGTGGCCGCCCGCTTCCAAGGCCTGCTGGCCTGGCTGGGTCGCGCCAGGGGACCGGCAGTCGATGTGTTGCCGGTGCGACTGGGTGGCGCGCACCTGCCGTCCACTACCCTGCGCCCGTCGCGGGCCCAGGGTTTCGATCAGCCGCTGGTGTGGGTCACCGTGGCCTTGCTGCTGTGGGGCCTGGTGATGGTGTATTCGGCCTCGATCGCGATGCCGGAAAACCCGCGCTTTGCCCGCTACACCCACACCTATTTTCTGGTGCGCCACGCGATGTGGCTGGTGATCGCCTTTGCGGTGGCGCTGCTGGCTTACCAAGTGCCGCTGGCAAGCTGGGAAAAATTCGCCCGGCCGCTTTTCCTGATCTCTCTGGTGTTGCTGGGGCTGGTGCTGATACCGCATGTGGGCAAGGTGGTTTATGGCGCGCGCCGCTGGATCAGCGTGGGGCCGCTGAGCTTTCAGCCCTCCGAACTGGCCAAGTTCACCGTGCTGCTGTACGCGGCCGACTACATGGTGCGCAAGATGGATGTGAAGGAGCGCTTTTTCCGCGCCGTGCTGCCGATGGGCGCCGCGGTGGCCGTGGTCGGCGTGCTGCTGCTGGCCGAGCCCGACATGGGCGCCTTCATGGTGATTGCCGTGATTGCCATGGGCATTTTGTTCCTGGGTGGCGTCAACGCCCGCATGTTCTTCTTGATCGCCACCGTGCTCGTGGTGGCGTTCGGCTTGATGATCGCCGCCAGCGAGTGGCGCCGCGAACGCATTTTCGCCTACCTCGATCCCTGGAGCGAGCAGAACGCCCTGGCCAAAGGTTACCAGCTCACCCATGCGCTGATCGCCATTGGGCGCGGCGAAATCTTCGGCGTGGGACTGGGCGGCAGCGTGGAAAAACTCAACTGGCTGCCGGAGGCGCACACCGACTTTTTGCTGGCGGTGATCGGCGAGGAGTTTGGCCTGATCGGCGTGGTCACCGTGATCTGCCTGTTTTTCTGGCTGGTGCGCCGCATGATGTACATCGGCCGCCAGGCCATTGCGCTTGACCGGGTGTTTGCCGGCTTGGTGGCCCAGGGCGTCGCGATCTGGATGGGCTTCCAGGCCTTCATCAACATGGGTGTGAACCTGGGCGCCTTGCCCACCAAGGGCCTGACGCTGCCGCTCATGAGCTACGGCGGCTCGGCCATCCTGATCAACCTCGTGGCCATCGCCGTGGTGCTGCGCATCGATCAAGAGAATCGCACGCTGATGCAGGGAGGCCGGGTATGAGCGCCAGAAGCAAGTGCGCAATGATCATGGCCGGCGGCACGGGGGGGCACATCTTCCCCGGTCTGGCGGTGGCGCACGCGCTGCGTGAGCGCGGCTGGCGCGTGCACTGGTTCGGTGGCATCGGCAAAGCCGGGCAACCCAGCATGGAAAGCCAACTGGTGCCGCCCCAGGGTTTTGCCTTCGAGGCCATCGACTTCGGCGGCGTGCGCGGCAAGGGTCTGATGACCGTGGCGTTTTTGCCCTTGCGCCTGCTCAAGGCCTTTTGGCAAAGCATCCAGGTGCTGCGACGCGTCAAACCCGATGTCGTGCTGGGCCTGGGCGGTTACATCACTTTCCCGGGCGGCATGATGAGTGTGCTGCTGGGCAAGCCGCTCATTCTGCACGAGCAAAACTCGGTGGCGGGGCTTGCCAACAAGGTGCTCGCGGCAGTGGCTGACCGGGTGTTCACCGCGTTTCCGGGCGTGCTCAAGGGCGCCCAGTGGGTGGGCAACCCCTTGCGCGCGGCGTTCTTGGGCCAGCCCGACCCGGCGCAGCGATTTGCCGGTCGGAATGGCCCGCTGAAATTGCTGGTGGTGGGCGGCAGCCTGGGCGCCAAAGCCTTGAACGAGGTCGTGCCGCGGGCCTTGGCCTTGCTGCCAGAAGCCGGTCGCCCCGAGGTGATCCACCAGAGCGGAGCGAAACAAATCGAAGCCCTGCGCGCCAACTACGCCAGCGCGGGCGTGCGCGCGCAGCTGACGCCCTTCATCGACGACACCGCCGGGGCTTTTGCCGGAGCCGACCTGGTCATCTGCCGCGCCGGGGCCAGCACCGTGACCGAAATTGCCGCCATCGGTGCCGCCGCACTGTTCGTGCCCTTCCCCTCGGCCGTCGATGACCACCAGACCACCAACGCGCGTTTCCTGGTGGATGAGGGTGCCGGCTGGCTGGTGCCCCAGGGTCAGTTGACACCGGAGTCTCTGGCCGGGCAACTGCAACAACTGGACCGGACTTGCCTGCTGGAAAAGGCTCAGGCGGCCAAGAAAATGCAAAAGCTGGAAGCCACGCAAAAGATCGTTGCGGCATGCGAGGAACTCTGTCGATGAAACACGCCATCCAACACATCCATTTTGTCGGCATCGGCGGTGTCGGCATGTCCGGCATTGCCGAGGTGCTGTTCAACCTGGGTTACACCATCTCGGGCTCGGACCAGTCGGACAGCGCCACGCTGCAGCGCCTCAAGGCGCTTGGCATCGAGACCCATATCGGCCATGCGGCAAGCAACGTCAGCGCGGCCGACGCCGTGGTCATCTCCACCGCGGTGCAGGCCGACAACGCCGAGGTGATCGCGGCGCGCGCGATGCATGTGCCCGTGGTGCCGCGCGCCCTCATGCTGGCCGAGTTGATGCGCCTCAAAAAAGGCATTGCGATTGCCGGCACCCACGGCAAGACCACCACCACGAGCCTGGTCGCCAGTGTGCTGGCCGAGGCCGGACTGGACCCGACCTTTGTCATTGGCGGCCGCCTGAACAGTGCCGGTGCCAACGCGCGACTCGGGCAGGGGGACTACATCGTGGTGGAGGCCGACGAGTCGGATGCCTCGTTCCTGAATTTGTTGCCGGTGATGGCGGTGGTGACCAACATCGACGCCGACCACATGGAAACCTATGGCCATGACTTTGGCAACCTGAAGAAAGCCTTTGTTGAGTTCCTGCACCGCATGCCCTTTTATGGCACGGCCATCCTGTGCACCGACGACGCGGCGGTGCGCTCCATCGTGCCACAGGTCACCTGCCCGGTCACCAGTTATGGCTTCGAAGAAGGCGCCGAGGTGCGCGCGGTCAACGTCCGCGCGGTCGATGGCCAGATGCATTTCACCGTGCAGCGGCGCAATGGCCTGGTGCTGCCTGATCTCGAGGTGGTGCTGAATTTACCAGGTCGACACAACGTGCTCAATGCCTTGTCAGCGATTGCGGTGGCTGTCGAGCTGGGCTTGGATGACACTGCGGTGCTGCGCGCCCTGGCCAGCTTCAAAGGGGTGGGACGACGCTTCCAGAGTTATGGCGATCAGCCGGTGAGCGCGGCCCGCGGCGGTGGCCGCTTCACGCTGGTGGACGATTACGGCCATCACCCGGTGGAAATGGCGGCCACACTGGCGGCCGCTCGCGGCGCCTTTCCGGGGCGGCGCCTGCTGCTGGCGTTTCAGCCGCACCGATTCACCCGCACCCGCGACTGTTTTGATGACTTCGTCAAGGTCATTGCCCGGGCCGATGCGGTGCTGCTGACCGAGGTCTATGCCGCCGGCGAGCCCCCGATCGTGGCCGCCGACGGGCGCAGTTTGGCGCGCGCCCTGCGCGTGGCCGGGCACATTGAGCCAGTTTTTGTCGATGACGTCGGCGCCCTGCCGCAAGCCATTGCGGATGCGGTTCGCGACGACGACGTGGTGCTGTGCATGGGAGCGGGCTCCATCGGCGCCGTGCCGGCCAAGGTGGCCGGCCTGCTGCGGGACACACCCTTTGTTGCCAGTGAAAGACAGCCGGTATGAGCGCATTTGATTTGAAAACCGAGAAAGTGGCGGTGCTCATGGGGGGCGCCTCCGCCGAGCGCGAGGTGTCACTGATGTCGGGCAGTGGTGTGCTGCAGGCCTTGCAAAGTCTGGGCGTGCGGGCGCAGGCGTTTGATCCGGCCGAGCGCGACCTGATCGAGCTGAAAAAGGAAGGCTTCACACGTTGTTACATCGCCCTGCACGGACGCTTTGGTGAGGACGGCACCGTCCAGGGCGCGCTCGAGCTGCTCGGCATTCCCTACACCGGATCCGGGGTCATGGCCTCCAGCATTGCCATCAACAAGCTCATGACCAAGCACATCTGGCGCGCCGACGGCCTGCCCACCCCGTCCTGGAAAACTGTCGACAGTGCCCGGGCCACCCTTGAGGCGTTCCAGGCGCTGGGTTGCCCCATGATCGTCAAGCCCGCGCGCGAGGGCTCGTCCCTGGGCCTTACAAAAGTCACGGCGGTCGACCAGTGCGAGGCGGCCTTTGCGCAGGCAGCCGCCCTGCATGACGAGGTGCTGTGTGAGCAGTTCATCGCTGGCGACGAGGTCACCGTTGCCGTGTTGGGCAGTGGCGCGCAGGCTCGGGCGCTGCCGGTGATCCGGATCGTTGCGCCGGACGGCAACTATGACTACCAGAACAAATACTTCACAGACACCACCCAGTACCTGGTTCCCTGCGGTTTGCCCGAGGGCGAAGAAGCCGCCATCCAGCAACTGGTGCTCAGGGCTTTCAGGCGCCTGGGCTGCCGTGGCTGGGCCCGAGCCGACGTGATGATCGACGCCGCCACCCGCCAGCCCTATCTGTTGGAGATCAACACCTCGCCGGGCATGACCAGCCACTCGCTGGTGCCGATGGCCGCCAAGGCCGCCGGCATCGCTTATCCCGAGCTGTGCCTGCAGGTGCTGCAATCCGCCACGCGCGACTACGCCCCATGACCCCCAACGCGCCCCTGCCGCTCGACATCAAGCTCATGAACGGGATGGCCGCCATCCTGCTCGGTGTGCTGGTGCTCATGCTGCTGGGCGCCGGGCTGGCTTATGTGCAGCAGTTGCCGCTGTTTGCCATCCGCGGGGTCACGGTGGTGGGTGATGTGTCGCACTACAACGCGATCTCGCTGCGTGCCAACGTGATGCCCCGCTTGAAAGGCACTTTCCTCACGCTCGACCTGCAGGCGACGCGCAAGGTCTTCGAGACCATGCCCTGGGTGCGCCAGGCGGTGGTGCGGCGCGATTTTCCAAACCGTCTCAAGGTGGAGTTGCAGGAGCATCAGCCGGTCGCGTATTGGGGCGTGGAAGGGGATCCGCGGCTGGTCAACAATTTTGGCGAAGTGTTCGAGGCCAATCTGGGCGAACTGGAACAGGACAATCTGCCGCGACTGAGCGGCCCGGAGGGTCAAAGCGCCAAGGTGCTGGCGACCTTCCACACGCTGCAGCCGCTGCTGGCACCGATGGAGCTCGTGCTCGAGCAACTCGAGCTCACACCGCGCGGCGCATGGCGCGCGCAGCTGGAGTCCGGCACCACGCTGGAGCTCGGCAGCGGCAGCACCGAGGAGCTGGTGGCGCGACTCGAGCGATTTTTAAAGACCGTGACGCAGGCCACAGCGCGTTATGGCCGCGGCGTGGACCAGCTCGCCTCGGCGGACTTGCGCCATGCCGATGGTTATGCCATCCGGCTGAACGGGGTGAGCACGGTTGAGGCAGCTGACATGAAAAATGTAATCAAGTAAACAGGTGACGCAATGGCAAAAGAGTACAAGGATTTGGTAGTCGGTCTGGACATCGGCACCGCCAAGGTGATGGTGGTGGTGGCCGAGGTCATGCCCGGCGGCGAGCTCAAGCTCGCCGGCCTGGGCGTGGCCCCCAGCAACGGCCTGAAGCGCGGCGTGGTGGTCAACATCGACGCCACGGTGCTGAGCATCCAGCAGGCGCTCAAGGAAGCCGAGCTGATGGCTGACTGCAAGATCCAGCGGGTCTACACCGGCATCACCGGCAGCCACATCCGCGGTATGAATTCGCACGGCATGGTCGCCATCAAGGACCGCGAGGTCTCCGCCGCCGACGTGGCGCGCGTGGTCGAAACCGCCAAAGCCATCAACATCTCGACCGACCAGCGCCTGCTGCTGGTGGAGCCGCAGGAGTTCATCATCGACGGCCAGGACGTGAAGGAGCCGATCGGCATGAGCGGCATCCGCCTGGAGGCCAAGGTGCATATCGTCACCGGGGCCCAGAGCGCGGCCGAGAACATCATCAAATGTGTGCGCCGCTGCGGCCTCGAGGTCGAGCAGCTCATGCTCAACCCGCTGGCCAGCAGCCTGTCGGTGCTGACCGAGGACGAGCGCGAGCTTGGTGTCGCGCTGGTCGACATCGGCGCCGGCACCACCGACCTGGCCATTTTTACCAACGGCGCCATCCGCCACACCGCTGTGATCCCGATTGCCGGCGACCTGATCACCAGCGACATCGCCATGGCGCTGCGCACGCCGACCAAGGACGCCGAAGAGATCAAGGTCGAAAACGGCTACGCCAAGCAACTGCTGGCCGACCCCGAGGCGCAGGTGGAGGTCCCCGGCCTGGGCGACCGCGGCCCGCGCATGCTCAGCCGTCAGGCCCTGGCGGGCGTGATCGAGCCGCGCGTCGAGGAAATTTTCAGCCTGGTGCACCAGGTCATGCGCGAGTCGGGCTTTGAGGAGATGCTCTCCAGCGGCATCGTGCTCACCGGCGGAAGTTGCGTCATGCCCGGCATGGTCGAGCTGGGTGAGGACATCTTTCTCAAGCCGGTGCGGCGCGGCCTGCCCAAATACACCGGTGTGCTGTCGGACATGGTGGCGCAACCGCGCGCCGCCACCGTCATGGGCCTGCTTGAGGAAGCACGCATGGCGCGCCTGCGCGGCATCAAGGTGGGTCAGAAAAACGGCTCGATGAAGACCGCATTTGGCTCCGTCAAGGACTGGTTTGTGGGGAACTTTTAAACATGAAATCTTATATGTTGCGGTGCCGCGCCAGTCCCAATCGACGATGGCGGTGCATGGACCCGCCCCTCGAAGTCGCGAACCCGATCAAGTCATTTTTCCCCAGTTATTTTTTATTCATTGAAACCCAAGGAGAGCACCATGCCCATTGAACTCATCGACGAAGAAGGCTTTAACCAAGGCACCCAGATCAAGGTGATCGGCGTTGGCGGCGGTGGCGGCAACGCCGTCGCCCACATGATTGCCAGCGCGGTCCAGGGCGTGGAATTCATCTGCGCCAACACCGACTCGCAGGCGCTCAGCACCAGCGACGCCCACCTCATCATCCAGCTTGGCAGCACCGGCTTGGGCGCGGGCAGCAAGCCCGACAAGGCCCGTGAGGCGGCTGAACTGGCGATCGAGCACATTCGCGAAGCCATCGACGGCGCTCATATGCTGTTCATCACCGCTGGCATGGGCGGCGGCACCGGCACCGGCGCGGCTCCCGTGATTGCGCGGGTGGCGCGTGAAATGGGCATTTTGACCGTGGGCGTGGTGACCAAACCCTTTGAGTTTGAAGGCAAGCGCCGCATGGACAACGCCGAGAGCGGCCTGGCCGAGCTTGAGGCCAATGTCGATTCGCTGATTGTGGTTCTGAACGAAAAACTGCTCGACGTGCTGGGCGACGACGCCACACAAGACGAGGCCTTTTCGCATGCCAATGACGTGCTCAAGAACGCTGTGGGCGGCATTGCCGAAATCATCAATGTGCCCGGCCATGTGAACGTCGACTTCGAGGACGTGCGCACCGTCATGGGTGAGCCCGGCAAGGCCATGATGGGCACCGCCGTGGCGGCCGGGCCGGACCGCGCCCGCATCGCTGCCGAGCAGGCGGTTGCCTGCCCGCTGCTCGAGGGCATCGACCTGTCTGGCGCCAAGGGCGTGCTGGTGCTGATCTCGGCCGCCAAAGGCAGCCTGAAGTTGTCCGAGTCGAAGGTGGCGATGAACACCATTCGCGACTACGCCTCGCAGGATGCGCATGTGATCTACGGCACCGCCTATGACGACAACCTGGGTGACCAGATTCGCGTCACCGTGGTGGCCACCGGCCTGAGCCGTCAGGCGCAGCGCCCGAAACTGGTGGTGACACAAACCCAGCCCGACATGGGACAGCGCACCGGCACCCACGACGTGCCGTTCAACATCCCCACCCTGAACACCCCGGTCGGCATGGGCCAGGTGGCCAATTCGATGGCGACAAGCAATGCCGGGCGCACCCAGACCGACTACGGCTCCATGGCCACCCCCAGCGTCTGGCGCAACCGCACCTCGGCCGCGGCCAAGGTCGATGCGCTCAGCAGCGGTGGCATGGACGACTTCGAGATCCCGGCGTTCTTGCGCAAGCAGGCGGATTGAGGGCAGGATGCCGCGCGCAAGACGGCTTGCCGGCGGCTGGCGTCATTCTGGATTCACGGGTGCCGGGCAAATCATCTGTCCATGAGGAAGATGGCCCGACAACCCGGCTGATTTCGCTCACAAAAGTAAAATCATCGCGTGCTTAAACAAAGAACCCTCAAAACATTGACGCGTGCCGTGGGCATGGGGCTGCACAGCGGCCAGCGGGTGGAGATCACCTTGCGCCCTGCGCAGCCCGACACCGGCATCGTGTTCCGGCGTGTCGACCTGCCCGAGCCGGTGGACATTCCGGTGTCGGCGCTGGCCGTCACCGACACGCGTATGGCCTCCACGATCTCCAGTGGCAATGTCAAGGTGCACACGGTCGAGCATCTGATGTCGGCCTGCGCCGGGCTCGGTGTGGACAACCTGTTTGTGGACATCACCGCCGAAGAGGTGCCCATTCTGGACGGCTCGGCCGCCTCGTTTGTTTTCTTGCTGCAAAGCGCCGGCATTGAAATGCAAAATGCGCCCAGGCGTTTTGTTCGCCTGCTGGCCCCGGTGGAGGTGCGCCAGGGCGAGGGCGACAACGTGAAGTGGGCTCGGCTGGAGCCTTTTCACGGCTACCGGCTCAGCTTCGAGATCGACTTCAGTCACCCGGCGGTGGACTCGACGGGTCAGAGCGTGTTGTTTGACATGAGCACTGGCTCTTATTCCAGGGACATTGCCCGCGCCCGAACCTTTGGCTTCACCAAGGATGTCGAGATGATGCGCGCCAATGGCCTGGCCCTGGGTGGCGGCCTGGACAACGCCATCGTGATGGACGACTACAAGGTGCTCAATGCCGGTGGCCTGCGCTATGACGACGAATTTGTCAAACACAAGATCCTCGATGCCATGGGCGACCTGTACCTGCTGGGCAAGCCCCTGCTGGCCAGCTACAGTGCGTTTCGCTCGGGGCATGCGCTCAACAATCTGCTGTTGCGCGAGTTGTTGAATCACCGCGAAGCCTGGGACGTGGTGACGTTCGACAACGAAAAGCTGGCGCCGGCCGGCTTTTCGCAACTGGCGCGGGCCTGGTAGGAGCGGCTCACCATGTTGTTGTTTCGCTGGCTGGTCTTGTTGATGCTGCTGGGCGCCTTGGTGTCGTTCGGCTTTTACGCGGGCACCGGAGACCCGCGTTTCAAGCGCTACGGCTGGTTGATCCTGAAATGGGCCCTGCTGTCGGCGTTCGGCTTTTTTGCCGTGCTGATTCTGGAGCGCGTGGTGTGAGCCTGGCGCCAAACCGAGCGTTTTGAGCTCCCTTTTCTGGCTAAACTTGTCAGAACGCACATTTCACGCCATTTTTAAATGGCAACATCGGGCCCATGAACAAAAATACTTCCCTGCTTTTGCGCAGCCTCCAGCGCGGCTTCACCCTGATCGAGTTGATGGTGGTGTTGCTCATCATTGGTGTGCTGGCAGCCTTGATCGTGCCCAATGTGCTGGACCGCGCGGACGATGCGCGCGTGACGGCGGCCAAGACCGACGTGGCCAACCTGGTGCAGGCCCTGAAGCTCTACCGCCTGGACAACCAGCGCTACCCTAGTGCCGAGCAGGGCCTGCAAGCCCTGCTGGTCAAGCCGGCCACGCCCCCGGTCCCCTCCAACTGGAAGAATTACCTGGACAAACTGCCCCAGGACCCCTGGGGCCAAGCTTACATTTATCTTAATCCCGGCATCAAGGGCGAGGTCGATGTGATGTCGTACGGCGCCGATGGCCAGGCGGGTGGTGAAGGCCGCAATGCAGACATTGGCAGCTGGCAGCCCTGAGTTGTCCGGCCGCAGCCGCCCCTCAGCGTCCGGTTTCACCCTGCTGGAGTTGCTGGTGGTGCTGGCGCTCGTGGCAATCGCCTCGGCCGGAATCGGGTTTGCCATGCGCGATGGCACCCGGACCCAGCTTGAACGTGAAGCCTTGCGCCTGAGCGCCCTGTTCGAGTCGGCCAGGGCCCGTTCGCAGGTCAGCGGCCTGCCGGTGCGTTGGCGCGTGACGGCAGAGGGCTTCGAGTTCGAGGGACTGCCGCCTTCCGAGCGCGCGGAAGACGATTTGCCGCAAGCCTGGCTGGATGCCGACACCACGGCGCGCGTGGAAGCGGCGGCAACGGCACCCGCAATCCAGCCCGACGCCATCGTGTTGGGCCCCGAGCCCATCCTTTTGCCGCAAAGCGTGAGCCTGCTGTCGCGCAGTCAGCCGGGGCAGCGCGTGCGCCTGGCCTCCGACGGTGTGCGGCCGTTTGCAGTGCTGGCGGAACGGCCGTGAACCGTTTGGTACGCGGCTTCACCTTGGTGGAGGTGCTGGTGGCATTGACCATCGTGGCCATCGCCCTGATGGCCGGTCTGCAGGCGACGTCAGCGCTGACCCGGCACGCGCAGCGCCAGTCGGACATGGTGCTGGCCCAGCTCTGTGCTGAAAACGAATTGGTCAGAATCCGCCTGCTCAGGCAAATGCCGGATGTCGGTGATACCCGCGTGACTTGTGAGCAGGCCGGCCGCAGCCTCACGGTGGCGCTTGGGGTGCGCCCCACGCCCAACCCCAACTTCAGGCGGGTGGATGCCCGTGTGCTCGATGGCGACTCGCCCATCTGGCGCCTGACCACCGTGGTGGGGCGCTACTGATGCGCCGCGTCACAGGTTGCCGGGGTTTTACCCTGATCGAACTGCTGGTGGCCATCAGCCTGATGGCCTTGATGACGGTCTTGAGCTGGCGCGGTCTCGATGGTGTCAGCCGCGCGCAAGTTCGCCTGCAGGAGCAGTCCGATGACGTGCTGGCGCTGCAGGCCACGCTGGCGCAATGGGGTAGCGACCTGGAGGCCATGGCTGAGCAGCCCGACCTACCCAGCCTGGACTGGGATGGTCGTGTGTTGCGTGTCGTAAGGCGCAGCACCGGGATGCC
>JAIPCZ010000062.1 GCA_021737975.1 Polaromonas sp. | reverse complement strand
CCTGCGCCATGTCGTTGATCGGGCCGGCCGGGACGGTGGCGTCGCTCAGTTGCTGCAGCAACTGCGCCCGCGATCGGCCGCGCACCAAGGCTTGCAAAGCGCCTCGCAGTTCGCTGCGGTGGGCGATGCGTTGCATGTTGGTGGCAAAGCGCGGGTCGGCGGGCATGTCGGGTGCGCCCAGCACGGCGCACAATTGCTGGAACTGGCCGTTGTTGCCCGCCGCAATGATGATGAGCCCGTCGGCGCAGTCAAACACTTCAGAGGGGGATGCGATCGGGTTGGTGTTGCCCACGCGCTGTGGGGCCTTGCCGCTCATGAGGTAGCCCACGGCCAGGTGGCCGTTGAAGGCCACGGTGGCGTCGAGCATGGCCGAGTCGATGGCCTGGCCTTTGCCGGTTTTTTGCCGGTGCATGAGCGCGCCCAAAATGCCGATGGTGGCGTACAGGCCTGTGACCATGTCGGTCATCGGGATGGCCGTGCGCATGGGGCCACCGCCGGGCTGGTCGTCGGGCAGGCCGCAGGTGCTCATGGGCCCGGCCAGGCCTTGCAAGATGAAGTCGTAAGCGGGTTTGGGCGCATACGGGCCGGTCTGCCCAAAGCCGGTGACCGAGCAGTAAATCAGCTCGGGCTTCAAGCCTCGCAGGCTGGCTTCGTCGAGGCCGTATTTGGCCAGAGAGCCGACTTTGTAGTTCTCGACCACCACGTCACAGCGCAGCGCCAGATCGCGCACCAGCTGCGCGCCTTCGGGCGTGGCGATGTCCACCGTGACCGAGTGTTTGCCCCGGTTGTAGGCCAGGTACAGCGCCGAGTCGTTGCTGGGCTGGCCGGTAGCGGGGTCTTGCAAAAATGGACCCATGCGCCGCGTGTCGTCGCCTTCGCCGGGTTTTTCGATCTTGTAAACGGTGGCGCCCATGTCGGCCAGAATTTGTGTGCACATGGGCCCGGCAATCACGCGGGTCAGGTCGAGGATCTTGATGCCTTCGAGGATGGCGCTCATGGGGTGTCTCCAGTGGCGGGGTTGACCAGCACCGAGGCGGGCACGCGCAGCGGCATGTCCAGCAGCATCTGCGCAAACGATTTCCCCAAGGGGTCTGAGCGCAGGCTGCACACGCCGCCACCGCCCAGCGCCTGGTGCAAGACAAAGTTGAGGGCCTGCAAGCCGGGTACTTCGAAACGCAGAACGGGTCCTTTGACGAGGTGGCTGAAATAGGCTTGCACCTGCTCGGCTTGCAACTGGGTGCGCAGCCAGTCCCAGGCGCTGGCGTGGCGTGCGATCACACCGATGTTTTCATCGTCGCCCTTGTCGCCGCTGCGCGCCCAGGCCAGGTCGATCAGGCGGCAGTTGAGCAGGGGTTCGTCGCTTGCAGTCGTTGTTTCGGGCTTCGCTGGCGCTTGGCTGTAAACGGGAAGCGCGTTGGCAGCAGGTGGCAATGCCACGTCGCTCGCGTCCTGCACACCGTCATCCAACTGCATCTGCAAGCGCACCTGGCTTTTGGGCACCATGAATGAGCACAGCTTGATGACCGGCTGGATATCAGCGCGCCCCGAAAACGAAGAGCGGGTACCTGGCCCCATCGAGGTGCCGCTGCTGGCGCATTCGCGTTGCAACACGGCCAGCGCCTTGGCCTGTGCGTGCCGAACCGCGATGCGCAGCACCACTTCGCGGGCGGTGTGCGCTTGTGCGTTGGGGCCGTAGTGTGACTCGCCACCCAGCAGTTCCACGCAGGTTTCGCTGTAATCGCCAAAGCCCTGTTTGGCCATCAACAGGCGTGAGCGTGTCAGCAAAGCCTGAGCGGTGCGCTCGGCCTTGAGCGGCGCGTCGATGCCGCGAATGGCCATCATCAGCTGCAGCTGGTAGCCGTCTTGCCAGGTGGCGTTGGCTTTGTAGTGGGTGGGGGCGGGCAGGCCGCGTGCGCCGCTGACTTGTACGGTGCCCCTGCCAGTGCGCTCCACCTGCACATGCCGCCAGTCGCAGCACACGTCGGGCATCAGGTACTGCGCGGGGTCGCCCACTTCGTAGAGGATTTGCTCGGCCACCGCGCCGGGGTGAATCAGGCCGCCTGTGCCTTCGGGCTTGCTCAGTTCCAGGGTGCCAGCTGGGGTCACGTCGATCACCGGGTAGCCGATGTTGGCCCAGTCGGGCACGTCTTGCCAGTCGGTGAACAGCCCGCCTGTGGCCTGCGCACCGCACTCGATCAAATGCCCCGCCAGCGTGCCCGCCGACAGGCGGTCCCAGTCCTGCCAGGACCAGCCAAATTCATGCACCAGCGCGCCCAACACCACCGCGCTGTCCACGCAGCGGCCGGTGATGACCACATCGGCCCCAGCGCCCAGGGCTTGCGCGATGCCGCGTGCGCCCACATAGGCGTTGGCCGACAGGGGGCGCTCGGGCAGTTGTGCGTCGGCGGTGGTGCGCAGGCCTTGGGCTTGCAGCGTGTCCATCTGCGGCATGAGGTCGTCACCGGTGACCACGGCCACGCGCAAGGCAATGCCTTGCTTTTGCGCGACCTGCAGCAGCGCATCGCGGCAGCCTTCAGGGTTCAGGCCGCCCGCATTGGCAATGACCTTGATGCCCCGCTCGTGAATGGCTTTGAGGTGCGGCGTCATGACGGCCTGCACAAAGTCGGTGGCGTAACCCAGCGCCGGGTCTTTGGCCCGCGCACGCGCCAAAATGGCCATGGTGGTTTCGGCTAAGTAGTCGTACACCAAGTACTGCAAGCCCGGCACCTGCAGCAGCTGCGGCGTGGCCATGGCCGAGTCGCCCCAAAAGCCGCAAGCCCCGCCGATGCGCACGCGACGCGTGTCACGCATGGCGACATTCACGGCGGTGTTCATCCCGCCTCCGCTTCAATCTGCATCAACAGCGCGCCCTTGAGCGCTTGCCCGCCTGCTTGTGCCAGCAGCTCGCGCACCACGCCGGTGAAAGGCGCGGTCAGCGTGTGTTCCATCTTCATGGCTTCGAGCACCAGCAGGCGCTCGCCCGCCTGCACGGTCTGGCCGGGCGTCACCATCACCTGCAGCACACGCGCGGTGAGCGGGGCCAGCACGGCACCGCTGCCGGCTTCCGGGCCTGCCGCCCGGTGCGTGGGCGGGCATTCAAAAGTCCATGCGCGGCCCTGGTGAAACAGCTGAACCCCGGTGTCGGTGCGGGCGATGCAGATCTGCTCTCGCAGGCCATCGCACTCCACGGCCAGGGTGCTGCGTGCGCTGTCCAGCCACTGCACATGCGTGAGGCTCAGGCTGAACGGTTCAGTGGCTGCATGTTGTGGTGTGCATTGGACTTGCCACGCCGTCACTGGGTCTGAAGCGGTGTGTTGGATGCGGTAATGCCAACGCTGCTCGCCCCATTGCAGCAGGCCCATGGCCTGGCCTTGCGCCAGCGCGGAGGCTTGCAGATGGCCTTGCGCGTCACTTGGCAAGTTGTGCACTTGTGCGGCCAGTGCAGCCAGCGCCACGGTGTGCGTGCTGGGCAACGGAGCGGCTGGGGGCATGCCCATGCGCTCGGCCACAAAGCCGGTGTGCACGCCCACCCCTTCAACGAACACGGCATCGCTCAGGCAATCGGCCAAAAAGACCTGGTTGCTCGGCAGGCCCAGCAGCACGCAGTGGCGCACGGCCGACAGCAGTTTGCGGCGGGCCTCTTCGCGGTCGCGGCCATGCGCCACCAGCTTGGCCACCATCGAGTCGTAATGCGGGCTGACCTCGCCGCCTTCGATCAACGCGCTGTCAATGCGCACGTCGTGCGCTACCGGAGGCCGCCAGCGCAGCACAGGACCGGTTTGCGGCAAGAAGCCCGCAGGCACGTCTTCGGCCGTCAGCCGCACTTCGATGGCATGACCATCCAGTTGGATGTCCTGCTGCGCAAAGGCCAGCGCCTCGCCCGCAGCCACGCGCAGCTGCCACTCCACCAGGTCCAACCCGGTGATGGCTTCGGTCACCGCGTGTTCGACCTGCAGCCGGGTGTTCATTTCCATGAAGTAGAACTGGCCATCGGCGTCCAGCAAAAACTCCATGGTGCCCGCACCGATGTAGCCCAAGGTGCGCGCACTGTGCACCGCCGCCTCGCCCATGCGTTGGCGCAGCGCGGCGTCCACGGCCGGAGACGGCGCTTCTTCAATCACCTTCTGGTGGCGGCGTTGCACCGAACAGTCGCGCTCGCCCAGGTGCACCACATGGCCGTGGTTGTCGGCCAGCAGCTGGATTTCGACATGGCGCGGTGTGCGCACGGCCCGCTCCAGGATCAGCTCCGCGCTGCCAAAGGCGGTGCGCGCTTCCGAGCGCGCCGAGGCCAGCGCTGCGGGCAAGTCGCTGGCTTGCTGAACCAGCCGCATACCGCGCCCGCCGCCGCCTGCAGCGGCTTTGCACATGATGGGGAAACCGATGCGTTCGGCCTCGCGCACAAACGTTTCGTCGCTTTGACCTTCACTGTCGTTGGGGCCTTCATACCCCGGGATGCAGGGCATGCCCGCAGCCTGCATCAGGCGCTTGGCCCCGGCCTTGTTGCCCATGGCGCGGATGTTGTCGCCCGAGGGGCCAATGAACACCAGACCCGCGGCATCGACCGCGTCGGCAAAGGCGTCGTTCTCGGACAAAAAGCCGTAGCCCGGGTGAATCGCGTTGGCCCCGGCCAGCTGGGCGGCGGGGATGATGGCGTCGATGTTCAGGTAAGACTGCGCGGGTGCTGCCGGGCCGATGCACACGGCGCGGTCGGCGGCCTGCACATGCGGGCTGTTCCGGTCGGCTTCGGAATACACGGCCACCGAGCCGAAGCCCATGCGGCGCACAGTGCGCAGCACGCGCAGCGCGATCTCGCCCCGGTTGGCCACCAGCACGGTGTGAAAGGGGCGGATGTTTTTGTTCACGCTCATGGGCAACTCAGGCTGGGGCAGATGAAGAAGAGGCCGTGTCGCGGCCATGCAGGCGCGCCACGTCGGCCGCTTGCAGCGTGGCGGACCAGCTGGGGGCGCGCCGCTCGCGGAAAGCCGCGATGCCTTCGGCCCCTTCGCTGCGCATGCATTGCGCAAAGCGCTGCGCGGCGTCGTCGAGCCAGGCACCGAGGCCAGGGTCAAGTGAAGCATCACCGGCCACGTCTCGCGACAGCAGGGCCTTGAGCGAACGGTTGGCCTGCGGCCCGCAAGCCAAAATGCGGCTGAGCCACTGCGCCTGCAACGCGTCGAGTGCAGTGCTGTCAGCGGCCAGCGCATCCACCAGGCCCAGTTGCTGGGCCAGCGTGCCGCTCACGCGTTCACCGCTCAGGCCCAGGCGCAGCGCGACACGGCGGCCCACACGAGCCTGCACAAAGGGCGCAATCTGCGCCGGGATCAGGCCCAGGCCGGTTTCGCTCAGGGCAAAGCGGGCGTCTTCGGTGGCCAGCACGATGTCGGCGCAGCAAGCCAGACCCATGCCGCCGCCCATGGCGGCACCTTCGACCACCGCCAGCACCGGCATGGGCAGGGCGGTGAGGGCCTGCAGCACATGGCCAAAAGCACGGTTGCGGCTGACCACGGGGTCCTCGCCCTCATCTGCATGGGCTTGCAAGCGCGACTGGAAGTTGCCCACATTGCCGCCCGCGCTGAAAAAGCCTGCACTGCCGCGCAACACAAAAGCACGCACAGTGCTGTCCAAGGCCGCTTGTGCAATGGCTTGCGACAGCTCGGCCACCATGTCGGGTGACAGCGCGTTGCGGGTCGCAGGGTGGTGCAGCGTGATCCACACAATGCCGTGTTCTTCTTGAACAAGAAGTTTGTCAAACGTCATGCTTGGACCTTTCAATGGGCCGGGTCCATCAGCCCCATCTTGCGGGCAATCACCATCAGCATCACCTCGTCGGCGCCGCCGCCAATCGAGCCGAGCCGGTAGTCGCGGTAGGCACGCGAGACGCGGTTGTCCCAGGTGTAGCCCATGCCGCCCTGGAACTGCATGCACCAGTCGGCCACGTCGCGCCCCAGGCGTCCGGCCTTGAGCTTGGCCATGGACGCCAGCTCGGTCACGTCCTGCCCTTGCACATAGGCGTGGGTGGTCATGTAGATCAGGCCGCGCAGGGCTTCGATTTCGGTCTTGAGTTCGGCCAGCTTGTACTGGATGAACTGGTTGTCGAGCAGCGGCTTGCCAAAGGCCATGCGCTGGCGCAGGTAGTCGGCGGTTTCCTCGATCAGCTCGATGCTGGCCAGGCGGCGTGCCGCGCCGTCCAGGCGCTCTTCCTGGAACTGTTTCATTTGGTAGATAAAGCCCATGCCTTCTTCGCCAATGCGGTGGCGCACCGGCACGCGCACTTCGTCAAAAAAGATCTGTGCGGTGTCCGAGCTCCACATGCCGAACTTCTTGATCTTTTGCACTTCGATGCCTTTGGCACGCCTACCTGCCGCGTCCTTGAGCGGCACGATGATGAGCGATTTGTTTTTGTGCGAGGGGCCGTCCGAGGTGTTGCACAGCAGGCAGATCCAGTCGGCTTGGGTGCCGTTGGTGATCCACATCTTGGAGCCGCTGATGACGTAATCGTCGCCATCGCGCCGAGCACGGGTTTTGAGCGAAGACACGTCCGAGCCTGCGCCTTGCTCGCTCACGCCGATGCTGCAGACCACCTCGCCCGCAATCGCCGGGGCCAGGAATTCGCGCTTGAGTTCGTCCGAGCCAAAACTGGCCAGCGCAGGCGTCGCCATATTGGCCTGCCCACCAATGCCCATGCCCACGCCCTGGGCCTTGACGTAGCCAATGGCCTCGGCGGCAGCCAGCGCGTAACTGAAGTCCAGGCCCATGCCGCCATAGGCCTCAGGCTTGGTGATGCCCAAAAAGCCGAGCTGCCCCATCTTGCGAAACACCTCGTGGGCCGGAAAGATTTCAGCGGCTTCCCATTCGTCAACAAAAGGGTCGATTTCGGCGCTGATGAAGCGGCGGATGCTGGCCATCAGTTCGTGGTGTTCGGGTGTGTAGATCATGGCGAGACTTTCCTCAGAAATTTAGAAACGGGGCACGGCGAACTGCATCGCGTGCGGGGTGCGGGCAGCGGCTTCGCGCACCGTGGCCAGCACCAAGGCCAGCACTTCGCGCGTCTGGCGCGGGTCGATGATGCCGTCGTCCAGCAGATGCCCGCTGGTGTAGAAGGCGCTGGCTTGGCTTTCGAACAGGCCCACGATTTCGGCCTTTTGCGCTTGCAGGCGCGACTCGTCTACGGCTTTACCGCTGCGCTCAGCTTGCTGGCGCGCCACGATGTCGAGCGTGGTGGCGGCTTGCTCGCCGCCCATCACAGCCGAGCGGGCGTTGGGCCACGAAAAACAAAAGCGCGGGTGGAAGGCTCTCCCGCACATGCCGTAGTTGCCCGCACCAAACGACGCGCCGCAGTGCAGGGTGATGTGCGGCACCTGCGAGTTGCTCAGCGCCTGAATCATCTTGGCGCCGTGCTTGATCATGCCGGCCTCTTCGGAGGTGCGGCCCACGATGAAGCCGGTGGTGTTTTGCAAAAACACGATCGGCGTGCCCGACTGGTTGCACAGGTGGATGAACTGCGCCGCCTTGGTCGCGCCCGCCGGGTCGATGGGCCCGTTGTTGGTGATGAAGGCCACTGCATAACCGTCGATGCGGGCATGGCCACACACGGTGGCGCTGCCGTAATCGGGCTTGAAGTCGAGCCAGGCCGAGTCATCCACCAGCCGGGCAATGACTTCGCGCATGTCGATGGGCTGGCGGTGTTCCAGCACCATCACGCCCGCCAGTTCGTCGGGCGACAGCCGGGGTGGGCGCGGCGCTTGGTTGGGCGCGGGCACCAAGGCACGCGGCCAGTCGATGGCGGCGAGCACGTCGCGGGCCAGGGCAATCGCGTGGGCATCGTTTTGCGCCACGTATTCGGCCAAGCCGCTGACGGTGGCATGCATGTCGGTGCCGCCCAGCGCCTCGTCGGTGGCGATCTCGCCCGTGGCCGCTTTGAGC
>JAIPCZ010000025.1 GCA_021737975.1 Polaromonas sp. | reverse complement strand
TTCAGTGGCATCATCGCGGCGGCAACCTTCGAGGGCCCGATCAGGCCGTCGATCCAGGCGAGATAACACATGGCGGCACTCGAGGCTGCTGTGAAAACGCCCACGGAGGTGCGCATGGCATCGCCCTCGCCGACGTGAGCCAGGGCGATCATCAATTGCGTGAGCATCGCCATCGCCGCCAGTCCGATCCATTGCGGGATCGCGCTCGACGTGGGCATCGACAGGGAAATCCGCTCGGTGCGCGCCTGCCGCAGTTCGTCGACCTTGGAAATGATCAGTTCCTTCACCGGCAGCGAAGCGGAGCTTTGGACAACGAACAAGGTCACCACCTGAACCAGGGTGTCGGCCGTGGGCTGCGCGGGGCTCTCCTCCCCGTTGGCGCTTTCAATCCACGCCAGCTCCAGCGCGTTGATGGCCTGCAGGTATTCGATCAGCGCCTGCCGCACCGGATTGGCGGACGCGCCGACGCTTTCGGCGAACTTGAAGATGGAGCGCGCCACGCTGACTTCCTTTTGCACGGAAAGTCGCAGCTCACGCGAGCGTTGCGACATCTCGGACGCGCCGAACGCGACAAACAGGGCAAACACGACCGAAATGCTGCCGATCGTTGCGGGTTCGATGAACCTTGGGGCGCTGAGCCGCCTCTTAACCACTGGCAGGCTGCACAGGCCGACCCACAGGAACGCGGTCGACAGCACCATCGCCAGCAACAGCGCGAACATCACGGACTTCATGAAACCAACCCTTTACGACACTGCGTGATTTGATGGACCGTCACTCGGGCCACATCAAGCTCAGTATGGCACCTTTGCTCAGCCGGCGGGCCGCGTAATAACCCTTGGCCGCCAGATCCCCGTCGCTTTTCCAATCTGCGCGGACATCGCACTGGCTCTGCATGGCGCCAGCCACTCTTTTTAGCGGGATGGGAAGCTGACTTCGGAAGCACCGTGTGACCCAATGAATTCGCCATGGCCGGATCGATCCGCAGCGCCAGCGGTTTACATTAGCTTGTGCCGCGCGGTCACCACAAGCGACCCAAGGGGCGGCAGCCTTTAGAAACGATTTCTCCGATTCACCAGTCTGGAGCGCACAGATGTTAGAAGGTACATGTCACTGCGGATCCGCTCGTTGGCAACTGGACGAAGTGCCTGAGTCGGCCACCGCTTGCAACTGCACAGCCTGTCGCAGGTATGGAGTTCTGTGGGCCTACGGCTACGAGAACGAGGGCATCAGGGTGGAAGGGGAGACCACGGCCTATGTCCGCGGGGAGTCGCTCAGCTTCAACTTCTGCCCGGGATGCGGAGGCCTCACACATTGGCGGTCACTGAAGCCGAATGAGGAAGGCCGAACGAGGATCGCCGTGAACCTGCGAATGACAGAGCCTGGTCCGATCGCCCTGGTTCGGATCGACCACTTCGATGGCCTGGAAAAGTGGCAAGACTTGCCGAGCGACGGGAAATGCATCAGAGACCTCTGGTTCTAGGCGCAGATCCTGGCTCAAGCCCAAGTCTTGAGCGGCTCCAGCGCGGTGCCGAACTTCTCGCGCAAGGGCGCGTGGCCAAGCGGCGGGAAATCAACCAGGGTCTCGGGGACCTTGCGGTCAGGGATCTGGTCAAGCAGGTGGCGAATGAGCGTGAGGCGGCCGGCGCGCTGGTCATTGAAGTCCACCAGTGTCCAGGGCGCGATTTTTGAGTGGGTGGCTTTCAGCATCACGTCGCGCGCCTGCCCGTATTCAGCGTATTGTTCCCGCGCTTTCAGATCAATCGGACTGAGCTTCCAGCGTTTCAGAGGGTCGGCCAGGCGCTCGGCAAAACGTTCCTCCTGCTGCGCCTGGTCGACCGTCAGCCAGTACTTGAACAGCAGAATGCCGTCGTCCACCAGCATCTTCTCGAACACCGGCGCCTGTTTCAAAAATGCCCGGGTCTGTTGTTCCGTGCAAAACCCCATGACACGTTCCACGCCCGCGCGGTTGTACCAGCTGCGGTCGAACAGGGCGATCTCGCCAGCCGCGGGCAGGTGCGGCACGTAGCGCTGAAAGTACCACTGGCTTTGCTCGCGCTCGCCGGGCTTGCCCAGCGCCACGGTGCGGCATTGGCGCGGGTTCAGTGTGTCGGCGATGGCAGAAATGACGCCGCCCTTGCCCGCCGTGTCGCGCCCCTCGATCACCACCATCAGGCGCTTGCCCGTGTGCACCAGCCAGCGCGCCAGCTCATTGAGCTCAAGCTGCAGCGGCTCCAGCTTGTCGAGGTAATCGCTCTTGCCCAATGTGCCGGGCTTGCCGTTTTTGGATTTTTTCATCGCCGCATCTTAGCGGAGCCCGCGCGTATTCGCGTCTTATTTACCCGCCAGTGCGTGCCCCGGCTTCGCGGCAGGCTCGGGGGGGTTGACATCACTGATACCCAAGCGTCCCCAAAAGGGCAGGCGCAGCGCCGGGGCGTTGAGGTCAAGGCCAAAATTCAGCCCCAGCACATTGAATTCCAGTCCTTCCTGCGCCCCGACGCTGACACCCAGCAAGCCCCATAAAGAAACTTGCAGACCAGAACCTGACGGCGATACTCCCACCGGGCTGGTCAAGGGCCGGTAGTCCTTGCCAATCGCGTTGGCGGGCAAGTCGAGCTTGAGCGCCGGCACCTCTCGCCCGATGTGCGCCAAAAAGGTGTTGCTGTTGGGGCCGGGGTAGCTGCGGTATTCGTCGGCGTGGGGGTAGCTGGCCACGGCGGCTTCGATCTCATCGATCATGGCCTCGACGCCCTCGCCCCGGTGGTCCACCAAGAGCTCGGGGGGCGATCCGTACCAGAGGCCGTCAGGCAGGGCGTAATTGCGTTGCACCACCTGCGGCGCGCGCCATCCCACTACGTCATAACGTGTAAACGTGACTTCGCCCTTGCGCTTGTAGATGATCCAGGGATGCACCGCAAAGAAACCGCGCCAACCGTAAGTGGGCGCCACATAGACCTGAACAATGGCGAGGTGGGTGAGCTGCGCAGGGTCCGGCGCGATGCCAGCGGAGTGTCTGGGTGCGGTGGCCCAATTCCTGCCCGGGACATCGGCAGCTTTTGAGCTGCCCTGCGCCAGGCCGGTTTGCGCAGCAAGGGCAAGACAGACAACGGCAATGGTGCGCAGCAGGCAGGAAAGATGTTTCAAGATCACCCATTATCCGGGGTGGCACAAGTCCTTGCCATCGACGCGCCATGAAACACGACGGAACATGCTGAAACGTGCCGGACATGGCCCGGAAACTTCCCATTTTTAAGATTCGAATCACCGAAGCCCAACCGGCTTATGCCTCCGTCTGAACAACGGCGGTCATGAACCGGGCAAGCAGACGGTGTCTCATTAACCCTAAAGGAATACAGATATGAAGAAAGTCATTCACGCCGCCGTCGTCGCCGTCGCGCTCACCTCGTTGGCGGCCTTTGCACACCACCCGGCCGAGGCCATCATTGACGCGGACACCTGGGCGATGATCGACGAGAACCTGCAGGAAGCAGATTCACCCCACCTCGATCTGGATTTGGACACCATGGGCTCGGCCAGTGGCGACAGTGCGGGCGGCGGTTCTGGTTCTGGCTCCGGCTCCGGCGGTGGTGGCAGCGCTGGCGGTGGCTCTGGTTCAGGGGCTGGCGGCGGCCGTCGCTAAGAAGCCTGGGTTCCCGGAAGGCTTCGTTCATTCACAGCAGCACCACATCGCGCATGGCCACGCCGCTGGCCATGCGGTCAAAGCCGCGGTTGATGTCTTCCAGCGCCAGGTGTTCGCCCATCAGGCGGTCCACCGGCAGTTTGCCGCGCTGGTACAGGTCGATGTAGCGCGGGATGTCGCGGGCGGGCACGGCCGAGCCGATATAGCTGCCGCGCAGCGTGCGCTCTTCGGCGACCAGTTGCACCGGGGGCAGCGCAAAGCGCTTGTCCGGGTGCGGCAACCCGGCGCTGATGGTGCTGCCGCCGCGCCGGGTGATGCGCCAGGCCAGCTCCATGGCGGGTATGGCGCCCGCCATTTCAAATGCACAGTCGACCCCGCCCTTGGTGAGTTCGCGCACCTGCTCGGCGGCATCGGGGTCGCTGGCGTTGACCGTGGCGGTGGCGCCAAGTTCACGCGCCAGCGCCAGTTTGCCTTCGTTCAGGTCCAGCGCCACCACTTCGCGCGCGCCGCTGGCCACGGCCGCCAGCAGGGCGCTAAAACCCACGCCGCCCAGCCCCAGCACAGCGGCGGTGGTGCCGGCCTGCAATTTGGCCGTGTTGATGACCGCGCCCACACCGGTCAGCACGGCGCAGCCAAACAGCGAGGCTTCGGCAAAACCGAGATCGGCGTCAAGCTTGACACAGGAGCGGCGCGAGACCACGGCGTAATCGGCAAAGCAGGAGACGCCGATGTGGTGGTTGAGCGCCAGGCCGTCCAGGTGCAGGCGGCGCGCGCCCGACAGCAGCGTGCCGGCTCCATTGCTGACGGCCCCCGGCTCGCACAGTGCGGGCCGGCCTTCCATACACGGCAGGCAGCAGCCGCAACTGGGCATGAACACCAGCACCACCCGGTCGCCTGCGGTCAGGTCGGTCACGCCGGCGCCGCATTCGACCACTTCGCCCGCAGATTCATGGCCCAACACCATCGGCACCGGGCGTGGCCGGTCGCCTGAAATGACCGACAGGTCGGAGTGGCACAGGCCCGCCGCGCGGATGCGGATCAGCACCTCGCCGTGGCCGGGCGGGTCGAGTTCGACCTGTCGGATCCTGAGCGGTTGACTGATGGCGTAGGGCGCTGGCGCGCCAATGGTTTCCAGCACGGCGGCGCGAATCTGCATGGCATTCTCCTGAGGCTAATGGCGCACAGTTTAGAGGGTGTCTGAAGCGCCGGCAAAGCGCTATAGTTGTCCAAGGCTGGCAGTCAGGTTGCCAGCCCGGGCACCCGCGGCCCCCCTCCCTATGGCATGGCACTTCAAGAACCAAAATGAACCTTCGTTTTGTCGAGGCCTTTTACTGGGTCGCATCACTCAAAAGCATCTCGCGGGCAGCCGAGAAGCTGTATTTGACCCAATCCGCCATGTCCAGCCGCATTGCCAAGCTGGAAGAAGAGTTGGGTGTGTTGCTGCTCGACCGCAGCGACAAGCAGTTCAAGCTGACCGGCGCGGGCACCCGGTTTCTGGTCCACGCCAACCGCCTGCTGGAACTGCAGCGCGAGGCCAAGGCGGAAATGGGCGCGGGCGTGGAGACTGCGGTCTCCGTGCGTATTGGTGCCATCGAGTCGGTCCTGCATTCGTGGCTGATCCCCTGGCTGGAGAAACTGCGCCTTGAGCAACCTGGGCTGGAATTGGAGTTGACCGTCGAGACCACGCCCATTCTGACCGAGCAAATTCAACGCGGCATGCTCGACCTGGCGTTTGCCGTCCTGCCCTCATCGGCCGATGGTGTGCGCAACCATGCCCTCACGCCCATGGACATGGTTTTTGTGGGAAATCCCGTACGTCACAGCAAAGCGATTTACCAGCTCGACGAATTGGCTGAACTGGAGTTGTTGACCTTTCAAAAGGGCTCGCAACCCAATGTCACCTTGCTCGATCTGTTTCGCCAGCAAAGATTGCAGCCCAAAAAAGTGCATGCCATCTCATCCATCTCTGCCATGGTTCAGCTGGTGCAGGGCGGCTTCGGTGTGGCCCTGCTGCCGCGCGCGGCGGTGGCGCGTCTGACCGGGTTTGCCAGCCTGAAAATACTGGCCTGCGATGTGCCCCTGAAGTCGCTCCCGATCCACGCCAGTTACCGTGCCGACCCCACCTCCAACACCATAGAAAAAGTGGTTCGGTCGGCGCTCATGTTCGCAGATGGTGCGGGTCATGCACCAAAAAAATCAATGTCGGGTAAACCCTAATCATCGAAAAAATCGATGGTGAAGCAAGCATATTTTGCGTTTGCACAAAGACAGTTGTACTTTCACAATTCCCCCATCGTCATGAACTGACCTATTTAACGGGGACATCAAGTGCCAAGCCATGCAGATTTAGCGAATGCTGTTTTCGGGCCAGAAGGCGCCCACAGCGCCCAGCAGGTGCGCCGGATGATTCGTTCCGGCCAATGGACTGCGCACACCAGCGGTTTGGCCAGCGACCATGTGCAGGGCAACGTGGTGATCCTGCCGCAGGCCCTCGCCAACGACTTCTTGCGCTACTGCCAGCGCAACCCCAAACCCTGCCCGGTGCTTGCCGCGTCAGAGCCCGGCCAGACGGGTTTGCCGGGCTTGGGTGAGGACATCAATATCTGCACCGACCTGCCGCGCTACCGGGTTTGGCGCAAGGGTGAGGTGCTTGACGAGCCGACCAACATCACAGCCCTGTGGCGCGCCGATTTGGTGACTTTTGTGCTGGGCTGCTCATTCTCTTTTGAGCACGCCCTGATGCAAGCGGGTCTGCGCCTGCGCCATGTCGAACAAGGGAAAAATGTGGCCATGTACCGCACCAGCATCCCGACGCATGCGGCCGGCGTTTTTCACGGCCCCATGGTGGTGTCGATGCGCCCGATGCTGGCCGCCGACGCCATTCGCGCCGTGCAAGTCACCTCCCGGTTTCCCAATGTGCACGGCGCCCCCGTGCATTTGGGCGACCCGGCCCTGATCGGCATTAACGACCTTGGCGCGCCGGACTACGGTGACGCCGTCGAGCTCAAAAGCGGTGAAATTCCGGTGTTCTGGGCCTGCGGCGTGACACCCCAGGCTGCGCTGCGCCAGGCACAACCCGAGTTCTGCATCACCCACGCCCCGGGGGCGATGCTGATCACTGACCTACTCAACCAACAACTCGCGTCGTTTTGACTGCGACCAACCCAGGAGCTGATATGAAGAAAATTGCGATGACCTTGGCCTGCGCCGCGACGCTGGCGACCCCGCTTGCGCAGTCACAAACCATGTGGGACCTGCCCACCGGCTACGGCGCCAATACCTTCCAGACCCAGAACGTGGCCCAGTTTGCCAAGGACATCGAGCAGGCGACCGGCGGCAAGCTCAAGATCACCCTGCACCCGGGCGGCTCGCTGTTCAAGCAACCCGAGATCAAGCGCGCCATCCAGAGCGGAATGGCACCCGCCGGCGAGTTCATCATCTCGGGCATGTCCAACGAAAATCCCCTGTTTGGCGTGGATTCGATTCCGTTCCTGGCCACCAGTTATGCCGACTCCAGGCGCCTCTACCAGGCTTCCAAACCGGTGCAGGCCAAAGTGCTTGCCGGGCAAGGCGTCAAACTGTTGTTCGCGGTGCCGTGGCCCGGCCAGTCCTTGTATTCGGTCAAGCCCATCACCAGCGCGGCCGACTTCAAGGGCTCGAAGATGCGGGCCTACAACCCCGCCACCACCAAGATCGCCCAGATGCTTGGCGCCTCCCCCGTGACCATCCAGCTGCCCGAGCTGAGCCAGGCGCTGGCGACCGGTGCCGCCAACAACTTCCTGACCTCTAGCGCCAGTGGCGCAGACGGCAAGCTGTACGAGCAGGTCAAGTACTTCTATCCGGTCAACGGCTGGCTGCCGCTCAATGTGACGGCGGTCAGCGTCAAGGCCTTTGACACGCTCGACAAGCCAACACAAGACGCCGTGCTCAAGGCCGCTGCGGCGGCCGAGCAACGCGGCTGGACCGCCAGCGAGAAGGTGGACGCTGATTCCATCGCCATCCTCAAGGCCAATGGCGTCACGATTGCCGAACCCGCCGACAGCGTGAAGCAGGCCCTGGCAGCCATTGGCAAGGCCATGACGGCAGACTGGCTGGCCACGGCTGGTGCCGACGGCAAGGCCATCATCGACGCCTACAGCAAAAAATAGGCCGGGCTTGCAGCGCATGGACCACTTCGCCCGCCTGTTTTACCGTGTGTTGTTGGTGCTGGCGTGTGTGTCGATGGTGGCGGCCCTGCTGGCCATCACCCTCAACATTGCCACCCGCCTGGTGGACGGCTGGAGCATCAGCGGGCTGGACGGGTACGCCGGCTATTCAATCGCCGCCGCGTTTTTTCTGGCGCTGCCCTCGGCCCTGATGCATGGTGACCATATCCGCGTGACCAGTGTGCTTGACCATGTGCCGCAGCGCGTCAGGGCCTGGCTCGTGACCTGGGGGCTGGTGGTGGGTTTGCTGATCTCGGTCTACCTGGCGTGGTTCTCGTGCCGGCTGGTGTGGATGTCGCACCTGTACCACGACGTGGCACCCACCGGGGACGCAACGCCCATGTGGATCCCGCAGCTCAGCATGGCGCTGGGCACGGTGGGGTTCGCCGTGGCTTTCCTGCATGCACTGGTGAGCCAACTTCGCGGGCAGGCGTTTTTTCATGCGTCGGGCGAGAGCACCACGCGCTCGGAATGAGCTCTGCCCGCGGCGCGGCGCTGCGGCTTTTTTCTTGAAAACGAAAGAAAACCATGGACGTTGTACTGGCCTTTGGCTTGGTGGTTTTGCTGTTTGTCATTTTGGGCTCAGGCGTCTGGATCGGGCTGTCGCTGCTGGCGGTCGGCATGATCGCCATGGAGTTTGTCAGCTCGCGCCCGGTGGGCGACGCGATGGTGCTGACGATCTGGGGCGCGACCTCGAGCTGGACGCTGACCGCCCTGCCGCTTTTTCTATGGATGGGCGAAATCCTGTTTCGCACCCGGCTCACCCAGAACATGTTCAAGGGCCTGGCGCCCTGGTTCAACCATTTACCCGGCCGCTTGTTGCATGTGAACGTGATCGGTTGCACCATATTTGCGGCCATTTCCGGCTCATCGGCGGCCACCTGCGCCACCATTGGCCGCATCTCCCTGCCTGAACTGCGCCAGCGCGGGTATCCGGAACTGCTGGCCGTTGGCACGCTGGCCGGCGCCGCCACCCTGGGGCTGCTGATCCCGCCATCGATCATCATGATCGTGTACGGTGTGGCGGCCGATGTGTCGATTGCCAAGCTTTTTGCCGCCGGCGTTGTGCCCGGCCTGTTGCTCGCCGGGCTGTTCATGGGCTATATCGTGGTCTGGTCCCTGTTCAACAAGGACAAGGTGCCGGCCGCCGATGCCGACATGAAACTCGTGCAGAAGCTGTGCGCGGCCAGGCACCTGATTCCGGTGGTGGCGCTGATCGGGCTGGTGCTGGGCTCGATCTACTCGGGGGTGGCAACGGCGACCGAGGCGGCCGCCCTGGGCGTGCTGGGTGCCCTGGCCTTGTCGGGCATCGAGCGCAGCCTGAGCTGGAAATCTTTCAGCGAGGGACTGGCTGCTGCCTGCCGGGTCTACTGCATGATCGGCCTGATTCTGGCGGGTGCCGCCTTTCTGACCCTGGCCATGGGTTTTGTCGGGCTGCCCCGGCATCTGGCCGAGTTCATCGGTGCGCTGGGACTCTCGCCGCTGGTGCTGGTGCTCTGTCTGACGGTGTTCTTTCTTGTGCTGGGCTGTTTTCTGGACGGCATCTCGATGGTGGTGCTCACCATTGGGGTGCTCTTGCCCACGGTGCAGGCGGCCGGGCTGGACCTGATCTGGTTTGGCATTTTTGTGGTGCTGGTGGTCGAGGTGGCCCAGATCACGCCACCGGTGGGCCTGAACCTGTTTGTCTTGCAGGGCCTGACGGGCCACCAGATTGTTTACCTGGCGCGCGCCGCGCTGCCCATGTTTTTGCTGATGCTCGGCGCCGTTCTGATCATCTTCTTCTTCCCCGAACTGGTGCTTTGGCTGCCGAGAAACATGTAGCCCGGCACCCGGACGCACCCCTGCCCAAGCAAGCCTGGCTTGCACAAGGAAAAACCATGAAAAACACTGTTCACTACCCGAACGCGAAGCGTTGGCAATTCTGGATTGACCGCGGCGGCACGTTCACGGACGTGGTCGGCAAGCGCCCCGATGGCACGCTGGTCACCCACAAACTGCTGAGCGAAAACCCCGAGCAGTACACCGATGCCGCAGTCGCGGGCATCCGCCACCTGCTTGGGCTCAAGCGCGGCGAGCCCGTGCCTGCAGAGCAGGTGGAGTGCGTCAAGATGGGGACCACCGTGGCGACCAACGCCTTGCTGGAGCGCAAGGGCGAGCCCACCCTGCTGGTGACCACACGGGGCTTTCGGGATGCCTTGCGCATCGCCTACCAGAATCGTCCCCGCATCTTCGACCGCCATATTCAATTGCCCGAGCTCTTGTACAGCGCGGTGGTGGAAGCTCGGGAGCGCATGGGGGCGCATGGCGACTTGATCGAGGCGCTTGATGAGGTGCAACTGGCTGCCGATTTGCGTAGCCAGCACGCAAAAGGTCTGCGCAGCGTGGCCATCGTTTTCATGCATGGCTACCGCTACAGCGCCCACGAGATGGCGGCCAAGCGCATTGCCCAGGCCGTGGGTTTCACCCAGATCAGCACCTCGGCCGAGACCAGCCCCATGATGAAGTTTGTCAGCCGGGGTGACACCACCGTGGTGGACGCTTATCTGTCGCCCATTCTGCGGCGCTACGTGGCGCAGGTCGGCGCCGAGATGCCGGGTGTC
Organism: Polaromonas sp.; assembly: GCA_021737975.1. Classification (GTDB taxonomy): domain Bacteria; phylum Pseudomonadota; class Gammaproteobacteria; order Burkholderiales; family Burkholderiaceae_C; genus Rhodoferax. The sequence goes on along the minus strand of JAIPCZ010000025.1, from coordinate 28,198 downwards.
AGGCTGTTCTTCATGCAGTCCTCGGGAGGCCTGACCGACGCGCGTGTTTTTCAGGGCAAGGATGCTATTTTGAGCGGTCCGGCGGGGGGCATTGTGGGCATGGCCCGTACGGCGGCGATCGCCGGCATTGAGAAAATCATCGGCTTTGACATGGGTGGCACCTCGACCGATGTGTCGCATTACGCCGGCGAGTTTGAGCGCGAGTTTGAAACCCAGGTGGCCGGAGTGCGCATGCGCGCACCCATGATGAGCATCCACACCGTGGCCGCCGGCGGCGGCTCGCTGCTGGCATATGACGGCTCGCGCTTCCGGGTCGGTCCCGAGAGCGCCGGGGCCAACCCGGGGCCGGCCAGTTACCGACGCGGTGGACCCTTGGCGGTGACCGATGCCAACGTGATGCTGGGCAAAATTCAGCCCCGTTTTTTTCCCAGGGTGTTTGGGCCGAATGCCGACGAGGCGCTCAGCCTGGAAGCGGTCAAGCGGCAGTTTCACGCCATGGCAGAGGCGACGCAACGCAGCGCCGAAGACGTGGCCGAGGGCTTCATCAGCATTGCCGTGCAACAGATGGCCAATGCGATCAAGAAGATTTCTGTCGCGCGTGGCTACGACGTGACTGATTACACGCTGCAGTGTTTTGGCGGCGCCGGTGGCCAGCACGCCTGCCTGGTGGCAGACGCACTGGGCATGACCCGTGTGTTTGTGCATCCGCTGGCCGGGGTGCTGAGTGCTTACGGCATGGGGCTGGCGGACCAAACCGTGATCCGGGAGCAGGCGGTCGAGGTCAAGCTCGAGCCCGCGGCCCTGCCGGCCATGGTCGAGGCGCTGGACGCGCTTGCCCGGCAGGCCGAAGCCGAGCTGAAACAGCAGCAGGTCAACCAGGGAGCCATTGCAACCCGGCGCCGGGTGCATGTGCGTTACGAGGGCAGCGACGCGGCTTTGGTGGTGGGTTTTCCAGAAGATGCGGCCGATGCAAGCCTGGCAACGCGCCGGATTGTGCAGGGCTTCGAGGCCGCCTACCGCCAGCGGTTTGCCTTCCTGATGCAGGGCAAGGGGCTGGTCGTGGAGGCGGTGTCGGTGGAGGCCGCCATTGCCGGCGACGCCCCCGAGGAGCCATTTCACGCCTTGAACGAAGCCCGCGACCTGAAAGCCGGTGGCATGGTGCGCGAGTGGGTGCCCATGTACGCGGGGGGCCAGTGGGTCGAGGCGGCTTTGGTGGTGCGCGAAGACCTGCGTCCGGGCGACATCATCCCCGGCCCCGCAATCATTGCCGAAAAGAACGCCACCACCGTGGTTGAGCCGGGCTGGCAGGCCACCCTGACCGGTTTTGACCACCTCAATCTGGTCCGCACGGCGCAGCGTCTGGTGAAATTTGCCGTGGGCACAAGCATCGACCCGGTCCTGCTGGAGGTCTTCAACAACCTGTTCATGAACATTGCCGAGCAAATGGGCCTGCAACTGCAGAACACCGCTTATTCCGTGAACATCAAGGAGCGGCTGGACTTCAGCTGTGCGCTGTTTGATTCGGCCGGCAACCTGATTGCCAATGCGCCGCACATGCCGGTGCACCTGGGCTCCATGGGCGAGAGCATCAAGACCGTGGTTCGTGAAAATGCCAGCACCATGCAGCCGGGCGACGTGTATGTCCTCAACGACCCCTACCACGGCGGCACCCATCTGCCCGACATCACGGTCATCACGCCGGTGTACCTGAACGGCGAGGCCAGGTTTTACGTCGGCTCGCGCGGTCACCATGCCGATGTGGGTGGCACCACACCAGGCTCGATGCCGCCGTTTTCAACCCGGATTGAAGAGGAAGGTGTGCAGATCAACAATTTCAAGCTGGTTGACCGGGGCGTGCTGCGCGAGGCCGAGATGGTCGCCTTGCTCAGCAGCGGTGTCTACCCGTCGCGCAATACCCAGCAAAACATGGCCGACCTCAAGGCCCAGATTGCCGCCAACGAAAAGGGTGTGCAGGAGCTGGGCAAGATGGTCGACCATTACGGGCTGGACGTGGTGCAGGCCTACATGAGCCATGTCCAGGCCAACGCCGAGGAGTCGGTGCGGCGGGTGATCACGCGCCTGAAAGACGGCGCGTTCACGCTGCCGCTGGACAATGGCGCGCAAATCAGCGTGGCGATCCGCGTCAACGCACTAGAGCGCAGCGCGGTGATTGACTTCACCGGCACATCGGCACAACAGGTCAACAATTTCAACGCGCCAACGGCCGTGTGCATGGCTGCCGTGCTGTATGTGTTCCGGACCCTCGTGGATGATGACATTCCCCTCAATGCGGGTTGCCTCAAACCGCTGCAGGTCATCATTCCGCCGGGCTCCATGCTCAACCCCAACCCGCCCGCGTCAGTGGTGGCAGGCAATGTGGAGACCTCAAGCTGCATCACCAACGCCTTGTATGGCGCACTTGGCGTGATGGCCGGCAGCCAGTGCACCATGAATAACTTCACGTTTGGCAACGGGCGCTACCAGTATTACGAAACCATCTCGGGCGGCTCGGGTGCGGGCGTGCTCACCAACCCGTGCGGCGAGACCCTCGGCGGTTTCAACGGTACCAGCGTGGTGCAAACCCACATGACCAACTCCCGCCTGACGGACCCCGAGATCTTCGAGTTCAGGTTCCCGGTGCGGCTTGACAGCTACGAAATTCGCCAGGGTTCAGGTGGGGCGGGCAAGTGGCACGGCGGCGACGGCGGCATCCGGCGGGTGCGCTTTCTTGAACCCATGACCGCCAGCATTTTGTCCAATGGCCGGGTGCACGGCGCCTTTGGCATGGCAGGTGGTGAACCGGGCCAGGTGGGTATCAACCGCGTTGTCAGGGCGAGCGGGCAAATTGAAGAGCTCGGCCATATTGGCCAGGCAGAAATGCAGATTGGCGATGTGTTTGAGATCCTTACCCCGGGCGGCGGCGGATTCGGTCGATAAGGGCCGGGGCGTCGCTTAAACGCCGTGGCTGCGCAGCACCACCGTGCCCTTGGGCGTTTTCAGGGTGGCGACCAGGTCGGCCGGGCCGCTTTCCACCGTCACCCCGGTGAGCCCGATGACCTCATACGCGGCCTGCAGCTTGTCGGCACTGGGGTGTGTCACGGCCAGGCTTTGCAGCGACACGCCCGAGCGCGGCAGGCTGTTGCGCGGGTGCAGGCGCAGCGGCTCGGCCTCACCGGGTTTGCCCCATTGGATCAGGCTGGGCAACGCACCGTTGAACAGGCGCTGGCCGTCTTCGCGCACGGTGATTTGCCACTGCAACAGGCCGCGGCGTGAATGGCGGCTGGCATGCGCCGCCGGACCGCGCTCGATGCCTTGGGTTTTCAGGGCCGCGCGCGCGCCCTGGATGTCGTCGGTGTTGACCACAAAATGGATCAAGCGCGGCTCCAGCGCCACGGCGGCCTGCAGCGCCGCGTCGTCCAGGTCAAACCAGCGTCTGCCAGCGGTCGGCGGTTTGGCAGCCGGGTTGATTGTTATGATTTCAAGGTAGGCCAGCGGGTGGGCGGGGGTGGCAATTTTGAAGAGGCGGTTGTGGGTTCCGTACTGCGCGTGTTCACCGCCGGGGGCGGGTGTGACACCGAGCGTGGTTTCGCACCATTGCACGCCTTGCTCCAGGCTTTGTGCCATGACGACCAGATGGTCAATTTGTGTTTTCATGGGCCAACCATACCATTGACCGTCGGCGTGTTAAAACCGCGCTACTTTGGCAGCCGTTGCGCCGCGCGGGCAAGCGCGCTGCAACGCCTTTCCATTAACCTGAGGCTGGGCCGCACCATGAACGAAAAAACGCACACACTCAAAGACACGGGCCTCAAGGTGACCGGGCCGCGCCAGACCATCCTGGCGCTGTTTCAAAGCGCGGCGCAGCGGCACATGAGCGCCGAGGACATCTACCGGATCTTGCTGGCCGACAAGGTCAACATCGGACTGGCGACGGTCTACCGGGTGCTGACGCAGTTTGAGCAGGCGGGCATCCTGAGCCGCAGCAATTTCGAGAACGGCAAGGCGGTGTTCGAGCTCAACGAAGGCCACCACCACGACCACATCGTTTGTATGGACTGCGGCCGGGTCGAGGAGTTTTTTGACGCCGAGATCGAAGCGCGCCAGAAGAAAATTGCCAAGGCCCAGGGTTATGAAATTGAAGACCATTCACTGAGCCTGTATGCGCGCTGCATCAAAAGCGCGTGCCCCCACAAAAAATAGGCGACCCATCACAAATAGTAATGAGAATGATTCGCATTTGATATAGAATGAGGCCATCCAATCACTTGCGGAGTTTTTTTATGGTTCGCTCTTTCGGCAAATTTTCCCTGGCGCTTCTTGGTTTGGGCCTGGGCCTGGCCCAGGCGGCAGAACCCGTGCTGAATCTTTATTCAGCGCGGCATTACCCCACCGACGAGGCGCTGTACAGCCAGTTCACCAAAACCACCGGCATCAAAATCAACCGGGTCGATGCTGATGATGCCGGCATCCTGGCGCGCCTCAAGGCCGAGGGCAGCGCTTCCCCGGCAGACCTAATTTTGCTGGTGGATGCGTCGCGCTTGTGGCGCGCCGAGGTCGATGGCCTGTTCTTGCCCGTCAAGTCCAAAGTGCTTGAAGACGCCATTCCCGCCAACTTGCGCGCCAAGCCGGCCGACAACGGCGGCACGCCCTGGTTTGGCCTGTCGACCCGTGCGCGCGTGGTGGTCTATGACCCGGGCAAGGTCAGCGCCGCTGACGTCGACAGTTACGAGAAATTGGCCGACCCCAAACTCAAGGGCAAGCTCTGCATCCGCTCGGGTGCCCACCCCTACAACCTGAGCCTGTTTGGCGCCATGACCGAGCACCTGGGCCCGGCCAAAACCGAGGTCTGGCTCAAGGGCCTGGTCGACAACATGGCGCGTTCACCCAAGGGCGGCGACACCGACCAGATCAAGGGCGTCGCCTCGGGCGAATGCGCCGTGGCGGTCACCAACACCTATTACCTGGCGCGTTTGATGCGCTCGGACAAGCCTGAAGACCAGGCGGTGGCCGCCAAAGTCAAGGTGATGTTCCCTAACCAGGCCAGCTGGGGCACCCATGTCAACATCGCGGGTGGCGCCGTGGCGCGTTACGCCAAAAACCAGGACAACGCCCTCAAGTTTCTTGAATACCTGGTGAGCCCCTCAGCCCAGAAACACTTTGCCGACGGCAACAACGAGTGGCCGGTGGCCAAGGGTGTGCAGTTTGACAACCCGGCCCTGCAAGCCATGTCGGGCGGCAGTTACAAGCGTGAGCTCGTGCCGATCAGCGCGGTGGGCATGAACCAGATCAAGGTCCAGCAAATGCTCGACCGGGTTGGGTTCAGGTAAGGCTGACGTAGACGTTTTGCACGTCGTCATGGCTGTCAATGGCGGCCAGGAAGGCTTCGACTTCTTCGAGTTGCGCCGGGCTTAAATTGGCCGGATCTACCGGGTTCTTGGGCTTGTAGCCCAGTTTGGCGGACAACACGTTGAAGCCCTGCGCGTGTAATGCCCGGCTCACCAGGTCGAGGTCGGTCGGGTCGGTCAGGAACAGCGTGTTGCCATCCTCGTCGCCGGGCTCGAAGTCCTGGGCGCCGGCCTCGATGGCGGCCAGTTCGGCATCGGCGTCCTTGCTGAGGGGCTCGGCCTCGATCATGCCCACATGGTCGAAGTCCCAGGCGACCGAGCCCGAGGTACCCAACTGCCCCTTGCGAAACAGCACGCGCATCTCGGGCGCCGTGCGGTTGAGGTTGTCGGTCAGGCATTCGACCATGACGGCCACCTGGTGCGGGGCAAAGCCCTCGTAAATCACATGCTCAAAATTGACCACCTCGCCGGTGAGTCCGGCCCCTTTTTTGATGGCGCGGTCCAGCGTGTCCTTGGGCATGGAGGCCTTGCGCGCCTGCTCCACGAGCAGCCGAAGGCGCGAGTTGGCGGCGGGGTCGGCGCCGCTGCGGGCGGCCAATATGATGTCCTTGGACAGTTTTCCAAACACCCGGCCCCGGGTGTTTGCGGCCAATTCCTTGCCTTTTGCTTTCCACTGCGCGCCCATGTCTGAGATTCCTTTTTGTTGCGATGATTTTGAAGGGGCCTCGGTTATACACCCGGCGTGACACAATTCGGTCCTGACCGTGTGGCCGTGCAAGATGGCCCCTGACGCGCACCCTGAACACAACAACCAAGGAAACCCATGAGCCTATTTGACTGGACCGAAAAGAGCCCTGACATCCTGCGCCAAGGCGGCGTGATTGCCCCCGACGAGCGCCTGCCCTGGCCGCAAACAGCGGTTATGGGCATGCAGCACGTGATCGCCATGTTTGGCGCCACCGTGCTGGCGCCCATTTTGATGGGTTTTGATCCCAATCTGGCCATCCTGATGAGCGGCATTGGCACCCTGATCTTCTTTTTCATCACCGGCGGCAAGGTTCCCAGCTACCTGGGTTCCAGTTTTGCCTTCATTGGCGTGGTGATTGCTGCCACCGGTTATGCGGGCCAGGGCCTGAACGCCAACATGGGTGTGGCATTGGGCGGCATCATTGCCTGCGGGGCGCTCTACACCGCGATTGGCCTGTTGGTGCAGGTGTCGGGCACCGGCTGGATCGAGAAGCTGATGCCACCGGTGGTGACCGGCTCGGTGGTGGCCGTGATTGGCCTGAACCTGGCGGGTGTGCCGATCAAGAACATGGCCGCCAGCAATTTTGACAGCTGGATGCAGGCTGCCACCTTTGTCTGCGTCGCGCTGGTGGCTGTGTTCACCCGCGGCATGGTGCAGCGCCTGCTGATTTTGGTCGGTCTGCTGGTGGCCAGCATCCTTTATGCGGTGCTGACCAATGGCCTGGGTCTGGGCAAGCCGATGGACCTGGGCGGCCTGTTCAACGCGGCCTGGTTCGGTATGCCCGGTTTTGCTGCGCCTGTGTTTGACTCCAAGGCGATGCTGATGATTGCGCCGGTGGCCATCATCCTGGTCGCTGAAAACCTCGGGCACATCAAGGCCGTGACCGCCATGACCGGCAAGAACCTCGATGTCTACATGGGCCGCGCCTTCATCGGCGACGGTGTGGCCACCATGGTCAGCGGCAGTGCCGGCGGCACCGGGGTCACCACCTACGCGGAAAACATCGGTGTCATGGCCGCCACCAAGATCTATTCGACCGCCATGTTCCTGGTGGCAGCCCTGCTGGCGATTGTGCTGGGCTTCAGCCCCAAGTTTGGCGCCGTGATCCAGGCGATCCCGCTGCCGGTGATGGGTGGCGTCAGCATCGTGGTGTTTGGCCTGATTGCTGTGGCGGGTGCGCGCATCTGGGTTGAGAACAAGGTTGACTTTTCCGACAACAAGAACCTGATCGTGGCGGCCATCACGCTCATTTTGGGCACCGGTGATTTCACCCTCAAGTTCGGCGACTTCGCACTGGGCGGCATCGGTACCGCCACCTTTGGCGCCATCGTGCTGTATGCGCTGCTGAACCGTCGCTCTTGATCAGTTGGGGTCAGAGCACGTCGCTACGCGAGTGGTCTGACCCGCAAAGTTTCAGATTCGTTGGGGCCACAGCCCGTTGCTGCGCGAGTGGTCTGACCCGCAAGGTATCAGACTAGCGCGGGTAGCTCCAGCACCGTCCGCAAGCCCCCCAGCGGTGAGTCGGCCAGCGTCACCTGGCCACCGTACAGCCGGGCCAGGTCGTCCACGATCGCCAGGCCCAGGCCAGACCCTGGCACCTGCTCGTCTGCCCGCACGCCCCGGTGCATGACGCGATCACGCTGATCGGCAGCCAGCCCGGGACCGTCGTCGTCAACGCTAATGACCAGGGTCGCCGCACTGCGCCGGGCTTGAATGTCGACGCGATGGATCGCCCATTTGCAGGCGTTGTCGACCAGGTTGCCCAGCATTTCCTGCAAATCCTGCGCTTCGCCGCGAAAATCCAGCGCCGCAGCAAAAGGACCAGCTGTCAGCTCCAACTCGCGCTCGGCATGAATGCGGCGCATCGCGCGCACCAAGCCGTCCACCACCGGTTGCACGGCTGTTTTGGCCCCGGGCAGGCGCGTGCTGGCGGCTACCTGAGCGCGTCTCAGGTGATAGTCCACCTGTTGGCGCGCAATGGTGACCTGATCGCTAACCAACTGGGCCAGCTCGGCAGTGGCGGGAGGTTTGTCATGCGCGGCATCGGCTGCATTGGCCAGCACACTCAAAGGGGTCTTGAGCGCATGCGCCAGGTTGCCGGCATGGGCGCGCGCACGCACCACGACTTCGGCGTTGTGCGCCAGCACTTTGTTGAAGTCATCAATGAGCGGCATGATCTCCATCGGAAACGCTCCTTCGAGCTGCTGCGTTTCGGCGTGACGCACTTTCGCCAGCGCGCTTTGCAGTGCGCGCAAGGGCGCCAGACCGACCAGCACCTGCACCACGGCGGCCAGCATCAGGCCAGCCGCCAGCAAGCCCAGCGCCAGCCACATCATGCCGTCGAAGCGCTCCGCTGGCTCCTGCATCAGGCGCTCGTTGGCCGCGGTCATCAGGCGAAAGCTGCGCGCTTGGCCGTCAGGGTTGTCCTCGATGCGCACACTGCGCTCAACGACACCCAGCATCTGGCCCTGCGGTCCCATGACCCGGTGCTGGTGCGTAGAGCCGTCGTTCAGCGCGTCTGCGGGAAGGGTCAGCACATGGTCCCAAAGCGACCGCGAACGCAGCTGGCCCAAGGCCGCCGGCCGGGTGGCTGCGTGACCCGTCAACTGATCAACCTGCCAGTAGTAGCCCGAATAAGGCCGGGTCAGGCGCGGGTCACTGAGCGCCAGCGTGAGCTGCGGTTGGCCTTGGTCGTTCAGCGTGAACTGGGCGCTGAGCTGGTCGAGCTGGCTGGTCAGCTCGGCATGAAATTGGTCGCTGACGTGTTGCCGAAACAGCGTGCCCAAGCCCCAGCCGGCCACCAGAATCGAGGTAGCAATCCAGAACAGGGTGCCCACCAGCAGGCGAACCCGCAAGGAGCGGCGCAGCCGCAACAGCTTCATGCCGGTTCGACCAGGCGGTAACCCAAGCCGCGCACGGTTTCAATCATGCCGCCGGGCAGCTTCTTGCGCAACCGGGCAATGAAGACTTCGACGGTGTTGGAGTCGCGGTCGAAGTCCTGCGCGTAGATGTGCTCGACCAGCACGCTGCGCGACACCACCTGGTGGCGATGGTGCATCAGGTAGGCCAGTACGCGGTACTCGTGGCTGGTCAGGCTCAGCGCCTGGCCCGCCACCACGGCACGGCTGTGGCGGGTGTCCAGGCTCAAGGGGCCACACACCAGCTCGGCGCTGGCATGGCCGCCGGCCCGTCGGATCAAGGCGCGCAGCCGCGCCAGCAGCTCTTCCATGTGAAAGGGTTTACTGAGGTAGTCGTCGGCACCAGCGTCGATGCCGGCCACTTTTTCATGCCAGCTGTCACGCGCGGTGAGAATCAGCACCGGCATGTTGCGACCCGCCGAGCGCCATTGGCGCAGCACCGAAATGCCGTCCATTTTGGGCAACCCGAGATCCAGCAGCACCGCGTCATATGGTTCGGTGTCGCCCAGAAAGTGGGCATCCAGGCCGTTGTCGGCCAGGTCCACCGCATAACCCGCAGTGCGCGTGCCTTCTGCCAGCTGCGCCAGCAAGGTCGGTTCGTCTTCCACAATCAGGAGACGCATGACTGGCCCTTGTGTGTTGTGACCATGTCAGTTCTTCACCTTGCGGCTGATCACGCTGCCCGTGCGCGCATCGACTTCAAGTTTGACCAGGGCGCCACCCTTGCGCAACAGCTTGACCTCGTAGATCCAGCGTGCCACGTCACCGTGTTTTTCATGCTCCAGTTCCACGTCAAGCACTTGGCCCGGGTGATCGCGCTCCAGGCGCGTCAGGATGGTGCCCAGCGGCAGGACTTCCCCCGCTTCCAGCGCCTGGCGGGCACGGTCATGGTCGCCGTCGGCCCGGCTCAAGCTGCTGACGCCCATGAGGGACACCGTGCACAGCACAGCCAGGCGCGCGCGCCAGGGCCGACGTGACGCGCCGGTTCGGCTTGATCTGGTTGAATTCTGGTGTTGCATGGCTGGGTGACCCGATGGAGCTGACATGTTAAAGCCTGCTTTTATACCCCGTGAGTCTGAACGCAGGATGAACAACTGATTCACCTTGCGTTCAGTTGAGCGTGTGCATAGTCGCTTTCATACCAACGCAATGAGGAAGCAAACATGCACTCCAACCTGACCATCACCCTGCTCACCGCCGTCTTGTCACTGAGCCTGAGCAGTATCAGCTTTGCCGGCCCCCGGGACGACCTGCAGGCGCAGTATGCCAGCGCAGTCAAAGCGGCCAACCCGGCGTTCGCGGGCTTTTCCGCTGCGCGCGGCAAGGCGCTTTTTCTGCAAACCTTTACCGGGGGCAAGCCCGACACCCCCAACTGCACCAGCTGCCACGGCAAAGACCCGCGCGCGCCCGGGCAAACATTGACCGGCAAGAAGATTGAGCCGGTCGCGCTCTCGGTGTCCCCCACGCGCTACACCGATCCGGCCAAGGTCGAGAAATGGTTCAAGCGCAACTGCACCGAAGTGATGGGCCGGGAATGCAGCGCTCTGGAAAAAGGTGACTGGTTGAGCTTCATGACCAGCCAGTAATTTCAATCACCGTCAACCCAAGGAATTTGCCATGAACATCCCCTACCGTCCGCTCGCTCTGGGCCTGCTCGTCATCGGTTTCTCTGCTTTGGTGCTGGGCCGTGCCCAGGCCGGCGGCGGCCACTTTTATGCGCCGGTCTCTGACGCCGTGGTCAAGGAAGAGTGCGGTGGCTGCCACCTGGCGTTTGCGCCGTCCATGCTGCCGGCCCGCTCCTGGGCGCGCCTGATGGCTGACCTGAAAAATCACTTTGGTGACGACGCCAGCGTGGACGCGGCCACCGCCAAAAAGATCACCGACTACCTCACCGCCAATGCCGCTGACCAGGCCGGCACGCGCTACGGCAACAAGCTGTTGCGCGATGTGTCGGTTGCCCAGGCCCCATTGCGTATCACCGAACTGCCCCGCTGGGTCAAGGAGCACCGGGAAGTGACGGCATCGGAGTGGAAACAGCCCGCAGTGCGTAGCAAGGCCAACTGCAGCGCCTGCCATACCGGTGCTGAACGCGGCTATTACGAGGACTGAGTTTGCCTCTTTTGAGTACATCACGATGAAAACCTTGTTTGCCAGCCTGATCGCTTTGGTCGCCCTCGCCTGGGGGTGGGAGTTCAGCCAGTCCGTAACGCCCACGAATGTCCATGTGCTCTGGCTGGCCCGCCAGCAGTTGCTCTACCTGAGCGGCCTGCTGTCGGTGGCCATGATGTCGCTGGCCCTGTTTTTGTCGACTCGACCGGTATGGTTGGAAGTCCCTTTGGGCGGCATGGACCGCATTTACCGCAACCACAAATGGGCTGGCATTCTGGCGGTCGGATTTGCCGCGCTGCACTGGCTGGTCGAGATGTCCGACGACATCCTGAAAGCCCTGATCGGCCGCCAGGGCCGGGTGGCCGACGACGGTTTTACCGGCTTGCTCGACGTGTTGCGCGACCTGGCCGAAGACATGGGCGAGTGGGCCTTTTATGCGCTGCTGGCGATGCTGGCGATCACCCTGTGGAAGAAGTTTCCCTACCGGCCCTGGCGCTTTCTGCACCGCGCCATGCCGGTGCTTTACTTGATGCTGGCCTTTCACGCGGCACTGCTCGCACCCACAGGCTATTGGACCCAGCCGGTGGGCGCGCTGCTGGCCGTGCTGCTGGGCGCCGGCGTCTACGGGGCGGTGCACGCCTTGATGGGCTGGATCGGCAAGGCCCGCGAAACCCCCGGCGAGGTCATGGCGGTGGCGCAATTGGCACCCGATGTCACCACGGTGGTCTGTCACCTGGGTCCCACGTGGCGAGGCCACCGCCCGGGCCAGTTTGCCTTTGTCACCTTTGATGACAAAGAGGGCGCGCATCCGTTCACCATTGCCAGCGCAGACCACGGCGAGCACACGGTCAGCTTCCAGATCAAGGCGCTAGGCGACTACACCCGCGGCTTGGCCCAGCACCTGCAGCCGGGACAACGCGTGCGGGTGGAAGGGCCTTATGGCCGCTTTGACCTCGGCCGGCGCGGGCGGCGGGCAAGGCAGATCTGGATCGCCGGTGGTATTGGCGTCACGCCTTTTTTGGCCTGGCTGGAGTCTTTGCAGGCCACGCCTGACAATGCACCTGCGGCCGAGTTGCATTACTGCACCCGTGACCAAGCCAACGACGCTTTTGTACCGCGCCTGCAGACTTTGTGTGCCGCCTTGCCAGCGGTCCGCTTGCACATCCATGACGCGCGTCAGGGCGCCAAGTTGACGGCAGCGGCACTGGGCGTGTTGAGAGACACGGAAATCTGGTTTTGCGGGCCTGCCGGTCTGGCAGACGCCTTGCGTCAAGGCATTGCGGCGCTGGGCTGGCGGCCGCGTTTTCACCAGGAAGCCTTTGAGATGCGCTAAGTGCAGAGGACAGCGTCATTGCGAACGAAGTGAAGCAATCCATGACTTCCGACTGCATGGACTGCCGCGCTACGCTCGCAGTGACGAGCTTCTTCCGTGATTCGGAGTGGCTCGGAGGTAATGACCGCTCCTTGTTGTTGGCGGCGGCCTACTTCAGTTTGCCCAGAGCCACGCGGTACGCTTCGAGCCGGGCCTCGTAGTCGGCGGCGTCGCCGTAATCCAGAAACCGGCTGTAGTGGCCATGGGTGCCCAGGATCTTGTGGGCATGTTTGATCGGGCAAAAATAAGCTTCGGTGCGGGCCAGGATTTCGCGCATGTAGCCCATCAGCCCGTTGCCGTATTCGCAGTAGAAGCAGTGGAATTTCTCGATGAAATTGAGGTACTCCAGCTGGGCGCGGTCATACACCAGGTAGTCGCCGCGGCGCACCTTGGTGATGCCGTAAATCGGAAAGCAGCTCCACTGGTAAAAACTCACGCACAGGTCCAGCAGCATCAGCGGCACGATCATGCTGTAGATGATGGGGCCGGTGATCAGGTTTTGCGGCCGGTTGGTGACCAGCCAGAGGAAGAAGTTCTTTTTTAGTTTGCGGTGCGCCGCCTTGATCGAGTCCTCGAACTCGACCCGTTTCCCCTTGATCTCGAAAAATATGCGGCTTTCCTGCGCATGAACGGCCTCTTTCAGGTCGGCCTCCAGCGCAGCCATCTGCGCCAGCAACTCGTTGATGCGATCGTTCATGCGGCCTCCCTGGGTGGCGGCAATTTAAACGGCCGCCAAGGCTTGGCTCAGGTCGGCCAGCAGGTCGTCAATGTGCTCGATGCCGATCGACAGGCGAACCGCATCCTCGGGCACGCCGGCCTTGATCAGCTCGGCCGGTGACAGCTGGCGGTGTGTGGTGGAGGCCGGGTGCGTGGCCAGCGACTTGGCGTCGCCAATGTTGACCAGGCGTGTGAACAATTGCAGCGCGTCGAGGAACGCGGCACCGGCCTTGCGGCCCTCACCAGGCGCCGACTTGACGCCGAAAGTGAGCAGGCCCGACGCCTTGCCGCCGAGGTACTTTTGCGCCAGCCCGTGGTCGGGGTGGCTGGGCAGACCCGCGTAATTGACCCAGGCGGCTTTCGGGTGGGCTTGCAGGAATTGCGCGACCTTGATCGTGTTGTCGTTGATGCGGTCCATGCGCAGGCTCAGGGTCTCGATGCCCTGCAAGATCAAAAATGCGTTGAACGGCGACAGTGCCGCGCCGGTGTTGCGCAGCGGCACCACGCGGGCACGGCCGATGTAGGCGGCAGCACCGAGGGCTTCGGTGTAGACCACGCCGTGGTAGCTTTGGTCGGGCTCGTTGAGGCGCTTGAAGCGCGCTTTGTGCTCGGCCCAGGGGAACTTGCCCGAGTCCACAATGACGCCGGCGATGCTGGTCCCGTGGCCGCCCATGTACTTGGTGAGTGAATGCACCACGATGTCGGCGCCGTGCTCAAACGGGCGCAGCAGGTAGGGCGTGGCCACCGTGTTGTCGACAATCAGCGGCACACCGTGGCGGTGGGCGATGGCCGCCAGGGCGGCGATGTCGGTCACCGTGCCCTGCGGGTTGCTGATGGATTCGATGAAGACCGCCTTGGTCTTGTCGTCAAACAGCGGCTCGAAACTGGCCGGGTCGCGCGGGTCGGCAAAACGTGTGGTGATGCCCGACAGCGGCAGCGTGTGCGCCAGCAGGTTGTAGGTGCCGCCGTACAGCGCGGTGCTGGCGATGATGTTGTCGCCAGCCTCGGCAATGGTCTGGATCGCGTAGGTCACGGCGGCCTGGCCCGAGGCCAGCGCCAGCGCCGCAATGCCGCCCTCGAGCGCGGCCACGCGCTGCTCCAGCACATCGTTGGTCGGGTTCATGATGCGGGTGTAGATGTTGCCCGGCACCTTCAGGTCAAACAGGTCGGCGCCGTGCTGGGCGCTGTCAAAGGCATAAGCCGCCGTCTGGTAGATCGGCACCGCCACGGCCTTGGTGGTAGGGTCAGGCGAGTAACCGGCGTGGACGGACTTGGTTTCGAATTTCCAGGATTGGGACATGGCTAGGCTCCTCGGGTTGTTGAAATAGATGTGCAAGCAGGCTGGATGGTAGCGCCTGTGCGCACCCCGGCCGCAGGCCCGTCGACCCCTCATCACATCGAAGATGTTGGAGCGAAGCAAACGCAAGGCGTCGTCGGCTTTCACATTGACCCCGTCCATGGGGTTGAATTTGACCTCCATGTCGATGCTGGTCGCTTTCGGCCAACCGGTGAAAAACGGGCGTTCAATGCCTTCCGAGTGGCGGACATTGGTTAAAAAATTTCCCGCAACGTGCATGGTGACATCGGCCGCCTGCGCGCTGCCAAGGCAGGAGCCACCTGCAACCAAGGCCAGCGAGGTCAGATACTTTCAAACTAGAGTGTGAAGGTGAGACATAGGATTTCCTGGTGGTAGTGAGTTGAAGAAAAGAGAAGATCAGGCGGAAAACAGGGCATTCAACCGAAGCGCTGCGATCTCGGCCACCTGGTCGAGCGCCTCGCGCAGTTCACTTTCGCACGGGTTGCCCAGCCGGCGATCGAATTCGAGAAACAGGCTTTGCTTGGTGTGCTTGCCCACGCAGACGATGAAAGGAAAACCGTGACGCTCCAGATAAGCCGCGTTCAGCGCAGTGATGCGTTGCATCTCGGCGGGGCTCAGCGCTTTCAAGCCGGCGCGGGCCTGCTCCTGATCCGAGGCGGCAGTCAGTTCGCCTTGTTGCGCCTCCCGGCCTGCCAATTCAGGGTGCGCGCGCAGCAGGGCCAGTTGCTCCGCCGAACTGGCCTGAGCAACTGCTGACACCATGGCTTCGTGCAATTGGCCCGCGTCCCGGAACGGGCGCAGGTGAGCCACCCGCTGCGGAACCCATGGCGAGTGCTCGAAGATATCTGCCAGTCTGGCAGTAAACGCCGGGGGCGGCATCGCGTTAAGGGCCGTGAGGGTGGAACCATCAACGGCAGTGGTTGGCGGGTTGTTCATTTTGGTGAAGACCTTGAGAGGTCCATTTTCTACATGCAATATTCGGGCCACAAAGTGGTGGTGGTCATAAAAGTATAGGGTTGCCAACCGGTGCGTGATCGCTCGATCTGTTATGACCGGCATAAAATGCGGCTCGTCCGACATACCCCGCTTTCAAGACCTTTCATGGCACGTCCCAACGACCCGCTGGATACCTACCTGCTGCGTGTGCTGGTGGCTTTGCTGACGGAAGGCAACGTCACGCGGGTGGCGACGCGCATGAATCAGACACAGCCGGCCATCAGCGCGGCTTTGCGCAAGCTCAGGCTGGTCTTTCACGACGAGTTGTTGGTGCGCAGTGGCAACGCCATGGTGCCCACGCCGCGCGGCCTTGAAGTGCTGGAGTCAGCGCGCAATGCATTGAGCGAAATCGACCGGTTGTTCACGGTGGGCGAAAAGTTCGACCCCCTGACAGCCCAGCAGCTGTTCAAGATTGGCTGCCCGGATTACCTCTCGACTGTGTTTCTGGCGGGCGTGACCCGGGAACTGCGCAGACAGGCGCCCAACGCGCGCCTGATGGTGCACCCGCTGGGGCCGGGCTATGATTTCGAGCAGGCGCTGGCCAATGGTGATCTCGACATCGTGATCGGGAACTGGCCCGAGCCACCAGAGCATCTGCACATGGCACCGCTGCTGGATGACGAGATCGTCTGCCTCATGGCCCGAAACCATTCCCTCGCCCAGGGCAACATGACGCGTGATCAGTACCTGCACGCGCCGCACATTGTTCCCCTGCCGTATTCGTCAACCCACCGCGGTGTGATCGACAAACACCTCGCCAGCCTGCGTGTGACGCGCAACGCCCGGGTGATCGTGCCGTTTTTTAACATGGCGCCACACTTGCTTGCGGGGACTGACCTGATTTTCACGATCAGCCGCCACTTTGCCGACCACTACAGCCGCCTGTTGCCATTGACCATCGTGAAGTGTCCGATCGAGTTTCCCCGCATGCGCTTCTATCAAATCTGGCACGGCAGAAACCAGCGGTCCGAGTCGCAACAGTGGATTCGTGTTCTGCTGAAACAAGTGGCTGACAAGATGATCACCGACACCAATCAGCAGTAGGCCGCCAGGCTGCACATCTTGAGAGAGGCCGCAAACTAATCTTGCGGAAAGGCCGCTTGCAGGCGGGCCAGGTAAAAGTCGGCCTCGGTTTCACGGCCCAGCAACCTGGCGCTGTCGATGATGATCTCGACCACACGCGCCTCGGGCGAAAAATGCAGGAGTTCCTTGGCCAAGTTGTTCATCCGCGCCGCGTTGGCGGGGGTCAATTCGGTGATGGTGAGCTCGGCAAAGCGCACCTGGTCCTGAAACAGCAGCACATGTCGGGTTTTTTCCAGGGTGTCCGACCGGTACGCCGGCGCGCGCTCTTCGGGACTCAGGTAGATTTGACTGGCCAGGTGGTATTGCCAGCCGGCCAGTGCGCAAAAGGTGAGCAGCATGCCCGCGAGGGTCGCCTGCAGGTAAGGCGCCGGCGTGCTGATCCCCCGGCTGCTCACGGGCAGCAGCAGCCACACGCACAGGGCGGCGGCCATCTGGAACGGACCGTACCAGAGCGGGTATTCGAGCAGGCTGTGCAGCAAGATCACCGCCAGAACAGCCCAGGCCATCTGCCGGGCGGGATCCTGCTCGCGCCAGGGCCGGGCGCGCCGGGCCAGCCACAGGCCGCCGCCGCACAGCAGCAGCGCCGCGGGCAGGCCCAGTTCCACGGCCAGATGCAGGAGCAGGTTGTGGGCGTTGTCCAGAATGTCGCAAAAGCGCGCGCCGGGGTAGAGCGTGATGAAATGGGCGTAATCCAGCTCGCCCCAACCCCAGCCCAGCCAGGGTCTCTCGCCGATCAGAAAGAGCACATTGCGCCACAGCGTGAGACGGCTGGCGCAGACGGCGTCACCCGAGCGCAAGCGGGCCCAGGCCCCGCTTTGCATGGGGTCCAACCCGGCCAGCCACGGCAGCGCCCAGTTGGCCACAGCGTAGCTCAGCACCGCCGCCAGCAAGACCCAGGGTATTGCCGATCCTGCCTGGGGGGAGGCTTCCTCGCGTCGTGCGGTACGCTGCCAGTACAGCGCCAGGCCCACCACCATGCACAACTGCAACAAGCCGGTGCGTGACGAGGAGGCGGCGTTGCCGGCGCCCAGCAGCATGGCCAGTGCAAGCGCCAGCCCGAGCAGCATCCTGTGCCGCCCGGCCCGTTGATTGGAAGCTTGCGCGACCCACAACAACAAGGCCGCCAGCCCGATGTTCATCAAGCTGGCGAACTGGTTGCGCTGGCGCAGGTTGCCAAAAGCTTCGCCCAGGCTGGTGTGGTTGGCCCACACCCCGAGCCAGTCGGAGGCGCCAAAATACTGCAGCAGGCCGATCGCCGCGCTCAAACACGCGGCCACCAGCCAGGCGCCGGCCATGGCGCGCAGCCAGCGCTGCCTTGCTTCGGGGCTGCTGTCGCCGGCCTTCAGCAGCAGCAGGCCAGCCGCGCAGGCCCAGGTGAACAGCAGGGGCACCACCGCGGCAGATGGACCTGGCGAAAATGGATTGAGCCACGGCAGCGTGATGAGGAGGGCAACAGCAAACAAGCGCATAAAAAGGGAATCAGCCGCGGTAAAAGTCAGGATGGGCGATTCTCGCAGTTGCGGCTTCGGTTGCGCTTGGGCCTGTGTGCCACGGTGTTTTGAAAGCGCGGCAAAATCGGCGCTAACTGAAAGAGCGCCCATCATGTCCAAAGTCAAAAAAATTGCCGCCATTGCCGGAGGCTCGTCGGACGAGCTTGAAGCCGCTTTTTACGAGGCGCTGCAAAATGCCGACCTCGAGCGGCTGATGGCTTGCTGGGCAGATGATGACGAGGTGGTGTGTGTGCATCCGGGCGGCCCGCGCATGGTTGGGCTGGGCGCGATCCGATCGGCGTTTGAGGCCATGTTCAACAATGGCAGCATTCGGGTCCGGCCCGAAGCCGTGCTCAAGGTGGAGGCCCTGGGCAGCTCGGTGCACAGCGTGCGCGAACGTATTGAGTTGCTCACCCCCGAGGGGCCGATGGATGCGGTGGTGATTGCCACCAATGTTTATCACAAGACCGCGCAAGGCTGGCGCCTGGTGGCCCACCATGCCAGCCCCGGCAGCGCCCGTGAGCCCCACGACGTCACCGAGGTCGCCCCCGTTTTACATTGAAGACCGTCCGCCCCCCAAACCTTGCTCCAGCAGCCGTCATGCGCTACCGCGCACCCTGGTGGCTGCCGGGAGGCCATGCCCAGACCATCTGGCCCGCCCTGCATGGCCGTTCCGGCGACCTGTCCGGCCTGAGCTACCGGCGCGAGCGCTGGACCACCCCGGACGAGGATTTTGTCGACGTGGACTGGCTCGACGGGCCCGCCACGGCGCCCCTGCTGGTGTTGTTCCATGGCCTGGAAGGCTCATCGGGCAGCCACTACGCGCTGGCGCTGGGCAGGTGGGCGCAAGCCCGGGGCTGCGGCCTGGCGGTGGCGCATTTTCGGGGTTGCAGCGGTGAGATCAACCGCGCGCCGCGCGCCTACCATTCGGGTGATTTTGAGGAAATAGGCTGGATCCTGGCGCGCTTGCGCGCCCGCCGTACCGGGCCACTTTACGCCGTGGGTGTGTCCCTCGGCGGCAACGCCTTGTTGCGCTGGGCGCAGGAGGCGGGTGGCACGGCGGCCAGTGTGGTGCGGGCGCTGGCCAGTGTCTCGGCCCCGGTGGACCTGGCGGCCAGCGGCCAGGCCATCGGCCGGGGCTTGAACCGGCAGGTCTACACCCGCATGTTCCTGAAAACCATGAAGCCCAAGGCCCTGCAAAAACTGGCCCAGTTTCCGGGCCTGTTCGACGCCCGTGCCCTGCACGCGGCGCAGGACCTGTACGATTTTGACAATGTCTTCACCGCGCCCCTGCACGGCTTCAAAGACACACGTGACTACTGGCAGCGGGCCTCTGCCAAGCCACGCCTGGCCGACATCCGCCTGCCGGCTCTGGTGGTGAATGCCTTGAACGACCCGTTTGTGCCGGCCAGCAGCCTGCCCCGGCAAAGTGAGGTCGGTTTGCATGTGCACCTGTGGCAGCCGCAGCAGGGCGGCCATGCCGGTTTTATGGCGGGGCCGCCGCCGGGCCAACTGAACACGCTGCCAGAGACCGTGGGCGGCTGGTTGCTGGCCCACACATAAGGAGAAGAAATGGACGACATCGTCAAACAAGCCATGGCCAAATGGCCCAACGTGCCCAATTGTTACGGCTGGCTGGGACTCGACATGCGCGGCAACTGGTACCTGCGCGACGACCGGGCCCAGGCCGCGGGCGCATTCCAGAGCGGGCTGCCGGGCAGCAAGGGCTCCTTGCTGACACACGAGAAACTGATCGACTTCATCGTCCGCAACTACCTGCCTGATGTGCAGGGCCAATGGTTTTTCCAGAACGGTCCGCAGCGTGTCTATGTGGAACTGCAGGCCACGCCGCTGGTCTGGCGCGTGCAGCCCGACCATGGTGTCAAGGACCACATGGGCCGTGCCGCCGAGGTGCAGCAGGCCTGGCTCGATGAAGCGGGCCATTTGTACCTGGCGTCGGTAGCCGGCCTGGGGCTGGTGCACACCCAGGACATGGGCCTGGCCGCAGAGGCTGTTGAACTGGGCCTGTGGCAGCCGCGAGACGTCCTGCAGGCGAACTTGCCCGGCTTGTTTGGTTTTGTCAAAAGCCCGCAGGCCGGGCAAGAAAAGTAGCTTCCTGTGTGTCACCGAAGGCACAATCGCGCTGCCCCACCATCGTTTCAAGCAAGGAACTTCATCTCATGTCGCTGAACAAAGAACTTCTCGCCACGCTGCAAAAGGCCGGTGCCGCCATGTTCGATGCTGACGCCCAACTCAGGCTGGCGGTCAAGCGTTATGGCGAGCGTGTCCAGGCCGCCGTCGCAGCGAATCCTTTTCACCTGGGCAACGACACGCTGTTCGAGAACTGGAAAATGGTCGCCCGCCTGTCGCAAACGGTCGCCGCCATGGAAGAGGACCTGAGAAATGTCTACCAGATGGCTGGCGCGTTGAGCGACGTGGAGCCGTCCCTGCCCGACGTCATGCCTGCCTTGGCAGCCCCCGCGTCCGAGGCCCCGGCCAGATCAGCGTCACCCCTGGTGTCGGTCAGCAGTCTGGCCGCCACCGACGTCAAGATCAAAAGGAAGAGGAGGACCCCTGCCGCCAAACCGGGTCCCGTGCCGGCAACGCCACTGCCCCGGAATGCCGCCAGACTGCTCAGGCATCTGCGCTACGTTTTGAAAACCAAAGACTTTGCCGCGGTCAAGCAAACCGCTGTTGCCAAGGCAACCGGCATTCCGATGGGCTCCATGACGGCGGCGCTCAAACGCCTGGCGGCGGCGGGGCATGTGCAGACGAATGAGTCCGGCATGTACAGGCTGGTCTGATCAGGCCCAAGGCGCCATCGACCCATGAACAGACTGCAAGCGGAACTGCACCGCCTCTACCTCCCGCACGGCGCGCCGTCCGAACGCCAGGATGCCGCGTGTGAAACCCTGAGTCTGACCGGCGCCGACGGGCGAGTCAGGGCGATGGTCGTGGAGCTTGCCCAGCAGGCCGGCTGGGACGGTGTTGCGGCGCTTTGGCAAGGGGTTCAGGACGATCTTGATCTGCCCGCTCCCGCCATCGCAGTCTCCGGCATTGACGGCTACCAAGTCTGGTTTTCGCTTGCGGATCCGGTGCCGGTTGCGCAAGCGTTTGATTTTCTTGAGGCCCTGCGCCGGCGCTACCTGGGCGCCATTGCCCCCAAGCACATCCGTCTGAAACCGCAGGCCGGTGATTCAGCGGCAGGGCAGGTCCAACACGCCAGGCTGGTGCCCGCCCGCCAGGGCGAATCAGGGCGCTGGTCGGCGTTTGTGGCGGCGGGCCTGGCCGGCATGTTTGCCGACGAGCCCTGGCTTGACCTGCCCCCCAGTCCGGACGCGCAGGCCAAG
The DNA here is from genome assembly GCA_021737975.1 of Polaromonas sp. Taxonomy (GTDB): domain Bacteria; phylum Pseudomonadota; class Gammaproteobacteria; order Burkholderiales; family Burkholderiaceae_C; genus Rhodoferax. Next base: position 6,752 of record JAIPCZ010000025.1, on the reverse strand, counting down.
CTCCTGTCGCGTCTCAAATGCATCGCGCCGGCCGAGTTTCGGCTGGCACAGGACCGGCTCAGACCGGTCGTTTCGCCGACCAGCCGTGCCGCGGCATCGGTCGCCGCCGAGCCGGCGGGTGCCGGCGACGGCCAGGATCCAAAACGTTTTCTGCTTGCGGTGATGGGTGATCCCGCCATCGAAATGCACTTGCGCATCGATGCGGCGAAAGCCCTCTTGCCCTATTTCGACCCTACCGGAGTTTTCCATGCCACGCCCGATTCTTGACGAAACACACATGCATCCAGCGATCCGCAGCAAGGTCGCGGGCCATCAGCAAGACATCGTTCAGGCGGTCATGGCGGCAGTCAAAACCAACGAGGTGGTGGTGGTTGGCATGGGCTGGAACCCCTTTCCCAAACAGGCCTGCAAGGCGCTTGAGGCGACGCAGCAGCCGTACAAGTATTTGGAGTACGGCAACTATTTCAATACCTGGCGTGAGCGAAATGCGCTCAAGATGTGGACCGGCTGGCCCACCTTTCCGATGGTGTTTGTCAAGGGCATGCTGGTGGGCGGTGCCGGCGAGCTCAAGGCGCTGATCAACAGCGGCGAGTTGAAGAAACTGTTGGCGCAGGCTGAATAAGGGATTCAAGGCGAATCGACGCCACAAATTTCATGGCGTCATCGCCACGCCGAGCGGGCACGGTCGCGCACCTGCATCCGGCTCGGGCCGGCGGGTCGGGCGAACGCGCCGTCGGCCGTTGCGGTGGGCCAGACCACGGTGTCGAACTGCGCCGCGAGTGCGTCGGGGATGAAGCGTGTGCGCGAAGCATAGAGGTGACGTTCACCCATGGCCGACTGCTGCGTCACGTAGAAACGGTGCGGCACCAGCAGCTGCAAAAACTCCTTGGCGCGGGTCATGGCGACGTAAAGCAGGCGGCGTTCTTCCTCGATCTCGGCGGCCGAGCCGGTGCTCATGTCTGACGGGATGCAGCCGTCCACCACATTGAGCACATGCACCGAGGTCCATTCCTGACCCTTGGCCGAATGGATGGTCGAGAGAATCACGTAGTCTTCATCGCGGTGCGGCGCGCCCGCCTGGTCGCTGCTTGCATCCGGCGGGTCCAGTGTGAGTTCGCTGAGAAAACGTTCGCGGCTGGCGTAACTCGCGGCGATGCGCTCCAGGTTGTCGACATCGATGCGGCGCACCGCCGCGTTGTCATGAAGCCGCTCCAGATGGGGGCAATACCAGCGCTTGGCCAGGTCCATGTCCGCCGGCCAGGCCTGCTGCGGCCGACGCAGCGCGCGGTACAACTGCACGAAGGCCTGCCATTCGGCGGCAGCACCCGCCGGCGCCTGGAAAATTTCCAGGGTGGCGGTCGGATCGGCGGCCACATCCATGGCATCCAGCAGGCGCGCGGCATGGGCCGGGCCCATGCCGGGAATGAGCTGCACGACCCTGAACCCGGCCATGCGGCCACGGGGATTCTGGGCAAAGCGCAGGATCGCCAGCATGTCCTTCACGTGGGCGGCTTCGAGGAACTTGAGGCCGCCGAACTTGACGAAGGGAATCTGGCGGCGCGTGAGCTCCAGCTCCAGCGCCGCGCTGTGCGACGAGGTGCGAAACAAAACCGCCTGGGACTTGAGGCTGAGCCCGGCTTCACGATGCACCAGGATGCGGCTGGCCACCCAGCGCGCCTGCTCGGCCTCGTCGGGCACCATCACCAGCTGCGCCCGGGTGCTGCCCGGCTTGTCGGTCCAGAGCTCTTTGGCATGGCGCTCGGCGGCCTGCGCGATGACGGCATTCGAGACGTCCAGCACGGGCTGGGTTGAGCGGTAGTTGCGCGCCAGCGTCACCAGGCGGGACGGCTGGCTGAACTGCTGCGGGAAGTCCAGGATGTTGCGCACGGTGGCGCCGCGAAAGCTGTAGATGCTCTGGGCATCGTCACCGACCACGGTGACGCCCTGGCCGCTTGGCTTGAGGCCCAGCAGGATGGCGGCCTGCAGGCGGTTGGTGTCCTGGTACTCGTCGACCAGCACATGGTCAAAGCGGGCGCCGACCTCGGCGGCGAGCTCCGGGTCGGCCATCATCTCGGACCAGAACAGAAGGAGGTCGTCGTAATCGAGCACGTTTTGCGCCTGCTTGGCCTCGTCATAGGCCGCAAACAGTTTCTTGAGCTCACTCTCCCACGGCGCGCACCACGGAAACACCTGCTGCAGCACCTGCAGAAAGGGCTGCTGGCTGTTGACCACGCGCGAGTAGATGGCCAGGCAGGTGCCTTTTTGCGGAAATCGGTTCCGGGTGGACGTCAGACCCAGGTCATGGCGCACCAGGCCCAGCAGGTCCTCGGAATCGGCGCGGTCGTGAATGGTGAAGGACTCATCCAGGCCAATGCGCCCCGCATAGTCGCGCAGCAGGCGCGCGCCAATGCTGTGAAAGGTGCCGGACCAGGGCAGCGACGGCAAGGGCCGGGTGGCGCTCTGCCCCAGCACCTGGTTCAGGACGCCGCCGACCCGCCGCTCCATCTCCACGGCAGCGCGGCGCGAGAAGGTCAGCAGCAGCATGCGCTGCGGGTCCGCCTGGTGCAGGATGAGATTGGCCACCCGGTAGGCGAGCGTGTTGGTCTTGCCCGAGCCGGCCCCGGCGATGATGAGCAGGGGGCGCGTGTCGCCGCTGTCCTCGCCCAGGCCGTGCCCGACCGCCAGCCGTTGCTCCGGGTTGAGCGACTCGAACGGGTCAAGGCGGGGGGCAACGATGGTGTTCATGAGCGGTGGCGTCAGGCAATGCGCAATAATGGCTGCTTATCTGATACTGTACATTAACACAGCTCTCTGGTCTCCCGCTGCTGTAACGACCGTTGAGAGTTTTTTCCGGGAGCGGACATGGCCAAACGCAAGTGGATGGTTCAGACCGCCCGTGGCATCGGGCCGAAATCCGCTGTCTACCGCGGCCAGGGCAGCACCGAAGACGCCAGGAGCTTCGACTGCGCCGAGTAGGCCCGGCGCCTGATCCCTGGACTCACGCTATTTGCTGAATCCCGGACAGCAACCAGCCACTGCTACCGCGGCGTGACTTCAGCATATGCCAGACCTCGTCAAACGACTCATCCGGCTCGCCGCTGCCGTCGCGAATCACGCCCGTGAATCGCACGCTGACCAGATAGCGGTCTTCGTCCTCATCAACCTCGATCACCTCAGCCTGGATGCTCACGACGTCGGTTTTCTGAGACGCTGAGCCTCGTTCGGCAGCCTCCAGCTTGATCTCGGCAAACATTTCAGGGGTCGTGAATTGGCGGATATCGTCCAGATCGCCTGCATCGTTGGCGGCCTGCAGGCGAATAAAGTTGACCTTGGCGTTGCGCTCGAAGCCTGCGCTGTCGAAATCCGCGGGAATCCGGCTCATGCCGCGGCCATTTGCGCCAAGGCCTGATCCAAGACCCGAACCGATGGCGCTGCCAGCCCCTGAGGGCATCAAGACTTTGTAGGCAGGCGCATGGCGCTCGCCTTGGCCGCCGGCATCACGTGCCGCACCAGGGTTCACATGCGCGTATTGCAATCCCCCCGGTCCGGTCGCGTTTGATCGCTGTGAGGCCGCACGCTTGCGCATGAAGAAACCGATTGCCACCACGACAGCTGCAGCCAACAGGCCCATCATTACCATGGAGGCCAACTCGTCGCCAAATCCGAGGTGTGACGCCAAAGCGGCCAAGCCCAGGCCAGCAGCGAGCCCGGCAACCGGGCCCATCCACGAGCGAGAAGGGCTTGCAGCGGCAGCGCCGGCGGCGGGTGTGGCTGCTGCCGATGGGCTGGCAGCGGCGGGCGCCTTGTCCTGCACGGCCTGGCGTTGTGTGCCCAGGGATTTACCGGAGCCCATGCGTTTTGCGGCTTCGGCATCCATGGCCACGGTTGAAAGGCCGAAGGTGAACACCACGGCCAAGAGGGTCAGCAAGCGCTTCATATGAATCTCCTTTGAAGATGAAAGAACAGTGGCAAGAATAGGCAACAAAGTGCATCTGAAAAAGCAGCATTTAAAAGACAGATAGTTCGAAAAATAGTGAATTTGGCGATGATGGCATTGAAAATCAGCAACAACGCCGACCTCCGCCGTGCTGAAGGGCGGGCCTGCCGCGATGGCTCACCGACGCACGCGGTGTTTGAACCAGACTCGCAAGCGCCAAATCAGTTTGACCCCAACGTAGCCCAGAGCCGCGCCGCCGATGGCGAACATGCCCATGCCCAGCACGGTTGGCCGGCCGAACTCCGTCAACCATGGCATCACACCCTCATTGAGCGGTGCGCCTGCGGCCGAGGGTTCTCCCAATACCAGCGCACCCGTTTGGTAGGCCAGCCACAGCCAGAAGCCAATCGTCAGCGGGTTGGTGACCATCGTCATCGCAGCCGCTGCCGGTATGTTGGCGCGCCACCAGGTGCAATGTGCGGCTGCCACCACCATTTGGGCGAACGGGATGACGAAGGCCCAAAAGATGCCCACCGCCACACCGCGGGCCACGGCCTCATGTTGAAACCTCCATAGCTGCGGATGCAGTAGCCTGCCGGCGACTGGCACCAACCAGGGATGGGCAGACAGCGTGTGGCGGTCTGGCAGCGACTTGCTGAGCCGCTCCCTCCAAGTTGGGTTGTTATGCCTCACGGGACTGTTGCCTTGCGGGTCAGGGAACTCAGCACATGCAGTGCCACTGCGCCAACCGCAAGAAACAGAAGCCCGACGCCCCACACGGTCCACGCCAGCGGGCCAAGCCAGCCCGCAAGCGCGGGCAGTGCAGAAAGGGCTGCCTCAAGCCAGGGCAAAACCGCTGCAGCGCTTGCCTTGAAGGCCAAAATCAGATCATCCGGCACCCAGAGCCCCACCCAAGCGGGGACGGACAAGCTGTCGATCTGCTGGGATTGACCCGCGAGCGCACCAACGCCTGTGAGGGACCAGACTGCCAGGCCGTGCAGCAGCCAAACGCCCATTGACCAAGTGGCAAGAAGCGCCAGAACCAAGAACCATGAAATCGCATAGAGCATGAGAAGTCCGATGCATCGATATTGAGATGCTTCGATGATGCCGACCCGGCGAGCTTCAGGAAAGCAGGAAAACCAAACAAAACATTCTGTTTTTTACGAACCAAAGCGTGCTTTTTTTCAGAATAAACATGCTTTTCCCCCGATGAACTTGGACATTACTTTTGCTCTGGCGATCGTGTCCGTCGCACAGGCAAACCAGCCTCGGCGCGTGGCTGGCCTTCAATTTGAAAGGATTCCGTGCAAACAATCGCACCCCTTTGGCTTTGGGCCACCTTCGCGCGCCAGTTGCACGTACACCGCGACACGGTGCGCAGCGTGCTCGACCAAGCTTGCGTGATACGCCCCCAGCCGCCAGGGCGCCCAGCCGGGTGGAACCCTATCTGCCGTTCATGCGCGAGACGCTGGCCAACTTCCCCACACTCACCGTCCGGCGCCTTCACACGATGGTGCAGTCGCGTGGTTATATGGGTGGTGCCGACTACTTCCGCCACATCGTGGCCCGGCACCGCCCGCGCCCGCCCGCCGAGGCCTACTGCGCCTTCGCACTCTGCCCGGGGCTGAAATGCAGATCGACTGGGGCCACTTTGGTCACCTCCAGATCGGACGTGCCCGCCGGCCCTTGATGGCCTTCGTGGTGGTGCTGAGTTACTCGCGCCGCGTCCTTGTGCACTTCAGCCTGAACGCACGCATGGACGCGTTCCTGCAGGGCCATGCGCTGGCCTTTGCCGCCTGGGGCGGGCTGGCGCGGGTCGCGCTCTACGACAATTTGAAGAGCACCGTGCTTGAGCGCGTGGGCGACGCCATCCGCTTCAATCCCGAACTGCTGGCCTTCGCATCCCACTACCGCTACGAACCACGCCCGGTGGCGGTAGCACGGGGTAATGAGAAGGGTCGGGTCGAGCGCAAGATCCGCTTCATCCGCGACTCCTTCTTCGCCGCGCGAGAGTTCACCGACCTGGACGATCTCAACGCCAAGGCGCGGGTGTGGTGCGAGGGCCAGGCGGGCGATCTGCGTTGGCCCGAGGACACCCGTATGAGCGTGCGCGAGGCCTTCGGGAACGAGCGCGCCAGCCTGCTGACGTTGCCCCATGCCGACTATCCCGTGCACGAACGCCTGGAAGTGCAGGTAGCCAAGACGCCGTACGTGCGCTTTGACCTCAACGACTACTCGGTGCCCCACAAATACGTGTAACGCACCCTCACCGTGGTGGCTACTCCCCAACAGGTGCGTGTCCTGGATGGGCAAACGGATGTGGCCGACCACGCGCGCAGTTACGGCAGCGGCCAGCAGATCGAGGTGGCGGCGCACATCCAGGCACTGGTGGCGCACAAACGCGGCGCGCGCCAGCACCGCGCCACCGACGCCCTGGCGCACGCGGCCCCGGCGACGAGCGAACTCCTCCAACGAGCGGCCGCGCGGGGCCACAACCTGGGCTCGATCACGGCGGCGCTGTCCAGGCTGCTGGAGCGTTATGGTGCCCAGGCGCTGCAGGCGGCCATCATCGAGGCGCTGGCCCACGATGTGCCCCACCCCAACGCGGTGCGCCTTGCGCTTGAGCGTGCGCGCGAGGCCCGCCAAGAGAATCCGCCGGTTCTGGCGAAGCTGTGTAAGCGCCCGGTGAACCCATCTTGACCACAGCGCAGCGGCTGTGGCCGAGAATCAAAGAGCGTGACTTTGTGGCTGCCAGCGGTGCGGCAACAGCTCATGAATCTGACTTGCCCGCTGTGTTGGCAAGCGCGTCAGG
>JAIPCZ010000002.1 GCA_021737975.1 Polaromonas sp. | reverse complement strand
GGTCATTTCGGCAAACCATGGTCCAGTGGCTGTATGCCGACAACCCCGAGGGCAAGATGCACCTGGCCATTTTCTTGGACGCCCGCGCCGTCGCCGGTGATGCCACGCTGCTGCTGAACGCACGCGAATTCGCGCTGAACCGCGCCATTGGCAGCGACACCTTCCTCGGCCGCATGGCCGGCGCCATCGACCAGTTCCCGGAGCCTGCCAGCGGCTGGTGGACCCGCCTGCCCCTGCTGGGCAGCCGCGAATCGGAGACTTTTGACCTGAAGAAGATCGGCACCTTCCCGATCGTGCACGGCGCGCGGGCCCTGGCGCTGGAATACCGCCTGGACGCGCTGGGCACGGTGGAGCGCCTTCAGGCGCTGGCCAACCTCCAGATCCTGCCCGCCGCGCTGGTGCGCGACCTGATCGAGACCTTGCGCATGCTCATGACGCTCAAGCTGCGCAACAACCTGCGCCAACGCGCGCTCGGGCAAAACATCAGCAACCTGGTCGAGCTCGGCAGCCTGGGCACCCTGGACCGGGACCAGCTCACCGACGCGCTGGGCATCATCCGTCAGTTCAAGCAGTTCCTGCGCCTGCACTACCGCCTGGAGACCTGATCGCCTGCTGCTGGAAAGCCTGCAGCACATTGACGGCATTCACGCCGATCTCGGCCACGGCATAACCGCCCTCGAACACAAACACCGTCGGCAGACCCGCCCGTGCCAGGTCGGCGCCCACCTGCAAATAGTCGCTGCTGTCGAGTTGAAAACCAGAGATGGGGTCACCCGCGAACGTGTCGAGGCCCAATGAGACCACCAGGGCTTGCGCGCCGAAGGTTTTGATGCCTTGCAAGGCCTCGCGCAGCGCTTCGCGCCAGTCGCCAAAACCAGCCCCGCGTGGCAGCGGGAAATTCCGGTTGGCTCCCAGCCCGGCCCCGCTGCCGAGCTCATCGGCGTAACCCAAGTAAAACGGGTATTCGGTGTCCGGGTCGCCGTGGATGCTGGTGAAATACACGTCGGGCCGGTCATAAAAACAAGCCTGCGTGCCGTTGCCATGGTGGTAGTCGATGTCGAGCACGGCGACCCGCTCGACCCCCTGGCGGCGCAGGTGCTGGGCCGCCAGCGCGGCGTTGTTCAGAAAACAATAGCCGCCAAAAAAATCAGGGCCGGCATGGTGACCCGGCGGCCTTGTCAGGGCAAATGCCGCCTTGTCACCTTCGGCGACGGCCTGGGCGGCGCTCAGGGCGCAGTCGGCGCCAGTGCGCGCCGCAGCCCAGGTGCCAGCGGTCAGCGGGGTACCGGCATCCATCGAAAACAGGCCCATGCGCGCCGCAAAATTGCGCGGCAACACATCCGAGCGCAGCGTGCGCACCGGCCACACCGAGGGCAAGGCGTCGCGCGCGGCGTGGGCCGCATCCAGCGCCACCCATTCCTCCCAGGCGTGCGCCAGAAAGTCGAGGTAACGCTGACTGTGAATGCTGGCGAGCACGCTGTCGTCAAAACTTTGGGGCGACAACACCGGCCCCAAGGGGCGGCGCTGCAACTCGGCCAGCACATGGTCCACCCGCGACGGCACTTCAAAACAAGGCACCAGCGCACCCCGGAACATTTCCAGCTTACCCTGGTGCAGGGTGTGCCGGGCGTTGTAAAACGTCTTCATCGGCAAGGGTGCATGTGTTATTTTTTGGGCGCAGAACCTGCGGGCTTGGTGGCCTTGGCGGCTGGAGCGGGCAAGCCCAGGTGCTTGTCCAAGGCGACGGCCAGCGCCTTCACCTTGGGGTCCACCGCGATCTGCATGTCAGCCACCAGTTTGTCCGCCAGGACTTTTTGCATCTCGCCGCCCATTTGCAAAAATTTGCGGTTCACAGGGGACTCGATGATGGCAATGAGTTGCCTGAGCTCCTCATCGGTGAATTTTTCTGCCAGCATCACCCCCACCGTTGCGGGTGCGAGCTTGACCGCCTGCTGTTGCATCAAGGGCACCACCTCGTTGGCATATTTTTTCAGTTCAAGCTGAATGTCCTTGGCCACCGCCTCACGCTTGTCAGGGGCCACCCGCGTTTGCAGGGCGAGGCCTGCCTGCTGCATCATTTGCAGCGCCGGGCGCTCGGCAAGCGCCTGCCCGGTTTGCTCGATGGCCGGGCGCTGCAGGCTCAACAATTTGTCAACCAGTGCCTGCTTGGCCGGACTGGTTTGGGCAAAGGCGCCCGAACCGGCCAACAGCAGCAGGGCCACAAGGTTTTTTTTCATCCAGATCTCCAATACATGAGAAGCGTTCAACAATAGGTGCCTTGTGGCGCCAGGCGGGTGCCGGGATTCCACTATGCTCTTGGCCGAGAAGCTTAACCGATCGACCCCGCCGGACCCTGACCGGCGCAAGGGCCTGTAAGAATTTGCCCCGCGCACCGACCCAAACACTTTAGCTCATCAACTTTCACCCATGTTCGACCGCTCTGTCAGCCATTGGATGGCCCCCTCGATACACTGCCTGGCCCGACAGGCCAGGCAGTTGGGTCTCACTGCCAACCGGATCACGCTGCTGGGTTTTTTTGTTGGCATTTTTGCCGCATGCCTGATTGCTTTTGAGGCCTACCTGGCAGGGGCCGCCGCCATCCTGGTGTCGAGGCTGCTCGATGCGCTGGATGGCGCGGTAGCGCGCCTGACACAGGCCACGGATGCCGGCGGTTTTCTGGACATTGCCCTGGATTTTGTGTTTTATGCCAGCATCCCGCTGGCCTTCGCGTTCAGCGACCCCGCGCGCAACGCGCTGCCCGCGGCCGTGCTGCTGGCCGCGTTCATTGGCACCGGGTCGAGCTTTCTCGCCTTTGCCGTGATGGCGGCCAAACGCGGTCTCAACAACCTCGCCACACCGAACAAGTCCTTCTATTTTCTGGGCGGCCTGACCGAAGCCGGCGAAACACTGCTCTGCTTCATGGCCATGTGTGTCTGGCCCGGCCTGTTCATCGAGCTGGCCTATGGCTTTGCCGGGCTATGCGCCATCACCACGGTCACGCGGATCTGGTGGGGCTGGCGGGCATTCCAATGAACATTCGCAAAAAAACGCCCGCGCTCATCACTTTCTGCTTTTGGCAGTTGGGCAGCCAGCACGGCTTTTCTCAAACTGCCCCGGCCAGCGCCGCCCTGGCGCCGCTCACCGCGGCAGGCGGCCTGGCGCCCCACCCGGCCTGGCAACTCAGCGGCTTGCCCGACAACAAAGCCCCCCGCAGCGTGTTCGAGACGCTCACCCTGAATGGCGAAGCGGTGCTGGCACTTCGCACCCAGGCCTCCTACGGCGTGCTGACCCACGCCTGGCAGGGCCCGGCGCCCGAGTCCTTGAGCTGGCGCTGGCGGTTGGAGCAGCCCCTGGGCCAGGCCGACATCAAGACAAAATCAGGCGACGATGCTGCGCTCAAGGTCTGTGTGATGCTGGACCAGCCGCTGGCGGACATCCCCTTCCTGCAGCGCTCGGTGCTGGCCCTGGCGCGCTCGGTCAGCGGGCAAAACCTGCCCAACGCCACCCTGTGTTACCTGTGGGACAGCCGTTATCCGGCGGGCACGACAGGCCCCAACCCCTACAGCGCGCGGGTGCGTTACATCGTGCTCAACGGCGCGGAGTCCGCCACCGGCCAATGGGTCAGCCAGCGCCGCAACATTGCGGCCGACTTTGCGCTGCTGTTCGGCCGAGAGAGCCGGAAGCTGCCGGCGCTGACCGCCATCGCGGTGGGCGCGGACAGCGACAATACCCTGGGCAGCAGCCTGGGCTATGTGGCCGAATTGCGCTGGCTGCCCTGAAACCTGAAGCCAAAGCCCATGAAACACCTGGTCATGCTCGGCGCGGGCCATGCCCACGTGCACCTGCTCGCCACCTTGTCGGCGCAAGCCCTGGCCGGCGTGCAGATCACCTTGGTGGCAGCCTCCCCGCAACCGTTTTATTCGGGCATGCTGGCAGGCTTTGCGGCGGGCCAGTACCCGCTGGCGGACTGCGCGACCCCCTTGGCACCGCTTCTGAAAGACAGCGCCATCAGCTGGCTGCAGCGCAGCGCCAGCAGGCTCGATGCCACCACCCGCGTGGTGACACTCGATGACGGAAGCACCCTGCATTACGACGTGCTGTCGATCAGCAGCGGCCCGGTGCAGGACCGACCCAAAGTCGAGGCCCTGATGCCCGGTGCCCGCGAGCACGCGCTGTTTGCGCACCCCAGCGAGGTCTTTGCCGCCTTGTGGCCGAGGGTGGTGGCGCTGGCGCAGCAAAAGCCGTTGCGCGTGGCACTGGTTGGCGGCGGCGCCATGGGATTTGAGCTGGCCTGCGCCATGGCGGACCGGCTGCCGGCTTCATCCGTGACACTGATCAGTGGCGATGCGCCGGTAGCGGCCGATGCCCCGTCTGCACTACAAGCCATGGCGAGGCAGGCGCTCAAAACGCGGCGCATCACGGTCCTCCAGGAGCGTTGCGTCGGCATCACCGCAGGCGACCTCACGCTGGCCAACGGCGCCCGCCTGGCTTGTGACGTGCCCATCATCACCATCGGCACGCAGGCCCCCGGCTGGTTGCAAGGCAGCGGCCTGGCACTGGATGACCAGGGTTCTGTGATGGTGAATACTTTTCAGCGCTCAACCAGCCACCCGGAGGTGTTTGCTGCTGATGACGGCGCGCGTGCCGCGCCGGCGTTTGCCCAAAACCTGCGCGCGGTGCTTGCCGGTGTGGCGCCCAGGGCCGAGAGGCCGCAGCAAAAGGCCCTGCACCTGCTGTGGTGCGGCCACGGACGCGCGATGGCCTGCTGGGGAACCTGGTCAGCGCAGGGGCGCTGGGTGGGGTGGCTCAAGGAGCGGATCGACCGGCGCTTCGTGAAGAAATACAGCCGAAGCTGAGTGCGCTGGCTGCCGACACAGCTCATCCGATGCCGCTAACGCAGGGCCAGGCGGGCCACGCCATCAAATGCGACGACCTCCCCGATATCCGCCGCATCGGCAAAGCCCTGGTCCCTGAAAATCGCCATCACCTCATCGGCTGCTGACGGCGCACAACTCACCAACAGGCCGCCGCTGGTTTGCGGGTCGGTCAGCAAGGCTTGCTCGAGCGGTGAAAAGCCGGCGGGCAAACTCACCTCATGGCCATAGGCCGCCCAGTTGCGTCCCGAGGCTCCGGTGATACACCCCTGCTGCGCCAGTTCGCGCACTCCTGTCAAAACCGGCACGGCCTGCCAGTCCAGCTGCAAGGTGCAACTTGCCCCGCGCGCCATCTCCAGCGCGTGGCCCGCCAGCGCAAAACCCGTGACATCGGTCATGGCGTGCACCCCGTCGAGCGCCGCCAGTGCCGGTCCGGGCGTGTTGAGCTGGGTGGTGACACGGATCATCTCTGCATAAGCCGCGGGTCCGAGCTTGTCTTTCTTGAGCGCCGCCGACATCACTCCCACGCCGAGCGGCTTGCCCAGGATCAGGCGGTCGCCCACGCGGGCGCTGGCGTTGCGCTTGACCCGGCCCGGGTGCATCAGGCCCATCGCCACCAGGCCATAAATGGGCTCGACCGAGTCGATGGTGTGGCCGCCGGCAATCGGGATGCCGGCCGCGCGGCAGACACTGGCGCCGCCCTCAAGAATCCTGCCGATGGTCTCGACTGACAACACAGCAATGGGCATGCCCACCAGCGCCAGCGCCATGATTGGCGTGCCGCCCATGGCATAGACGTCGCTGATGGCGTTGGTCGCGGCAATACGGCCGAAGTCGAACGGGTCATCGACGATGGGCATGAAGAAGTCGGTGGTGGCAATCAGCGCCTGTTCGTCGTTGAGCCGGTACACCGCCGCATCGTCGGCGGTCTCGATGCCCACCAGCAACTCCTTGGGCATCGGCATGGCCGTCGTGCCCTTGAGGATGCCCGACAGGACACCCGGCGCGATCTTGCAACCACAACCGCCGCCGTGCGACAGGCTGGTCAGGCGCGGCTCGGTGCGCACCGATGCACCCACGGCAGCAGCCGCCAAAGCCAAATTTTCCACGGGCCGGGTCATTTGGAAGCGAACTTGCGCCACAGCCGCACTGCCAGCAGCGCGATGGGCGTGCTGTGCAGCAGCAGGTCAAAAATGTCCAGCGGTTTGGTGAGTGTGCCCTGGCTCAGCATGCGTACTTTTTCAATCAAATGCGGCTCCGGGCTGATCGGCGCCACCGCCATCCAGGCGGCCAGCGCGATCAGCACGACCAGCGGAAATTTGTCGAGCCAGCTCATGCAGCGTCCGCTTTCACACAGGCCGCGCACAGGCAGGCCACGCCTCTTGCCGCCTCCGGAATTTTGTTCAGCAGCTCAGCGCTGAATTGCGTTTGCGTGCACCAGCAGGGCGGCTGCGGGATGCCGGTGGCGAGCTGAACCTCCGTGGCACATTGGTTGGGCTTGCCGCACAGCGGGCAGTTTTGCGGATTGAGTGACTGGGTCGGTGTCATGGTGAATTCAGTAATAAGAGGCAATTGCCATTCTAAGGACTCGCAGATTGTCGGCACCGCCATTGCGAAAATGTGAGGTCTGCAACGCCAATGGCCAGATCACGGTTGACCGCACCCTGGTGTTTTTTTGGGGGGTCGACTGTGGCCGCCGTCATCATCAGCAAGCCGGGTTCGAGGCATTTTCCCAAGGTCGACCCGCCACTTGAGGCGGTACCGGCGCGCCGCGTACTGCTCGCGCGCGCTGCAAACAACAGGGTGGCAAACAGCAGTAGCCAAGGCTCGATACCTGAGAACATCTTGGCTGGCGTCACCAACAGCAGCATCGCGCTAGACTTCGGCCGGTCAATCCATCAATGTCCAAAGCTCGGCGCCAACCCGCACGGCAACAACATGCTCATCACTCGCCTCCATCCCGCGCATGCCGCGCCCTACCGAGCCCTGATGCTCGAAGCCTACGCGTTGCACCCGGAGGCATTTACTTCGAGCGTCAACGAGCGCAGCGACCTGCCTCACTCTTGGTGGGCGGCAAGGCTTTCAGAGGAACCAAGCGCAGCGGAAGCTGTCTTCGGCGCTTTCGTCGGAGACGAACTCGCCGGGGCCGCCGGAATCTCGTTCGACACGCGGGAAAAGGCCGGGCACAAAAGCACATTGTTCGGGATGTATGTGCCCGACAGGTTTGGCAAAAAAGGAGTCGGGCGGCAACTCGTTGGTGAACTCCTTCGTCATGCCAGAAGTCGCCCCCAGGCGAGGATCATCCAACTCACCGTGACCGAGGGGAACACGCGCGCTCAGGCACTTTACGAAGCGAGCGGCTTCCTGCCATTTGGCACTGAACCCTTTGCCGTCCGGGTCGGTGCCGAGTACGTCGCCAAGGTACACATGTGGCGTCATCTCCATCCTTCAACCGGCAAGAATGCAGACCCACCCGAAGGCTGACGGCACGGCAAAACGGCACCCGAAGGTGCCGTTTTAGACAAAGCCTTTGCCTCAGGCTTGAACCGCAGGCTTGGCTGCCGCCTTCACCTTCAGCCGCCAGCCGTGCAGCAGCGGCTCGGTGTAACCACTGGGCTGCTCCAGCCCCTTGAACACCAGGTCACACGCCGCCAAATAGGCCATCGAGGTGTCGAAGTGGCCAGCCATCGGCTGGTACAGCGGGTCACCAGCGTTCTGGGCGTCGACCACGGCGGCCATGCGCTCGAAGGTTTCCTTGACCTGGGCCTCGGTCACCACGCCATGGTGCAGCCAGTTGGCCATGTGCTGGCTAGAAATGCGCAGCGTGGCGCGGTCTTCCATCAGGGCCACGTTGTGGATGTCGGGCACCTTGGAGCAGCCCACGCCCTGGTCGACCCAGCGCACCACATAACCCAGGATGCCCTGGGCGTTGTTGTCGAGTTCCTGCTGTTTCTCGGCCTCGGTCCAGTTCGGGCTGACGGCCACGGGAATGGTCAGCAAGCCATTGAGCAGGGCATCGCGCTCCTTGTCGGCGCTGATCTTTTCCAGCTCCTTTTGCACTTCGCTCACCAGCACCTGGTGGTAGTGCAGCGCGTGTAAGGTGGCGCCGGTCGGGCTGGGCACCCAGGCGGTGTTGGCCCCGGCCCTGGGGTGGGCAATCTTCTGCTCCAGCATGGTCTTCATCAAATCGGGCATGGCCCACATGCCCTTGCCGATCTGCGCCTTGCCGCGCAAGCCGCAACCCAGGCCCACCAGCACGTTGTTGCGCTCGTACGATTGAATCCAGGCGCTGCTCTTCATGTCGCCCTTGCGGATCATCGGGCCCGCCTGCATGGCGCTGTGCATCTCGTCGCCGGTCCGGTCCAGGAAGCCGGTGTTGATGAAGGCCACACGGCTGGCAGCGGCGGCAATACAAGCCTTCAGGTTGACGCTGGTGCGGCGCTCTTCGTCCATGATGCCAAGCTTGACCGTGCTTTCTGGCAGGCCCAGCATGGCCTCGACGCGACCAAACAGTTCGCCGGCAAAAGCCACTTCAAAGGGGCCGTGCATCTTGGGCTTGACGATGTAGACCGAGCCCTTGCGCGAGTTGCGAATGGCGTCCTTTTTGGTCTTGGCGAGGTCGTGCATGGCGATCGTGGTGGTGACCACGGCGTCCAGAATGCCCTCGGGGATCTCGCGCACGGCACCCATCTTGTCGGTGTACAGAATGGCCGGGTTGGTCATCAGATGGCCGACGTTGCGCACAAACATCAGCGAGCGGCCGTGCAAACGCACCGACTTTTTGCCGTCGGCTGCGGTGTACAGGCGGTCGGCGTTGAGCCCGCGTGTGAAGGTTTTGCTGCCTTTGGCGACTTCTTCGGTCAGCGTGCCTTTCAAAATGCCAAGCCAGTTGCTGTAGGCCAGCACCTTGTCGTCGGCGTCGACGGCAGCCACCGAGTCTTCGAGGTCGAGGATGGTCGACAGGGCCGCTTCGAGCACCAGATCGGACACGCCCGCCGGGTCGCTGGCCCCAATGGTGGTGGCGCGGTTGATGATCAGGTCCAGGTGCAGGCCGTTGTGCTCGAACAGCACGCTGGAAGGCGCCTTGGCCTCGCCCTGGTAACCGACCAGCTGGCTGGCATTCGCCAGGCTGGTGTTGCTGCCGTCAGCCAGTTTGACGGCCAGCTTGCCACCCTTGATGCGGTACTCGACCGAGTCCACATGCGAGCCCTTGCGCAACGGGGCGCAACGGTCGAGCACGTTGCGCGCATAGGCGATCACCTTGGCGCCGCGCTTGGGGTTGTAGCCGCCCTTTTTGCCGACCTTTTCACAGCCCTTGGCTTCATCGATCGCGTCGGTGCCATACAGCGCGTCATACAAGCTGCCCCAGCGCGAGTTGGCGGCGTTCAACGCATAACGTGCATTCAAAATGGGCACCACCAGCTGCGGGCCGGCCTGCCTGGCCAACTCGGCGTCGACATTCGAGGTGGTGATGCGGGCCTTTTTGGGGGCGTCCACCAGATAGCCGATGCCCTGCAAAAAGCTGCGGTAGGCCGGCATATCGGTGACGGGGCCGGGATGGGCCTTGTGCCATGTGTCAAGCTCGGTCTGCAAGCGGTCGCGCTCGGCCAACAGCGCAATGTTCTTGGGGGCCAGGTCGGCGACGATGGCGCCAACACCTTTCCAGAACTTGGCAGGCGCCACGCCGGTGCCGGGCAGCACCTGGCTTTCAATGAATTGACACAGGTTGGCCGCGATTTGCAGGCCGTTCTTGGTGATGCGTTCAGTCATGGTGGTGAGACTCAGAGTTAAAAATCAGGGGTGAAAAAAGTCGAGCACGGCGCGCAGGTCATTTCCGATGCGAGTGGGTTGGGTGCCCAGCTCTTCAAAAGGCAGATGGTAACGATTGACCCACAGCGTGGTGTAGCCGTGCCAGGTGGCGCCCAGCGCGTCCCAGGCGTTGCAGCTGACGAACAGGATGTCACGCGCAGCACGACCTGTGGCCTGCTCGCCCAGCGCGTAGGCCTCGGGGTGGGTCTTGAATTTACGAATCGGGTCGACGCTGATGACATGGTCGAGCAGACCATCAAAGCCCGCCGAGTGCACGGCGGCCTGCAGCATGGCGGCGTCACCGTTGCTCAAAATGCCGATCGGAATGCCCCGGGCTTTAAGCTGCTGCAGCACGGCCAGGTTTTCCGGAAAGGCATCGAGGTGCTGGTACTGGGCCAGAAGCATCTCGATGGCGGGCTCGTGCTCCAGCAGAAAGGCCTCATCCGTCAGGGTCTGCGCGCCGCCCACCACCAATTTTTTGATGGCGTAAATCAGCGCTGCCCGGGTCAGCTCGCTGAACGGCTGGTAGTGCGCGCCGTGGTTGCTGGTGGTGACCAACCGGGTGTAGTCGATCTGCTTGTCGCGCCAGAGCACACTTAAGGCCTGGCCGTGGCCGGGGAACAGTTCTTCGGCCAGTTGCGCCACGCTGTACACGTCGAACAGCGTGCCGTAGGCGTCGAACAGCACGGCGCGCGGCGGACTGCTGCCGGGCTCTGTTGCTTGGGCCAGCGAGGTTTGGGTTGAACTTGACATCATTCGATTTTAAAGAAGGATGCTGACACCAGCCTTTGGCCTGCCATGCAAGAGCTTTGACAAAAATGCAGATAATGCGGCCCTGTCCCAGGCTGGGAAATAATCAGGGCGTTTCATTCACCTGTTTGTGCCGAGCTTTCTGATGTCATCCAACCCAACTGCCGCCCCTCGTTCCCTGCCCCTGACCGGCCTGCGCGTGGTCGAATTCACCCACATGGTCATGGGCCCCACCTGCGGCATGGTGCTGGCCGACATGGGCGCCGAGGTGATCAAGGTCGAACCCATCGAGGGCGACCGCACCCGGCATTTGCTCGGCGCGGGTGCCGGCTTCTTCCCCATGTTCAACCGCAACAAGAAGAGCATCGCCATCGACCTGCACAAGCCGCAGGGCGCCGAGGTGGCGCGCCAATTGGCGCTGAGCGCCGACGTCGTGCTGGAAAACTTCAAGCCCGACACCATGGCCAAGTACGGACTCGATTACGCCACTCTCTCCAGCCAAAGCCCGAAGATCATCTACGTCAGCCACAAGGGCTTCTTGCCCGGCCCCTACGAGCACCGCACCGCGCTCGACGAGGTGGTGCAGATGATGGGCGGCCTGGCCTACATGACCGGCCGGCCCGGTGACCCGCTGCGCGCGGGCACCAGCGTCAACGACATCATGGGCGGCATGTTCGGCGCCATTGGCGCTCTGGGCGCACTGATCCAGCGCGGCATCACCGGGCGCGGCCAGGAAGTGCAAAGCGCGCTGTTCGAAAACAACGTGTTTTTGGTCGGCCAGCACATGCTGCAGTTCGCCATGACGGGCCAGCCCGCGGCGCCGATGCCGGCGCGTATTTCCCCCTGGGCGGTGTACGACGTGTTCACGGTGAAAGACGGCGAGCAGATTTTTATTTCGGCGGTCAGCGACGCGCAGTGGGCCACCTTTTGCGATGTCTTCGGCTTTGCGGACCTGAAATCTGACCCGCGTTACGCGTCCAACAACGACCGCGTGCGCGAGCGCCCCACGCTGATGCCCATTCTGCGCGAGCGCCTGGGCCGTTACAGCGCCACAGAGCTGAGCGACCTGATGGAAGCCAACAAGCTGCCCTATGCGCCGATCCGCAAGCCCGAGGAACTGTTTGACGACGAGCACCTGCTGGCCACCGGCGGCCTGGCCGACATCACCCTGCCCGACGGCGCGCGCGCCGGCCAGACCACCCAAGCCGCGCTGTTCCCTTTCACCATGGACGGCCAGCGCCTGGGTGTGCGCCTGAGCCCGCCAGTGCTGGGCGCGCATACCGATGAATTATTGAATGCATTGGGTCTGGATGCGGATGCGGTGCAGGCGTTGCGCAAGGGCGGTGCCGTGCTGTGATTCGCGGCGAGGGCGCCGCTCCAACCAATACCTGGCGCCGCTCGTCACTAAAGCGAGGCACGCGCATCCCGTTGGAGCGGCGCCCCGCCGCGAATGCCGCCCAGACTGACGGTGCGGTGTCTCGTTAACCCATAAGCGGCATCGCCTGCTCCGCCAGGCTGGCGTGCAGGGCGGCGCCCAGGGGCAGCACCTCGTCGTTGAAATCGTAGCGGTTGTTGTGCAGATGGCAACTGCCCAGGCCGTTTTCCGCGCCCTGGCCCAGCCGCAGGTAGGCGCCGGGCTTGACGCGCAGCATGAAAGAAAAGTCCTCTGCGCCCATGCTCGGCTCCAGGTCGCGCACCACGTTGTCCGCCCCCACCAGGCTTTGCGCCACATCGCCGGCAAAGCGGGCCTCGGCGGCGGTATTGACGGTGGCCGGGTACATGCGCTGGTAGGTCACCACAGCACTGGCGCCAAAGGCCTGTGCCACCGCGCCGCACAATTCATTGAGGCGGCGTTCGATCAACGCCTGCACCTCGGTCTTGAAGGTACGCACCGTGCCCACCAGGGTGGCGCTGCCCGGCACCACGCTCATGGCATTCAAATCTCCCGCCTGCATCGCGCACAGGCTGATCACGGCGCTGTCCACCGGCTTGATGTTGCGCGACACGATGCTTTGCACGGCGGTGATGATGTGCCCCGCCACCAGCACCGGGTCGACGGTCTGGTAGGGGTGCGCGCCGTGGCCACCCTTGCCGGTGATCTCGATCGTGATGCGGTCCGCGGCGGCCATCATCGGGCCGGAATTGAGCCCGATGGTGCCCGGCCGCATGGCGGGCCAGTTGTGCATGCCAAACACGGATTGCACCGGAAAACGCTCGAACAGGCCGTCGTCGATCATGGCCTGGGCGCCGGCATACCCTTCTTCTCCCGGCTGAAAGATCAGCACGGCGGTGCCATCGAAATTGCGCGTCTCGGCCAGGTAACGCGCCGCGCCCACCAGCATCGCGGTGTGGCCGTCGTGGCCGCAGCCGTGCATCAGGCCGGGACTGGCAGACTTCCAGGCAAAGTCGTTGTGCTCGGTCATGGGCAGCGCGTCCATGTCGGCGCGCAGCCCGATCATTTTGCCGCCGCTGTTGCGCCGGCCCTGGATCACGGCCACCAGGCCGGTCTTGCCGATGCCGGTATGGATGGCGTCCACACCGCAGACGGTGAGCGCCTGCTGCACCCGACGGGCGGTGTAGACCTCCTCAAAGCCCAGTTCAGGGTGCGCGTGCAGGTCGCGCCGCAAGGCGGTCAGCTCCGGGTGGAACGCCGCGATGTGGGCAAAAGCACGGCTGTTGGCGGTGTATTTCAAGAGACTGTCCTTCTGGTCAATGAAGCCAAACGATCACACCCCGAACAGTTCCCCGCCGGCCTGGTCTGCCGGCGGCGTCACACCCAGGTGACGGTAGGCGGCCAGCGTGGCGATGCGCCCGCGCGGGGTGCGCTGCAGATAACCCTGCTGGATCAGGTAGGGCTCGATCACGTCCTCGATGGTCTCTCGCTCCTCGCCAATACTGGCGGCAATGTTGTCCAGCCCGACCGGGCCGCCGTCAAAGCGGTGGATCACGGCTTCGAGCAGCTTGCGGTCCATCAGATCGAAGCCCTGCGGGTCGACGTCGAGCATGGCCAGCGCGCGGTTGGCGATCTCCAGCGTGATCTCGCCCACACCTTTCACATCGGCGTAGTCGCGCACCCGGCGCAACAGCCGGTTGGCAATGCGCGGTGTGCCGCGTGAGCGGCGCGCAATCTCGAAACCACCCTTTTCATCGGTCGTCACCTTGAGCAGGCCGGCGCTGCGCCTGACGATGCGCGCCAGTTCCTCGGGGGTGTAGAACTCGAGCCGCGCGACGATGCCGAAGCGATCGCGCAGCGGGTTGGTCAGCATGCCGGCGCGGGTGGTGGCGCCCACCAGCGTGAAGGGCTGCAGGTCGAGCTTGATGGAGCGCGCCGCCGGGCCTTCGCCGATCATGATGTCGATCTTGTAGTCTTCCAGCGCCGGGTAGAGGATTTCCTCGACCACCGGACTCAGGCGGTGGATCTCGTCGATGAACAGCACATCGTTTTTTTCCAGATTGGTCAGCAGCGCGGCCAGGTCCTTGGGTTTCTCGAGCACCGGGCCGCTGGTCTGGCGCAGGTTCACACCCAGCTCATGCGCAATGATGTGGCTCAGGGTGGTCTTGCCCAGGCCCGGCGGGCCGAACAACAGTACATGGTCGAGCGCCTCCTCGCGCATTTTGGCGGCGCTGATGAAAATTTCGAGTTGTTCGCGCGCCTTGGTCTGGCCGACGTACTCCTGCATCAGCTTGGGCCGCAGCGCGCGCTCGATCGCCTCCTCATTGGGCGAGGCGGGTGCGTTCGACACCACGCGCTTGGGCGGCGCCGGGGCAAAGTCGTCGGTTTGAATACTCACAGCGGGCTCAATTCAGCAGCAAAGACAGGCACTATAGCGCCAGCCGGGTGGCCAGCCACCGGCTCAAGGAACTGGCGGGGTCTTCAAAGCCATGGATGCCGATGTAATGGTCGGCGCCAGGCAGGGCGCTGAGCTCGCCGGCATTGCCCGAAGCTTGCCAGGCGGCCAGAAAGCTGCTGGCCTGGCGCGCAAATTCCGGCGTTTCTTCGCTGCCCCAGTTCACCCAGACCGGCGTTTTGCACGGCGGCACGCCGAACATCGGTGAATTGCGGCGGATGATGCCGTCGTCGAGCTGGATCATGGGTTGCAAATAGCTGTAGCGCAGCGGCGCGATGTCGTAAATGCCACTGACCAGCACCGCGGCCGCCAGGGGATCTGGCGGCAGGCCGTAATCCTCGGCCCAGCGCGTTTGCAGGCACATGGCGGTCAGATGGGCGCCGGCCGAATGCCCCCCCAGCGCCACCCGCGCCGGGTCACCACCGTAGCCGGCGATGTGGCGGTGCGTCCAGGCCACGGCGGCGCGCGCCTGGCGCGTGATTTCATCCAGGCTCACCGTCGGGCACAGGGCGTAATTGACCACCACGGTGGTGATGCCCAGCGGTTGCAAGCCCAGCGCCACACAGCTGAATTCCTTGCTGGAGAACGCGCGCCAGTAACCACCATGAAGGAACACAAACACCGGGGCATTGGGCGCATCGGCCGGAAAGATGTCGAGCGTCTCGGCCAGCGTGGGGCCGTAGGGCACATCAAGCACACAACCCAGACTGGCACGCGCACGCGCCGACTGGGCCACATAGTGTTTGCCAGGCGCCACAGGGTCCGCCAGCTTGATCGACGGGTTGTACTGCGCATCGATCTGCGCCTGGGTTTCAAATTCGCGGTAAAGAGAGGTCATGGCTTGAGGCCCAATGGAAAAAAAATTACACCCCAATATAACGCTGCCACAGGCCCGGGTCAGCCGCAAGCTTCTCGGAGTCGCCCTGCCACACCACCTGGCCGCGCTCCAGAATACTGTGGTGGTGCGCCAGTCTGACCAGCCGTTGCACGTATTTGTCGATCACCAGAATGGTCTGGCCGCGTCGGCTCAACTGGTGCAGGCATTGCCAGATGTCCTCGCGCACCAGCGGCGCCAGGCCCTCGGTGGCCTCGTCCAGAATCAGCAGGTGCGGGTTGGTCATGAGCGCGCGCCCGATCGCCAGCATTTGCTGCTCGCCGCCCGAGAGCTGGTTGCCCATGTGGCGCACCCGCTCGGCCAGGCGCGGGAACAAATCGAACACGGATTCCAGCGTCCACGGGTCTGAGGCGCCATTGCGGTTGGCGGCAAAGGCCAGCAGGTTTTCCCTGACCGACAGGTTAGGAAAAACCTGTCTGCCCTCGGGCACCAGCGCCAGCCCCATGCGGGCGACGCGGTCGGGTGCGAGGCCGTCGATGCGCTCGCCACGAAAACGCACACTGCCGCCGCGCGCCGGCGTCAGGCCCATGATGGAGCGCACCGTGGTGGTTTTGCCCATGCCGTTGCGCCCCAGCAGCGTGGCGACCTCGCCAGGCTGCACGGCAAAACTCACGCCAAACAGCACCTGGCTGGCGCCATAGGCGGTCTCCAACTGCTCAACTTCAAGCAGCGCGCTCATGCCGTGGCCTTTTCATCATCGCCCAGGTAGGCCAGCCGCACCTCGGGGTGCTGGCGAATTTCATCGGGCGTGCCGCAGGCAATGACCCGGCCAGACACCAGGGTCGAGATTCGGTCGGCCAGCCGGAACACAGCGTTCATGTCGTGCTCCACCAGCAAGAGCGTGGTCTCACCGCGCAGGCTTTGCAACAGGCACAGCATGCGCTCGGACTCGTCCGGACCCATGCCGGCCATGGGCTCGTCGAGCAGCAGCAATTTGGGCCGGGTGGCCAGCGCCAGGCCGACCTCCAGCTGGCGCTGCTCGCCGTGCGACAGGGCACCCGCAAGCTGCTTGATTTGCAAGCCCAAGCCGACCCGCTCGGCCACCTCAAAGGCCTGGGCGTAACGACCGGCATCGCCGCGCGCCGGTCGCCAGAAGTTCATGCTGTGGCCGGCGTGGGCCTGCACCGCCAGCGCGAGGTTGTCCAGCACCGAAAGGCGATTGAAGATGCTGGTGATCTGGAACGAGCGCGCCAGGCCGTGCGCCACCCGCGCGTGTATGGGCATGCGGGTGATGTCCATGCCGTCGAACTGGATGCGACCCGCGTCGGGGGCCAGGACGCCTGAAATCAGATGAATCAGGGTGGTTTTGCCGGCGCCGTTGGGGCCGATCAGGGCATGAATTTCACCCGAGAGCACGCTCAGGCACACATGGTCGGTGGCGCGCAGGCCGCCATAGGACTTGACCAGGCCATCAAGCTGCAGCAGCGTGCTGTGGCTCATGGCGATTTCCTTTTGAAGCGCAGGCTCAGCAGGCCATTGGGCGCCAGCAGCACCACGGCCAGCAACACCGCGCCCAGGCCAAACTGCCAGTGGATGGTGGCGCTGCTCAGAAGTTCTTCGAGCAGCAGAAACACCACGGCACCGACCAGTCCGCCGTACAGGTGGCCGACACCGCCCAAAATCACCATCACCATCAACATGCCGGACTCGCTCCACTGCATCATCGACGGGCTGACAAAACCGCCCTGATGCGCCAGCAGGGCACCCGCCAGGCCGGCCAGCGCGCCGGCCAGCACAAAGGCCATCAATTTGAAGCGGTACACCGGGAAACCAATCGCGGCCATCCGGGTCTCGTTGTCACGAATCGCCTGCAAGGCATGGCCAAAGCGGGAATTCAGCAAGCGCTGCACAGTCAAAAACACCGCCACAGCCAGGGCCAGCACCAGGTAGTAGAACGGGGCGTCCTGGCTCAGGTCCAGGCCGAACCCGAGGTCGAAGCGACGGTCCAGTGGCAGGCCATCGTCGCCGCCATAGGTTTTGAGCGACACCATCAGGTAGTACAGCATTTGCGCAAAGGCCAGCGTGATCATGATGAAGTAGACACCCCGGGTGCGCAGGCTGATGGCCCCGATCAGCAAGGCAAAAGCGCCCGCCACCAAAAAGGCCAGCGCCAGGGCCAGCCACGCGGAGGCAAAACCGTGTTGCATCAGGATGCCCGCCGCATAAGCCCCCACGCCGACAAACGCCGCGTGGCCAAAACTGACCATGCCGCCAAAACCCAGGATCAGGTTCAGGCTGGTGGCCGCCAGCGCAAAAATCAGGATGCGGCTGGCCACACCCACATAAAACTCCTGGCCCCAGGCTTGCGCCAGCATGGGCAGCAACACCAGGGCGATCAGCACAACCAGGCCGATGCGCCAGCGCAAGGGATGGTCGAGCGGACCGGGTTTTGAATCCATCTCAGCCATGGGCAGGAAACAGCCCCCGGGGCTTGAAGAACAGCACGGCGGCCATCAGCACATAGATCAGGATGGCGGCGACGGCCGGACCCGCGCTGGCGGCCAGGTCCGGGCCCATGACGCGCTCAAAGACATAGGGAATCATCGTGCGCCCGGCGGTGTCCACCACACCCACCAGCAAGGCGCCCAGCAGCGCGCCGCGGATCGAGCCGATGCCGCCGATCACGATCACAACAAAGGCCAGAATCAAAATGCTCTCGCCCATGCCGACCTGCACCGCCAGCAGCGGCCCGAGCATGCCGCCGGCCAGCGCGCACAGGGCCGCGCCCATGGCAAACACCTGGGTAAACAGGCGCCGCACATCGACCCCCATGGCCAGCGCCATCTCGCGGTTCGAGGCACCGGCGCGCACCTGCATGCCCAGGCGCGTGCGTGTCACCAGCAAGTACAGCAGGCCGGCTGCCGCCAACCCCACGGCGATAATGAACAGGCGGTAGGCCGGATAGCTGAAGCCCGGCAAGAGCGCCACCGGCCCAGCCAGCGCCGCGGGCGGATTCAGGGCAATCGGTTGCGAACCCCAGACCATGCGCACCGCCTCGTTGCTCATCAGCAAAATGGCAAAGGTGCCCAGCACCTGCGACAGGTGATCACGCTGGTACAGGCGGCGCAGCACGGTCAGTTCCAGCAGCGCGCCGAGCACCGCCGTGGCGACGATGCCGAGCGCCAGCCCGGTCCAGAACGAGCCGCTGGCCAGCGCGATGCTGGCGATCAGGTAGGCCCCGATCATGTAGAGCGAGCCGTGCGCCAGGTTGATCATGTCCATGATGCCGAACACCAGCGTCAGCCCGGCGGCCAGCAGAAACAGCATCAGGCCGAACTGCAGGCCGTTGAGCGACTGCTCCAGGACCAGAATGCCGGTCATCACTCGCGGCCCCCCTCAACCGGCATCAGAGCGCGGGCATCTTGCATTCGCCCACATAGGCATCGGCGTGGTCCTTGAACACGGTGCTCAGGGTGCGGTTGGTGACGCGGCCTTGGGCGTCCTTGGTGATGACACGCAGGTAGTAGTCCTGAATGGGGTAACCATTGCTGTTGAACTTGAAGGCGCCGCGCACCGAGTCAAATTTGGCGGCCGCGATGGCCTTGCGCAGCGCCGTTTTGTCCTCGAGCTTGCCCTTGACGTCACGCACCGCGGCGTCCATCAGGCGCGCGGCGTCGTAGCCCTGCGAGGCGTAGAGCGTGGGCAGACGGCCATAGTCTTTCTGGAAGTCGGCGACAAAACGCTTGTTGGCCGGGTTTTGCATGTCGTGCGCCCACTGCGAGCTGTTGAACATGCCGAGCATGGGCTCACCCACGGCGCGAATCACGTCCTCATCGGCAGAAAAGCCCGGGCCGAACAGCGTCATGTCCTTGGACAGGCCGGCGCCGACAAACTGCTTGATGAAGTTGATGCCCAGGCCGCCCGGCAAAAAGATGTAAACCGCATCGGCGCCCGAGGCGCGCATTTTGGACAACTCGGCGCCGTAGTCCAGCTGGCTCAGGGGGGTGTAGGCCTCGGAGGCAATTTCCCCCTTGAAATAACGCTTGAAGCCCGTCAGGGCGTCCTTGCCTGCCGGGTAGTTGGGCGCCAGCAAGGCGACTTTCTTGAAGCCCTTGTCCTGCACCGTCTTGCCCACCGCTTCGTGCAGGTTGTCGTTCTGCCAGGCGACGTTGAAGAAATACGGGTTGCAATCCGCGCCGGCGTACTGCGAGGGGCCGGCGTTGGCGCTGATATAGAAGGTCTTGGAATCAAAAATCGGCTTGCCCACGGCCAGCATCACGTTGGAAAAGACCACGCCGGTCATGAAATCCACCTTGTCCTGCTTCACCAGCCGGTCGGCGGTCTGGCGCGCCGCATCGGGCTTGGCCTGGTCGTCGGCCACGATCACCTCGACCGGCAGCCCGCCGAACTTGCCGCCCGCGTGTTTGAGCGCCAGGTTGAAGCCGTCGCGAATGTCAATACCCAGACCCGCGCCGGGCCCGGACAAAGTGCTGAGCATGCCCACCTTGACCTTGTCGGCGGCTTGTGCCGGTCCGGCCATGCAGAGCAGGGCAGCGGCCGCTGTCAGGGTGAAGCGCAGGGTTTGAAGACCAATCGTTTTCATCAAGGTGTCCTATCAGGGGGTTGAACTAAAAATGAGCCCGCAGGCAATTCGCGGTCGCCATTGTCGCGGAGCTTTCAGACTACTTCGCCAGCGCCTTGAGCGCGAGCTTGATGCCGTCGCTGACACCAATGTCCTTGGGCAGGGCCTTCAGCGCGGCGGCGGCCTCCTTGTCACTGTAACCCAAGGCCAGCAAGGCCTGCAAGATGTCGCCCTGCGCGTCGCTGGCGATGCTGCTGGGCACACCAATGTCGGGGCCCAGCTTGCCCTTGAGCTCAAGCAGCAGGCGCTCGGCGGTCTTCTTGCCGATGCCGGGCACCTTGATGAGCCGGCCGCCCTCCTGCAAGGTCACGGCCTGTGACAACTCGGTCACACTCATGCCCGACAGCACCGAGAGCGCTGTGCGCGGACCGACGCCCGAGATCTTGATGAGCTCGCGAAACGCGGCACGCTCGGCGGTGGTGGCAAAGCCGTACAAAATCTGCGCGTCTTCGCGCACCACGAAGTGCGTCAGCAGCGTGACCTTGACGCCGAGCTCGGGCAGGTTGTAAAAGGTGCTCATGGGCACGAAGACCTCGTAACCCACGCCATGGCAGTCCACGATCACCATCGGTGGATTCTTGTCGTCCAGCGTGCCCGTTAATTTGCCGATCATTTTGTGCCTATCATCGAGAAGTATTTATGGAATTATCAACGTGATCCTCCGACATATCTTTTCCCCGCCCAACAACACCCGCCTGGGCCACCTGTGCGGCCCCATGGACGAGCACCTGCGCACCATCGAAGGCGCGCTGCAGGTCAAAATTGCGCACCGCCACGAGCAGTTCAAGGTCGACGGCCTCAAGGCCAACGCCAAACGCGGCATGGAAATGCTGCAGGCGCTGTACGAGATCGCGGCGCGCCCGATCGAGCCGCGCACCGTGCAGCTGATGCTGGCGGGCGACGGCGACCCGCACGGCGCGGAAGGCCCGTCGCTCAAAACCCGGCGCGCCGACCTCAAGCCCCGCTCGCTGAACCAGGCGCATTACCTCGACAGCATCGTCAGCCACGACATCACTTTCGGCATCGGCCCGGCGGGCACCGGCAAGACCTACCTGGCCGTGGCCATGGCGGTCGACGCGCTGCAGCGCAGCACGGTGCAGCGCATTGTGCTGACCCGCCCGGCGGTGGAAGCCGGTGAGCGCCTGGGCTACCTGCCCGGCGACCTGGCGCAAAAGATCGACCCCTACCTGCGCCCGCTGTACGACGCGCTCTATGACCTGATGGGCTTCGAGGCCGTGCAAAAGGCCTTTGAGCGCCAGACCATCGAGATCGCGCCGCTGGCCTTCATGCGCGGGCGCACCCTCAACACCGCCTTTGTGATCCTGGACGAGGCGCAAAACACCACGCCCGAGCAGATGAAGATGTTTTTGACGCGCATCGGTTTTGGTTCCAAGGCCGTTATCACCGGCGACGTCAGCCAGATCGACCTGCCCAGCACCCAGCTCAGCGGCCTGATCGACGCGGAGCGTGTGCTCAAACAGGTTGAAGGCATCGCCATCTGCCGCCTGACCAGCGCCGATGTCGTGCGGCACCCGCTGGTGGCACGCATTGTCGACGCCTACGACGCCCCCGGGCGCATCGGCATCCTGCGCCGCGACGACGCCGAACCCCTGCCCGCCAAACGCCCCTCCCGCGGCATCAAACGCCCTGACCTATGAACCAGCTCACCCTCTCCCTGCAGTTCGGCAAATTTGAGGACGTGGCGCTGCACCGCGCCGCCCTGCCGCGCCACAAGGTGACGCGCTGGCTGCGCGCCGCGCTGCAAGACGACGCCGAGCTCACGGTGCGCATCGTCGACGCCGCCGAGGGCCAGGCCCTGAACCGCGACTACCGCAAAAAGGACTACGGCACCAACGTGCTGACCTTCGACTACAGCCAGGAGCCGGTGGTCACCGCCGACCTGGTGCTGTGCGCGCCGGTCGTCGCCGCCGAGGCGAAAGACCAGGGCAAAACCCTGGAAGAACACTACGCGCATTTGCTCGTGCATGGCGCCTTGCACGCGCAGGGCTGGGACCACGATGAAGAAGAGGACGCCCAGGTGATGGAGCTGCGCGAGAGCGAGATCATGGCGCGGCTCGGATTTCACAACCCGTATTGACGAATACCTTTGCGGCGAGGGCGCCGCGCCAACCGGGGAGGCCCGCCCTCGGGCCGATGGATGCCCACCCGCAAGCCATGGGACAATTCGCCGATGTACTTATTATTTGAAGAAACCGGCAAATTTCTGGCCGGGCGCATCCTCTCCGAGGCCGATACCTCGGCGCAGGTGGAGCTGGACTCGGGCAAGCGTGTCAAGGTCAAGTCCGCCAACATGCTGCTCAAGTTCGACAAGCCCACGCCGCAGCAGTTGATGGCGGGCGCGCAGGCCGTTGCAGCAGGCATCGAGCTCGACATGGCCTGGGAATTTGCCCCCGAGGGAGACTTCGGTTTTGCCGAGCTGGCGCGCGACTATTTTTCGGAACACGCCACGCTGGAGCAACAGGCCGGCACCCTGATGGCGCTTTATGAGGCGCCGCACTACTTTCGCCGTGCCGGCAAGGGCCGCTTCAAGAAGGCATCGGCCGACATCCTCGCGCAGGCCCTGGCCGCCATCGAAAAGAAGAAACAGCTGCTGCTGCAAATCGAGGCCTGGGTCAAGGAATTGAGCGAAGGCGTCTGCCCGCAAGCCATCCGCGACCAGCTTTACAAGATCCTGTTCAAGCCCGACAAGAACGCGCCCGAATACAAGGCCGTGGTCGAGGCCTCACGCGCCACCCACCTGGGTCCGCTCGACCTGCTGATCAGGGCCGGCGCCATCGACTCGCCCTACCAGTTCCACTGGAAGCGCTTCCTGCTGGAGAACTTTCCCAAGGGCACGGGTTTTCCAAAGCTCGACGCGCCGCTCATCAAGGACGAGCTGCCGCTGTCGCCCGCGCGCGCCTTTTCGATCGACGATTCGGCCACCACCGAGATCGACGACGCGCTGTCGGTGCAGGGCCTGGGCACGGGCACCGTGGTGCTGGGCATCCACATTGCCGCGCCCGGCCTGGCGATCCAGCCCGGCAGCGCGGCCGACCTGCTGGGCCGCGCGCGCCTGTCCACGGTGTACATGCCGGGCTACAAACTCACCATGCTGCCCGACGAGGTGGTGCAAAACTACACCCTGACCGAGGGTAAGGACTGCCCGGCGGTATCGCTCTATGTGACGCTGATTGAGTCCACACTGGAGATCAAGGCGACCGAGACCAAGCTGGAGCGCGTGCACATCGGCGCCAACTTGCGCCATGACCAGCTCGATGACGTGGTCACGCTGGAGTGGCTGCAAGACCCGGCTTTCATGCACGACACCGACCCGCCGCCGCTGCAGCACAAGCGCCCGCAGCTTTCGTTTTTGCACCGCCTGGCGCAAGACCTCAAGGCCAAGCGCGAGGTGGTGCGCGGCAAGCCCGAGAACTTCAACCGGCCCGACTACAACTTCAGGCTGGTCGGCAACAAGGGCGCCGAGCCGCAGGGCACCGAGCAGGTGCAGATCAGCGTGCGCCAGCGCGGCGCGCCGCTGGACCTGATCGTGTCGGAAGCCATGATCCTGGCCAACAGCACGTGGGGCAACTGGATGGCCGAGCTCGGTGTGCCCGGCATCTACCGCAGCCAGGCCTCGATGTTGCCCGGCGTCAAGGTGCGCATGGGCACCCGCGCCCTGCCGCACGCGGGCATCGGTGTCAAAAGTTATGCCTGGAGCAGCTCGCCGCTGCGCCGTTATGTGGACTTGCTCAACCAGTGGCAGATCATTGCCTGCGCGCGGCATGGCAAAACCGCCGCGCTGGTGGCGCCCTTCAAGCCCAAGGACGCCGAGCTGTTCTCGATCATCTCCAGCTTTGACGCCGCCTACTTTGCCTACAACGGCTATCAGAACGCCATCGAGCGTTTCTGGACTCTCAAGTACGTGCAGCAACAGGGCATCACCGAGATCGAGGCCACCCTGTTCAAGGACAACCTGGTGCGCGCCGACCACCTGCCGCTGGTGCTGCCGGTCATGGGCGCGCAGGGCCTGCCGCGCGGCGCCCGGGTGCGCGTGAAGCTCGGCGACATCGACCTGGTCTCGCTCGACATCCACGGCACCGTGCTGGAGCGCCTGGATGCCGAGCCCGAGGCCTTTGATGCCGATGAGGACCTGGACGAGGACACCGTGGCCGGCCCGATCGCGATTGCGGTGGACCTCAACGACGCAGAAGCCAGCCCGACACCCGCCGAACCAGAGGCCCTTGACACGCCGTGAAGCTGCTGCCCATCGGGACCCTTCAGCTGGCATTGGGTGCGTCCATCGCGGTGCACGCCGCGCTGCTGACCGTGCGACTGGTGGACCCCGCGGCGTTCAAACGCATGACGCAGGACAACGCGCTCGAGGTGATCCTGGTCAATGCCAACCCGCAGGAGCGCCCCGACAAGGCGCAGGCCATTGCCCAGGTTGCCATGGCGGGCGGCGGTGAAGCCGAGCGCGGCCGCGCCAAAAGCCCGCTGCCGCCGGCCCTGCTCGCCATGGACGGGCAGGACAAGGAGCAGGAACAGGAGCGCCAGCTGCGCGAAATGCAGGCGCAGCAGAACCTGCTGCTGCTCAATGTCAATCGCCTGCTGACCAGCCTGCCCCCCGCCGAGCCCCGCGAGCAAACCCTGACGTCCGAACAGGCCCAGCGTGAGCAGAAGCAAAAGCAACTCGTCAAGCTGCTGGCCGAGATCGAGCGCCGCATCATCCTGGAAAACGCCCGCCCCAAGAAACGCTATATCAGCCCGGCCACGCGCGAGGCGGTCTACGCGGTCTATTACGACCACTTGCGCCGCACCATCGAGGACCGGGGCACTGTGAATTTTCCGCAGGCCAACGGCCAAAAACTCTATGGCGAGCTCACCATGGTGGTGAGCATCAACCACCTCGGTGAGGTCATGTCCACCGAGGTCGTGCAGAGCTCCGGCAGCCTGGCGCTGGACCAGCGCGCGCGCGCCATCGCCAACAGTGCAGGGCCTTTTGGTAAATTCAACGCTGCGATGCGAAGCCAATCCGACGAAATTGCCGTGGTGTCGCGCTTTAATTTCACCCGCGATGACACGCTTGAAACCCGGGTCAGCGCCAAATAGACCCATTACCCGAAGCCTCCAATGACCACCGACCTCTACTGCGTGATGGGCCACCCGGTCGCCCACAGCCGATCCCCCTGGATTCATGCTCGTTTTGCCGAACTCACCGGCCAAAAGCTGCATTACGACAAACGCGAGATTCCGCTGGACCATTTCGAGCGCAGCGTGCAAGCCTTCATCCGGGAAGGCGGGCTGGGTTGCAACGTCACCGTGCCATTCAAGTTCGAGGCCGCCAAACTGGCCACCCACACCAGCGAACGCGGCTTGCTGGCCCAGGCCGCCAATGTGCTGACATTCAAGAACGGCCAGATCCTGGCCGACAACACCGACGGCATCGGCCTGGTGGACGACATTGAACACAACGCCGGCTTATCCCTCAAGGGCCTGCGCCTGCTGCTGATTGGCGCGGGGGGTGCTTCAGCCGGCGTGCTGGGCCCGCTGCTGCAGGCCGGTCCGGCCCACGTCAGCGTGGCCAACCGCACGCTGCACAAGGCCAGTGAGCTGGTGGCGCGCCATTTGCCACTGGCTGCAGAAAACAATGCCGAACTGCAAGCCCACACCCTGCACGGCTTCGACAGGCCCTTTGACGTCATCATCAATGCCACCGCCAGCAGCCTCAGCGGCGCGGCTGTGCCCGTGGCGGCCCGCGCCCTGAAGCCCGGCGCGCTGGCTTACGACATGATGTACGGCCCCGGCGCCCAAGGCTTCATGGACTGGGCGCAAGCCCACGGCGCGCTGCCGCGGGACGGCCTGGGCATGCTCGTGGAGCAGGCCGCAGAGGCATTTTTGATCTGGCGCGGTGTGCGCCCGCCCTCAAGCCAGGTGCTGGCTGAATTGCGGGCGGTCATTGCGAGCGGGCACTGAGTCCATGAAACCATTTTGGCGCTGGCTAAGCCTGGTGGCCCTTGCCCTGGTGCTGCTGCAACTGTTTTTTGTGGTTCGCATCGCCGCCATGCTGGTCATCGACCCCCAATCCACCGCTTTCCAACGGTCGGAGGCCTGGCGCGTGGCCACCCAGAAGGACGCCTTGCGCTGGCGCCAGCAATGGCTGCCTTACGACAAGATTTCCAGCCACCTCAAGCGCGCGGTGATCGCCAGCGAAGACGATGATTTTGCCAACCATGACGGTGTGGACTGGAATGCGCTGGAAAAAGCCTGGGAAAAGAACGCCAGGGCAGAGGAACTGGCCGCCAGGGCGCAGGCCAGAAACGCCGCCAGAAACCCGCCCAAAGCGACCGCCAATCCGGCCAAGACACCAACGACCCGGCCGGTCAGGGCACCCAAGGTGGTGGGCGGCTCGACCATCACCCAGCAGCTGGCCAAGAATCTGTTTTTGTCTGGCGAGCGCACGTTTTTAAGAAAAGGGCAGGAATTCGTTCTCGCGCTGCTGCTCGAAGCCCTGCTCAGCAAGGAACGCATCCTGGAGATCTACCTCAACAACGTGGAATGGGGCGAAGGCGTGTTTGGCGCCGAGGCGGCGGCCCAGCACTATTTTCGCAAGTCGGCAGCGCAACTCGGCGCTTATGAGGCGGCGCGGCTGGCGGTGATGCTGCCGCGCCCCAAGTATTTTGAAAAACTGCCCAACTCCAGCTATGTCGCGGGGCGCGCAGAAATCATCGTGCGGCGCCTCGAAGGCGCTGAACTGCCATGAACCAGACACCCTCCGAGCCCGGCAACTGGCGCAGCCGCACGGCGGCCTGGGTGTCGCCGCTGGCCGCCACGGGGGTCAGCCTGTTTTTGCTCGGGCTGATTCGCGTGCTTACCGGGGCCCAGGCACGCTGGTGGGGCTGCCCGCCCAAGGCCGAGCAGCGCATCTATTTCGCCAACCACCAGAGCCATGCCGACCTGGTGATGATCTGGGCCGCCCTGCCCAAGGAACTGCGCCGCAGCACCCGGGCCGTGGCCGCCCGCGAATACTGGACCAAGACGCCATTCAAGCAGTGGATCACCACGGCCGTGTTCAACGTGATCTATGTCTCGCGCGAGCGAAACGCGACCGAGGACCCGCTGGAGCCGCTGGTCGAGGCTTTGGCAGCGGGCGACTCGCTGATTTTGTTCCCCGAAGGCACGCGCGGCCATTTCGACGAGCCGCAGGCCTTCAAGGCCGGGCTCTACAACCTGGCGCTCAAGTTCCCGCAGGTGGAGCTGATCCCGGCCTGGATCGCCAACGTGCAGCGTGTCATGCCCAAGGGCGAAGTGGTGCCGGTGCCCGTGCTGTGCTCGGTGACCTTTGGCACGCCGACGCAGGTGCAGCCCGGAGAGGACTGCCACGCCTTTTTGCAGCGCGCCCGCCAGGCTGTCATCGCCCTGCGCGACATCTGAGACCCGCCCATGTACCAGACCCTGAAAAACCTCAGCCCGGCGCAGCAGGTGGGCGCCATGTTCATCCTGGTTTTCGGCCTGCTGCTGCTGGCCTCGCTGACCCTGTTCCTGCTGTCGATGCGCGAGAAGGAGGAGGCGCAGGCGCAGCAAAGCCACCAGGATCGCCTTGGCAACCTGAGCAAGTTGCTGCGCACCAGTTGGGCGCTGATCTTTGTCTTCTGGGTCGCCTGGCTGGCGGGCGACATCACCCGGCTTGTGCTGTTCGGGCTCGGTTCCTTTTTTGCCTTGCGCGAGTTCCTGACCCTGTCACCCACGCGCCAGGGCGACCACCGCAGCCTGGTGCTGGCCTTTTTCGGCGTGCTGCCGTTTCAGTACTATCTGGTGGGGACCGAGCACTTCGACCTCTTCACTGTGTTTATCCCGGTCTATGTCTTTCTGGCGCTGCCTGTGGCCAGCGCGCTGGCCAACGACCCGGTGCGCTTTCTGGAGCGCAACGCCAAGCTGCAGTGGGGCATCATGGTCTGCATTTACGGCATGAGCCACGTGCCGGCCCTGATGCTGCTGGACTTCCCGCGCTACGACAGGCAAAACGCCTTTCTCGTGCTGTTTCTGGTGCTGGTGGTGCAAAGCTGCATGGTCACGCAGCATCTGGCTGCCCGGTACTGGCCAAAAACCCCGGTGGCGACCCACATCAGCCAGAGTTTTACCTGGCGCAGCTGGGGCTGTGGCATGGCCGTGGGCAGCCTGCTGGGTGCCGTGCTGGCGGGCATCACACCCTTTGTGCCGGGCCAGGCCTTTGCCTTGTCGTTCATCGCCTGCGCGGCGGGGTCGCTGGGGCATCTGGTCATGAAAGCGCTCAAGCGCGACCGCGGCATCCCGATCTGGCAAGGCCACGGCAAGGGCGTGACCGGGGCCGGCGGCATGCTCGACCGCATCGACTCGCTGTGTTTTGCCGCGCCGGTGTTCTTTCATTCGGTGCGCTGGTACTTTGGCCTATGAGAATCCTCGGCATCGACCCCGGCCTGCGCACCACCGGCTTTGGCCTGGTGGACGTGGATGGCTCCGAGCTGAGTTATGTGGCCAGCGGCACCATTACCACCACCCACCTCGACAAGGACCTGCTGCCCGAGCGGCTCAAGGTGATTTTTGACGGCATCCGCGAGGTGGTGGCGCGTTACGAGCCCGACGCGGCCACGGTCGAAATCGTGTTTGTCAACGTCAACCCGCAGTCCACCCTGCTGCTGGGCCAGGCGCGGGGTGCGGCCATCACCGCGCTGGTTTTTTCCGATCTGCCGGTGTCGCAGTACACCGCGCTGCAAATGAAACAGGCCGTGGTCGGCTGGGGCCGCGCCAGCAAGGGCCAGATTCAGGAAATGGTCAAGCGCCTGCTCAACCTGCCCGGCCTGCCCGGTCCCGACGCCGCCGACGCCCTGGGCCTGGCCATCACCCACGCCCACGCCAATAAAGCCATGGCTAGGCTGGCGCTGGCCGATGGGGTGATTGGGGCTGGTAAGGGGAAATACAAGGCGGGGCGGAGCCGGTGAGCGCCTACGCCGCCGCTAATGCGTTAATCCGCTTCCTTGACCGGCCAGGGAATCGCT
The DNA here is from genome assembly GCA_021737975.1 of Polaromonas sp. Taxonomy (GTDB): domain Bacteria; phylum Pseudomonadota; class Gammaproteobacteria; order Burkholderiales; family Burkholderiaceae_C; genus Rhodoferax. The sequence continues at coordinate 137,717 of JAIPCZ010000002.1, read as the reverse complement.
ACGATTTCAGGATGCATCTGTGCCTGCTTGACCCAGATCGTCCGGGCGACGGTGCAGTCAGGAGTTAGTTTGCATAATCTGATCAACCACAGACGGGCCTCTTCAGGGTGTCCGTTAAGGGCCAGCGTTATTGCCAATTTCTGGGAGAAGATACCGCTCGGGAAAAGGCTGGCTACATCACGCATGTTTTGAAGCTCACCCCCGTCAAGGTCGGCCCTAGGCACGAATCTAGCCATTTCTATTTGTTTTTTCATCTGGTCCAGTAGAAAAACATCAGGCGGATCCATGGGTGCAACTTTAATCAGCATGAGTGTCATTCTCATATTTTGATAGCTGGGCTCAATTCGGGTGTAGTCACGAACAATGAGCACAAGTAAGGCGGTCGAAATGGACCACAGTCCCAAAGACAACCAGCGATGCGTGTAGCACACAGGTTTTTCATTTAGCTGGACAGTTAATACGCCCATGACCATGCCCACGGGCAGCAAGAAGTAGGCGTAAGCCAGAGGCAATTCGAGCATAGCGTGATTGCCTACTACGCCCAAAAGCGTTAAGAGCGCAATATTTTCTGCACTTTTCACAGCACGCAAGCACCCCCAAAACCAGTAAATTAATGCACCCGAAAAAATGAGTCCCAATGGGATGCCGCACCACAGAAACCAGTCCAAAAACAGGTTGTGTGCATAGGTGAAAGTCAATCCAAAAGAGGGATAACGGTCGGCCATTGCGGTGTGAGCCAAGGCGGTCTGATTCCAACCGTAACCCAACCAGGGCTGTTGAAGTGCGGCATCGATAAACATGCGCCACGCGGCAGGTCGCAATTCGGTGGTTAGGCGAAGAACGTCATCGCTATGGTTAAAGAAGGCTTGTCCTTTGACACAGGCAGCAAAATAGAGCCCTAACGCAGTGGCGATCCAGGGTAGCCTTGGGTACAACCAGCAGCCACGCCAGATCCAGATGACCAAGAGAATCAAAACGAGACCTAGCCAAGCTGTCCGTGATCCGGTCAATGCAAGGCCGAATAAAAGATAAAGCGCTAAAAACACGGCCGTGCCGGCACCGATGTGTCGCTTTGCCACCGCCCAAAGGTTCGCCACTATGCCCCAGAGGAGCAGGGTTGCCAGTTGGTTGGGCTGCCCCAAATTGGCTGATGGTCGAGTGGGGCTCGAAAAAATGGTCCAAATCCATAGCCCATCAACTTCAAGCGACTGTTTTATCTGCAGACCCACGGAGAGGATGGCAGCGACGATGATGGCAGCGAACAAGCCCTTGGTCAATTGCCCAGGGCGGTAAAGTTCCCAGTGTGCGCCAGTCAGCAAAGCTAGCAGAAAACCCAAAAGGTAGGCGCTGGATATCCATGCGCTGCCCGAAAAGGCGACGATCCCCATTAGAGATTGGAGCCAGGGGATGATCACTGCGAACGCAGCAAGAATGGATAGACGGTGCCACGCCATTGGTGGACGATAGCGCCAGATGACGCATAGCGATGCGACCGCACAGCTTAGCGCCATCCATGCATCCGCGTGAAAGGCGATCCAGGGGTAGTAATGGTTTGGTAGCAGCCAGCTTAGCGCAACCGCACCAGACCATATTCCAAGCCAGAAATTGCTCAATTTGAGAATGGAGTTTCTAGTGAGAAGAAAAAAGGGGGCACCAAAGAAGTGCCCCCTTTTTTCTTACAGCGCAAGTTTAGCTGCGCCGTACCGAAGATTACTGTTTCGGCAGGTATTTGGGATCAACACCGTTACCGGTGATTGTCCATTTTGTCCCGCCAGAAGAACAGTCCGCTGTGTAGGTAATTGTGCTGCCACCAGCAACCGCCGACCCAATCGACGCCATCGTTATTGTCACACCGCCGGCAGTGTCGGAAGTGCCGGACGCTGCCACACCCGTCACATAAGTGCCTGTGATGCTTGCGGCAGCTGGCAATCCCAAAGATGCCTGGGTTATGCCGTTCAAGGTCTGCTCACTGCAGGCCTGAGCGATCGCCGTACGCGCTGGCGCCGAAACACCTGTGGCTTCCGACACTTTAGCCTTCACCGTGTAATCCTGATAAGCCGGCAAAGCCACAGCAGCCAAAATACCAATAATCGCCACAACGATCATCAATTCGATCAGGGTAAAACCCTTTTGCATGGAACGTTTCATACTTACTCCTAAAGGTTAAGAAAACTGTCAAAAGAACACTTGGTCAAAGCTAGCAGGCTTCGTGCCAGGGCCATTGACTCTAAATCAAGCTCATTTTTAGCCATTATCGGGAGAAAGAAGTTGAAAAAGTGACATATCCCGTCATCCATACCTCATGAATTGACATTTTTGTCACCGAATTCTGACTCATCACTAGTCATCGAACCGCTTGACCACACGACCCAAACAACACCCCATCCCGACCTCCTGTAAAGTGCCCCCTCCACCCCAAGTCCACCCGACCATGCCCCGCCCCTCCCAACTCTTGCACCCTGCCCGACCACCCGCACTCACGCGCGACGCCGCCACCGTGCTGCTGCTGCGCGACACGCCCGGCGGGCTCGAAGTGCTGATGACGCGGCGCTCCAGCAGCGCGAGTTTTGTGCCGGGCGCCTATGTGTTTCCGGGCGGTGGTATCGATGCGGCGGACGCCTGTTGCCACGCTCTGACGCAGCGCCGCGCCACGCAAAGCGCGCTGGCGCTGACCGAGGCGATCGCCAGCATTCGTGAAAGCTTTGAGGAACTGGGCATTTTGCTGGCGCGCCATGCCGACGGCAGTTGGGCCACGCAAGCCGAGATTGACGCGATGGACCGCCAAGGTGACCTGGGCGCGCAGTGTGCGGCGCGCGGGCTGACACTGGCGGCCAGCGACATGTTTGTGCTGGCCCGCTGGATCACCGACCGCGATCTGCCCAAGCGTTTTGATGTGCCGTTTCTGGTGGCGCGGGTGCCGCCAGAACAAATGCCCGTGGCCGACGAGACCGAGCAGTTCGAGCCGGTGTGGGTGCGCCCAGGCGACGCGCTGGCACGGCACCAGGCGGGAAGCTTCTTCATGATTTACCCGACCATCATCACGCTGGAGCGCCTGCACGGCCTGGCCACGGTCGATGCCGTGCTGCAGGCCTGCGCGGTGTCCGAGGAACCGCTGTGGACCAGCTGCCCGCGCACCGGGCTGCTGGCCGGGCGCGAGGCGCGCTATATGGAACATGAGTCGGCCTATGGCGAGCTGGCGCTGGTGTGCCCGGACGGGCAAATTGCGCACGCGCTGGACTGGCAGAGCGAACAGCCTGTGGCCCTGCTCAAAAACGTGCTGCGCCTGACCGCCCCCAACCCCGGCGCCATGACCGGCCCGGGCACCAACAGCTACCTGGTGGGCGACCCGGGCACTGGCTACATTGCCATCGACCCCGGCCCGGCCGACGCCGAGCACCTGGGCAAACTGTGGCGCGCTGCGGGCGGGGACATCCGCCTGATTGTCTGCACCCATTCGCACCCGGACCATTCCCCGGGCGCCCGGCCGCTGCAGGCCCTGTGCGACACGGTGCCGCCGATTTTGGGGCTGGCGAGCAGAGCGACGGCGCGGGCGAATAGTGCGTTTGTGCCGGACCGGGAGTTGCGGGATGGCGAGGTTTTGGGGCTTGGTCAAAATGCATTCGCGGCGGGGGCGCCGCTCCAACAATACTCCTTCGCGGCTGGGGGGCCGCTCCCACAAGGGGCAAGCAGCCACACCCTGCAGGTCATTCACACGCCCGGCCATGCGGCCAACCACATCTGCCTGATGCTGCTGGATGACGGCCTGCTGTTCAGCGGCGACCACATTCTGAACGGCAGCACCACGGTGGTCGACCCGCCCGATGGCGACATGAGCGACTACCTGAACTCGCTGGACCTGTTGCATACGGCCTGCGCCGAGCACCAGCTCAAGTACATCCTGCCGGCGCATGGTTATGTGATCGGAGGGCCGGGCGACGAGGCCCAGGCGGCCATAACCCGCCTCAAGGCCCACCGCCTGCAGCGCGAGGCCAGGGTGGTGGCCGCCATGCAGGCGCAGCCAGACGGCACGCTCGACGACTGGTTGGCGCTGGTGTATGCCGACGTGCCGCAGCGCATGTGGCCGGTGGCCAAGCGCTCGCTGATGGCGCACGTGGCGCGCATCACTTCCCTCATCCCCTAGGCACCGCAGCGGTATGCCAGCGGTCATCATTGCCTGCCTCGGCCTGCTGGTGGTGCTGTGGCTGGTGGGCGCGCCCTGGTGGGTAGAGCGCAAGCGCCAGCGCCTGCGTGCCCAGGCCTTTCCGGCGCGCTGGCGCGCGGTGTTGCAGCAGCGCGTGCCCTATGTGCGCCGGCTACCCGCCGACCTGCAATTGCAGCTCAAGCAACACATACAGGTGTTTCTGGCCGAGAAGGTCTTCATCGGCTGCAACGGGCTGGAAATCACCGACGAGATTCGTGTCACGATTGCCGCCCACGCCTGCCTGCTGATCCTGAACCGCCCCGGCGGCTACTACCCCAATCTGCGCCAGATTCTGGTTTACCCCGACAGTTTTGTGGTGCAGCGCGACCAGGTGGACCCCATCGGCCTGGCGCACCGCTCGCGCGAGGTGCTGGCGGGTGAGTCGTGGGCCGAGGGGCAGGTGATCTTGTCGTGGCAGGACACGCTGGCCGGCGCGGCGGTGGTGGACGACGGGCAAAACGTGGCCATTCATGAATTTGCCCACCAACTCGATCAGGAAAGCGGCAGCGCCAACGGCGCGCCCGTGCTCGGGCGGCAGGCGCAGCAAAGCTGGTCGCGCGTGCTGGGCGACGAATTCATGACGCTCCAGGCCCGCGTGATGCGCGGCGCGCCGTCGCTGTTCTGCGACTACGGCGCCACCGACCCGGGCGAATTTTTTGCCGTGATTTCCGAGGTGTTTTTTGAGCAGCCCGAGGCCATGGCGCAGGAGCATCCGGCCCTGTACCGGGAACTCAGCCAGTTTTACCAATTGGACCCGCTGAGCTGGTAGCGGCCGGCCCGAATGCCCCGGCACCTCATTGGTTACCATTGCGGCCAATGATCAAACCTCACAAACCCGTGCCACCGCGTAAAGCCGCACCACCACCCAAGTCACTCAGCCAGGACGGCGAGCGCCTGTCCAAACATGTGGCGCACCTGATGCGTTGCTCGCGCCGCGAGGCCGAGCAGTACATCGAGGGCGGCTGGGTCAGCGTGAACGGCCGGGTGGTCGAAGAGCCGATGGCGCGGGTGACCGACCAGACCGTGGCGGTGGACCCGCACGCCAGCCTGATGACACTGACCGATGTGACCCTGCTGTTGCACAAGCCGCCCGGTTATGAGGCCATGGCCCTGCCCGGCGAGGCCGGCAAACGCGTGAAACCCGCGCACCAGCTGCTGCTGCCAGCCAATCACTGGCCGCAGGATGCCTCGGGCACGCGGCTGCTCAAGCACCACTTCGCCAAGCTCAGCGCTTGTGTGCCGCTGGAAGCGGCGGCCAGCGGGCTGGTGGTGTTCACCCAGGACTGGCGCGTGCTGCGCAAGCTCACCGAAGACGCGGCCATCATGGAGCAGGAACTGGTGGTGGAAGTGGCAGGCGAGGTGGCGCCCGAACTGCTGCAGCGCCTGAACGCCGGCCTGAGCAGCGACGGCCAGCCGCTGCCGCCGGTCAAGGTCAGCATCAACAGCACCTCGGACACATCCACGCGGCTGCGCTTTGCCCTGAAAGGCGCACACCCGGGCTTGATTGCGTACCTGTGCGAGCGCGTCGGCCTGCACATCCAGAGCATCAAACGCCAGCGCGTGGGCCGGGTGGCCCTGTCAGGCTTGCCCGAGGGCCAGTGGCGGTATCTGCACGAGGGTGAGCGGTTTTAGTCCATCAAAAAGCTGCCCTCGGCGCCGTCACTGAGCGACGGGTAGCGGGTTGGGGCAGCGCCGCCCGGGCGTCCTGATGCAAATAGGCCACGGCGTGGTCGTAAAGGGTTATGGCGGTCTGAAAAACTCAAATGCTGAACAGCTGGCCGCGCGCCGCGTCGGTGATGGCGAGCACGCAGGGGTGGCTGATGCGCCGCTCGACCGACACCGCATAAAACTCTTCCACCAACTCGGCAGTGTGACCAATGACCTGCACGCCAAACTGGCTGCAGGTTTCATCGTCAAGCACACGCGGGGCCATGAACACGCCCTGGCCTTCGCGGCCAAAGGCTTTCATGAGTGCTGCGTCGTCAAACTCGCCCACCACCACGGGCGCAATCTGGTGTTTGGCAAACCAGCCCTCAAGTTGCTGGCGCACCGAGGCCGTGGCGCCCGGCACCAGCATGGGCACACCATCGAGGCAGGCGGGGAACTTGCCCGACAAACGCGGCAACAGGGCGGGGGCGGCAAAAAAGCTCATCACGCTGCTGCCCAACGCATGGCTGTAGGCCTTGACGCTGACGCGCCGGGGCATGGGCTCGTCGGCGATCACCAGGTCAAGCCGGTGCAAGGCCAGTTGCGCCAGCAGGTCGTCGAACTTTCCTTCACTGCACAGCAGCTTGACCGGCTCATCGATTGAAAAGGCAGGTTCCAGCAGCCGGTAGGCGATGGACTTGGACAGCGAGTCGGCCACCCCCACCCTGAAATCAAGCCGCCGCGCGGCACCGCGCACCTGGCGCAGGCTGCTTTCCAGCTCACTGCCGAGGCTGAAGATCTGATCCGCGTAACCCAGCGCCATGCGGCCGTGCTCGGTGAGCTCGAGCCCGCGGCCGCTCTTGCGAAACAGCTTGCGCCCGAGCCAGTCTTCGAGCAGCTTGATCTGCCCCGACAGGGTTTGCGGCGTGGTGTGCAACTGCTCGCCAGCGCGCATGATGCCGCCGGCTCGGGCCGTGACCCAAAAATAGTAAAGATGCTTGAAATTCATGAATATGCCCTCAGCTGTTTTGCCTATTGTTCATTTTTCTCGAAGTGAATTCATTGATTATTCGAATTTACACGAAGTGATTTGAACCTTATAGTTTGCACTGTGTCTGATTTAGCGACACTGACAGGAGGAATTACCATGCGATTAAGTACCAAAGGCCGTTTTGCCGTTACCGCGATGATTGACGTCGCCCTGCGCGAAAAGCTCGGCCCCGTGCCGCTGTCTGACATTGCCGCGCGGCAGCAAATTTCGCTGTCCTACCTCGAGCAGATGTTCAGCAAACTGCGCCATCAAGGTCTGGTGACCAGCACGCGCGGGCCGGGGGGTGGTTACACGCTGGGCCACCGTGCCGATGCCATCACCGTCGCCGACATCATCGGCGCGGTGGAGGACGAGACGCCAGCACAGGCCAGCAGCGAGACGGTTTCGACCACACCCGACATGGCGCAAGACCTGTGGGACACCATGAACGCCAAGATGCTCGACTTCATGAAGTCGGTCACGCTGCGCAATCTGGTTCTGGACCAACTGGCCAAGGGCGTGAAGATTGAGCAAAAACCCGCGCCAAACCGCGGTGTCTTCAAGAAACCGGTGCACCAGCCGGTGCGCACCAACGCGCCCAATTCGGTGTTTGCGCTGGGCCAGTCCCTGCTGGCACGCGGTTGAAGAAAAAGTGTGAAGCCCACCGATAAGCCGGATTCTGTGCGCCGAGGTTGCCCTCGGCGTGACTGCCATTAATCTGGGCCACTGATCACTCAGTAGCTCGGTGCTACCTACCCGCACACTCCGGGGGCCCCATCAACGTGTGCCTATTTGGTATTGCTGCGCGTAGAGATTGCCCGTTTCACCCGAACTTAATCGGCTCGTCTCTGTTGCTCTGATCCTCACCTTATACCCAGGGCTTGCGCCCCGGGCTTTCAGTGGACAGCCGTTAGCTGCTACGCTGCCCTATGCAGTCCGGACGTTCCTCCAGTGCTCTGTTTCCAGAATTGCACCAGCGGCAGTCTGGCGGGCTTCACACTCTCATTATCGCGGCTTCACCGCGCTTGCAGCCCGGGCATCCATGCTTATGCCCAAAACAATCGAACAAGTAGTCCAAAATGACTGCTAAATCACATCGAGGAACACCGCATCGCGCTGGCCATGGTCGAGGCCGCCGAAGCCTCGGGAGCGCTCCAGCCCGGCGCGACCATCATCGAGCCGACCGCGGGCAACACCGCGCAAGAAATCCTGGCCGACTTTCCCGACGGCCTGGAGGTGATCATCACCGGCGTGGGCACCGGCGGCCACCTGACCGGCGTGGCTCAGGTGCTGAAAGTCCAATGGCCCGAGCTGAAAGTGTTTGCGGTCGAGCCCGTGCTCTCTCCGGTGATCTCTGGCGGCACGCCGGGTCCGCACCCGATCCAGGGCATCGGCGCCGGCTTCATCCCGAAGAGCCTGCACACCGAATTCCTCGACGGTGTGATTCAGGTGGACGCCGAACCCGCGCGTGAATACGCCCGCCGCAGCGCCCGCGAAGAAGGCCTGCTGGTGGGCATTTCCAGCGGCGCCACGCTGGCCGCCATTGCGCAAAAAGCTGCCCGAGCTGCCTGCCGGCGCCAAGGTGCTGGGCTTCAACTACGATACCGGAGAGCGTTATTTGTCGGTGGAGGGCCTTTTGCCGGGCTGAGTCGGACTGAGCAGTGACCCACAAAATGGATCGACAAAGAGCATAAAAACACGATAATACGGATTCAACCTCCAGAATTTCGTATTTTTATGCCTGATATCGCCCGCCCACACCAAGTCGAAAAGATTCGAGCGCTGCTCAGCCAGTTTCCTGTGGTGGCGTTAATCGGTCCGCGCCAGGCGGGAAAAACCACGCTGGCGCGCTCGCTGGCCCCTGCGCACTTTTTTGATCTGGAAGACCCGCGTGATGCCGCACGCCTGGCATCCCCCATGATGGCGCTGGAACCACTCACCGGATTGATCGTGCTCGATGAGATTCAGACCCATGCCCATCTGTTTCCAGCGCTGCGCGTGCTGGCTGATCGACCCAACAGACCGGCACAGTTTCTAATCCTGGGCAGTGCTGCGCCAGAGTTGGCACAGCGCTCGGCGGAGTCATTGGCCGGGCGCGTGGCCTACCACGAGTTGACAGGATTTGACCTGGCGGAAGTAGGGGTTGAAAATTTAAAGAAACTGTGGATTCAAGGCGCCTTTCCACGTGCCTACCTCGAAGACGGCGCAGCATCCAACCGCTGGCGCATCGAGTTCACCCGCAGCTACCTTGAGCGTGACATACCCGCGCTGGGCTTGCGCCTGCCGCCGGCCACCCTGCGCCGATTTTGGAGCATGTTGGCCCATTACCACGGACAAACCTGGAATGGCGCAGAACTGGCGCGCGCTTTTGGTGTGTCAGAGAAAACAGTACGGCACTACCTCGACATCCTGGCTGCCACTTTCATGGTTCGTGTGTTGCCGCCGTGGCATGAAAACCTGGGCAAGCGCGAAGTCAAGGCACCCAAGGTCTATTTGTCAGACAGCGGCATCCTGCACAGCCTGCTTGGCCTGGAAACCGAAACCGCACTGCTGGGGCACCCCAAAGTAGGTGCCTCATGGGAAGGCTTTGCCATGCAACAAGTCATTGGCACGCTGGGGGCTAATACACAACAGTGTTATTTCTGGAAACTTCATTCAGGCGCAGAGTTGGACTTGCTGATTCTGGGCAACGATGCGCGAAGGGGCTTTGAATTCAAGCTCACTGACAGCCCCCGCGCCAGCGCCTCCATGCACACGGCGGTCAGGGATCTCAAACTCGATTCTCTCCATGTCGTGCACGCCGGAGCACACTCTTACCCGATGGCGGAGCGCATTCACGCGCTGGCCCTGGCAGATGTCCTCGCGCTGAAACCGGGCTGATTTTGTGCGGCACAGAGTGTCATTGCGAGCGAAGCGTGGCAATCCATGACTTGCTGATTACCTGGACTGCCGCGCTTCGCTCGCAGTGACAGAGTCAGGGCGCCACATTCACATCCCTTCTAAAATGCGCGGCTTCTGCTTGATAAACACAAGCCCACCTTGCACGCACCATGATCCGACTCTCAGAACTCAAGCTCGCGCTTGACCACACGCCCGAGCACCTCGAGACACTGATCCTGAATACGCTGGCGCTCAAGCCGGCGGACCTGATGGATTGGCACATTTTCAAGCGCAGTTTTGATGCCCGCAAGGCACAGGTGCGGGTGGTCTATATCGTCGATGTGACGCTGGCCAAGCCCGAACACGAAACCGCCTTGCTGGCGCAGCACACGGGCAACCCGCACATCGTTCCCACACCCGACATGGCCTACCGGCTGGTGGCGCAGGCCCCGTTTGACTTGGCGCTGCGGCCGGTGGTGGTGGGTTTTGGCCCCTGCGGGATTTTTGCGGCGCTCATTTTGGCCCACATGGGCTTCAAGCCGATCGTGCTGGAGCGCGGCAAGAAAGTGCGCGAGCGCACCCAGGACACCTGGGGCTTGTGGCGCAAACATGTGCTCAATCCCGAGAGCAACGTGCAATTCGGCGAGGGTGGCGCCGGCACGTTTTCAGACGGCAAGCTCTGGAGCCAGATCAAGGACCCGCGCCACTTGGGGCGCAAGGTGATGGAGGAATTTGTCAAGGCCGGCGCGCCGCCCGAGATTCTGGTGGAGTCGCACCCGCACATCGGCACCTTCAAGCTGGTCAAGGTGGTGGAAAACCTGCGCGCCCAAATCATCGCACTGGGCGGTGAAATTCGTTTTGAGCAGCGCGTCACCGACGTGCTGATTGAAGACGGCGCGCAGGGGCGCCAGCTGCGCGGCCTCACCGTGCTGGACCAGGCCACCGGGCAGACTTATGAGATGCGCGCCGACCAGGTTGTGATGGCGCTGGGCCACAGCTCGCGCGACACCTTTGCCATGCTGCACGAGCGCGGCGTGACGGTGGATGCCAAGCCGTTCTCGGTGGGTTTTCGCATCGAGCACCCGCAAAGCCTGATCGACCGCGCGCGCTGGGGCCGCCACGCCGGCCACCCGAGCCTGGGAGCGGCCGACTACAAGCTGGTGCACCACGCCAGCAACGGCCGCGCGGTGTACAGCTTTTGCATGTGCCCGGGCGGCACCGTGGTGGCGGCCACCAGTGAACCCGGCCGCGTGGTGACCAACGGCATGAGCCAGTACTCGCGCAACGAGCGCAATGCCAATGCGGGCATGGTGGTGGGCATCGAGCCCGCCGACTTCAATCAGGACGAGGCGGCTTTTGTGCAGGCGTTTGGCCCTGTCGCCGGGCCGCGTTATGCCGAAGAAGCCGAACGCTTAAAAGAAACCCACCCGGGCGCCACCCACCCGCTGGCGGGCATCAACCTGCAGCGCCGGCTCGAATCCGGCGCCTATGTGCTGGGCGGCAGCAACTACGAGGCGCCGGGGCAACTGGTGGGCGACTTCATCGAGGGCAAGGCATCGACCACGCTGGGTGCTGTGCTGCCTTCCTACCAGCCCGGCGTGAAATTGGGCGACCTGCACCCTGCCCTGCCGCATTACGCGATTGCCGCGCTGCGCGAGGCGCTGCCGGCCTTTGGCCAGAAGATCAAGGGCTTCGACATGCCCGATGCGGTGCTGACCGGAGTCGAAACCCGCACCTCGTCGCCGCTGCGCATGCCGCGCGGCGATGATTTTCAGAGTGTCAACACGCGTGGCCTGTACCCGGCCGGCGAAGGCGCGGGTTACGCGGGCGGGATCTTGTCGGCAGGGGTCGACGGCATCAAGGTGGCCGAAGCGCTGGCGCGCAGTGTCAACTCGCGCGCTTGAACAGGGCCAGCAGCGAGCCGGCCAGCACAAACAGGCTGCCAAAGATGCGGTTCATGGCACGAATGTGCGACGGCTCTTTCAAGGCGCCCAGCACCCGCGAAGCCAGCGCCGTGTAGCCGGCCATGACCACCATGTCGGTGAAGGCCAGCGTGGCGCCGATGATGAGGTATTGCGCCAGCAGCGGCTGGCTCAGGTTGATGAATTGCGGCACCACGGCCAGCAGGAACACCGTGCCCTTGGGGTTGACCACGTTGATCATCCAGGCCTTGAGAATCAAGGCGCGCTGGCTCACCAGCTCGCCTGTGTCCGACAGCGCCACCATGGGCCGCGCCGGGGCGCGCCATTGCGCAATGCCCAGCCATACCAAATAGGCCACGCCCAACCACTTGACCACGGTGAACGCGGTCGCGGAGGTGGAAATCAGCGCGCCCAGGCCGACCCCCACAATCAGCAGTTGCGACCAGATGCCCAGCACCAGGCCAAAAACAGTGATGTAGCCATACCTGAAGCCGTGGTTCAGCCCGGCGCTCATCGAAGCAATCGCGCCCGGGCCGGGCGAAATGCTGATGGCCCAGGAAGCGGCGAAAAAAGTGAGCCAGGTGGCGAGTTCCATGCGCCGGGTTTAGCTTTTAGCCCTGCGCGTTTTGCAGCGCGGTGATGCGGTCCTCGATGGGCGGATGGGTCGCAAACAACTTGCCGATGCCGCCAGTAATGCCGAATGCCGCCACGCTCTTGGGCAATTCACCAGACTGCATGCCGCCGAGTCGGGCCAGCGCGTTGATCATGGGCTGGCGGCGTCCCATCAGTTGGGCGGCACCGGCGTCGGCGCGAAACTCGCGGTGGCGGCTGAACCAGGCCACCACCATGGCGGCAGCAAAACCCAGCACGATGTCGAGCACGATGGTGGTCACCATGTAGCCGATGCCCGGGCCGGAGTTTTGGTTGTCGCCCTTGCGTAAAAAGCTGTCGATCGCGTAGGCAATCACACGGCTGAAAAACACCACAAACGTGTTCATCACGCCTTGAATGAGGGTCATGGTCACCATGTCGCCATTGGCGACGTGCGCGACCTCGTGGGCAATCACGGCCTCGATTTCCTCGTGGGTCATGCCCTGCAGCAAACCGGTGCTGACGGCCACCAGGGCCGAATTCTTGAAGGCCCCCGTGGCGAAGGCGTTCGGGGCGCCCTCGAAGATGCCCACTTCGGGCATGCCGATGCCGGCCTGGTCAGCCAGCTTGCGCACGGTCTCGACGATCCAGGCTTCGTCCACATTGGCGGGCTGGTTGATGATGCGCACACCCGCGGTCCACTTGGCCATGGGCTTGCTGATCAGCAGCGAAATGGTGGCGCCGCCAAAACCCATGATCAACGCAAAGCCCAGCAAGGCGCCCAGGTCCAGGCCGTTGGCCGTCAGGTAGCGGTTCACACCCAGCAGGCTGGCAACAATGCCGAGCACCGCGACCACCATCACATTGGTCAGAACAAACAACAAAATGCGTTTCATGTTTTCCTTTTTCACACAATCAAACGGAATCCCCGTTCAAGCGAGCGAATGGTAGTGGCGATGGCCCGGAAATCAAGTCGGCAACGCTTAATTCCCCCACATGAAGTGCCTATTTGGCGCTCGCCGTGCGCGTCAGGCGGTCACACCCATCGCGTCCAGCGCCGCCGCGAGGTGGGCAACGCTGCGGTCCGCGTTGTGCAGTTTCTCCAGTCCGAACAGGCCGACGCGGAAGGTCGAGAAATCAGCCGGTTCGTCGCACTGCAGCGGCACGCCGGCGGCGGTTTGCAGGCCGAGCGCCAGGAATTTCTTGCTGTTCTGAATGTCGGCGTCAAGGGTGTAGCTCACCACCACGCCGGGGGCCTTGAAACCCTCGGCCGCCACACTCCGGATGCCGCGGCTCTCGAACAGGGCGCGCACCTTGGCGCCCAGCGCCGCCTGCTCGGCCTTGACCTTCTCGAAGCCGTAGGCGCGGGTTTCCTGCATGACCTCACGAAGGCGCGTGAGCGCGTCGGTCGGCATGGTGGCATGGTAGGCGTGGCCGCCTTTTTCGTAGGTCTCCATGATCTGCAGCCATTTTTTCAAATCGCAGGCAAAGCTGGTGCTGGTGGTGGCGTCAATGGCGGCGCGGGCGCGGCTGCTCAACATGACCATGGCGCAGCAGGGCGAGCCGCTCCAGCCCTTTTGCGGCGCGCTCACCAGCACGTCGACGCCGGTGGCTTCCATGTTGACCCACATGGCGCCCGAGGCGATGCAATCGAGCACGAACAGGCCGCCGACCTCATGCACGGCGTCAGCCACGGTTTTCAGGTAGTCGTCGGGCAGGATCATGCCGGCGGCGGTTTCCACATGCGGGGCAAAGACCACGTCGGGCTTGTTGGCGCGAATGCTGGCCACCACCTCGTCGACCGGGCAGGGCACCCACGGCGCCTGTTTGTCGTCACCCACGCGGCGGGCCTTGAGCACGACGGACTCGCTCGGGATATGGCCCATGTCAAAAATCTGCGTCCAACGGTAGCTGAACCAGCCGTTGCGGATCACCAGCGTCTTCTTGCCGGTGGCAAACTGACGCGCCACAGCCTCCATGCCGAAGGTGCCGCTGCCCGGCACGAGCACCGCCGAAGGGGCGTGGTAGACCTCCTTGAGGATGCTGGAAATGTCTTTCATCACGCCCTGAAAGCGTTGTGACATGTGGTTGAGCGCGCGGTCGGTGTACACCACCGAGAACTCGAGCAGACCATCGGGGTCGATATTGGGAAGAAGTCCGGGCATGGAAAACGCTCCTGGGTATAGTTTGTCAACGTGGCTTAGCTTAGCACGGGGAATGACCCTGAACACCGGAAGCCACCCGAGTTGTAAGGCCATGACCCAGCAGGCAAACGCCCATGAAAACCTGGTGATGCGGCAAGATCAAGGCGTGCGTCAAGCCAAAGCGCTCAAAGTCGCGGTCGAACGTCACCAGCCGCAAGCCGCTGATTTCAGCCTCGCATGCCAAGGGGTCGGGTAGCAAGCCAATTTGCGGCATGGCCCGATAGCTTGGGTAAAGATGCCAGGCGGCCGGCAAGTCGAGCGCACCGGCACCCACCAACTTGGGCTGGCACAACAAGCGCACCAGGCCAAGCATGCTGGTGCGGCAGAACCGGGCGCGGGCTTGGGCGCCGGCAGCAGACTCTGCCACCACACTCGCCCATTAAGCGCGAGCAAAAGCGTGATGCGGATGCTCTTGCACCGCCAGCGCCAGCCAGACGTTGATGTCAGGCAGGTCGCCCGTGATGCTGGTTGGCAAAGACCTTGGCAAGCCGGGGGCTTCCTGCACTGACCAGACGCTCGGTTCAGGCTCACTCATCGGCCAAGGCGATCAAGTTGGCATTGCTTAAATGCTCAGCACTCAAAGCCATGGGCGCACCCAGGCTGATGCTTGGAAGGTCGGAGGCTGTGGGTACGGGGGATGGCGTGTTGCTGCTGTTCAAGCCGCGTTACACCAGGTTCAGCACCAGATCACGCAGGCTTGAGTCCTCCAGTCAACGCGGCGCTTTCTGCACAGTTTGAACCAGCCAATCCAGAAAAATCTGCGTCGCCGGGGTGGTGTCCGGACCATCGGGTCGCACCAGGTAATAGGCACGCTGATTCGCGAGCGGCCGGTCGCAGGCCACCACCAGGTCACCGCGCGCCAGTTCCTGCGTGATCAGCAGGCGCGGCACCAGAGCCAGGCCCATGCCGTGCACAGCGGCAGCCACGGTCATGGAAAACAGCTCGAAGCGCGCCCCTGACAATGCATGGGGCGCGGCCACACCCTGTGCCTCGAGCCACTGCCGCCAGGCATCCGGGCGCGTGCTTTGCTGCAGCAGGGGCAGTTCGGCGAGTGCTTCAGGCGTCCCGCCGTCCTGCCCCGGCAGCAGGCTGGGATGACACACGGGCAGCACCACTTCTTCGAGCAGTCTGGTGGCCAGGGTGCCGGCCCATTGGTCGACCTGCTCGGGCGTGCCGGCAAACAACGCGCAATCGAAGGGTGTGTCGGCGAACATGAAGGGGCGCGTGCGCGTCTCGATGTGCACCGTGAGATCAGGGTGCAGCCGTTTGAGCTCGGGCAAGCGCGGAATCAGCCAGCGCGTGGCAAAGGTGGGCACGGCCGCCAGATGCAGCACACTGCCACGCCCCTGTGTGCTCATCACATCGAGCGTGTCCTGCTCGAGCGCCTGCAGGCGCAGCGCCACCTGCGCCGCGTAGTCGCGCCCGCGCTGGGTCAGCGTGACGCCATGGCGCGTGCGCTTGAACAGCGCCACACCGACAAAGTCTTCCAGCGCGGTGAGTTGTCGTGACACCGCCCCCTGGGTCAGCGCCAGCTCCTGTGCGGCGCGCGTGTAGCTCTGGTGGCGGGCCGCGGCCTCGAAACATGCCAGCGCCTGAAGGGAGGGAATTTTTCTGCGCATGATGTGCGTAATGTACATAAAAAGCATGTGAATATGCCTATTTTTGTTTGCTTATCGCGCCTATATATGACTTTTACTCAATTCAAAGTGACAACAAGTCGTTTGCCAGCTGGCCAGGACGGGGGCTAACATCAGGCATCTGAACATTCACCGGAGAACCCCACATGGCCCACGCAAGCTTTAACTGGCAAGACCCATTTTTGCTCGACAGTCAACTCAGCGACGACGAGCGCATGATCAAAGAGGCCGCCGCCGCCTACTGCCAGGACAAGCTGCAACCGCGTGTGATCGAGGCCTTTCGCAAGGAGCAGACCGATGCCGCCATCTTCCGCGAAATGGGTGAACTGGGCCTGCTTGGACCCACCATCCCCGAGGCTTATGGCGGCCCCGGCCTGAACTACGTGGCCTACGGGCTGATCGCGCGCGAAGTCGAGCGTGTGGACAGTGGCTACCGCTCGATGATGAGTGTGCAAAGCTCGCTGGTGATGGTGCCCATTTTTGAATTCGGCAACGAGGCCACCAAGCAAAAATACCTGCCCAAACTGGCCACCGGCGAATGGATCGGCTGCTTCGGCCTGACCGAACCCAACCACGGCTCGGACCCTGCCAGCATGCTGAGCCGCGCGGCCAAGGTGCCCGGCGGCTACAAGCTGTCTGGCAACAAAATGTGGATTTCCAACAGTCCGATTGCCGACGTGTTTGTGGTCTGGGCCAAAGAGGTCAGCGAGACCGGCGCGGTCGGCCCGATCCGTGGTTTTGTGCTCGACAAGGGCGCCGCCGGCTTGAGCGCCCCGGCCATCCACGGCAAGGTGGGCCTGCGCGCCAGCATCACCGGCGAGATCGTCATGGACGGCGTGTTTTGCCCCGAGGAAAACGCCTTCCCCGAGGTGCAGGGCCTCAAGGGCCCGTTCACCTGCCTCAACAGCGCGCGTTTTGGCATTGCCTGGGGCGCGCTTGGCGCCGCCGAGGACTGCTGGTTCCGCTCACGCCAGTATGTACTGGACCGTGTGCAGTTCGGCCGCCCGCTGGCCGCCAACCAGCTGATTCAAAAGAAGCTCGCCGACATGCAGACCGAGATCGCGCTGGGCCTGCAAGGCTGCCTGCGCCTGGGCCGCATGAAGGACGAGGGCACGGCCGCGGTGGAGATCACCTCCATCCTGAAACGCAATTCCTGCGGCAAGGCGCTCGACATCGCCCGCCTGGCGCGCGACATGATGGGTGGCAACGGCATCAGCGACGAATTTGGCGTGGCGCGCCATCTGGTGAACCTGGAAGTGGTCAACACCTACGAAGGCACACACGACATCCACGCGCTGATTCTGGGCCGGGCGCAGACCGGCATTGCCGCGTTCAACTGACTGGGGTCAGATTCCAATTCATTTCACGTGCACACCCATGACCACCCAACCAGCAGCCCTCTCCCATCTCAAGGTCCTCGACCTCTCGCGCGTGCTCGCCGGACCCTGGTGCACCCAGATGCTGGCGGATTTGGGCGCGGACGTGATCAAGGTTGAACGCCCCGGCGCGGGCGACGACACGCGCCACTGGGGGCCTCCGTTCCTGAAAGACGCGCAGGGCAAGGACACCACTGAGGCCACCTATTTCACCGCCTGCAACCGCAACAAACGCGCCATCACACTCGACATGGCGCGGCCCGAGGGCCAGGCGCTGATCCTCAAGATGGCCGCGCAAAGCGATGTGCTGGTGGAGAACTTCAAGGTCGGCGGCCTGAAAGCTTACGGGCTCGATTACGAGAGCCTCAAGGCGGTCAACCCGCGCCTCATCTACTGCTCGGTCACCGGGTTTGGCCAGGACGGCCCGTACGCCGAACGCGCCGGTTACGACCTCATGATCCAGGCCATGAGCGGGCTGATGAGCATCACCGGCCACGCCGACAGCGAACCCGGCGGCGGCCCGATGCGCATGGGGGTGGCGCTGATCGACGTGCTCACCGGCATCTACGCCTGCAGCGCCATTTTGGCGGCCATCGAGGTGCGCCACCGCACCGGCGAAGGACAGCACATCGACATGGCGTTGCTCGACGTCGGCATGGCGGTGCTGGCCAACCAGGCGGCGGGCTTTTTGAACACCGGCCGGGCGCCGCAACGCCAGGGCAACACACACCCCAGCCTCGCGCCCTACCAGACCTGCGAGACCCAGGACGGCAGCATGCTGCTGGCGATCGGCAACGACGGCCAGTTTGCGCGTTTTTGCGAGGCCGCCGGCCACCCCGAATGGGCGACCGATGCGCGTTTTGCCAGCAACACTTTGCGCGTCAAACACCGGGACGTCCTGATTCCGATTTTGCAGGCCGTCACGCGCACACGCAGCACGGCGCAGTGGATTGCGCTGCTCGAAGACAAGGCCGTGCCCTGCGGCCCGATCAACGACATGGCTCAGGCTTTTGCCGACGCTCAGGTTCAGGCGCGCGGCTTGAGGGTGGATCAAGCCGTTACCAGCAGCCAGCCAACACCCGGCGCGGTGGCATCGATTACAACGGTCGCGAGCCCGCTGCGCCTGATGGCGACGCCGCCGGTGCTGCAGCGGCCGCCGCCGGCTTTGGGCGAGCACACCGACGAGGTGCTGGCGGAGTTGGGCCTGGATGCCGCACAGGTGGCGGGCTTGCGCCAGCGCGGCGTGGTTTGATCAGACGATGCCCGCGGGCATCGTCAATTCATCCCCCATACGTAGGACTCCATCGACAGCACACCGTGGGTGATGTCACCGGCAATGACCTGCGGTTCTTCAGCCTCATGGCTGGCGCCCAGCGCCACCAGCAAGGGCAAAAAGTGCTCTTGCGTGGGGTGGGCGCGCTCGGCATGGGGTGCCAGACGGCGGTAGTCCAGCAACGCATCGACATCGGCACGGTTTACCGAGTGGCGGATCCAGTGGGCGAACTCGACCGCGTAAGCCGCAGCGGGTGCATCGGGTGGCTGAAGGTCGTACAGGTTGTGCGTCAGGCTGCCGGAGCCGACGATGAGCACCCCCTGGTCCCGCAGCGGGGCCAGGGCCCGGCCCAGCGCCAGCGCACCCGCCGTGTCCAGCCGGTGCGGCATGGACACCTGAAATACCGGAATATTGGCTTGTGGCAACAAATGCCACAACGGTACCCAGGCGCCATGGTCCAAACCACGGCTGGCATCCGCAGTGGCGGGCCAACCTGCTTGCACCAACAGGCGTAGCGCCTCCAGGGCCAACTCAGGCTG
The DNA here is from genome assembly GCA_021737975.1 of Polaromonas sp. Lineage (GTDB taxonomy): Bacteria > Pseudomonadota > Gammaproteobacteria > Burkholderiales > Burkholderiaceae_C > Rhodoferax. The sequence goes on along the minus strand of JAIPCZ010000002.1, from coordinate 118,417 downwards.
GCCCGGCGCCGGGTACTGCAGTTGGTACAGCGCGGCCGGGAAGCCGCCAAAGTCATGAACGGTCTCAGGCTTAGGGGTGGTCAAAACCTGCAGCTCGCGGGTCTGCCAATGCGGGGACACCACCAGCACCGCCTGGATGCCTGAGAGCTGTTCCCCCAGGGCCGCCAGTTTGGCACCCAGCTGCCCGGGCTCCAGGGCAAACGTGGGGGCACCATGCGAGATGAAAAAAGCGGGCGCGCGCTTCAGGGTCGTGTTCATGGCAGCTTCCGGGGTGTTTCAAGGGTGTTACGGCACTGAGTATGCAAGAAACCACCAGGTCATCATTGAAATTAATCGAATTTCAACGTCAATCAAATTGAATCCATTTGGATAGTCTGACTCCTAAACTTCACCCCATCACATCAGGGAAAACCCTGTTCACCTTATTTCCGGAGCGACATTTTGGCCCTTTCCCCTTCTGAACAAACGCCGCAAGCCGCGCGCTACAGCACGGTTGCCATCGTCTTGCACTGGCTGCTGGCGCTGCTGATCCTGGCCATGTTTGGTGTCGGCCTCTACATGACCGACCTGCCCTTTTCTCCGCAGCGCCTGAAACTCTACAACTGGCACAAGTGGGCCGGTGTGACGATCTTGGCGCTCACGCTGCTTCGCCTGGGTTGGCGCCTGACACACCGCCCGCCGGCGCTGCCCGTCGCGGTCACCCAGACCATGCCGGGCTGGCAAACCCGCGCCTACCATGCCACGCATCACCTGATGTACCTGCTGTTTTTTGCCGTGCCGCTGATGGGCTGGGCCTACAGTTCGGCCGCCGGCTTCCCGATCGTCTGGTTCGGCCAGATTCCGCTGCCCGATTTGCTGCCGGTCAACAAGGAGCTGGCCGAGCTGATCAAACCGCTGCACAAATTGCTGGCGCTGGCGCTGATGTCCCTGGCTGCCCTGCACATTGCCGCCGCGCTCAAACACCACCTCATAGACCGGGACGGATTGCTGTTGCGCATGCTGCCCAAATTCGCTTGATAGCTCAACATTTTCGGACGCTTCACCATGACATTTTCACGCCTCCTTCCCGCGTTCCTGACGGTCGCTCTGGCCACCGCCGCCCTGCCCGCCACCGCCCAGCAAAAACTGCTGCCAGCGCAGAGCAGCATCGGATTCGAGATCAGGCAAATGGGGGTGCCGGTTCAGGGTCACTTCAAAAAGTTTGACGCCCAGATCAGTTTTGACCCCGCCAAGCTGGCCGCCAGCACGGTGAATTTCAACGTGGACATCGCCAGCACCACGCTGGGTGCGCCTGAAATGGATTCGGAATTGCCCAAGGCGACCTGGTTCAATACGCCCAAGTTTCCGCAAGCGCAGTTCACGTCCTCGGCCTTCAAAGCCTTGGGGGGTGGCAAGTATGAAGTCACCGGCAAGCTTGCCATCAAGGGCCAAAGCCGCGATGTGACGGTGCCGCTGGTGATGACCCAAAACGGCGCCACCACCACGGCAATCGGCGTGCTGCCAATCAAGCGGCTGGCGTTCAAGATCGGCGAGGGCGACTGGGCCGACACCTCGATGGTGGCCGATGACGTGCAGGTCAAGTTCAAGCTGGCCTTGAGCGGAATCCCCAAGCTGCCCTGACCGAACCAATCAAAGATTTTCTTCAACCCCTCCCTCAACCTTTTCCCCGGAGTTTTTCATGCGTTTATCCCTCGTTTCCGCCGCTGCCCTGGCCCTGCTCACGATCGGCTCCCAAGCCCAGGCTGCAAACTATGCCATTGACCCCGCCCACACCTATGTGACCTTTGAGATCGGCCACTTCGGCACGTCGACCAACCGCGGCCGGTTTGACAAAAAAGAGGGCAAGGTTGAATTTGACCGCGCCGCCAAGACCGGCAAGGTCGAGATCGCTATTGACACCAAGTCGGTCAACACCGGCTTTGGCGCCTTCAACGAGCACCTGCAAAGTGCCGAACTGCTGGACGCCGCCAAGTTTCCCAAGATCACGTTTGTGTCCACCAAATTCAACTTCACCGGCGACAAGCTGGCCGAGGTCAGCGGCGACCTGACGCTGCTCGGCAAAACCCAGCCTGTCACACTCAAGGCCACCAACTTCAACTGCTACGACAACCCGATGCTCAAGCGCGAAGTCTGCGGCGGCGACTTCGAGACCACCATCGACCGCACCCAGTTTGGGGTGAACTACGGCATCGACTGGGGTTTCCCGAAGAACGTGCGCCTGCTGATCCAGGTGGAGGCCGTCAAGCAGTAAGCGCGCAGACCTCGCGCCCGAAGGCCTCCACCTGCGCCCAGTCGGTGAACTCCACCACCGCCTTGGGGTCGGTCGGGCCTTTGGTGATGAGCATGATGAGCCGGATCATCTGGCGATCAATGAAGCCATAACTGGGGTAGTCCAGCCTGCCCGCGAACACCGCCGCCCGGCGCGGCTTCCAGGCCATGCTTTTGAGAAATTTGCGGCAGTACGGGTTGGTTTCAGGCGTGTTCTTGTTGGGCTTGCGCGCCACGATATTGACCGAAAAAAAGGCGCTTGGCCGGCTCTCGAGCAGCGCCTGATGTTGCCCAATAAATTCGGACACCACCGGCTGGTGGTGGCCGTAACGGATGCTGGCGCCGATCACCACGCGGTCGAAGTCGCGCAAATCCAGCGCCCCCGCTTCTGACAGCAAAGTCACGGTGACCTGCCGCCCCAAGTCTTCGATGACCTGCTTGAGCCGCTCGCAAATTCGCCCGGTGTGACCATCGGTGGTGGCGTAGGCGATCAAAATGCGTTCAGCAGCCGGTTCTGCCATGGTTGAACTCCGATTCACAAGGGATGCTCGGTGAAAAACTTGCCGCCGTGGTAGAGCAGCGGCGACATGCCGCTACGGTGCGCGCAGTGCTCCACCTCGCCAACAAAAATCACATGATCACCCTCGGTGTAGCGGCTGCGGTTGAAACATTCGAAGGTTGCCACCGCGCCGGCCAGCAAGGGCGCCCCGCAGGCACCCTCGACAAATTCCACATCGGCAAAACGGTCCAGCCCGCGCGTGGCAAAACGCAGCGCCAGCGCCTGCTGGTCGGCCGCCAGGATGTTGATGGCGTAATGCGAGCCTTTCCGAAATGCCTCCATCGAGGTCGCTGCCTGCGACAGGCTCCACAGCACCAGGGGCGGCGTCAGCGACACCGAATTGAAGGAGTTGGCGGTCAAGCCCACCAGGTGACCGTCGGGCGCGCGCGCGGTGACGATGGTGACGCCGGTGGCAAACATGCCCAGGGCGGTGCGAAATTCGGTGCTGGAAAACAGAGGGGGGCGGGCACTCAGGCCCTGGGATTTCAAAAACATCCCCCGCAATTTAACCGATAACGCATGCACGCTGCGCGCCAGCGGGTAATGCGCGGAAAAAGTCTCGGTGGCAGCGCCCGTTGCGGGCGATGGCATCAGCGCAAGGGTATTCCCCTAAACCCAAATGCATTTGATCAAATACAATAAGCTGGCAGTTCTAATTTAGCGATCAGAACAGCAAGCGAGTTTGGAGCCCTCCGGGGCTCCTTTTTTTTGCGGTGTTCAGACTTTGGGCAGGCGCTGCAATTGCAACTGCGCCAGCGCGCTGTACAAGGGCACACACAGCAGGCGCGACACGCCGCTGGCCACCACGGCCGTGGCCATCAGGCTCAGCACCAGGCCGTGACCTGCCACCATTTCCATGACGATGATGAACGAGGTCAGCGGCGCTTGTGTGACGGCCGCAAGAAAACCAACCATGCCCAGCGCGATCAGGGTCGGCGCATTGGCGTAGCCAATCAACTGGGCCACGTCGTTGCCCAGGGCGCCGCCAATCGAAAGCGCGGGTGCAAAAATGCCTCCAGGCACGCCGGACCAGGCCGTGAGCCAGGTCGCCATGAACTTGAGCACGACATACAGTGGCGAGGTGTCGTCGGTGCCTTCGAGCATGGCCCGGCTGTGAGCGTAGCCGGTGCCGAAGGTGTTGCCATGGCTGACCAGACCGATGATGGCAACGACCAAGCCGCAGGCCGCGGCAAAAGCCACCGGGCTGCGTTTGCGCCAGCGACTAAACCGGTCGCCTGATTCACCCCGAATCGACACCAGCAAGACGCGGGCAAAGAGCCCGCCTGCCAGACCACACAGCACAGCCACTACCAGGCCAGGCAGCAGCAGCGCCATGCTCAGGTTATCCACCTTGATGACGCCAAAGTAGGTGGCGTTGCCGTAAATCGACACTGCCATCAGGCCACTCAGGACAATGGCAGCCAGCAACAGGCCGCTGGAGCGCTGCTCCGGTTTGCGCGACAGTTCTTCGATGGCAAACATGACGCCCCCCAGCGGGGTGTTGAAGGCCGCCGCAATGCCGGCCGCGCCGCCCGCCATCATGAGGCCGTGCTCGGACACCTGGGACTTGTCGGGCAGCCAGCGCCGCGCGTGGTGCATGACACCGGCGGCAATTTGCACCGAGGGGCCTTCGCGGCCAAGCGACAGCCCGGCCAACAGGCCCCAGGTGGTCAGCGCCATTTTGGAGAGAGTGAGCTTGAGCGACACAAACAGACTGCGGTTGGCCGGGGCCACGCTGCCGTCGAGCGCGGCCATCACTTGCGGAATGCCCGACCCCGCGCTGCCGATCGCATAACGGCGCATGACCCAGACGATGGCCGCGGTGCACAAGGGTGTCCACAGCAACGGTGACCACCAGTAGATCTGCTGCACCTGCTCGAACGCGCCGAACGCCAGTTCGGTCATCCAGGTGAAGGCCACCACCGTCAGGCCCGCCAAGGCGGCAAAGACCATCACCAGCACACGCCCGGCCCAAGCGCGCCAGTCAATCACCTCCTTGTGAATGGCGTGCAGTATTTCGTCGCTGTTGACGTCAGAATTCATGGTCTTCATGGGCTGGATGGCATGCGTTGATCAACGGCAAGTCAGGATGGATTGTGGGGGCAAAGAACATTGCCACAAACGTATTTAAGGATAATGCCCCCAAGATGGCGGTCATGTTGGACAGGTGCCACAGTCGTCAACTAGGAGGATCAACATGATCAAGGTCGGTTTGGTGGGTTTCGGCAAGGCGGGGCAAGCGGTGGCGCAGGTGCTGCAGGACGATCCGCGCTATGAATTGTGCTGGATTGCGCGCCGCTCTGCCGCGACACCGGCAAAAAGCGCTCCGGTTCCTGACGTGCCCATCGCAGCCCTTGCCTCGCCCGATGACTGGGGCCAGTGGCTCGATGCCCACCCGGTGGACGCCCTGGTGGATTTTTCTCGTCCCGAAAGCCTGCACCTCTACGGTGAGCAGGTGCGCCGCCGCGGGCTCATGCTGGTCAGCGCGATCTCGGCCTACAGCGCTGCCGATCTGGACTACGCCCACACTTTGGCAAAGGACGCCCGGGTGCTGTGTTCCCCCAACATCACCGTCGGCATCAACTTCCTGATCATGGCGGCGCGCCTGCTGCGCAAGATCGCGCCGTTTGCCGACGTCGAAATTGTCGAACAGCACTTTCGGGAAAAACCGGAGGTGTCAGGCACGGCGCGCAAGATTGCGCAAAGCATCGACGTCGATGAGGATCGCATCACCTCGCTGCGCCTGGGCGGCATCGTGGGGCACCACGAGGTGATTTTTGGTTTCCCTTACCAGACCGTGCGCTTGATTCACAGCTCGATCGAGCGCCGCGCCTTTGGCACGGGCGCGGCCTTTGCCCTGGCTGAATTGCAGCGGTGCGAGAACGGCTTTTACAGCTTTGACGACCTGATGATGCGTAGGGTGCGAAATGAGCTGCTCGTCGACCAGGGCCACTAAAACTTGCGCCGCTCTGATGCATTCGGCCCTATGATTCCCGGGTCAAGGTTTAGCTTCGAGAGTTTTTATGACGCGCAAGAACGCACCACCCAATCAATCTCCCCAATCCAACCAGGTGCTGCGTCGCTTTCGCGTGGTGTTCAACGCGGTGCGCAGCCACTTCAAGCAGATTGAAAAGCAGGTGGGCCTGGGCGGGGCGCAAGTCTGGGCCCTGAGCGTGATCCGCGACAAACCTGGCGTCGGCATGGGTGAGCTGGCCCGGTGCATGGACGTGCACCAGTCCACCGCGAGCAATCTGGTGCGGGCCCTGCAGCACAAGGAATTGATTCGCATGGACAAGGACGCCCTGGACAAACGGCACGTGCATCTGTACGTCACGCCTGCGGCGCTGGCGCTGCTGGCCAGGGTGCCTGGCCCGCTTGAGGGGGTTTTACCCGCCGCGCTCGAACTGCTGAACCCGCAAACCCTGGAACGCCTGGATCAGGATTTGAGCGAGCTGATCACCCTGCTCAAGGCTGATGAAGCCGCCGGCCGGATTCCGCTGGCACAGTTATAAGCCGGCCATCTCAGGCCGGCGAACCCAGTATTTCCCAGCGCTCCAGCGCCGTCATCAGCGCCTCGTCAATCTGTGCGCTGCGCGTGGCCAGCTTCAGGGCGCGGGTGTTGTCAATGGCGTACAGGCTGCCATCGGCTAGCAACTCAGCGATTTCCTTCTGCTCGGCCTCCAGCGCCGCGATCAGCTCCGGCAAGCCATCAAGCTCGCGCTGCTCCTTGAAACTGAGCTTGCGGGTTTTGGTGGCAGCGGCACTGGCAACGGGCGCAGCCGGGGCGGCGGCGGGCGCGGCGACACCGCCTGACGCCGAGGCCTGGCCCTTGGCCGCCGACTCGCGCTCGTAGTGAAACGGCTGCGCGCCTTTCTGGCCCTTGCTTTTGGCGATCTCGTTGGCGCGTTTGGTCTGGGTCAGCCAGTCGGTCACGCCGCCCTCGTACTCGCGCCACTTGGCGTCGCCCTCGTAGGCAATGGTGCTGGTGATCACGTTGTCGAGAAAGGTGCGGTCGTGGCTGACCAGGAACACCGTGCCTTCAAAGTTCTGCAGCAGTTCTTCGAGCAGTTCGAGCGTGTCGATGTCGAGGTCGTTGGTGGGCTCGTCGAGCACCAGCACATTGGCGGGCCGGGCAAACAGGCGCGCCAGCAGCAAGCGGTTGCGCTCGCCACCGCTGAGCGAGCGCACGGGTGAGCCGGCACGCGCCGGCGAGAACAAAAAGTCGCCGAGGTAGCTCTTGACGTGCTGGCGCCGGTTGCCAATCTCGATCCATTCACTGCCGGGGCTGATGAAGTCCTCGAGTGTGGCGTCCAGGTCGAGCGCGTTGCGCATCTGGTCAAAGTAGGCCACGGTGATGTTGGCGCCCTGGCGCACCGTGCCCCAGGCGCTCTCGCCCGGGCCGGGCTTGGGCGCGTTGGCCGGGGCCGGGTCGGGCTTGAGTTCACCCAGAATCAATTTGAGCAGGGTGGTTTTGCCGGCGCCATTGGGGCCGAGCAGGCCAACCTTGTCGCCGCGCAGGATGACCGTGGAAAAGTCATCGACGATTTTGTGATCACCGAAGCTTTTGGAAACATGCGTGAGCTCCGCCACCAGCTTGCCGCTGACGGCACCGCTGGCCACGTCGAGCTTGACGCTGCCCAGCGCCTCGCGCCTCGCTTCGCGGTTGGCGCGCAGCACGGCGAGCTGGTTGATACGCCCCTGCGCCTTGGTGCGCCGGGCCTCGACGCCACGGCGGATCCACACTTCTTCTTGCGCCAGCAGCTTGTCGGCGCGCGCGTTGATCACCGCCTCCTGCGCCATCTGCTCTTCTTTTTGGAGCAGATAAGCGGCAAAGTTTCCGGGGTAGCTCAGCAGCTTGCCGCGGTCGAGCTCGACGATGCGGGTCGCCACATTGTCCAGAAACGAGCGGTCGTGCGTCACCGTGACGATGCTGCCCTTGAAGTCGCACAGCAGGCCCTCCAGCCACTCGATGCTGTCCAGATCCAGGTGATTGGTGGGCTCGTCGAGCAGCAGCACGTCGGGCGCCGCCACCAGCGCCTGGGCCAGCGCCACGCGCTTCTTGTTGCCGCCAGAGAGCGTGCTGATGCGCGCATCGGCGTCCAGGTGCAGGCGGTGCAGGGTCTCGCCCACGCGCTGCTCCCAGTTCCAGCCGTCCAGAGATTCGATTTCGCTTTGCATCGCGTCAAGGTCGCCGTGGCCCTGGGAATACTCGTCGATCAGTTCCCGCACCCGGGCCAAGCCGGCGCTGACGGCCTCGAACACGGTGGCGTCGGAATCGAGCTGCGGCTCCTGCGCCACATAGGATATGCGGGTGTTGCCCTGCACTTGCAGGGTGCCATCGTCGGGCTTTTCCAGCCCGCCCAGAATTTTGAGCAGCGAGGATTTGCCCGCGCCATTACGGCCGATCAGGCCGACGCGCTCCTGCGTTTCCAGGGAAAAAGTGGTGTGATCCAGCAGCGGGACGTGTCCGAAAGCCAGTTGTCCGTCAAGGAGTGTGATAAGTGCCATGTGGCGCGCATTATCCCCTGCCGGGCGCGCGCCACAGGCTGACTCAGGCTAACTCAAGCCAGCAGGGAATCCGCAGGCACGTAGGCGTAGCCCAGCGTGGCGGCCACCGCCTCGTAGGTGACCTGCCCGTGGGCCACATTGAGGCCGTTTTTCAGGTGCGGGTTGTCCCGGAGCGCCTGCCGCCAGCCCTTGTCCGCCAGCGCCACGGCGTGGCCAATGGTGGCGTTGTTGAGGGCAAAGGTGCTGGTGCGCGCCACCGCGCCGGGCATGTTGGCCACGCAATAATGCACCACGCCGTCGACCACGAAGGTCGGGTCGGCATGGGTCGTGGCATGCGAGGTCTCGAAGCAGCCGCCCTGGTCAATTGCCACGTCGACCACCACGGCGCCTTTTTTCATGCGCGAGATCATGTCGCGCGTGACCAGCTTGGGCGCGGCCGCGCCGGGAATCAGCACACCACCGACCACCAGTTCCGCGTCCAGCACCGCGTCTTCGACGCTCTGGGCCGTGGAATAGACGGTGTGAATGCGGTTGCCAAAAATCAGGTCCAGCTGGCGCAAACGGTCGACATTTTTGTCCAGCACCGTCACCTTGGCACCCATGCCCACAGCCATTTGCATGGCGTGTGTGCCAACCACACCGGCGCCAAGAATCACCACATGCGCCGCCGGCACACCGGGCACACCACCGAGCAGTACCCCCATGCCACCCTTGGACTTTTCAAGGTGCGCGGCACCGGCCTGCACCGCCATGCGGCCAGCCACCTCGCTCATCGGAGCCAGCAAGGGCAGGCCGCCGCCGGGGCCGGTGATGGTTTCATAGGCGATACACACGGCACCGGACTTAACCAGCGCGGCCGTCTGTTCCGGGTCAGGCGCGAGGTGCAGGTAGGTGTACAAGATCTGGCCGGGGCGCAACATGGCGCATTCCTGGGCTTGCGGCTCTTTCACCTTGACAATCATCTCAGCCTTGGCGAAGACCTGCGCCGCATCAGCCACCAGCGTGGCACCTGCGGCCACATACTTTTCATCACTCATGCCAATGCCGTCACCAGCACCGTTCTGCACCAGCACCTGGTGGCCGTGCTGGGTGAGCTCGCGCACGCTCGCAGGTGTCAGGCCGACGCGGTATTCATGGTTCTTGATTTCCTTGGGCAATCCGATCAACATGGCAGTTTCCTTGAAATGAAAACCCGAAGTGTGCGTTAAACCGCCTGACAATGGCCACCTATTTGTCAACGCCGCCTCAAATTTTGTCGTCCCCCCTGCCACCTGCTGTGCCTACCCAAGCGTCGCGCCCGCGCTGGGTGCGCTGGGTCTGGCTGATCTGCGGCGCGCTGTGCCTGCTTCTGGGTTTCATCGGCATTGCCCTGCCGCTGTTGCCCACCACCCCTTTTGTGCTGCTGGCCGCCTATTGCTTTTCGCTGGGCAGCGCCCGCTATGAGCAGTGGCTGCTCAGACACCCGCGCTTTGGCCCGATGGTGCGGGACTGGCGCAGCCAGCGCGCCGTGCCCATGCGCGCCAAACAGGTCGCCTGGGCCACCATGACGCTGAGCTCGGGAATCGCCTGGTGGTTCATGCCGGCGAACATCGGCTGGGTACCCGGCGCCTGCTGCGCGCTGGTGGCGCTCTGGATGTGGCGCCTGCCGACCTCGGACATGCGCTGATCAGCTGCCTGTCAGCGGCTGCTCGGGAAACTGAACACCGCACCCTCGCGCACACCCGCTGAGGGCCAGCGCTGGGTGATGGTCTTGCGCTTGGTATAGAAGCGCACGGCATCCGGGCCGTAGGCGTGCAGGTCGCCGAACAGGCTGCGCTTCCAACCGCCAAACGAGTGGTAGGCCACCGGCACCGGCAGCGGCACGTTGATGCCAACCATGCCGACCTGGATGTGGTCACTGAAAAAGCGGGCGGCCTCACCGTCGCGGGTAAAGATGCAGGTGCCGTTGCCGTACTCGTGGGCATCGATCATGTCCATGGCCTCCTGCAACGTCTGGACCCGCACCACACCCAGCACCGGGCCGAAGATTTCTTCCTGGTAGGTCACCATGCCGGGCTTGACATTGTCAAACAGGCAGGCACCCAGGAAGTAGCCATTTTCATGACCTGGCACGTTGACACCGCGGCCGTCCACCACCAGCGTGGCGCCCTCTTTCACGCCCTGATCAACATAGCCCCTGACCTTGTCGAAGTGCGCCCGGGTGACCAGCGGGCCCATGTCACAAGCGGCATCGGTGCCGGGACCGACCTTCATCTTGGCGATCTCGGCCTGCAGCCCGGCCACCACGGCATCGGCTGTGGCATCACCCACCGCCACGACCAGCGGGATCGCCATACAACGCTCGCCGCAGGAGCCATAGGCCGCGCCCATGAGGGCATTGACGGCATTGGCAATGTCGGCATCGGGCATCACCACAGCGTGGTTTTTGGCGCCACCGAGCGCCTGCACACGTTTGCCGTGGGCACAGCCGGTGGTGTAAATGTATTCGGCAATCGGGGTCGAGCCAACGAAGCTCACGGCCTTGACGCGCGGGTCGGTCAACAGCGTGTCGACCGCCTCCTTGTCGCCATGCACCACGTTGAGCACACCCGGGGGCAGGCCGGCTTGCAGCGCCAGTTCGGCCACCAGCAGGGTGCTCGACGGGTCGCGCTCGGACGGCTTCAAAATGAAGGTGTTGCCGCAGGCCACGGCCATCGGCCACATCCACAGCGGCACCATCACGGGAAAATTGAACGGGGTGATGCCGGCGCATACCCCCAGCGCCTGGAACTCGCTCCAGGAATCGATGCCCGGGCCGACATTCCTGCTGTGCTCGCCTTTGAGCAACTCGGGCGCATAACTGGCGTATTCAACGTTTTCAATACCACGCTGCAGCTCGCCCATGGAGTCGCCCAGGACCTTGCCATGCTCGGCGGTGACCAGCGCGCAGATCGCGTCGGCGTTGGCTTCGAGCAGTTCCTTGAGCTTGCTCATGACGCGGGCGCGCTTGAGCGCGGGTGTGTTGCGCCAGCCCGGGTAGGCCGCATGCGCGCTGGCAATGGCCTGCTCAACGGTGAGTTTGTCGGCCAGCAGGACGCGCTTTTCAGCCTGGCCGGTGGCGGGGTTGAAAACATCGGCCTGGCGCGTGCCGCCAGCCACCAGCTGGCCGTCGATCAGGTGTTTGATGTGGGGAAGGTCCTGGATTTTGGGTAGGGTTTGCATGATCAGGCCGTTTGATTGATGGTTTCACCCAGGGCGTTGACCAGGCTGTCAATTTGCGCGGGCGTGGAAATGAAGGGCGGCGCCAGCTGGATGGTATCGCCACCGTAACGCACATAAAAACCCTTGGCCAGCATGGCCGTGGCAATCTGGTACGGGCGTTTGGCGGGTTCGCCGGGCAGCGCGTCGATGGTAAAGCCGGCCGCCAGCCCGTAGTTGCGGATGCCGGTCACATGTTTGGCCCCCTGCAGGCTGTGCACCGCGTTCTCGAAGTGCGGGCTCAGCGTCTGGACGCGCTCCACCATGTTTTCACGCTCCAGAATGTCGAGCACCGCCAGGCCCACCGCGCAGGGCACCGGGTGCGCCGAGTAGGTGTAACCGTGGGCAAATTCGAGCATGTAGTCAGGGCCGCCCTGCGCCATGAAGGTGTCGTAAATGTCCTTGCTGGCCAGCACCGCGCCCAGAGGCTGCGCGCCATTGGTGATTTGTTTGGCCACGTTCATGATGTCGGGTGTGACACCAAAGGCCTCGGCGCCGGTGTATGCGCCCATGCGGCCGAAGCCGGTGATCACTTCATCAAAAATCAGCAGGATGTTATTGGCCGTGCAAATCTCGCGTATGCGCTGCAGGTAACCCACGGGCGGCACCACCACACCAGCCGAACCCGACATCGGCTCGATGATGACGGCGGCAATGTTGGACGCATCGTGCAGGGTGATGAGCTTGAGCAGGTCCTCGGCCAGCACCACACCATGCGGGCCGTCAGCCGGCGGCATGCCACGGTGGAACACGCCGGCCGGCGGTTGGGTGTGCGGCAGATGGTCGGCCGCGATGCCCTGGCCGAAGGCCTTGCGGTTGGCGCCAATGCCACCCACCGAGATACCGCCGAAGTTGACCCCGTGGTAACCCTTTTCGCGGCCGATCAGCAGGCTCTTGCTGGCCTGCCCTTTGGCACGCCAGTAGGCCCGCGCCATCTTGAGCGAGGTGTCGGCCGACTCCGAGCCCGAGCCGGTGAAAAACACGTAGTCGAGACCGGCGGGCGTGAGTTCCTTGAGCTTGTTGGCCAGGGCAAACGACAGCGGGTGGCCGAACTGAAAAGCCGGCGAATAGTCCAGCGTGGCCAGCTGGCGGCTGGCGGCCTCGACAATTTCCGGGCGGCCATGGCCCAGGCCGCAGGTCCACAAGCCGGACAGCCCGTCAAAAATCTGGCGACCGTCGATGTCGGTGTAATAACAACCGCTGGCCGCCGCCATCATGCGCGGGTGGGCCTTGAAGTCCCGGTTGCCGGTGTAGGGCATCCAGTGGGCATCCAGCCAGGCGGCATCGGTGCGCGGGCGGTTCAAAACTTGAGCATCGGTCATGTTCATGGTGTCTCCAATTAAAGCAATTCGCCGATTCTGCGTGACTCTGTTACTCTTATAAATGTTTAACCATCACAACTTGGTTGCCAATCCATGCAAGTAAAAACCCGCGCCGCCCTGGGGCAGCTCAGTGACATGGACATCCGCCTGCTGCGCGTGTTCAAAACCGTGGTGGACTGCGGCGGCATGGCGGCGGCCGAGCTGGAGTTGAACATTGGCACCTCCACCGTGAGCCGCCATGTCAAGGACCTGGAGACACGCCTGGGCCTGAGCCTGTGCCGCCGTGGCCGCGCCGGTTTTTCACTGACCCCGGAAGGCGAACAGATTTACGCCGAGACACTGCGCCTGCTGGCCGGGGTCGATGCCTTTCGCAGCCGTGTCGATGAGATTCACCAGCGCATGGGCGGCGAGTTGCACATTGCCGTCTTTGACAAGACCGCCAGCAACCCGGAAGCCCACATTGGCGAAGCCATCCGGCGCTTTGTGCGGCAGGCGCCGGAAGTGCGCCTGCATCTGCATGTCGCGCCGCTCAACCGCATAGAGCGCGGCGTGCTCGACGGCCAGTTTCAGGTGGGCATCATCCCCGGCCACCGCAGCTCGGCCGTGTTGACCTATGAGGAACTCTTCACCGAGACCATGGTCCTGTATGCCAGTGCGGACCACCCCTTGCTGGCCCCGGAGGCACAGCGGCAGCCGCAAAGCTGGGAGGATCTGCACGACTTTGCCTTTGCCGGGCTGGGCTACCACTCGCCCAACATGGAACTGACCCAGCAGGTCAAGCTGAGCCGCGCGGCCACCGGCTACGACCAGGAATCGATTGCAACGCTGATCCTGTCGGGCAGTTTTCTGGGGTTTTTACCCGACCACTACGCCGAGAGTTTTGTGCGCCAGGGCCGGATGCAGGCCGTGCAGCCGCAACTGTTCAACTACCACTGCAGCTTTTTCAGCATCGTGCGGGCCTCGCCGCAACCCGCGCGTGTGACGCAGGCGTTTCAGGCCGCCCTGAAGCAGGCGCACCAGCCAGCCGCTTAACGGCGCTTTTTGGCCTGAATCACGGTCCAGGCCAGGCGGCCCGCGGCCACAAAGTTCACGGCGATCACGGCCATGGCCGGCCAGAAAGGCAACTCGTAGCCTGAAACGGCGGAATAGACCAGCATGGCACCCAGCGCCAGCGCACCGATCAGCATGGCGATCACGCCGCCATTCAAGGCGCCACGTTGCAAGTGTTTTGAAGTCATGGGGCGAGTATAAAAGGGTTAAAGTCGGGCGCAATTTTACGGACCGCCCAGCAGTTACCGTCCAAGGCAAACGGCACCCTTTGATGCCTGGCATACCGGCAAGGGGATGGCGGCGGCCAGCTCAGGCTCGCGCGTCACCCCAGCGCAACTGGGTGGCGTCATCGTCATGGTAGAGCGTGTCGCCATGGCGGTCGACGCAGTAGTCGGGCGAGACGATCATCTCGTGGATGCGCATGTCGGCGGCGATGCGGGTGTACTCGAACAGAATGCTTCGCACCAATTTGCAACCCGTTCGCAAATGGCAACCGTGGCCGATCCAGGCCGGCCCCACGATCGACACGCCGGGCTCGATGCGCACACTTGAGCCGATGTAGACAGGGCCCTCGATGTTGACCTGGTGCCACGGGATGGAGGTGTTGATGCCCACCCAGATGCCCGGCCTGACCTCTCGGCCCGGCATGGTCATATCGGCCACCTCGCCGCGCAGCACCCGCTGCAGGACCGACCAATAGTCCCCCACCCGACCAATGTCCAGCCAGTGGAAAGGCCGGTTCTGCACATAGAAGGGCAGGTCATGCGCGACCAGGTCCGGGAACAGTTGGGAACCGATGTCATACACCTGGCCCGGCGGCACGAAGCCGAGCACGGCCGGCTCGAAAATATAGATGCCGGTGCTCGCCAGTGTCGACTTGGCCTCAGCCGGTTTGGGTTTTTCCTGGAATGAGGCAATGCGGCCATCGGCCCCCGCCACCACGATGCCGTAGCTTTGCACATCGGCCAGCGGCACGTCCATCGCCACCACACTGGCCATGGCCTGCTTGGCTTGGTGTTCCGCGAGGGCGGCGGTAATGTCGAGGTCAATCAGCGCGTCGCCACACAGCACCAGCGTGGTCTCGTCAAAAAATCCGCTGAAGTCCTGGATGCGCCGCATGCCACCGGCCGAGCCCATCGGCCGCGGCAAAATTTCGCCATGGTCGCGCACGCCCTCATAGGCGTAGCCAATTTGCACGCCCCAACGCCGGCCGTCCCCAAAATATTCTTCAATTTTCTGATGGTGCCAGGCCACGTTGACCATGATCTCCGTGATGCCGTGGCGAGCCAGGTGCTCGATCAGGTATTCCATCACCGGCTTGCCCAGAATGGGCACCATGGGCTTGGGCAAATCGCGCGTCAGGGGCCGCACGCGGGTGCCCTGCCCGGCCGCCAAAATCATGCCTTTTGCCAATTTGGACCTGCGCGCTGCTTAAAACGGCTTTAGCGGACGATCAGGACAGGCACTTTGCAACTGGCCAGCACCTTGGTGGCCACCGAGCCCACCACCAGGTTGACCAGGGCACCATGGCCGTGCGAGCCCATCACCACCAGGTCAAATTTTTCAGCGTCTGCCAGCTTGGCGATCAGTTCGCCAGCATTGCCGGTCTTCCAGATGCCTTTGGCCTTGACGCCCTGGCGCTCCAGGAATTTGTGGACCGGGCCCATGACGCGCTGGCCTTCGTCCTCGTAGTATTTGGCGACCAGTTCCTTGCCAAGCGCGGCGCGCGCCTGGCTGGGCAGCATCATCTGGGCAGTGAAGGCGGTGTATTCATTTTTAGGCGAAAACATCTCATGGGCCGCCAGGTAGGCCAGCATTTTCTTGGTGTAGAGGCTGCCGTCAACGGCGAGAAGAATCTTCATGAGGGAACTCCTTAAGCGGGACACCAGTTTACCGAAGCGGCACCGCCGCGTGTTGTCTCATGTCAAGAAACCGGAGTGAATGTGGTGCCAGCGCCCCATTCACTCCCCCCGCATGGTCTCAAGCCAGCAGGCGCTGCTCCAGTGTGGCCTTGGTTTCAATGAGCGCCTGTGGCAAATGGTAGGACAACTGCTCGAAATGGGCGGCGTGCAGCCTGAGTTCCTCGACCCAGGCCGCCTTGTCGATACTGGTCACGGTGTTGAATTGCTCGGCGCTGAAGGGCAGGCCGGTCCAGGTGAGTTCGTCGAACAGCGGCGCAATGCCAAACATGGTTTCCACGCCCTGTGCCTTGCCTTCGAGGCGGTCAATCATCCACTTGAGCACGCGCATGTTGTCACCGTAGCCGGGCCAGACAAATTTTCCGGCCGCATTCTTGCGGAACCAGTTGACACAGAAGATCTTGGGCAGGGTGTGGCCCAGTTCCTCGAGTTTGTGCTCCATGTCGAGCCAGTGCTGGAAATAGTCGCTCATGTTGTAGCCGCAGAACGGCAGCATGGCAAACGGGTCGCGGCGCACCACCCCCATCTGGCCGACAGCCGCTGCGGTGGTCTCGGAACCCATGGTGGCGGCCATGTAGACACCTTCCATCCAGTTGCGCGACTCGGTGACCAGGGGCACCGTGGTGGAACGGCGGCCGCCAAAAATAAAGGCGTCGATGGCAACACCCGCCGGGTTGTCCCACTCGGGGTCAAGCGCGGGGTTGTTTCCTGCCGCCACCGTGAAACGGGAGTTGGGATGGGCCGCCTTGGCGCCCGTGGCCTTGGCGATCTCGGGGGTCCAGTCCTTGCCCTGCCAGTCGATCAGGTGCGCGGGCAAGCCGCCACCGTCCTGCTCCATGCCCTCCCACCAGACATCACCGTCGTCGGTGAGTGCGACGTTGGTGAAGATCACGTTTTTGTCGAGGCTGGCCATGCAGTTGGGATTGGTGTGGAAATTGGTGCCCGGCGCCACGCCAAAATAACCGGCCTCGGGGTTGATGGCGTACATCCTGCCGTCAGCGTGCGGTTTGATCCAGGCGATGTCGTCGCCAATGGTGGTCACTTTCCAGCCGTCAAAACCCGCCGGGGGCACCAGCATGGAGAAATTGGTTTTGCCGCAGGCGCTGGGGAAAGCGGCGGCCACGTGGTATTTTTTGCC
Source organism: Polaromonas sp. (assembly GCA_021737975.1). GTDB lineage: Bacteria > Pseudomonadota > Gammaproteobacteria > Burkholderiales > Burkholderiaceae_C > Rhodoferax. The sequence continues at coordinate 101,416 of JAIPCZ010000002.1, read as the reverse complement.
TTGCGGATTGGTCACACCCAGGATGAGCATGTGCTCGGCCAGCCAGCCCTGGTCGCGGCCCATGTTGGAGGCAATACGCAGCGCAAAACACTTTTTACCGAGCAAGGCGTTGCCGCCGTAGCCCGAGCCATAAGACCAGATTTCACGGGTTTCCGGGAAATGGACGATGTATTTGGTGCTGTTGCATGGCCATTTCACATCGGCCTGACCGGCCGCCAGCGGCGCGCCTACGGTGTGCATGCAGGGCACAAACGCGCCCTCGGTACCCAGCACGTCGTACACGGCCTTGCCCATGCGGGTCATGATTTTCTGATTGACCGCCACGTAGGCGCTGTCGGTGAGTTCGATGCCAATGTGCGAAATGTGCGAGCCCAGCGGCCCCATGCTGAACGGCACCACATACATGGTGCGGCCCTTCATGCAGCCTGCAAACAGTGGCTGCAGGGTGGCGCGCATGTCGGCGGGTGCCATCCAGTTGTTGGTGGGACCGGCGTTTTCCTTTTTCTCGGAGCAGATGTAGGTGCGATCTTCGACGCGCGCCACGTCGCTCGGGTCGGAGCAGGCCAGGAAACTGTTGGGGCGCTTGGCCGGGTTGAGTGATCGGAAGGTGCCGGCATCCACCAACTGCTGGCACAGGCGGGCGTATTCGTCGTCGGAGCCGTCACACCAATAAATGCTGTCAGGCTGGGTAAGCGCGGCCATGTCGGCCACCCAGGCGATCAGTTTGGCGTTTTGGACATGGCTTGGTGCATTGGGGTTCAGGCTTGGCATGGCGTATCAGTCCTCTGGATGTTATAAAAATGGCAAGATGCCCGGCTCGTGGGCACGACGGCTCAAAACTTGGAATTCTAGGGAAGGTCGCCGACAGTTACCTGACGGTTACATCAATAGTTGCCGAGACATTGATCCAGGCCAAGAAATTTCGCCCTTCGGTCTCAGTGCACCAGTTGCGCCTGCAAGCCGGCCTGTTGCAGCGCCTCGAGCACCTCGGTGATGTGCTGCGGGCCGCGGGTCTGGATCACCAGTTCGACCTCGACGTTTTGCGCGGCCAGCGTGGTGAAGGCGCGCTGATGGTGGACCTCGTTGATGTTGGCCCCGGCGGTGGCCACCGTGGCGGTGATCAGCGCCAGCGTGCCCGGCACATCGCGCGCGCTCACCTTCAGGCGCGCCAGCCGGCCGGCGCGCACCATGCCGCGCTCGATGATGGCAGCCAGCAGCAACGGGTCGATATTGCCCCCGCACAGCACCACGCCCACTCTTTTTCCCTTGAAACGCTCGGGGTATTTCAGCAGCGCCGCGAGGCCGGCGGCACCGGCGCCCTCGACCAGGGTTTTCTCGACCTCGAGCAGCATCACGATGGCTTGCTCGATATCACCCTCGTCCACCAGCAGCAAGTCATTCACTTTGTCGCGAATGATGGCCTGCGGCAACACGCCGGGGGTGCCCACCGCAATGCCTTCGGCGATGCTGCTGTTGCCCTGCGGCAGGTGGGTGCCCTTGATGGCATTGAACATGGCCGGAAAACGTGAGGCTTGCACGCCGATGATCTCGATGCCGGGTTTGATCGCCCGGGCCGCCGTCGCCATGCCCGCAATCAGGCCGCCGCCACCGATTGCCACCACCAGCGTGTCCAGGTCTGGCACGTCGTCGAGTATCTCGAGCGCCACCGTGCCCTGGCCCGCAATGATGTCGGGGTCGTCGTAGGGATGAACAAAAACAAGTTGCCGCTGGTCGGCCAGTTGCAAGGCATGGGCGCGCGCCTCGTCGAGGGTGTCGCCGTGCAGCACAATTTCGGCGCCAAACCCGCGTGTTCGCTCGACCTTGACGCCCGGCGTGAAACGCGGCATCACAATCACCGCGTGAATTCCCAGGCGCTGCGCATGGTAGGCCACCCCCTGGGCATGGTTGCCCGCGCTCATGGCAATAACACCCCGGGCGCGCTCATGGGCATCCAGCTGCGACAGCTTGTTGCAGGCGCCACGCTCCTTGAACGACGCCGTGAACTGCAGGTTCTCGAACTTCAGAAACACCTGCGCCCCGGTGATGCCCGAGAGCGTTTGCGAGGCCACACAGGGCGTGCGCAGGAGGTGCCCCTGCAGGCGCCGGGCGGCGGCTTGAATGTCGGAGAGTTCAATCATGGCAGTATTGTGCCCGGTGCCGGGGCGAGACCCGGCACCGAAATCCGGCCTATCTGACACGTGTCCCCAGCCAGGCCGCGCCGACAATCAGCGCGCCCGCCAGCGCCACCGGCCAGGTCAGGGCGCGACCACTGAGCCACAGCAGCGCGACCGTGGAGAGCAGCGGCGTCAGGTAGCTCAGGATGCCGATGTGGCGCGCGTCGCCGGTCTTGAGCGCCCGGTCCCACAGAAAGAAGGCCGCTCCCATGGGCCCCAGTCCCATGATGCCAATCAGGGCCCAGTCACGCAGACTCAGGCTCACGCCTGGCTCCATCAGCGCGTGGCACAGCAGGGACAGCAGGCCCGAGACCCAGGCAAACCCGCCGATGGCCGCGGTGGGGAAGGCGGGCACGCGGCGTGTCAGCAACGAGTAGCTGGCCCAGATGAAAGCCGAGGCCAGCGCCGCCAGGTAGCCCCAGGACCACCCTGCCGCGCCAAAACCGGCAGCACCTTCACCGGCGCTGCTCAAAATCACCAGGACGGCGCCGGAAAAGCCAATGAGTGCGGCCGCCACATGCTGCCAGCGCAAAGTCATCCCGGGCAGCAGCACCGGCGCCAGCACCACGATGAGCAGGGGCCACAGGTAATTGACCAGATTGGCCGGCACCGGCGGGGCATGGCGCAGCGCCAGAAACAGCAAGAAGTGGAAGCCAAACAGACCATACACGCCGAGCGCCAGCGTGGGCAGGGGCACCCGCCATAACAACAGCCTGAAACCCGAGAGCGGCAGCGCAATCAGGCCACCCACGAGCAGCGACAGGCCGGTCAGCAAAAACGGCGGCACATGGCTCAAGGCCATGCCCAGGCTGGCCAGGCTGCCCCACAACCCGATGGCGCCCAGCGCCAGCAGGTTCGATCGCGAAGGCAAGGTCACGGGCGCTGGTCGGTCGACGGCTTTTGCCACAGGTTGATGCCGCCTTCGACCGCGTGCTGGTCAATGGCCTGCAACTCTGCGGCGCTGAACGACAGCTGGCTCAAGGCCCCGGCCAGCTCGGTGATTTGGGCGGCTGAACTGGCGCCGATCAGGGCGCTGGTGACGCGGGCGTCGCGCAGCACCCAGGCGATGGCCATTTGCGCCAGGCTCTGGCCGCGCGCCCGCGCCATGTCGTTGAGGGCGCGCACGTGTTTGAGGTTGGCCTCGCTCAAAAAGTCGGGCTTGAAGGAGCCGCCACCGGGGCGGTTGATGCGTGCATCCTGGGGGATGCCGTTGATGTATTTGTCGGTCAACAGGCCCTGGGCCAGCGCGCTGAAGGCGATGCAGCCCATGCCGGTGTCATCGAGCGCGTCGAGAAGGTCGTCCTCGATCCAGCGGTTCAAGAGGCTGTACGACGGCTGGTGAATGAGCGGGCGCACCCCCATGCCGCGCAGCAGCGCCGCAGCCTCGCGCGTCTTGCTGGCCGAATAGCTGCTGATGCCCACATACAGGGCCTTGCCCTGCTGCACGGCGCTGGCGAGCGCGCCCATGGTTTCCTCGAGCGGCGTGTCGGGATCGAACCGGTGCGAATAAAAAATATCCACATAGTCCAGCCCCATGCGCTGCAGGCTCTGGTCCAGGCTGGCCAGCACATATTTGCGCGAGCCGCCGCCGGTGCCGTAGGGGCCGGGCCACATGTCCCAGCCGGCTTTGCTGGAGATGATGAGCTGGTCGCGGTAGGGCCGGAAGTCGCGGCGCAGGTGCTCGCCAAAATTGGTCTCGGCGCTGCCGTAGGGCGGTCCGTAGTTGTTGGCCAGGTCAAAGTGGGTGATGCCCAGATCGAACGCGGTGCGCAGCATCTCGCGCTGGGTCGCCAGCGGCGTGGCATCACCAAAGTTGTGCCACAACCCGAGCGAAATGGCCGGTAACTTGAGGCCGCTCTTGCCGCAGAAGCGGTAGGGCATGGTGTCGTAACGCGCGGGCTTGGCTTGGTAGTTCATGAGGGTCGCAGTAGTTTGACAAGCGGCGTGAGTCAACCCGCCGAGGCCCTGATCATAGCGGCGGCCTTTTCGGCGATCATGATCACCGGCGCATTGGTGTTGCCGCTCACAATGCGCGGCATGATGGACGCATCCACCACGCGAAGACCCAGCAGGCCGTGCACGCGCAACTCGGCGTCGACCACATCCATCTCACCCGGGCCCATGCGGCAGCTGCCCACCGGGTGGTAAATGGTATCGGCCAGCTTGCGAATGGCCTGCGCGATCTCGGCATCGGTTTGCGCACTCGCCGTGGCCGCCAGCTCGCGCCCGCCAAACTGCGCCAGCGCCGGCTGCTGCAGGATGTTGCGCATCAATTTGAAGCCGCGCACCATCCGGTCCATGTCGTCTTGCGCACCCAGGAAACCCGGGTCCACCAGCGGCAGGGCCAGCGGGTCCTTGCTGGCCAGGCGCACGCTGCCACGGCTTTGCGGGCGCAGAAGACACACGTGGCATGAAAACCCGTGGCCCAGCGTGGTGGTGCGGCCATGGTTGATGAGTTTGCCGGTCACAAAGTGCAGTTGCAGGTCGGGCAGGGCCTCGGACGGGTCGCTCTTGATGAAGCCGCCGGCTTCGGCAAAGTTGCTGGTCAGCATGCCGCTGCGCGTTTTGCGCCACTCAAAAATGCCCTTGAGCATACGCATCGCGCCAGCGGGTGAGACGCCAAACAATTCACTGCCGCGCGGAACATCGACCACCTGAACCATGTCGATGTGGTCGTGCAAGTGCAGGCCCACGCCGGGCAGATGGTGGATCGGCGCAATCTGGTGCGTCTGCAGGTGCTCGCGCGGGCCAATGCCCGACAGCAGCAAAATCTGCGGCGACTGGATGGCCCCCGCGCTCAGCAGCACCTCGCGCCGGCACTTGAGGCGCCGGGTCTGACCCTCGTGCACATACTCCACACCCACGGCACGCTTGCCGTCCAGCAGGATGCGGGTGCTGAGCGCGCCCGTGAACACTTTCAGATTGGGCCGTGACAGATTGGGCGTGACATAGGCCTTGGCGGCGCTGCAACGCTCGCCCTTCTTGTGCGTCACCTGGTAGGGACCCACGCCCTCCTGTTGCGCGCCATTAAAGTCGGCATTGCGCAGATAGCCCGCCTGCTCGCCCGCCCGCACAAACAGTTCTCCGAAGCGGTTCGGGCTGCGCAAGTCCATCACATTGAGGGGTCCGTCTGAACCATGGAAGTCATCGGCACCGCGCTCATTGTGTTCGGCCTTTTTGAAATAGGGCAGCACCTCGGCATAGGTCCAGCCGGGGTTGCCCTGCTCGGCCCAGAAGTCGTAGTCGGCCGGATGGCCGCGGGTGTAGACCATGGCGTTGAGGGAACTGGAGCCGCCCAGCACCTTGCCTCTTGGCTGGTAGCCCGTGCGGCCGTTCAAGCCAGGCTGCGCGACGGTGTTGAGGCCCCAGCCCATCAGGCCGAATTTGGCCATGACCGCCAGGCCCGCCGGACAATGGATCAGCACGCTGCTGTCGACCGGGCCGGCTTCAAGCAGCGCCACCGTCACATCGGGATCTTCAGACAGGCGGCCAGCCAGCACACAGCCCGCCGAGCCACCGCCGATAATGAGATAGTCAAACATGGCGTTCTTCCGGGTTCACAACAGTTAACGAGCCCGCTGACGTTAGCGCAAAAAAAACCCGACTGTTAGAGGTTGATCCCAAAATTGGCCGCAAAATGGCGTTTGTATTTACAATTTTTTTGATGTTGAGGCAATGATGACCCTGGCCGACACCTTGTTCCCAAAAGAAGATGCGAAACCCCCGTCTCACGGGCTGCACAAAAGCGCCCCAGCGGGCCCGGACAAGCTGCCGGTATTCAGCTGGCCGCCGCCGCCCTTTGCGACATACCAGTCGGCAGAGGCCTGGCGCGAGCCCCAGGAATGTGACATCGAGGGACTCAACGGCGCCGTCCGGCGCTGCCTGCTGATCACCCTGAACCCCGGCAAAAAAGTGGCCGTCATCCAGATTGAACAGAACAAGACCCCGGTATCCCTGCCGTTCGCGCAATTCTTGCGCCTCACTCTTAAGAAACTGCTGCATCCGAGGGAGATCAGCACCAGCGAGCAGTACGCGGACATTCTGGGCCACCGCGCCACAGTGGACTACCACCTCGATCTGAAGAACGGCGAGCAACTTTCGGGTCTGACCATCGGCTGTGTCGAAACCGACTTTGGCCTGTACCTGTTCCCGCCCATCGGCAACGAGGGGTCGATCGAGCGTGTCTTCATGCCGCATGAGGCCTTCAACCGCTTCACCCTGGGCAGCCATATCGGCAAGGTGCTGGTCGAGCACGAGGTGGTCACCGCGCAGCAGGTCGAGCAAGCGGCGGAAGAGCAAAACTACCTGCGCAACCGAAAGCTCGGCGATTATCTTCTGGACACCGCCGTGCTGTTTCCCGAGCAGTTGATGCAGGCTCTGGCGCAACAGTCCAAAATGCCGATGATCCGGGTCGGCGAGGCGCTGACCCTGCTGGGCTACATCAGCGACGACCAACTCAAACTCGCGCTGGAAAAGCAAAAAACAGAGCGGTCGGTGCCCATCGGTGAGTTGCTCGTCAAGATGGGCTTCCTGACGCGACGCGACCTCATCACCGCCCTGGCGCGCAAAATGGGCTACCCGGTGGTCGATGTCAAACAGTTCCCCATCGAGGACGCGGCGCTTAAGAAGATCCCGATGTCCACCGCCCTGCGGCTCAACGTGATGCCCCTGATGCTGCACGACAACATGACCGTGGTGGCGGCGGTGGACCCGACCCAGCGCAAGATGCTCGAGGAACTGGAATTCCTGGTGCAAGGCCGGGTGATTGCCACGCTGGGCGATGAGTTGCACATCAAGCAGAAGATCCGCGAGACCTACGAGAAATTCGGTTTGCACCACAAGGTGGTCGACGAGGAGTTTGACCTGCTTGACGAGACGACCGCAGAGCGGACCAGCTCCAGCGAATTGCTGGAGTCCATGGAACTCAGCTCCGGGGATGAGCACGCCGAGGAGGAAGAGCGGCAGATCGAGCAATCCGACAACACGCTGGTTCGCCTGATCAACACCATGATCATCGAGGCCCATGCCCGCGGCGTCTCCGACATCCACGTCGAGTCGCAACCGCGGCGCGCCAAGGTGCGCATCCGCTTCCGCAAGGACGGCATGCTGTCACCCTACCTCGAGTTGCCACACACCTACCGCGCGGCCCTGGTGGCGCGTCTCAAGATCATGGCCGACCTCGACATCTCCGAGCGACGCAAGCCGCAGGACGGCAAGATCAATTTCAGCAAGTTTTCCAAAAAGCACCGGCTGGAATTGCGCATTGCCACCATCCCGACAGCCAACGGTCTCGAAGACGTGGTGATGCGCCTGCTGGCTTCCAGCAAGCCCATTGCCATGAACAAGCTCGGCCTGACCGAGGTCAATTACGCCCAGTTGCACGACGCCATCTCGCGGCCTTACGGCATGGTGCTGTGCGTGGGCCCCACGGGCTCGGGCAAGACCACCACGCTGCATTCGGTGCTGGGCCAGCTCAACACGCCCGACCGCAAGATCTGGACCGCCGAAGACCCGATTGAAATCACCCAGCCCGACTTGCGCCAGGTGCAGATCAACCCCAAGATCGACTGGACCTTTGCCAAGGCGCTGCGCTCCTTCCTGCGCGCTGACCCCGACATCATCATGGTGGGTGAGATTCGCGACGCAGAAACGGCCCAGATCGCCATCGAGGCCTCGCTCACCGGGCACATGGTGCTGTCCACCCTGCACACCAACAGCGCGGCCGAGACCGTGACCCGGCTGATCGACATGGGCATGGACCCGTTCAATTTTGCCGACTCACTGCTGGCGGTTCTGGCGCAACGGCTGGCGCGCAAGTTTTGCACCTCCTGCCGGACCTCCGAGCGCGCCAGCGACGACTACGTCGACGAGTTGCTCCATGACTACCTGCATGCCTTTCCGGAAGCAGTGCGACCACCCCGCGAGGAGGTTTTGGCGCAATGGCAGCGCGACTTTGGCAGCGAGGGCGGACTCAAGCACTACAGCGCCCCGGGTTGCCCCAAATGCATTGACACCGGCCTGTCGGGACGCGTCGGCCTGCACGAGTTGATGACGGTGAACCCGGGCGTTCGACGCCTGATACAAACTGGCGCGCGTTCGGAACTGGTGCAGGTGGAGGCCTTTCAATCCGGCAAGTTTCGCACCCTGCGCCAGGACGGTATTGCCAAGGTCCTGGCCGGCTTGACAAGCATGGAAGAGGTCCGGGCCAGCAGCAATGCCTGAAAGCGCGGCGCGGGCGGCTCACCCTTACCAGTCGCTCACGCCGGATGTGGTGATGGACGCGCTGGCCAGCGTCGGGCTGTTCGGCGACGGGCGGCAAATGGCCCTGAGCTCCTACGAGAACCGTGTTTACCAGTTGCACCTGGAGGACGGTGGTGTGGTGGTGGCCAAGTTTTACCGCCCGGGGCGCTGGTCCGACACGCAAATCCTCGAGGAGCACGAGTTCGCCCAGGAACTCATGGCCGCCGAAATCCCGGTGGTCGGGCCACTCAACCTGAATGGCGGCACGCTGCACCGATTTGGCGGCTTTTCCTTCAGCGTGAGCCCCTGGCGCGGCGGACGCCTGCCCGAGCTTGACGACCCCGAGGTGCTGGAATGGGTCGGCCGCTTTCTGGCACGCATCCACGCCGTGGGTGCGGTCAAGGCTTTTGTGCACCGGCCGACGCTCGACCTGGCAGGCTTTGGCATCACCTCGCGGGAATGGCTGCTGGCCCATGACCAGGTGCCGCTGGACGTGCAGTCAGGCTGGGCCAGGGCCTCGCAGCAAGCGCTGGACCTGATCGCCCGCCATGCCTGCCTGAGCGGGGCAAGCGTGCAAGAGGGTGCGGTACGGCAAATTCGGCTGCACGGCGACTGCCATCCCGGCAATATTTTGTGGACGCCGCTGGAGAGCCCCGCCAGCGCCGGGCCGGGACCCCATTTTGTCGATCTGGACGACACCCGCATGGGGCCGGCCGTGCAGGACCTCTGGATGTTGCTCAGTGGCGACCGGCAGCAGCGCACCCGCCAGTTGGGCACCCTGGTGGACGGCTACGAGCAGTTTCGCCCTTTCGACCGGCGTGAACTCGTGTTGATTGAGCCCTTGCGCACCTTGCGCCTGCTGCATTACAGCGCCTGGCTGGCCCGGCGCTGGCACGACCCGACCTTTCCCATACACTTTCCCTGGTTCGGCTCCAGCGACTACTGGCAGGGCCAGGTGCAGATGCTGCAGGAGCAGATCGAGGCCATGCAGGAAGAGCCGCTGGTGGCGTAAAAGCGGCTCTGGCCAATGGACAGGCCTAGGGTTTACCCGCAAAACCCCTAGATAAGGGTACCTAAAGCGCCGACTCTGGCGACATTGGCGGGTGAATTGCTGCAAAATAGCACGACCGTACTATTTATCCGCCAGCGCCATGAATCCTTCCCCACCCATCACCACGAGTGAACGCATCGGCCAGCGCTCCAGCAGTGCGCGGGCGCTTCAAAAAGGCCAGCAAACCAAACAGCTCATCGTTGATGCCGCGCTGGGACTGGCGGAACAGATCGGCCTGGAGGGCTTGAGCATTGGCGCACTCGCCGAGGTGACACGCATGAGCAAGTCCGGCGTGTTCGCCCACTTTGGTTCGCGCGAAGAACTGCAGATCTCGGTCATTCGCGAGTACTACCAGCGCTTTGCAAATGAGGTGTTTTACCCCGCCATGGACGCGCCGCGCGGGCTGCCGCGGGTGCGCGCCCTGTTTGCCAACTGGATGAAACGGGTCGCCATCGAGATCCAGTCAGGCTGTATTTTCATCAGCGGCGCGGTCGAGTTTGACGACCGTCCCGGCCCGGTGCGCGATGCCCTGGCGAGCTCGGTGCAGACCTGGCTGTCCGCCTTCCACCGGGCGGTGGTGCAAGCCAAGCAGGAGGGCCAGCTGGTGCCGGATGCCGACGAGGCGCAAGTGGCGTTCGAGATCCACGGCTTGATTCTGGCACTCCATTACGAGGCGCGCTTCCTGAAAAGCCCGGGCGCCATTGCCCGCGCCAACACCGGTTTCGAGAACATCCTTTTGCGTTATGGCAAGGCCCACAGGTCCGGACTGTCGCGCCCCTGATACGCCATGAACATGCGTTTTAGCAATCTGCCTGTGTTCTAAATCCATTCGAATCAATCAATCCAGCCTCAAGGAGAAACACCATGGCCATCTATACCCCGCCATTGCGTGACATGCGGTTTGTCATGCACGAAATGCTCAATGTCACCGCCGACCTGCAAGCCATGCCCGCGCACGCCGAGATGGACGCCGACACCATCAACGCGGTGCTCGAAGAAGGCGGAAAATTTGCCAGCGAAGTACTGCTGCCTCTCAACATCAGCGGCGACACCGAGGGCTGCAAGTACGATCCATCGAGCCACGCGGTCACCACGCCGAGTGGCTTCAAGGCGGCCTATGCCCAGTACGTCGAGAGCGGCTGGGCGGCGCTGGCCTGCGAGCCGGAGTTTGGCGGCCAGGGCCTGCCGCTGATCGTCAACCAGTGCTTCTACGAGATGATGAACTCGGCCAACCAGGCCTGGGCCATGTACCCGGGCCTGACCCATGGCGCCTACAACGCACTGGCCGCCCACGGCACAAAAGCGCAAAAGGCCACCTACCTGCACAAGATGACCAGCGGTGAGTGGACCGGCACCATGTGCCTGACCGAGCCCCATTGCGGCACCGATCTGGGGCTGATGCGCACCAAGGCCGTGCCGCAGGGCGACGGAACCTACAAGATCACAGGCAACAAGATTTTCATCAGCGCCGGCGAACACGATTTGACCGAAAACATCATTCACCTGGTGCTGGCCCGGCTGCCCGATGCGCCCCCCGGCATCAAGGGCGTGAGCCTGTTCATCGTTCCGAAGTTCCTGAGCCATGCCGATGGTTCCCTGGGTGCGCGCAACGGCATTTACTGCGGCGGCCTGGAACACAAGATGGGCATCAAGTCCAACGCCACCGCGCAGATCGTGCTCGACGGTGCGGTCGGCACGCTGGTGGGCCAGCCCAACAAGGGCATGCAGGGCATGTTTGTCATGATGAACGCGGCGCGCCTGGGGGTGGGCAACCAGTCGCTGGGCTTGACCGAAGTGGCGTTCCAGAATGCACTGGCCTATGCCAAGGACCGCCTCCAGATGCGCTCGCTCAGCGGCCCCAAGGCGCCGGACAAGGCGGCCGACCCGATCATCGTGCACCCCGATGTGCGCAAGATGCTGCTCACTGCCAAGGCCTACGCAGAAGGTGGCCGCGCCCTGATGTGCTTCAGCTCCATGCTGCTGGAAAAAGAGTACCACCACCCCGACGAGGCGGTGCGCAAGGAGTCGGGCGAACTGCTCGCCATGCTGACCCCCATCGTCAAGGCCTTCATCACCGACAACGGCTGGACCGCCACCTCGGGCTGCCTGCAGGTTTTTGGCGGCCATGGCTTCATCAAGGAATGGGGCATGGAGCAGTTTGTGCGGGACGCCCGCATCAACATGATTTATGAGGGCACCAACACCATCCAGGGCCTGGATTTGCTGGGCCGCAAGGTGCTGGCCAATAACGGCGCCACGCTCAAGAAGTTCGGCCAATTGATTGGCGCGCTCGTGGCGGAGGAAGGTGTCAACGAAAAGATGGCCGAGTTCATCACGCCAATCGCCATCCTGGGCGAGCAGATGAGCAAGTTCACCACCGAACTGGGCTTTAAGGGGTTCCAGAATCCCGACGAGGTGGGCGCGGCCGCCGTGGACTACCTGCGCGTGGCAGGTCACATGGTGTTCGGCTACTTCTGGGCGCGCATGGCGCAGGTGGCGCTGCGCCAGATTGCCGCCGCTCAATCACAAGGCCTGCCGGCCGATCCGTTCTATCTGGCCAAGATACAAACCGCGCGCTTTTACTTTGCCAAGCTGTTCCCCGAAACCGCCACCGCCATGCGCACCGCTCGCACCGGCAGCAAAGTGCTCATGGACACCGATGCGGCGCTGGCCTGATCAATCATTCAAGGAAAAAGAACATGTCCCGTTTTAATGTCAAAAAAGTCGCCGTGCTCGGCGCCGGTGTGATGGGAGCGCAAATCGCCGCGCACCTGGTCAATTGCAAAGTGCCCGTCATTTTGTTTGACCTCCCCGCCAGGGAAGGGGCCAAGAACGGCATCGTGACCCGTGCCGTGGAGGGTCTCAAAAAGCTCAAGCCCTCACCGCTGGGCGTGGCCGAGGACGCCGCGCTGATCCGGCAGGCCAACTACGAAGAGCACATGGAACTGCTCAGGGACTGCGACCTGATCATTGAGGCCATTGCCGAGCGCATGGACTGGAAACTCGACCTGTACAAAAAAATTGCACCCTTTGTCGCGCCGCACGCCATCGTCGCGTCCAACACCTCGGGCCTGTCCATCACCAAACTCAGCGAGGTGCTGCCCGAGGAAATCAAGCCGCGCTTTTGCGGCATCCACTTCTTCAACCCGCCGCGCTACATGCTGCTCGTGGAGCTGATTGACACGCCCACCACCGAATCACACATCCTCGATAAGCTCGAAGCCTTTGTCACCAGCAGTCTGGGCAAGGGCGTGGTGCGCGCCAAGGACACGCCCAACTTCATCGCCAACCGCGTCGGTGTGGCCGGCATGCTGGCGACCATGAAAGAGGTGCAAAACTACGGCCTGAGCTTTGACGTGGTCGACGACCTGACCGGAAAAAAATTCGGCCGCGCCAGCTCGGGCACCTTCCGCACCGCCGATGTGGTGGGGCTCGACACCATGGCCCACGTCATCAAGACGCTGCAAGACACCCTGAATCTGGAGGCCGATCCGTTCTACGCCAGTTTTGCCACCCCCGAAGTGCTCAAAACGCTGCTGGAGATGGGCCACCTGGGGCAAAAGGCCAAGGCTGGTTTTTTCAAGAAGGTCGGCCGTGATGTCATGCGTTTTGATCTGGCCTCGAAGACCTACTTGCCCGCCAGTGAGAAAGCCGACGAGGTCTACACGCGCATGCTGAAAAAGCCCGCCGCTGAACGCCTGCAACTGCTGCGCAACAGCGAGGGCGCGCAAGGGCAATTCCTGTGGGCGATTTTGCGCAACGCGTTCCACTATGCCGCCGTGCATCTGGCCGATGTCGCCGACAACGCGCGCGACGTCGACTTCTGCATGCGCTGGGGTTTTGGCATGAAGCAGGGCCCGTTCGAGCTGTGGCAGGAAGCCGGCTGGCTCGCCGTGGCCAACATGGTCAAGCAAGACATCGACGCGGGCAAGGCGCTGTGCAAGGCGCCGCTGCCCGACTGGGTGTTCCAGGGCCCGGTGGCCGACGCGGGGGGTGTGCACACACCCCAGGGTTCATGGAACCCGACGACAGGCCAATTTGTGCCGGTGCGCAAGTTGCCGGTCTATGCGCGCCAGCATTTCCCCGAGAGTGTGCTCGGCGCCCAAGCGCCCACCGCCGCCAAGGCCGGCACCACCTTGCTCGAGGACGATGCCATCCGCCTGTGGACACTCGACGACGAGGTGGTGATTGCCAGCATCAAGACCAAGATGCACGCGATCGGCCCGGACGTGATTGAAGGCCTGCTGAAAGGGCTGGCGCTGGCCGAAGAAAAGTACATGGGGCTGGTGATCTGGTCCAACGACGAGGTGTTCTCGGCAGGTGCCGACCTGCAGGCCATGCTGCCGACCTTCATGACGGGCGGCGTCAAGGCCATTGCGCAGGCCGAATACGAGATGCAGCAAGCCATGCTGAAGCTGCGCTACGCCAACGTGCCGGTGGTCTCCGCCGTGCGCGGCCTCGCTCTGGGCGGGGGCTGCGAGCTGGCCGCCTACACCGCCCGGCGCGTAGCGGCGATGGAGAGCTACATCGGCCTGGTCGAAGTGGGTGTGGGCCTGGTTCCCGGCGGCGGTGGCCTGGCCTACATTGCCCGGCGCGCGGCAGAGAACGCCGCCCATTCAACGGGCAAGGACCTGCTGCCCTTCCTGACCGAGGGCTTCACCGCCGCTGCCATGGCCAAGGTCGGCACCAGTGCCCACGAGTCGCGCAAGCTGGGCTACCTGCTGGACGCCGATGTGATCGTGCCGCACAAGGACGAGTTGCTGTTTGTGGCCTTGAATGAGGCAAAGGCCATGTTCGACAGCGGCTACCGCGCCCCGCTCAAGCGCCAGTTCCCGGTAGCGGGGCGCAGTGGCCTGGCCACCATCCAGGGCAGCCTGGTCAACATGCGCGACGGCGGCTTCATCAGCGCCTATGACTACTTCATCGGCTGCCAGATTGCCTGGGTGGTGTGCGGCGGCGATGTCGATGCCGGCAGCCTGGTGGACGAGGACTACCTGATGACACTGGAACGCCAGGCCTTTGGCACCCTGCTGGGCAACCCGAAAACGCAGGAGCGCATCATGGGCATGATGCAAAACGGCAAGCCGGTTCGTAATTGATAGAGCTACTGCGCAGCCACCATGCGTCGTTGGGCGGTGCTCGCAATCCTCACGTACGGATGTACGTTCCGGTTGCTGCGCTCCGTCCGCCTAGCCTGGCGGCCGCTCGCGACGCTCTCTCAACCACGAACCCAGTCAACCTATCAATTGACCTGAAAGAGAAAAATGAAACAAGTTACTGACGCCTACATCGTTGCTGCAACACGCAGCCCCATTGGCAAGTCGCACCGCGGCTACTTTCGCAACACGCGGCCCGATGACTTGTTGGTCAAGGTGCTGCAGTCGGCACTGGCCCAGGTGCCGGGCCTCGACCCCAATGCCATCGAAGACATCATCTGCGGCTGCGCCATTCCCGAGGGTCCGCAGGGCCTGAACATTGCCCGCATTGGCGCGGTGCTGGCCGGCTTGCCAGTGAGTGTGGGCGGCGTCACCATCAACCGGTTTTGCGCCTCGGGTGTGACGGCGATCCAGATGGCGGCTGACCGGATTCGTGTCGGCGAGGCTGACGTGATGATCGCGGCGGGCGTCGAGAGCATGAGCATGGTGCCCATGACGGGCAACGCGCCGTCGTTCTCGCCACTGATGTTCGAGCGTGACGAAGACATCGGCATTGCCTACGGCATGGGTCTGACGGCCGAAAAAGTAGCCACCCAATGGAAAGTCAGCCGCGAAGCGCAGGATGCGTTTGCGCTGCAGTCGCACCAGCGGGCGCTGGCAGCGCAAGCGGCGGGTTATTTCACCGCCGAAACCACGCCCATTGAAGTCACCGACCGATCGCCCAACCTGGCCACCGGCGAGGTCATCGAGAGAAAACGCGTGGTGACACTGGATGAAGGCGCACGCGCCGACACCACGCTCGAAGGTCTGGCCAAGCTGAAAAATCCGTTTGCCGCACGCGGCACCGTCACGGCGGGTAACAGTTCACAGACCTCGGACGGCGCCGGTGCCCTGATTTTGGCCAGTGAAAAGGCAGTCAAGCAGTTCGGCCTCAAGCCGTTGGCACGTTTTGTGAGTTTTGCCGCCAAGGGCGTGCCGCCGCAATTCATGGGCATCGGCCCGATCGAGGCGATCCCGGCGGCACTGCGCCATGCCGGCTTAACGTTGGACCAGATGGACTGGATCGAGCTCAACGAAGCTTTTGCGGCCCAGTCGCTGGCCGTCATCAACACGCTGGGGCTGGATCAGGCCAAGGTCAACCCGATGGGCGGCGCCATTGCGCTGGGCCATCCGCTGGGCGCCACCGGCGCGATTCGTGCCGCCACCCTGATCCATGCGCTGCAGCGCACCCAGGGCAAATACGGCATGGTCACGATGTGTATCGGCATGGGCCAAGGTGCCGCCGGCATCTTTGAGCGCGTCTGAGTCTGATAACCTACGGCCCATGACAAATTTGACGACTGAGCTTTTGCTCGATACCGCCGGCGGTGTCACCACCCTCACGATCCATCGAGTGGACAAGAAAAACGCGTTCACCGCCGCCATGTATGCCGGCATGGCCGAGGTGCTGGACCAGGCCCAGGCCGACCCGGCCGTGCGGGTGCTCGTGATCCAGGGGCATGAGACCGTTTTCAGCGCGGGCAACGACATTGCCGATTTTCTGAAAACGCCGCCCACCACCCTGGACGCACCGGTGTCTCGTTTCATGCGCGCCATCAGCAGCTTCACCAAACCGATTGTGGCGGCGGTGTGCGGCCCGGCGGTCGGCATTGGCACCACCATGCTGTTCCATTGCGACCTGGTCTATGCCGGCGACAACGCCGCCTTTTCCATGCCCTTCGTGAACCTGGGCGTCTGCCCTGAGGCGGCCAGCAGCCTGCTGGCGCCGCAACGCATGGGTTACGGCCGTGCCGCCGAGGCGCTGCTGCTGGGCGAACCGTTCCTGGCCGAGGCCGCGCTGGAGATGGGCCTGATCAGCCGCATCGTGCCGCCGGCCGAGGTCAACGCACTGGCCCAGCGCCAGGCGCAAAAACTGGCCGCCAAACCCATGAGGTCCCTGCTCGCCAGCAAGCGCCTGATGAAGCAGGGGCAGGCCGAGCTGGTGGCGCAGCGGATAGCCGAAGAAGGCACGCTGTTTGGCCGGATGCTGACCGAGCCCGCCGCGCAGGAAGCCTTTTCCGCGTTCATGGAAAAGCGCAAGCCGGACTTCAGCGCGTTTTAAGAAAATGCGCGCATTTTTTTCCGCCGTCGCGCTGGTACTGGGCCTGGCCCTGGGCACCGGTGCGCAAGCCCAAACCCCCGGCGAGGTACTTGCGGGCAGCGTGCTGCGCGAAGCCACGATGCGCGGGCTCAACGGCCCCGATCGCAAGCTCTCGGCGTTTCGTGGCAAGCCCCTGATCATCAATGTCTGGGCCAGTTGGTGCCCGCCCTGCATCGCGGAAATGGGCTCGCTGGAGCGGCTGGCCTGGAGCGAGCTGGGCCTGCAACTGACCGTGATCGGCATCTCGACCGATGACTACCCGCAAAACGCCAAGGCTTTTCTCACCAGGAGCCATGCCACCCTGAACCATTACATCGACCGCGAGCTGGAGCTGGAAAACATGCTCGGTGCCAACCGCCTGCCGCTTACACTGCTGGTCGATGCCAGGGGCCGGGTGCTCAGCAAGATCGTTGGTGCGCGCGAGTGGGACAGCCCACAGTCGCAGCAACTGATCCGGACCACGTTTGGCGCTTCTCTTTCAGCCAGTAAAAAGTGATTTTTCAACCCCAAGGAGACCGTCCATGCGTTCATTCAATTCTGTGAAGCGACCCCTCGCCAGCCTGCTGCTGACATGCGCCGCCCTGGCGGCCTGGGCGCAGCCGCTCGAGGTCGAAGGCGTCAAGCTCGAGGCCACAAGCCAGCTGGGTGCCGCCAAGCTGCAACTCAATGGGGCCGGCTTGCGCACCAAGGTGTTCTTCAAGGTCTACGTGGCTGGCTTGTACACGCCCCAAAAAGCCACCAGCGCCGCCCAGTTGCTGGCGCAAACAGGGGCGCGCCGCGTCACGATCACCATGCTGCGCAACGTCGATGCCGAGAGCTTTGCCGGCGCCCTCAATGACGGCTTGCGCGACAACCACACCGAGGCCCAGTTTGCCGCCATGAAACCGAAAATTGACGCGCTCAATGCCAACCTCAAAGCCGTGGGCGAGGCCAAAAAGGGCGATGTGATTCATTTCGAATTTGTGCCGGACGCGGGCACACAGGTCACAGTCAACGGCCAGGCGCGAGGCAGCGTGATACCTGGCGAAGACTTCTTCACCGCCGTGCTGCGCATCTGGCTCGGTGACAAACCGGTGGACGCCAGCCTCAAGAAAGCCCTCATTGGCAGCTGACCGGCACGGGCGGGTCTTATTGCCACAGGATGCCCGATGACTGCTGCCGCTGCTGTGCCCGCCGAGATTGAATTTGAAGCCGAATTCGTGTCGGGTTTGGCCAACATTTTTGAAAAACTGATCGTCTTCAACCAGATGCTGGGGCTCAAGATCACGTCGATCAAACCAGGCCAGGTGCGTGCGCGCATCGACATGAAGCCCGAGTTGGTCGGCCATTACGCCTACAACCGCATTCATGGCGGCGTCATCAGCGCCAGCCTGGACGCCCTGGGCGGCCTGGCGGTGATGGCCGCCATTGGCGCGCGCCACATGAATGAGACACCCCAGCAGCGCCTGCAGCGATTTGCCAAGCTCGGCACCATTGACCTGCGTGTCGACTACTTGCGCCCGGGCATTGGTGAATGGTTCGAGTTGCGCGCCGAGGTGATGCGGCTGGGCTCACGGGTGGCCTCCACCCGCATGGAGTTTCTCGGGGCCGACGGCAAGCTGCTGTCCACGGGCTCTGCCGCCTATATCGTGTCCTGAGGCGCAAGCACCAGGCCTTCATGTTGCCGGAAAAACAAGCCCCCGTGACGAAGCCCGCGCTGGTGGTGCTCGCCGCCGGCATGGGGTCCAGGTATGGCGGTCTCAAGCAACTCGAGCCGATGGGCCCCCATGGCGAGACGCTCCTGGACTATTCGGTGTTTGACGCCCTGCGCAGCGGATTCGGGCGCATCGTGTTTGTCATCCGAAGGGACTTTGCCGCCCAATTTCAGGCGCAGGTGGCCAGCCGTTATGCCAGGCATGTTGAGGTGGTGTGCGTGTTTCAGGACCTGCACGATCTGCCCGCCGGGTTCACACTGCCGGCAGGACGCATCAAGCCCTGGGGCACGGTGCATGCCGTCATGTCGGCTCGCCAGCTCCTTGATGGTTTTTTTGCCGTGGTTAATGCCGATGATTTTTACGGCCGGGAGGCCTACCGGTGCATGGCTGACTACCACTGGCAATGGCTTGAGGCGGATTGTCCGCCCCATCAATGCGCCATGGTGGCATATACCGTCCAGAGCACTCTGTCCAGCCATGGCGGGGTCAACCGCGGCATCTGCCAGGTGCAGGACGGACTGCTGGTGTCGGTTGAAGAGCTCACTGACATCAAGATCGAAGGCGACGGCGTGTGCCGCGGGCGCCGGCTTTCGGGTCAGGTCTTTTCGCTTCCTCTGCAGGCGCCGGTTTCGATGAATTTCTGGGGCATGACGCCGTCGGTGCTGGTCAGCCTGGCTGAGCTGTTCGCCCGGTTCCTCGAGCGGCAGGGCCAGGACCCGGCGTCCGAATGCTATCTGCCCACCGCGGTGGACACGCTGGTCCGGTCGCAGCAGGTCCAATGCCGCGCCCTGCCCACCGGGAGTGTCTGGTTTGGCGTGACCTACCCGCAGGACAAGGCCCTGTGCGCCCGCAGCCTCCAGCATTTGACCGAGGCCGGCGGCTACCCGCCCTGCCTCTGGTCCTGAGGGGCGGCGACTCAAGGGTTTTCCTTAGACAATAAGCGCGCCGACACATAAATCATCGTGCAATTCGGACAAAATATCGGCTGACGCTGCCAACCACCCCCATCACTTGCAGGAGATTCTTCATGAACACGACACGCAGATTCATTGCCACGCTGGCCCTGGGCTCGCTGCTGAGCTTTGCCGCCACGGCCCAGAACAAGGTGATCATTTACAGCGCGGCCCCGCAAGATCTCATCGACCGCGTGGTGCCCGCCTTTGAAAAAAGCACCAATATCAAAGTTGAGTTGATCAAGGGCGGATCGGGCGATCTGATCAACCGGCTCAAGGCAGAAAAAGGCCGCCAGAGTGCCGACGTCCTGTTCAGCGTGTCCACCGAGGTGATCGAGGCCAACGGCACCCTGTTCTCGAAGTTCACGCCCGAGAATGTCAAGCACCTGGCCAGCGTGTTCAAGGTCAACGACGCCGCCGTGCCATTTACCGCGGTGGCCAACTCGTTCGGCGTGAACACCAAACAGCTCACGCCCGCCCAATACCCCAAGACCTGGGCCGATCTGGGCAACCCGCTGTACAAGGGAAAGATCTCCGCCGGACGCCCTGACAAATCAGGCTCGGCCTTCATCCAGCTCGCCTTGATCCTGCAAATCTACGGCGAGGAAAAAGGCTGGGATATCTACAGCAAGATTCTGGACAACACGGTTCTTTCGAACAGCTCGGGCGCGGTGTCCAAGTTTGTCAACGACGGCGAGGCCTCCATCGGACTATCCAACGAGGACACGCTGCTCAAGTTCAAGGCGGGCGGCGGCCCGGTGGACATCATTTATCCGACCGATGGCACCTCGGCCCTGGCTGATTCAATGGCACTCACGGCGACCCCGGCCAACGCGGAAGGCGGCAAAGCCTTCATCAACTACATGCTGTCACACGAGGCCCAGGAGATTCTGGATGGCGTGGGCCGCCGCACCGTGCGCAACGATGTGGTGACCAAGAACCTGTTGACTCCCTTGAACAAGATCAACGTCTTCAAGTACAGCGACGACTGGGCCGGCGCCAACCGCGCCCGAATTCTGGCTAAGTGGAACGAGTTGTTGCTGAACAAGAAATAGCCAAGCGCTGCCGCGCCATAGAGGTCGATCCATGTCCCAGGTCCAACTGAAAAACATCAAGAAGGTTTATGGCAGCCACGTTGCCCTCAAGGACATCAACCTGAGCATCGACAGCGGCGCCTTCTTCACGCTGCTGGGGCCCAGCGGCTGCGGCAAGACCACCCTGCTGCGGGCCATCGCCGGCTTTCATCAGCAGGACGCCGGCGACATTCTGGTGGACGGCCAGTCGATCATCCACCTGGGGGCCAACCAGCGCAATGTCGGCATGGTGTTCCAGGACTATGCTGTTTTCCCGCACCTGAGCGTGTTTGACAATGTGGCCTTTGGACTGACGCAGC
Source organism: Polaromonas sp. (assembly GCA_021737975.1). Taxonomy (GTDB): domain Bacteria; phylum Pseudomonadota; class Gammaproteobacteria; order Burkholderiales; family Burkholderiaceae_C; genus Rhodoferax. The sequence continues at coordinate 80,615 of JAIPCZ010000002.1, read as the reverse complement.
AAAAGGTGCCGGCGGCGGACATCGGGCAGCGGGTCAGGGAGATGCTGGCCACCGTTCAGCTCGATGAGCATGCGCAGCGCATGCCACACCAGCTCAGTGGCGGGCAGCAGCAGCGGGTGGGGCTGGCGCGGGCGCTCGTGACCCGGCCCAAGGTCCTGTTGATGGACGAGCCGCTGTCCAACCTGGATGCCAAGCTGCGCGTGGACTTGCGCCGCGACATTCGTGTCCTGCAGCAGTCGTTCGGCATCACCACGGTGTATGTGACCCATGACCAGGAAGAGGCCCTGTCCATTTCCGACCGCGTGTGTGTGATGCACGACGGCGTGGTGCAGCAGGTGGGCACCCCCTGGGACGTCTACAACCGCCCTGCCAACCGCTTCGTCGCCAGCTTTGTCGGCAGCAACAATTTCATGCCCCTGGCGCGGGATGCGGCGGGTGCCGCGATGCTGCTGGGGCAGGCGACCGCCGTGCCGCAAGCGGTGCAAGGCAAACTGAACAGCCGCTGCGTGGCGGCGATCCGGCGCGAATGTGTGCGGGTCAACCAGGCCACCGCGGAGCCGGGCCTGCTTGCCAGCGGCGTGCTGCGCCAGGCCATGTTCACCGGGCGCGAATTGCAGTTGACGATCGACATCGCCGGCCATGGGCTGATCGAGGCGCTGGCGACCCCGACGGCGGCCATGATGGCGCTGCAAACCGGGCAGACCGTCGACCTGGCGATGCAGGCCAGCGACATCCTGTATTTTTCTGAAGGCACCACGGGAGCGCTGCTGCAATGAGGCTGCCGGCTTTTGGCGGCCGGCAGCACCAGTTGGGCCGGATGCGCCTTGACTTCTGGTCTGGCGTCATGGCGCTGGCGCTCGCGGTGATCGGCATCCTGTTGGTCTGGCCGATTGTCCAGGTGCTGAAGCTTGGCTTCCTCGACCCCGAAACCCAGGCCTTCACCCTGGCCAACTACATCAAGGTGCTGACGCACCCCTACTACCTGGGTGCGCTCAAGAATACCGTGGTGATCGGCGTCGGTGGCATGGTCGGCGCCTGCCTGCTGGGGGTGCCGCTGGCCTACTTCACGGCACGCTACGTCATCAAGGGGCGCAGCCTGATCGCCACGCTGGCGGTGCTGGCGCTGGTGTCCCCGCCGTTCATCGGCGCCTATTCCTGGGTGGTGGTCGCGGGAAACAATGGCTGGCTCACCCAGCAGGTCAAGGCCCTGGGGCTGGACATGCCCACCATTTATGGCATACACGGCATCATTCTGGTGTTCAGCCTGAAATTTTTTCCCTTCGTCTTCCTGATGACTGAGAGCGCGCTGCGCAACATCAACCGATCTTTCGAGGAGGCGGCTGAAAACCTCGGCTGCACGCCGTGGCAGCGCTTTGTCAAGGTCACGCTGCCGCTGGTGTTTCCGGCCACCAGCTCGGGCGCCATTCTGTGCTTTGTGCTGTCCATCGCCGACTTCGGCACACCGTCCATCATCGGGCGTGATCTGCGCACCCTTTCCACCATTGCCTACAACCAGTACACCTCGGAAATGGGGGGACACCCCACCATGGCCGTGAGCATTTCGATGCTGATGATCGTGATTTCAATGCTCGCGGTGTTTTTGCAGCGTTACCTGATCAGCAAACGTCGCTACGCGGGTTCGATGACCAACCTGGTGGTTCCCAAACCCTGCCAAGGCATGTTCTCGGTGCTGGTGCACACCCTGTGTTATGCCATTGTGGCGCTGGCAACCCTGCCGATCGTGGTGGTGATCTACACCTCGTTCCTGCAGACCAACGGCCCGGTGTTCAGCGGCGGCTTCGGTCTCAACAGTTATATGCGCGTCATTCGGGAAGTGCCCGAGGTGGTGTTCAACACCTTCCGCTTCTCGCTGCTGGCCACCCTGCTGATCACCCTGGTGGGCGGCCTGGTGTCCTACCTCATTGTGCGGCGGGAGACCCCGGTTTCGGGCTTGCTGGATTCGGTGCTGATGGTGCCCTATGTGGTGCCGGGCGTGGTCATGGCGATCGGTTTCCTGCTGACCTTCAACACCGGCGCCTTTGACCTGGTGGGCACGGCCAGCATCATTGTGCTGATCCTGTTCATCCGGCGCCTGCCCTACGGCGTGCGCGCCACCAGCGCGGTGCTGCGACAGATCAAACCGTCGATCGAGGAAGCGGCCATCAGCCTCGGCGCCTCGCCGGCCAAGGCGTTTTTCAAGGTCACGGTGCCCCTGATGTTGCCGGGGGTCGTGGCCGGGGCCATGATGAGCTTCATCACCGCCATCAACGAGCTGTCATCCACCCTGCTGCTGTACACCGGCCAGACGGCCACCATGCCAGTGCGCATTTACGGCGCGGTGCTCGACGGCGAGTTTGGCATTGCGGCGGCGCTGTCGACCATCCTGCTGGTCAGTTCAGGCCTGTGCGTGTATGTGGTGATGCGGTTCTCGCAGAGCAAGGAAAGCGCGTTTGTCTAAGCTGGCCTGGGCACCTCGCGCGGCCGGCCCTGCTCGTCGATAGCCACGTAGGTCAGCGATGCTTCGGTGACCTTGATGTATTTGCCCTGTGCACCGATGCGCTCGGCATAAACCTCGATCTTGACGGTGATCGACGTGCGCCCAATACGCACGAGCTTGCCAAAGAACGACAAGACGTCCCCCAGGCGCACCGGCTGCTTGAAAATGAATTCGTTCACCGCCACCGTGGCCATACGGCCGTTGGCGTAAGGCGCGGCCATCACGGCACCGGCCAAATCCACTTGCGCCATGACCCAGCCACCAAAGATATCGCCATTGACATTGAGATCCCCCGGCATCGGAATAACCTTGAGCACCAATTTTTCGTCCTTGGGCAGTTGCACGGGGCTGGAGGCAGTGTTTGCAGACATGGGCACAATCCTAGGTGTTTGAAATTTAATCGAGATTGTCCCCCAATGAGCCGCCATTCATCCGCCCACCAGAGCGGCACGACATCCCAGACACCGTCTGGCCCCCAGACCGCAGCACCCGCCCGCTCCGACTGGGCCACGCTGCAGCGCCTGTTCCCCTACCTGTGGCAATACAAGTGGCGCGTGATCGCCGCGCTGACTTTCATGGTCGGTGCCAAGCTGGCCAACGTGAGTGTGCCACTGCTGCTCAAGGAACTGGTCGACACCATGAACCCCAAGGGGACCATCGGGCCTGAGGCGCTGCTGGTGGTGCCGCTGGGCCTGCTGGTGGCCTACGGTCTGCTGCGCCTGTCGACCACGCTGTTTGCCGAATTACGCGAGCTGATTTTCGCCAAGGCCACCGAGGGCGCCTCGCGCTCCATCAGCCTGCAGGTGTTCCGGCATCTGCACGCCATGAGCCTGCGTTTTCACCTGGAACGCCAGACCGGCGGCATGACGCGCGACATCGAGCGCGGCACCCGCGCGGTTCACTCTCTCATCAGCTACTCGCTCTACAGCATCTTTCCCACACTGATCGAGGTGGCGCTGGTGCTGAGCATTCTGGCCGTCAAGTTCGACATGTGGTTTGCCTGGATCACCATCATTGCGCTCATTCTCTACATTGTGTTCACCATTGTGGTGACCGAGTGGCGCACCCAGTTCAGAAAACAAATGAACGATCTGGATTCGACCGCGCACAGCCGCGCCATCGACTCGCTGCTGAACTACGAGACCGTGAAATATTTCAATAACGAGGAGTTCGAGGCGCGCCGCTACGACGAGAACCTGGAGCGCTACCGCAAGGCCGCCCTCAAGAGCCAGACCACCCTGAGCCTGCTCAACACCGGCCAGCAGCTCATCATTGCCGCCGGTCTGGTGGCCATGCTGTGGCGCGCCACCCAGGGCGTGGTCGACGGCCGCATGACGCTGGGTGACCTGGTGATGGTCAACGCCTTCATGATCCAGCTCTACATTCCGCTGGGTTTTCTGGGCGTGCTGTACCGCGAGATCAAGCAGGGCCTGACCGACCTGGAAAAAATGTTCACGCTGATGGAGCGCGAGCGCGAAATTGCCGATGTGCCGGGGGCACCCGCCCTGGCGCTGACACCCGAAAGCGCCAGCGTGGCCTTCAGGCACGTGAACTTCGCCTACGAGGCGGCGCGACCGATCCTGCACGACATCAGCTTTGACATTCCCGCGGGCAAAACCGTGGCGGTGGTCGGGCCCTCGGGCTCGGGCAAATCGACGCTGGCGAGGCTGCTGTTCCGTTTCTACGACGTGCAAGGCGGCCAGATCCTGATCGCCGGGCAGGACATCAAACAGGTCACACAGGCCAGCGTGCGCCAGGCCATCGGCATCGTGCCGCAGGACACCGTGCTGTTCAACGACACGGTCGAATACAACATCGCCTACGGCCAGCCCGGCGCCACCCGCGAGCAGGTGATCGAGGCGGCGCAGTCCGCGCACATCAATAGCTTTATTGCCGCCACGCCCAAAGGCTACGACACCATGGTGGGCGAGCGCGGACTGAAATTGTCGGGCGGCGAGAAGCAGCGCGTGGCGATTGCCCGCACCCTGCTCAAGAATCCGCCGATCCTGATCTTTGACGAGGCCACTTCGGCGCTCGACTCGGCCAACGAACGCGCCATCCAGGCCGAATTGCAGAGCGTGGCAAAAAACAAGACCACGCTGGTCATCGCGCACCGGCTGTCCACGGTGGTTGATGCGCATGAAATTCTGGTCATGGAGGCCGGCCGCATTCTGGAGCGCGGCACCCATGCGGCGCTGCTGGCCGCGAACGGCCGTTATGCGCAAATGTGGGCGCTGCAGCAGAGTTCGGAGTAGCTGTCGTGCGCGCCGCCAGGTCGCCCCCGGCATGAGAGTTATCAAGCCATGACCCTCGCGCCGCGCTAGCATCAGTGGTCAATGCGCCGGTGATTTCCGGCCTGAGCATTTCCCCGAGCGCCGCTTATGTGTCCGAGCTCCCGCAAAACTTTTCAACCCAGTCCGACTTCAGCGATCCGGACGGCAACCTCGCGGAACTGACCCTGAAAGTCCTGGATGGGAACGGCGCCACGATCGATCTCCAAACCCTGCCCATCGAAGGCGTTGATGGCCTCACCACGGGTACCATTCTGGGCCAGGTGACGCCCGGCACCGCGATTCCTGACACCTACACGGCAGAGATTTACGTGACCGATGCCACCGGCCTGAAATCCAACACCCTGGCCGGCAACGTGCGTATTGCCGCCTACCCCTGGACGACCAGGCCGTCCGACCCGATACCGCGTGAATACGCCGCGTCTGCAGTGCTCGATGACAAGGTGTATGTGATGGGTGGCCAGCGCACCGACGGCGGCGTTGTCCCCGGTCCGGTCACCAATCTGATGGAAATCTACGACCCGTCAAGCAAGGCCTGGTCCACCGCGACACCCATGCCCACCGCGCGCATGGGGCTGGTGGCTGCCGTCATCAAGGGCAGGATCTACGCCATGGGCGGCAGCACGGACGGGCACAGCACCTCGGCGGTGGGGACCGTGGAGGTGTTTGACCCCGGCACCAACCTGTGGACGACCAGGAACCCGATGCCCACGGCACGCGGCCAACTGGCCATGGCCGAAGCCAATGGCCGTCAGTATGCGATCGGTGGCTATGGTGGGCTGGTGTCGCAATGGCTTGGCACAGTGGAAGAATACAACCCGCTGACCGACACCTGGGCGGTGCGCGCGTCCATGCCCACGGTGCGCGCGCATTTGGCGCTGGCCCAGATCGACGGCAAGCTGCTGGCCGCGGGGGGTGAGAACCTCAGCCGCGCGCTTGACCTGCTTGAACTCTACGACCCTGTCGCCAACGTCTGGTTAACAAAAACACCCGGCACGACGACATTCACCAGGGCGACTTCGGTCGCGGTTAACGGCAACATGCTGGTCTTTGGCAACAGCCTGTCGCTGGCCTACGATCCCGCCAACGAGATCCGTTGAGCCCCTGGCGGCGCGCTTATTTGCCGCGTCCGCCGCCACCACTGTTGCCACCGCCGCCATTGCCGCCGCTGCTGCCTCCGCTGCTGCCTCCGCCTTTGCCGCCGCTGTTCCCGGCGCCACTGTCGCTGTTGCCCGATGCGGTTGCACCCTGGCTTTTCTCGCCGGACTCTGCGGACTTTTTGGCATGGGCAGCGTCTCTCGCTGCGGGCTGGGCGCGGTTGGCTGCGCTGACGACAGCACCCAGCTTCAGGCCCAGGGAATTGGCGATCTCGCCCCAACCCATGCCGCTAACGCGCTGGGCCTGGATGGTCGCTTCAGCATCCGAAATTTCCTGTTCGGTCGGATCCGTCACACCCTTCTTGGCCAAGTTGGCCTTGGCCAGGTCCGTCGCAAAACTTCTGATGGGCGACGTTTGCGGGGTTTCCGTTTGCGCCGAAACGCCGTAGCTGCCAAGCAGTGCGGCAGAAACAAGACAAACTGCCCAGGATTTTTGAGTCAATGACATGATGCGCTCCAGGGAAATGGATAAAACAACAGTCTAAACCCGCTGCGCCCTGCGCGCAAAACGGGTTTGTAAGCAGTTGTTCATCTGGCCGACACCCCTCAGGGCTTCATCAGATCCTCGATGGCATCCACCACCATCATGGTGCCCAACGCCACAAGAAGAAGGTCATTGGCGACGCGCACATACTTGTGCCCTGCCGGTGGTTGACCGATCTGGGAAATCACGCCCCTGGGTACCGGGTACTGGATCAGCGACGCGGGCAGCGGCTGCCCCCGCGACCATTTTTTGGCCTGGCCGGGCGGCATGCAGCCATTGTTTTTCTTGGCCAGGCCAGGCGGGCAGCGCCCTTTGGCCTGCAGACCCCCGTAGTAGCGTGCCACCGCCTGGCGCTGCTGATCCTGAAAGTGCGCGCCAATCGGGATCTCCGGCCTGGCTTGCGCCGGGGGCTTTGCTGCCTTGGGTCCCGCTTGGCCGGCCCATTCCGGCTTGGCAGCCAGGGCGACTGCAGAAGCCCCCAAAAGCATTGCTATGAGAAATGATTCGAGTCTTTTTGATCTCATGAGTCCGCTCTCCTTGAACTGTCAACACGCCTTGAACACGCTTGTCATGTTAACAAAATGCCTCGTCTTCTGGCCGCGCCAATGTCTGGCCGCGATGCAATTTGCTTGCGTGGCTTTGACCTAAACTTGCAGGCATTCGTTCCCTTGAAAGAGACCCTCCATGCAATACCGCCACCTCGGCAAGAGCAATTTGAAAGTCTCGGCCCTGTGCCTTGGAACCATGATGTTTGGCGACCAGACCGCGCTGGCGGAAGCGTCTTCCATCGTGGCGGACGCCCGCGACCATGGCGTGAACCACATCGACACGGCCGACAACTACAGCAAAGGCGGCTCGGAAATCATGGTGGGCCAGTTGCTCAAGGGCCAGCGCCCGGACTGGGTCCTGGCCACCAAGCTCGGCAATGCCATGTCAGACCGGGTCAACCAGGGGCATTACTCACGCAGTTGGATGCTGCGCGAAATCGCGGCCTCGCTGGCGCGCCTGCAAACGGATTATGTGGACGTTTTGTACCTGCACCGCGACTTTGACGGCATGAACCTGGAGGAACCCTTGCGCGCGCTCGACACCATGCTGCGCGCCGGGCAGATCCGCGCCTGGGGTGTCTCCAATTTTCGGGGTTGGCGCATCGCCGAGTTGGTGCACCTGGCCGCCCGCCTGGGTATGCCGGGGCCGGTGGTGTGCCAGCCCTATTACAACCTGCTCAACCGCATGCCGGAAGTGGAGGTGCTCCCGGTCTGCGCCCATCACGGCATCGGCGTCACCCCCTACAGCCCGGTGGCGCGTGGTGTGCTTACCGGCAAATACCTGCCGGGGCAGCCCCCCGTCAGCGACAGCCGCGCCGGGCGCGGCGACGCGCGCATCGCACAAACCGAGTTTCGCGAGGAATCCCTGTTGATTGCCCAACAACTCAAGGTGCACGCGGCGAGCCGCGGCGTCAGCCTGGCCCAATTCTCCACGGCCTGGGTGCTGGCCAACCGGGTGGTGAGCTCGGTCATCGCGGGGCCGCGCACCCTCCAGCAGTGGCAGGACTACCTGCCCGCCCTCGCCTATACCATCACAGCAGAAGATGAGGCACTGGTGGACCGCCTGATCAAACCTGGGCACCCCTCCACGCCCGGCTACACCGACCCGACCTACCCGCCCACAGGCAGGTTTCGTGCAACTTGATGGCTGAGGTGGCCCACTACACTCATGCCGCTTTTCATTTCCCGACACTTCCCCCATGGATACTTTTGTTCTTTTCACCTTGCTGGCCATCGCCGTGCATGTTCTCAGGCGGCGCGAACAGGCGCAGCGCATTGCCATGCTGGGCGCATACCTCGGCAAGTTCCAGATTGAAAAACTGATGCAGGAGGTGCTCAGCGGCTACCAGCGCGCCTTGGGTGAGGCCGAGGAGCAGCGCCAGGCGCAGGTGTGGCGCCATCTGGAAACGGCGGAACAAACCCTGACTGAGCAGTTCAACCGTTTTGTGCTCGAGTTTGCCAAGCTTCCCGAGCCGCAGACCCGGCTTAGCCGCCTGCCTGTGGCACTGCCTTTTGTCTCGCAGTATTTCCCCGCCAGCACGCTGGACCTGCGCAAGTTGCTCAGCCTGCACGCCCATGGCATCGGCCAGGCCGCCCAAAACAGCCAGGCGCAGCCCGCCAAAAGCAAGGCGTTCACGCTGTCTGCCGAACTGATGCTGATGCAGCACAGCTGCCACTGGTTTTGCCGCTCCAGAACGGTCGCCTCGGCACGCTTGCTGGCGGGTCACCAGACCGCCTACGCCCAGGTGCTGAACGCCGTGGCGCCGTCCACCCGCAAAGCCTACCTCCAGTTGACCGGAAATTGAGCTGTGGGCAGCAGAATCGGCCGGGTCTGGGTCACAATCTCTCCTCATGGAAACCAAATGGCTTGAAGATTTTGTGAGTTTGGCTGAAACCCGCAGTTTCAGCCGCTCGGCGCAATTGCGCCATGTCACGCAACCGGCTTTTTCCCGACGCATTCAATCACTGGAGGCCTGGGCCGGCTCCGACCTGGTGGACCGCAGCAGTTACCCCACACGCCTCACACCGGCAGGAGAAACACTGCACGACCAGGCGCTGGAGGTGCTGCAGGCGCTGCAGACCACGCGCGCCATGTTGCGCGGTCACGCCACCTCGGCGCAGGACGTGATCGAGTTTGCCGTGCCGCACACACTGGCGTTCACGTTTTTCCCGGCCTGGGTGTCTGGCCTGCGCGAGACCTTCGGCCCCATCAAAAGCCGGCTGATTGCGCTCAACGTGCATGATGCGGTCATGCGCCTGGTGGAGGGCAGTTGTGACCTGCTGATTGCCTACCATCACCCCTCCCAGGCCAACCAGCTTGACGCGGGCCGCTATGAAATGGTGAGCCTGGGCGAAGAGGTGGTGGCGCCCTACGCCAAGCCGGACGAGCGCGGCAAACCCCTGTTCGAGCTGCCTGGCAGGGCGGGTCGCCCGCTGCCCTACCTGGGCTACGCGCAAGGTGCCTATCTGGGCCAGATGGTGGAGTTGATCCTGAAACGCAGCAGCGCCCCGATTCACTTCGACCGGGTCTACGAGACCGACATGGCCGAAGGCCTGAAGGCCATGGCGCTGGAGGGCCACGGCGTGGCCTTTCTGCCCTTTAGCGCGGTGCGCAAGGACTTGCGCGCGCACAAACTGGTGAGCGCCGCGCCGCCCGAGCTCAAGGACCTCAGCATCACCATGGAAGTGCGCGCCTACCGCGAGCGCCCGACGCACCGGGACGCGCTGAAACCCGGTCATCCTGCAGATCGCCCTGGCAACAATACACACAAGCACAACGCGCAAGCCCTGTGGGACTATCTGATCGCCAACCACGGCGCCCTTTAATCATGCATGATCGAACTGCCATGACCAACACCCTGACCCTGACCCGCCCCGACGACTGGCACCTGCATGTGCGTGACGGCGCCGCACTGGCCACCGTCGTTCCTCACACGGCGGCCCAGTTTGGCCGGGCGGTGATCATGCCCAATCTGCGCCCGCCGGTGACCACCACCGCGCAGGCGCTGTCCTACAAGGCGCGCATCCTTGCGGCGGTTCCGGCAGGCATGCCCTTCGAGCCGCTGATGACGCTGTACCTCACCGACATCCTGCCGCCCGATGAAATTGCCCGCGCCCGGGAGGCCGGCATCGTGGCCGCCAAGCTCTACCCGGCCGGCGCCACCACCAACAGCGATGCCGGCGTGACCGACCTGCGAAAAACCTACCCCACGCTTGAGGCCATGCAGCGCCTGGGCATGCCGCTGCTGGTGCATGGCGAGGTCACTTCACCCGAAATTGACCTGTTCGACCGGGAATCGGTTTTTATCGACACCCAGCTGATCCCGCTTCGCCGCGACTTTCCCGAGCTGAAAATTGTGTTCGAGCACATCACCACACGAGAGGCAGCGCAGTATGTGGCCGAATCTGACCGCTTCACCGCGGCCACGGTCACCGCGCACCACCTGCTGTACAACCGCAACGCCATTTTCACGGGTGGCATCCGCCCGCACTACTACTGCCTGCCGGTGCTCAAGCGCGAAAGCCACCGCCAGGCTTTGCTGGCGGCTGCCACAAGCGGCAAGCCGAAATTTTTCCTCGGCACCGACAGCGCGCCGCACCCGGTGCACCTGAAGGAACATGCCAGCGGCTGCGCCGGTTGTTACACCGCGCATGCCGCCATGGAACTCTACGCGCAGGCTTTTGACACCCTGGGCGCGCTCGACCAACTAGAGGCCTTTGCCAGTCTCAACGGCGCCGACTTTTACGGCCTGCCGCGCAATACCGGCACCCTCACGCTGAGGCGCGAAACCTGGACCGTGCCGGAAAGTTTTCCCTTTGGTGAAGCCGAACTCAAACCCCTGGGGGCGGGCGAGCAGCTGGCGTGGCGGGTGGTTTAAGGCTTACAGCTGCCAGTCCGCGCGGGTGACCCGGTAGTGCAAGCCCACCGCGTCGCAGTCTGGGTAGACCGCCGTTTTGGCCGTGCTCACATCGACGGCACGGATCCGCAGGTCAATCTCGAAACAGATGTCGATCACCTCCTGGATGACGGTTTCCTGCAAGTTGAAATGGCGGGAACTCAGGTGCGCTGACACCCGCGACCTGAGCTCGTCATAGTTCACGGTCTCGGCGATCGAGTCATGCAAGGTGCGGTAGCCGTCGTCAAGCAGCAAGCCGATGTCCATTTTGTAGGGCTGCGGCCTCTTCTTTTCGAAGTCGTGAATGCCAATGGAAACCTGCAAACGCAAGCCGAGCAGGCGGATCCATTTTTCCATGGCTATTTGCCAAACGCGACATCGCGACCGCGCGGAACCAGGTGCTGGCCGCCGTCGACGGTCAGGGTCTGCCCGGTGATGGCGCAGGAGGTGTCCAGAAACAAAACGCTGGCGGCAATGTCCTCGGGTGTGCTCGAGCGCCCAAGCGCCGCAATTTCGTGGGCCTTGTCGAAATCAGCGGGGCTCATGTCGCCGCTGACGAGCGTGACCCCCGGTGCGATCGCGTTCACGCGCAGCGCGGGCGCGCAGCATTGCGCCAAATAACGGATGGACGCGTGGCTGGCAAGTTTTGCCAGCGTGTAGCTCATGTAATCGGTGTTCAGGTTGAATATCTTCTGGTCGAGCAGCGTGACCACATGCGCCTGCGCTGCTGCCTCCAGCGCCTGCCGGTGTAATGCCAGCGTCAGTTCCACCGGCGCCAGGTAATTGCTCTGCAAATGGGCTGCAAATCGCTCTGGCGCGAAGTTGCCCACGTCATCATATTCAAACAGCGAGGCGCTGTTGACCAGCAAGTCGATGTGCCCGACCTGGAGCGTCACCTGCTTGATCAGCCCGCCGCGAAACAGGGGATCGGACAAGTCGCCACACACCATTTCGGCAAAAGCCGCGCCGGCGCTCAGGCAGTCTGCGCGCGTCTGCTCCGCTTCCTGCCGGCTCGTCCGGTAATGAAGGGCCAGCCCGTAGCCCCGGGCTGCGAGTTCCAGGCAAATGGCCCGGCCAATCCGCTTGGCGCCGCCGGTGACGAGTGCGATTCGTGTCACGCCGTTCCCCTTGTGTTCAGTGCTGTCCATTTTCCCCCATGCTGCGTCCCTGGCCAGGTCATTGCCTTGCCCCCGCGCCTGATGCGGGCGACCGCCATAGGCTTGAGTTTAGTGCATCACCCTGCCAACCAAGGCCGCAGGCACATCCCGGGCGGGCAAGTCAAAACGCGTCGGGTTGTTGCCTCGGGGCGGCCTTCACAAAGGCAGGCAGGGCCGCGCAGGACCGGTCGACAGCCCAAATGGTGGGGTAAGCGGACAAATCGACCTGGAAGCGCCGCGCACTCTCCACTTGCGCAACCAGGTAGGCGTCGGCGATGCCGGGCCGGTCGCCAAAGCAGAAGTTGCCACGATTCGGGTCAGCCGCCAGCATGGCCTCCAGCGTGTCAAAGCCCGCCTTGATCCACGTGGCGCACCAGGCCAGCACGGCGGCCTCGTCGCGGCCCAGCGTGTGCCGCAGGTATTCCAGGACGCGGCGGTTGTTGAGCGGGTGGATGTCGCAGCCCACGATGGCGGCCAGGGCGCGCACGCGGGCGCGGTCATTCAGGTCAGCGGGTAATAGCGGCGGATTCGGATAACGCTCTTCGAGCCATTCGATGATGGCGGGCGACTGCGTCAGCACCAGGTCACCGTCGATCAGCACGGGCACGAAACCCTGCGGGTTAAGCGCCTTGAAGGCGGCGTCAAAGTGCGCCTCGGTGCGCAAATCCACCGCCACATAGTCCCAGTCGAGCCCCTTGAGGTTCAGCACAATGCGCAGACGGTGGGAAGTGCCGCTGCGGAAGTAGTTGTAGATTTTCATGGATTGGCTTGACCGCGCTTGGACGCAATCAGGGACTTGACATCCGGCGCGCGCACCCGGGGGCGACCGGGCTCGGCGGCCGCCAGTGGCTGCACTTCCGTCAGGCTGGCCAGACAGCGCCGGGTCAGGTCCTGGTAGGTTTGTGTGCCCGCCAGTTTCCAGGCAATCTCGTCGTCCCGCAGGGCGCGAATCAGCTTGGCCGGCACACCGGCCACCAGGGTGGCGGGCGCCACCCGCATGCCGGCGGGCACAAAAGCACAAGCGGCCACCACGGCCGCCTCGCCCACCACGGCCTCGTCCATGACCACGGCATTCATGCCGACCAGGGCATTGCGACGCACCACACAGCTGTGCAAGACCGCGCCATGACCGATGTGGCCGTTTTCCTCCACCACGGTGTCCTGTTGCGGAAAGCCGTGCATGACGCAGTTGTCCTGCACATTGGCGCCCGCTTCCAGCACGATGCGGCCAAAATCCCCGCGCAGGCTGGCGTTGGGGCCCACAAAGCAGTTCGGCCCGATGTGCACATCACCAATCAGCACCGCCGTGGGGTGCACGTAGGCGCTGGGGTCTATCACGGGGATCACCCCTTCAATCGCGTAGCAGGGCATGGCAAGTCCAAAGGGTTTCGGGGGTCAGCGCTCGTCAAAACTCACCGTGACCGCTTCGCTGGTCGGGCGCGACTGGCAGCTCAGCACAAAGCCCTTGTCGGTTTCCCAGGCTTCCAGGCCGAAATTCTTGTCCATGGCCACGCTGCCGGTGATGACCTTGCAGCGGCAGGTGGCGCAGACACCACCCTTGCAGGAGAACGGCAGGTCGAGCCCGGCGGCCATGGCGGCGTCGAGCACATGCTCGTCCGGGTTCATGTGCAAGGCGTGCGACTTGCCATCCAACACCACGGTCAGGGCCACCTGGCCGCCGGCGGGCAGCCTCATGCTGTTGGCGACAGCAGCCTGGCGCGCCTCGGGCGTCAGTGTTTCCAGCGCGGGCGAGGTGAAGCGCTCGGTGTGCACCTGTTTGGCAGGTACACCGGCTTCAAGCAGGGCCTTTTCGGTGACCTCGATCATGGCCTCGGGGCCACAAATGAACACCTCGTCCATGCTGCCCACCGGCAGCAGGGCGGCGATGATTGCCCGCACTTTATCCCCGTCGATGCGGCCTTGCAGCAGGTCGGCCTCCTGCGCCTGGCGCGACAGGATGTGGATCAGGGTCAGGCGCCCGGCAAAGCGGTCTTTGAGGTCCTGCAGGGCCTCGTTGAACATCACGCTGGCCATGCTGCGGTTGCCGTAGACCAGGGTGAATTTGGCATCACTCTGGTCTTCCAGCGTGCTGGCCATGATCGACAGAATCGGCGTGATGCCGGAGCCGGCGGCAAAACCGACGCGGTGCAACGCGCGCGGGCGCTTCGAGACAAAACGGCCGTCGGGCGGCATCACCGACAAGGTGTCACCGGCCTTGAGCTGGGTCGCGGCCCAGTTGGAGAACACGCCGCCCTCCATCGGGCGGATGCCCACCACCAGCTCGTGGCTTCTTTTCAGGTGGCTGTGGGTGCAGCAGATCGAGTAGCTGCGGCGAACATCGGCGCCGTCGATCTTGCTGCGCAGGGTCAGGTACTGGCCGGGCTGGAAGTCAAAGCTGTCCAGCAGGGCATCGGGCACACTCAGGGCAACGGCCACCGAGCCAGCCGCCTCGGGGCTGACACGCGCGACGCGCAGGTCGTGAAAACGGGGGGATGTAGACATGTTGGCCTAATAGGGTTTGAAGTAGTCAAAGGGTTCGAGGCAGTCCAGGCAGCGGTACAGCGCCTTGCAGGCGGTCGAGCCAAAGTGCGAGGTCTCGGTCGTGTTATGTGAGCCACACTGCGGGCAGGCCACGGAAGGCGCGGCGCCGCCCGCGGTCTTTCTGGAGGCAAACTGGATGACGTTGGCGACCGGCGTGCCGCAGCCGCTGGGGTGCGGCGGGGCAATGCCGTAGGCGCGCAATTTCTCGCGCGCCTCGGGTGTCATCCAGTCGGTGGACCAGGCCGGGGCAATTAGCGTCAGCACCCGGGCCGCGACACCGGCTTTGGCCAAGGCATTCACCACGTCATCCTGCATCTGGCTCATGGCCGGGCAGCCGCTGTAGGTCGGGGTGATCACCACCTCCAGACCCGTGGCGGTCTGCCGCACCGTGCGCAGGATGCCCATCTCACGCAGGTTCACCACCGGAATCTCGGGGTCGGTGACCGACTCCAGCAGGCTCCAAATGGCGTAAAACGCGTCGTTTGGTTCTTTCAGCGCAATCGGGCCGTCGGGCAATGCCGATGCCGCAGACTGCGCGTGGCTCGGCGTGGCTTGGGCTTGCATGGCAATTACCAGACGGCCTCGGGGTGGGCGCGCGCCAGGCTTTGCATTTCAACCAGCACAAAACCCAGGTGCTCTGAATGCACGCCGGTTTTGCCCGTGGTGACAAAACCACCGGGTGCCGGCCGCGTGAGGGTGGCCGCTGCCAGCGCGTCGTCCACGATCGCGTTCCAGCTGGCTTGCAGGGGCCGGGTGTCAACACCCTGGCCGCTCTTGACCACGGCCGTTTCCATCACGCTTGGCGTGAAAAACTCCTGCGTGTAGGGCATCAGGTGGTTGATGGCCGCCTGCATTTTTGCGTGGGACTCGTCGGTGCCGTCACCCAGGCGCAGCAGCCAGTCATGGGCATGGCGCAGGTGGTACTGGGTTTCCTTGAGCGACTTGGAAGCAATGGCGGCCAATTGCGCATCGGCAGAACCCTTGAGCGCTTCCCACACCAGCACCATCAGGGCGCTGTAGAGAAAATTGCGGCCAATCGTCACCGCGTAATCCCGGTCGCCACTGGCGGTGGGCGCCAGCGCGGTGCTGTGCGGCAGCTCCAAAATCGTGTAGTTTTTGAAGTCGGGCACATCGCGGAAGTAAGCCAGCAGGTCTTCGCTGCTTTTGCCGTCCTTGCGCACCGTGGCCACATGCTGGTACAGCAGGCGCGCCTGGCCGATCAGGTCGAGGCTGTTGTTGGCCAGCGCCAGGTCTTCTTCGAGCACCGGGCCGTGGCCGCACCACTCGGCGTTGCGCTGGCCCAGAATGACCGCGTTATCCGCCAGGTGCAGCAGGTAGTCTTGAAAATAAGCGGCCATTACATGTGCCCCACTTCTTCAGGAATGTCATAAAAGGTGGGGTGGCGGTAGATCTTGTCGGCCGCCGGGTCAAACAGCGCATCCTTGTCTTCCGGGCTGCTTGCAGCAATGCTTTTGGACGGCACCACCCAGATGCTCACGCCTTCCTGGCGGCGGGTGTACACGTCGCGCGCCATTTGCAGGGCGTGCTGCGCGTCACTGGCGTGCAGGCTGCCACAGTGTTTGTGCTCCAGGCCTTGTTTGCTGCGAACAAATACTTCCCAGAGGGGCCAGTCTTTTAATGCGGGGGGGGTGGTGCTCATGCGGCTTCCTTGTGTTGGGTTGGTTGGTGTTTGCGGGCGTGGGCCAGGGCGGCGTCGCGTACCCACTGGCCGTCGTTGTGGGCTTTGACACGGGTCGACAGGCGCTCATGGTTGCACGGGCCGTTGCCGTTGACCGTGGCCCAGAACTCGTCCCAGTCGATCTCGCCATGGTCATAGTGCTGGCGCTCCTCGTTCCACTTGAGCTTGGGGTCAGGCAGTGTCACGCCCAACACGTTGGCTTGCGGCACCGTGGCGTCGATGAACTTCTGGCGCAGGTCGTCGTTGCTGATGCGCTTGATGCCCCAGCGCATGGCCTGCTCGCTGTGCGGGCTGTTGGCGTCAGGCGGGCCAAACATGGCCAGGCATTTCCACCAGAAGCGGTTGACCGAGTCCTGCACCATGGCTTTTTGTTCGGCCGTGCCCTGCATCATGACCAGCAGCGCTTCATAACCCTGGCGCTGGTGGAAGGATTCCTCCTTGCAGACGCGGATCATGGCACGGGCGTAGGGGCCGTAACTGCAGCGGCACAGTGGAATCTGGTTCATGATGGCGGCACCGTCGACCAGCCAGCCAATGGTGCCAACGTCGGCCCAATTCAGCGTGGGGTAGTTGAAGATCGAGCTGTACTTGGCCTTGCCGCTATGCAGGTCGGCCAGCATCTGGTCGCGCCCGGTGCCCAGCGTCTCGGCGGCGCTGTACAGGTACAGGCCGTGGCCGCCTTCGTCCTGCACCTTGGCAATCAGAATCGCCTTGCGTTTCAGGCTGGGGGCGCGGCTGATCCAGTTGCCCTCGGGCAGCATGCCGACGATTTCGCTGTGGGCGTGCTGGCTGATCTGGCGCACCAGGGTCTTGCGGTAGGCCTCGGGCATCCAGTCCTGCGGCTCGATCTTGCCGTCGGCATCGATCCGGGCATCAAAGCGGGCTTGCGCCTCTGGGTTTTCCAGCGAGGCAAGGGGTGTTGCCTTTTTCTGGCCGGGTGTCTCCTGCACATTGAACGACTGTGTGTACATAAGATGTGACTCCTGTGGGTTGAAAAATAAACTTAGCTCGCCAGCCAGGCGGGCGGCCGTTTGTCCAGAAAGGCGGCGACACCATCGCGGCCCTCGGCGGTCGCGCGTTGGCGGGCGATGCGCCGGGCGGTGTCTTCGAGCGTGTGCTCGTCAATCGGCCGGCCCTTGATGGCTTCGATCAGTTCCTTGGCGGCCTTTTGGGCGCTGGGCGCACCGGCCAGCAAGGGCTCGATCAGGGCCGCCACACCGGCGTCGAGCGCGTCCACCGGCGTGACCTCGTTGACCAGTCCAATGGCCAGCGCGCGCTCTGCGCTGATGCGTTCGGCGCTCTGGAAATAGCGCAGCGCATGGCGCGGCCCGATGGCGCGCAGCACATAGGGGCTGATGACCGCGGGGATGATGCCGAACTTGACCTCGGAGGTGGAAAACACCGCGTCGCTGCTGGCCACCGCCATGTCACAGGCCGCGGCCAGCCCGGTGCCACCGCCCAATGCCGCGCCCTGAATGCGCGCGATGGTCGGCTTGGACAGGCCCGACAGCAGGCGCAGCATGCCGGCAAAGCGGCGTGCGTCTGCCAGGTTGTCGGCTTCGCTGCCTTCCGCGGCGCGGCGCATCCAGTTCAGGTCCGCGCCAGCCGAAAAATGCCGGCCGCGCCCGCCCAGCACCACCACGCGCACACCGGCATCCGCGTCGAGCTTGTGGCAGGCATCGCTGAGGTCGGCAATCAGCTGCTCGTTGAAGGCGTTGAACACCTCCGGGCGGTTCATCCAGACCGTGGCGACCTGGCCCGTGCGTTCGATATCAAGTGTGGCGTACATGGTGCTTCCGTGGCGGTTGGCAGGCGGTTCTTATTGCGCCAGCGTCCAGTCACCGTTCTTGATTTCAAGCATCTTGAAGGCTGACAGGTCGAGGCCCATGTGGTCGGTGGCCGACATGTTGACCAGGCCGCCGGTGCCGACGAAACCCTTGGTGGCCTCAATCGCGTCGCGGACCTTGGCCTTGTCGGTGCTGCCGGCGCGCTTGATCGCATCCACCGCCAGCATCAGGCCGTCATAGGCATGACCGCCAAAAGTCGACACATCCGATTTCCACTTGGCGCTGTAAGCCTTGGTGTAGCCTTCGGCCACAGGCTTTTGCGGGTCATTGGCGGCCAGCTTGTTGGCCACCAGCAGCGCGGCGGCCGGCAGGCGAACACCTTCAGCGGCAGGGCCGGCGAGCTTGATGAACTCATCAGACGCCACACCATGCGCGTGGTACAGCGGCAGCGTCATGCCGAGCTGCTTGTAGCCCTTGGTGGCAATGGCCGGACCCTGACCCAGACCAAAAATGAACACGGCCTGGACGCCCGGCACATTGCGGATCTTGGTGAGCTGCGGGCTCATGTCGGTGTCCTTGGGGCCGTAGGTTTCGTTGGCGACCAGCGTGATGCCGTACTTGGCCGCCACACCCTCGGTTTCCTTCTTGCCGGACTGGCCAAAGCCGCTGGTCTCGGAGAACAGGGCGACCTTGGTCAGGCCGCGTTTTTTCATGTCTTCAAAAACCTTTTCAGCGGCCATGCGGTCGGTGTGCGGGGTCTTGAACACCCACTTCTTGACCGGCTCAACAATCACCACCGCACCGGCGAGGGAGATGAAAGGAATACCGGCTTTTTCGACCAGCGGCGCCATCGACATGGTGGACCCGGTGGTGGTGCCGCCCACAATGATGTCGACCTTGTCGTCGTCGATCAAGCGCTTGCCAAAGCCGTTGGCCTTGCCGGCATCACTGCCGTCGTCGTAATGCACCAGCTCCAGCTGGCGACCGATCACGCCGCCTTTCTTGTTGATCTCTTCGACATACATCTGCAGCGTCTTGAGCTCGGGGTCGCCCAAAAAGGCGGCCGGGCCGGTGACCGACAGAACGGAGCCGATCTTGATCGTGTCCGCCGCCATGGCAGCCAGTGTGCCCATTGCCAATGCGGTGCCAATGACCAGTTTTTTCATCGTGAATTTCATGCTTTGTCTCCTACAGGGGGTTAAAAAATCAGACTTTCTCTATCACCAGGGCAATGCCTTGCCCCACACCTATACACATCGTGCAAAGCGCATAACGCCCGCCACGCCGTGCCAGTTCGTACATGGCGGTTGTCACCAACCGCGCACCGCTCATGCCCAGCGGATGCCCCATCGCAATGGCGCCGCCGTTGGGGTTGACCCGCGCCTCGTCGTCCTTGAGTCCGAGGTCGCGCAGCACTGCCAGGCTTTGTGCCGCGAAGGCTTCATTGAGTTCAATCACATCCATCTGGTCCAGCGTCAGACCCGCCTTGGCCAGCACCTTGCGCACCGCCGGGGCCGGGCCAAAACCCATGATGCGCGGCGCCACGCCGGCCGCTGCCATGGCCACAATGCGGGCGCGCGGCACCAGGCCGTTGGCCTGTGCTGCGGCGGCGCTGGCGATCAGCAGGGCGCAGGCGCCGTCGTTGACGCCGGACGCGTTGCCCGCCGTGACCGACAGCTCGGGGCCGTTAACGCCCTTGAGTTTGGCCAGCATCTCCAGCGTGGTTTCGGGGCGCGGGTGCTCGTCGGTGTCCACCACCACCGGGTCGCCCTTTTTGCGCGCAATCCGCACCGGGATCAGCTCGTCGGCAAAACGACCCGCGGCGTGGGCCGCCGCCCAGCGCTGCTGCGAGCGCAGGGCAAAAGCGTCCTGGTCGGCACGCGAGATGTGGAAGTCGGCCGCCACGTTGTCGGCGGTTTGCGGCATCGAATGGGTGTCATACAGCTTCTTCATCAGCGTGTTGGGAAAACGCCAGCCGATGGTGGTGTCATAGATGGCGGCGCTGCGCGAATAAGCGCTTTCGGCCTTGCCCATGACAAAGGGCGCGCGTGACATGCTCTCGACGCCGCCGGCAATCATCAGCTCGGTGTCGCCCGAGCGGATGGCGCGCGCCGCCATGCCGACGCAGTCCAGCGAGGAGCCGCACAGGCGGTTCACCGTGGTGCCCGGCACTTCGATCGGCAAACCCGCCAGCAGGCCGGCCATGCGCGCCACGTTGCGGTTGTCCTCACCGGCCTGGTTGGCGCAGCCATAGATGATGTCGTCCACACTGGCCCAGTTGACCCGGGGGTTGCGTTCCATCAGGGCTTTGAGCGGGATGGCGGCCAGGTCGTCAGCGCGCACACCCGCCAGCGCGCCGCCGTAGCGGCCGATGGGGGTGCGAATCGCATCGCAAATAAAAGCGTCGGTCATGGTGGGTTCCTTAGATTTGCTTGGGCCGCTCATCGATCAGGCGGCGCGCCTTGCCGGTTTGGGTGCGCGGAATCGCCTCGAAACCCAGCACGGTGACGCGGGTCGAGATGCCGACGATGGTCTTGATGTGGTGCTGCAACTCCTTCGACAGGGTCGCCACGTCAGCCGCCGACAGCTTGCCGGAGAATTCGCGCTGCAGCTCGCAGCGCACCTCGACGTTGTCGAGGTGGCCGTCGCGGCTCAGCAAGATCTGGTAGTTGCCCGAGAGCCGCTTGTCGCGCAGGATTTGCTCCTCGATCTGGCTCGGGAACACGTTGACACCACGCACGATCAGCATGTCGTCCGAGCGGCCGGTGATCTTGCCCATGCGCCGGAACGCGCGCGAGGTGGGCGGCAGCAGGCGCGTGAGGTCACGGGTGCGGTAACGGATGACCGGAAAAGCTTCCTTGGACAGCGAGGTGAACACCAGTTCGCCGTCGGAGCCGTCCGGCAGCACCTCGCCGGTTTCGGGGTCGATGATCTCGGGGTAGAAATGGTCTTCCCAGATCACCGGGCCGTCTTTCGATTCAATACATTCACACGCCACGCCCGGGCCCATGACTTCGGTCAGGCCGTAGATGTCGATGGCATCGATCCCGAGTTTGCGCTCGATCTCCTTGCGCATGCCCTCACCCCAGGGCTCGGCGCCAAAGATGCCGATCTTGAGCGAAATCTGATCCGGCGTGATGCCCAGGCGCTCGAACTCCTCGGCGATCACCAGCGAGTAGCTGGGGGTGACCATGATGATTTGCGGCTGGAAATCAACGATCTGCTGCACCTGCTTTTCGGTCTGGCCGCCCGACATCGGCACCACGGTGCAACCCAGGCGCTCGGCGCCATAGTGCGCGCCCAGGCCACCGGTGAACATGCCGTAGCCGTAGGCGTTGTGCAGCATGTCGCCGGCACGGCCACCGGCGGCGCGGATCGAGCGCGCCACCAGATTGGCCCAGTTGTCGATGTCCTTGAGCGTGTAGCCGACCACGATCGACTTGCCTGTAGTGCCGCTGGAGGCGTGTAGCCGCGCGACTTTTTCCTTTGGCACGGCAAACAGGCCAAAGGGGTACTGGTCGCGCAGCGCGGTCTTGGTCATGAACGGGAACTTGGCGAGGTCGGCCAGGGTTTTCAGATCACTGGGGTGCACACCTTTGTCGTCGAACGCCTTTTTGTGAAACGGCACGTTGTCGTAGGCGTGCTGCAGCGACCATTTGAGGCGTTCGAGTTGCAGGGCCGAAATTTCGTCGCGGCTGGCGGTTTCAATCGCGTCAAGTTCGCCGGGTTGGGGGGCTTTGGCAGTCATGGGGGTCTCCTCTTGCTCAGGTTGATCTGGATGTGAATCGGGTGCGGGGTCTGGCCAGGTTCAGGCAGCGGCATCGCCATGCTGCAAGCCGGCGATCACTTCGCCCTTGATGCGGTAACTCTTGCCGCGAAACAGCGCCACCGTCTTGCCCGTGCGGGTGCGCACCGTGATGTCGTAGACCCCGGTGCGGCCCGCCAGCGAGCGCTCCACCGCCTCGGCCTCGAGCACGTCGCCTTCACGCGCTGGCGCCAGAAAATCGATGTTGCAACTCGAGGCCACGGTGTTCTGGTTGTAGCTGTTGCAGGCAAAGGCAAAGGCGCTGTCGGCCAGGATGAACATGAAGCCGCCGTGGCAGATGTGGTGGCCATTGACCATGTCGCCGCGCACCGGCATGGCGATCAGCGCGTAACCCGGCTTGACGCTCAGGATTTGCATGCCCAGGCCTTGTGTGGCGCGGTCGCGCGACCACATGGCCTGGGTGACGGCGTCGGCCAGGGCCTGCGGGTCGGTGAGTTGGTCGGTCATGAAAAGTCCTTTGCGGCAAAAACGTGGTGTTGGATCAGGGGCGAGGTGCGGTAGCGGTCCTCGCCATAGGTTTGCGCCAGATGGCCGAGCACCGTGCTGAGCTGCGCCAGGCCAAGGCTGTTGGCCCAAGCCAGCGGTCCGCAGGGGTAATTGACGCCCAGGCGCATCGCGGTGTCGACAGCGGCGGCATCACACACGCCCTGGTTGACGGCATCCGCCGCCTCATTGGCCAGCATGGCCACGGTGCGCATGACGATCAGGCCGGGAATGTCCTGCAGTTGCGACACGGCAAAATCCGCCGCTTGCAGCAAACCGATGGCGCTGTTGGCGGCCGCGTCGTCGCACCGTGCGGCCACACTCACGGCCAGGCGGGTGGCTTTTGAGTAGTCCAGCGCCAAATCAATCAGCACGGTGTTGGGGGTCTGGGTGTCAAATGCACAGCGGGTGGCAGTGCGGCCATCGGTCACGCGCAGGGTGGCGTCACCCGCAGTGGCCAGCGTGTCGCCCTTCGCCTGGGCCTGGGTGAAGGCAACGCCATTGGCTTGCAGGCGCAAGGCAATGGCCCGGGCCGCGGCAGACTGGCCGTACAGCACGATGGCATGGGGCCGTGCCAGCGCCGGCACGGTGGCGGGCGGCGGTTTGCTGGCGCCTTCCTCGTAGCTGTAAAAACCCCGGCCGGATTTTTTTCCCAGAAAACCGGCATCGACCAAATCCTGCTGGATCAGCGAGGGCAAGAAACGCGGGTCGTTGAAAAACGCGCGCCACACCGAGCTGGTCACGGCAAAGTTGACGTCGTGGCCGATCATGTCCATCAGTTCGAACGGCCCCATGCGAAACCCACCCGCCTCGCGGCAGCAGGCATCGAGCGTGGCGCAATCGGCACCGCCCTCGGTCAGCACGCGCAAGGCTTCGGCGTAATAGGGGCGCGCCACCCGGTTGACAATAAAACCGGGGGTGGACTTGGCGTGCACCGGGGTCTTGCCCCAGGCCAGCGCGGTGTCATACAAGGTGCCGGCCACTTCCGGCGCGGTGGCCAGGCCCGACACCACTTCCACCAGCGCCATCAGCGGTGCCGGGTTGAAGAAGTGCAAGCCTGCCAGGCGTTGCGGGCTGGCAAGTGCTGCACCAATCGCGGTGATGGAAATCGACGAGGTGTTGCTGGCCAGAATGCAGCCCCCGGAGACCACGGCTTCTAGTTCCTTGAACAGCGTTTGTTTGACCTGCAGGTTTTCCACAATGGCTTCCACCACCAAGGCCGCATCGGCCAGTTCAGAGACTTGGTCGACGGCCTGCAAACGCGCACCAGCCGCGCTGGCAAGTTCGGGGCTGAGCTTGCCCTTGGCCGCCATTTTTTCAAACTGGGCACGAATGCCGGCAATGGCCTGGGCGGCCGCGCCGGGGCGATTGTCGAGCAGCTTGACCGGGTGCCCGCCCTGGGCTGCCACCTGGGCAATACCGGCACCCATGGCCCCGGCGCCGATGACACCGACCACGGCTAGTTGTGAGAGCGCTTGTGTCATGGGGTGCTCAGTTTCCGGTGAACCTGGGTGCGCGCTTTTCCATGAAGGCGGCCACACCTTCGGCAAAGTCCGGGCTCCAGCCCAGCTCGCGCATGAAGCCGCCTTCCATGTTGAGCTGCTGCTCCAGCGTGTGGTTGGGCGCGGCGTGCATGGCTTGGCGCGTGCGCACCAGCGCCTTGGTCGGCATGGCGGCCAGTTGCGTGGCGAGCTGGTCCACCGTGGCGGTCAGGTCGCTGTCCTCGACGGCTTGCCAGATCAGTCCCCATTCGGCGGCTTTTTCTGCGGGTAATTTGTCGGCCAGCAGTGCCAGCCCCATGGCGCGGGCCATGCCCACGCGCTGTGGCAGGAACCAGGTGCCGCCGGTGTCGGGAATCAGGCCGATTTTGCTGAAGGCCTGCAGAAATGCGGCCGACTTGCCGGCAATCACCAGGTCGCAGGCCAGCGCCAGGCTGGCCCCGGCCCCGGCGGCGATACCGTTGACTTGTGCCACGGTGGGCACGCGCAGGTTTTGCAGCGCCAAAATCAGCGGCTTGTAGTTGTGCTCTACCACGTTGCCGATGTCGGGCTGCAGCGGGCCCATGGCCATGTCGGGGTCGGCCAGGTCCTGCCCCGCGCAAAAACCGCGCCCGGCGCCGGTGATGACCAGCACGCGGATGCTTTTGTCGTGCTGCACGACATCGAGCGCGGCGCGCAACTCGGCGTGCATGGCGCCGTTGAAGCTGTTGAGCTTGTCCGGCCGGTTCAGCGTCAGGCGGGCAATACCGTCCCGGGCTTCAAAACGAATATTCTGGTAGGTCATGGCGAGGCCTCAAACGTGGTAACGACGCTGCACCACCCGGAAGCGGTTGGCGACAAAGGCCGAGTCCGAGTACGAGGCGTTGGCCGCGGGGTTGCCGCCGGTGCCGTGGTAGTCGGAGAACGCGGCGGACTGGTTCACAAACACCGCGCCGGTCAGGTTGATCGACAGGGCCACCTTGGAACGCCAGGTGGCTGCCGTCATGGCGTCGATCACGTCGGCACGGGTCGAGTAGAGGCCGGCCGTGAGCGCGCCGTGGCTGCTGATGATGCGCTCCGACAGGGCAATGGCGGCCGCGGTGTCGGCCACCTTGACGACAAAGGTGATGGGGCCAAAACGCTCTTCCATGTAGGCGGCCTCATCGGCGGCGTCGCAGGCCAGCAGCACCGGGGTGTGCACGTCAGCCTTGGGGAACTCGGGGTTGTCGAGTTTCCTTGAGGCCAGCAGCACCCGGCCCAGAGTGCCGCCGTTTGCGAGCGCGATACGCGCCAGCGTGGCTTGGGATTGCACCGCGCCGAGCACGGCAAAAGCCACCTCGGGTTTGGCCAGAAAACCCTCAATGGCGCGGGCCAGGTCGGCGCACACCTCGTCATAGGTCTTGTGGCCGTCTTCGGTGTCAATGCCGCCGGCGGGCACCAGCAGCGCTTGCGAGGTGGTGCACATCTGGCCCGAGTACAGCGACAGCGTGAACGCCAGGTTGCGCAGCATGGGTTTGTAGGCGTCGGTCGAGTCGATCACGATGTTGTTCACACCGGCCAGCTCGGCATAGACCTGGGCCTGGCGGCAGTGGTCGATGAGCCACTGGCCAAACACGTTGCCGCCGGTGAAGTCGACCGATTTCACTGCCGGGTGCGTCACCAGCGTCTGCGTGGTTTCGGGCCTGGCCGGCACACACAGGGTGACCAGATTGGGGTCCATGCCATGCTCGGCCAGGACCGCGCGCAGGGTGCGCACCGTGATGGCGGCAGGCAGCACCGCGTTGTCATGCGGTTTGACAATGACCGCGTTGCCGGTCGCCAGCGCCGCGAACAGACCGGGATAGGTGTTCCAGGTCGGGAAAGTGGCGCAACCCACCACCACGGCCACACCGCGGCCGACGATCTCGAAATGCTTTTTCATGACCAGCGGCGGATTTTTGCCTTGCGGTTTTTCCCAGGTGGCCTCGGCGGGCACAAAGCTTTGCTCGCGGTAAGCGTAGCTCACGGCCTCCAGGCCACGGTCCTGGGCGTGCGGGCTGCCGGCCTGGAAGGCCATCATCCAGCCCTGGCCGGTGGTCATCATCACCGCATGGGCGATCTCGAAGCTTTGCGCGTTCAGGCGGTCGAGCATTTCGACGCACAGGCCGGTGCGGCCCTCCACCCCTGCCGCCTGCCAGCCGGGCATGGCGGCCTGGCCAGCGCCAATCAGCGCCTCGATGTCGCACACCGGGTACTGCACGTTCAGCTCAATGCCAAACGGCGACACCTCGGGCGCCAGCCAGGCGGTGGTGCCGGGCTGCTGCAAGTCAAACTTCTGGCCCAGGTGCGCCTCGAACGCTGACTTGCCGTCTGCGGGGGCGGTTTCGCCATAGGTCTTGGGGCTGGGCATCTCGTTGTACGCGGCCCAGTAGCCACGGGTGTGGATGGCGTTGAGCGCGGCGTCGAGCTTGGCGCGGTGCTTTTCAAACAGAACATGGGTCATGAAATTTCCTTGAAAAAATATGGAGAGTCAGAGTCCAATTAATCCCGCGTCGCGGCGCCTGGATATCGGGTGACGGTTTGGTCGATGGCGCCAAAAATCGAGGCGCCGGCGCGGTCGCTCATGTCAATCTGCACGCGGTCGCCAAACTTCATGTAGTCGGTTTTCGGTTCGCCGGATTCGATGGTTTCGTACGTGCGCAGCTCGGCAATGCAGCAGTAGCCGACGCCGCCATTGGCGATCGACGAGCCCTGCAGCCCACCCTGCTTGTTCGACACCGTGCCCGAGCCAATGACCGAACCCGCTTCCAGTTCCCGTGTTTTGGCCGCGTGGGCAATGAGTTGGGCAAAGTTGAAAACCATGTCGGTGCCCGCATCGGGCTGGCCAAACAGGGCGCCGTTGAGGTGCACGGTCAAGGGCCGGTGCACCCGGCTGTCAGACCAGTCGGCACCAAGCTCGTCGGGCGTGACCGCCACCGGGCTGAACGCACACGCGGGCTTGGACTGGAAGAAGCCAAATCCCTTGGCCAGCTCGGCCGGAATCAGGTTGCGCAACGAGACGTCGTTGACCAGCATCAGCAGGCGCACCGATTTGGCGGCGTCAGCCACGCTGCAACCCATGCGCACATCGCCGGTGACCACCGCCACCTCGGCCTCGAGGTCGATGCCCCAGTCTTCGGACAGGGCGTAAACGGGGTCGCGCGGACCGACAAACGAATCCGAGCCGCCCTGGTACATCAAGGGGTCGGTCCAGAACGAGGGCGGCAAGTCGGCACCGCGGGCGCGGCGCACCAGTTCCACGTGGTTCACGTAGGCCGAGCCGTCGGCCCACTGGTAGGCGCGCGGCAGCGGCGAGTGGCACAGCGCCGGGTCGAACACCTCGGGGTCGGAAAAGGCAACGCTGTTGAGGGCTTCATAGACCTGGCGCAACTGCGGCTCACAAGCCTCCCAGTCGTCCAGCGCGGCTTGCAGCGTGCGCGCGATGGCGGGCACGGCGCGGCAGTGGGTCAGGGCGCGGTTGACCACGACCAGCGTGCCGTCGCGTCCGCCTTGTTTGAGGGTGGCCAGTTTCATGTGTCTTTACTCCCCGGCATAAGAGCCGTCGTGCATCCAGCGCGCGTGCTGCGGGGCCTTTTTGGTAACGGCCCATTCGTTGAGCATGTCCCACTTGGCATCGTCGAGCATCTTCGCCATCTTGGGTGTGCCGGTGTTGGCGGCCAGTTCCAGCCGGTGACCGCTGGGGTCAAAGAAGTAGATCGACTTGAAGATGGTGTGGTCGGTCGGCCCCACCACCTCGATGCCATCGGCTTCGAGCTTGGCCTTGGTTTCGAGCAACTCGTCGACCGTCGCCACTTGCATGGCCAGGTGTTGTGTCCAGGCCGGGGTGTTCATGTCGCGGCTCATCTCGGGTTTGGTGGGCAACTCGAAAAAAGCCAGCACATTGCCGCCGCCGGCGTCCAGAAAGACGTGCATATAGGGGTCGGGCTCCTTGGTGGAAGGCACCTCGTTCTCGGCGATCGCCAAAATGAAATTCATGTTGAGGTACTTGCCGTACCACTCCACGGTCTGTTTGGCATCTTTGCAGCGGTAGGCCACATGGTGGATTTTCTGGATTTGCATGGGGAATCCTGGTGTTTGTTCTTAAGAATCTTGACGGGCGATCTGCATGGCTTCGCGCAGCACGCTGATGTCGCCCACATGGTTGGCCAGCAGCAGCACCAGCTTGGCGTTGACCATGGCGCTTTGCTCGTCGCTGAGGTCGCGGTGGGTCTCGATCAGCGCTTCATAAAAGTCATCGCCGGGGGTGAACGCGTGAAAGTAACGCTTGCCGGATTCGTTGAAATTGGGTTTCAGGTTCAGGGACATCGTGAACTCCTTATTGCAGTTTGCAGGTGGCGCGGGCCAGCGCGGTGCCAACGTGCGCCGCGTCAAGGCTGCGCCAGCGTGCCGCCACATGCTGGTCCGGGCGAATCAGGTAGCTCGTGCCCATCCGCGCGTCAAAGCGCTCGGCAAAACGCCCTGCCCGGTCTTCCAGCAGGCGAAGGCCTTGCGGCGCCACACCCGGCTTGCCCGACACCAGCACCAGTTCGGGCGCCAGCGGGCCACTGGCCACGGCCGCGAAGGCGTTCAACAGTTCGGTGCTCACCTGCGCCGGGTCGGTGACGTACAGCAACACCATGAAACACTTGCCCACGTTGTCGAGCAGCCAGGACTCGCGGCCGTCCACATGCATGGGCGCGTCGTCCATGGGGGCGCCGGGCACCATGTCGCCGGCAAAGACATCGCTGTCAGGCGTGTTCAGGCTCGACGCGGTGAGGATGGCCGGCACCGACAGGCGCCCGGAGTTGACCAGCGCACGGGCAAAGGCATGTTCGCGCGCCAGGCTGAGGGTGGCATTGCGAAACATCAGCGAGGTCTTGCTTTTGGGCGTGATGAAGTCGGTGGAGCGGGTGGAATTCATCAGGTTTTCTTCGGCGGCAAAGACACGCTCTTCGGAGTAGGTGTCGAGCAGCTCGGGCGGGGCCTTGCCCTCGATCACCAGTTTGAGTTTCCAGCACAGGTTGTCGGTGTCCTGAATGCCGGAGTTGGCGCCACGCGCGCCAAAGGGCGACACCTGGTGCGCGGCATCACCCGCAAACAGCACGTGGCCGTGGGTGAAGGCGTTCATGCGGCGGCACTGGAAGGTGTAGACGCTGACCCATTCGAGCTCGAACTCGCGCTCGTCGCCAAGCATGGCCTTGATGCGCGGAATGACTTTTTCGGGTTTCTTTTCTTCCTCGGGGTCGGCGTCCCAGCCCAACTGGAAGTCGATGCGGTAGACGTTGTCGGCCTGGCGGTGCAGCAACACCGACTGGCCCGGGTGAAACGGCGGGTCAAACCAGAACCAGCGCTCGTGCGGAAAATCGGCCTTCATGACCACGTCGGCAATCAGGAAGCGGTCCTTGAAAATCTTGCCCTCGATGTCCAGGTTCATCAGGCGTCGAATACCGCTGCGAGCGCCGTCGGCCACCACCAGCCAGTCGGTTTCCAGTGTGTAAACGCCGTCAGGGGTCTCGACTTGCAGCGTGGCGCCATCACCTTGAGGCGTCACGGAAAGCACCTTGTTTTTGAAGCGCAGGTCCAGGTTCGGCAGTTCCTTGGCGCGTGTCACCTCGAACTCCTCAAGGTAGTACTGCTGCAGGTTGATCATGCCGGGGCGCTTGTGGTCAGCTTGGGGCAAGAGGTTGAAGTTGTAGACCTCCTGCTCGCGGAAAAAGGTGCGGCCCACGTTCCAGCTCACACCCTTGTCCATACAAGGCTCACCCAGGCCAAGGCGGTCCAGCACCTCAAGCGTGCGCTTGGCGTAACAGACGCCGCGCGAGCCCACCGAGACGGTGTCGTCGTCGTCGAGCAGCACTACCGGCACGCCGGACTGGGCCAGCTCGATGGCCGCCGCCAGGCCCACCGGGCCGGCGCCGACCACCACCACGGGGTAGCGCTTCTTGCCAGCGCCGGACTGCTCGGGCGGGCGGGCGTAGTCAAATTTCGGATATTGGTAAGTGCTCAACATGGCTTGTCTCTGGTATTCAATTTTTTTGCCAATGTGCTTCGAATTACTCAGCCGCTTGCAGGCCGTGCCACATTTCCTTGTCGCGCTCGGCGGTCCAGATGCGCGGGTGTTTGATGCCGCTGGCCTCGTCCACGGCGCGGGTCACGTCAAATGGCAGGCAGTGCTCGTAGATGAAGACCTGGCCAAACTTGGGGTCCATCGCCTTGCGGCAATGCGCCATCGCCTGGTTCAGGTTCATGCCCTGCGCCACGGCTTCCTTGGCGGAGCTCAGCAGCGTGGTCACAAAGTCGCGGGTGTAGGCCAGGCCGGCGGCCACACGCTCTGGGGTGTCGAGCGCCGGGCCACGGCCGGGCACGATTTTTTCGGGCTTGAGGGCGGCCAGCGCGTCGAGCGTGGCGGGCCATTCCTCCAGCTGGGCGTCGCCGGTGTAACAGGCGGCATCGGCCTCCATCAGGTCACCCGAGAACAGCACTTTTTCAGACGGCACCCAGACAATGGTGTCGCCCTTGGTGTGGCCGGGGCCCACGTGCATGATCTTGACCTCGAGCTTGCCCATCCACAGCGTCATCTCGTCCTTGAACACCATGGTCGGCCAGGTCAGGCCGGGGATGGAGTCAAAGGCGTCAAACAGGCGCGGGAAGCGTTCGTATTCGGACTGCATGTCTTGCGCGCCGCGCTCCACGATCATCTCGTAGGTGCCCTGGCTGGCAATGATTTCCTGCATGCCCGCGTCTTTGTAGCCTGAGGCGCCCAGCACGCGCACCGCGTGATAGTGCGACAGCACCACGTATTTGATGGGTTTGTCGGACACCTTGCGGATCTCGGCGATCAGGCTTTGCGCCATCACCGGGGTGGCCAGGGCGTCGCAGATCAACACCGCGTCCTCGCCAATGATGACGCCGGTGTTGGGGTCGCCCTCGGCGGTGTAGGCCCAGCAGTGCTCGGAGAGCTGGGCAAAGGTGGTCTTCTTGACTTCCAGGTCGGCCTGGGATGCGAATTTTTTGGTCATCTTGATTCCTTGGGGTTGTATTTACATTCCGAGGTACGCGGCGCGCACCTGTTCGTTGCTGATGAGCTCCTGGCCGGTTCCGGTCAGGGTGACCGTGCCGGTCTCCAGCACATAGCCGCGGTCGGCAATGGCCAGCGCGGCAAAGGCGTTTTGCTCGACCAGCAAAATCGTCATGCCCTTGCTCTTGAGCATCTTGATGACGTTAAAAACTTCTTCGACCAGCAGCGGCGCCAGGCCCATGGACGGCTCGTCGAGCAGCAGCAGGCTGGGCCGGCCCATCAGCGCGCGGCCGATGGCCAGCATCTGTTGCTGGCCGCCCGACAGGGTGCCCGCCGGCAGGGCCCGTTTTTCCTTCAGGATCGGGAACATGGTGAATATCTTTTCCATGTCGCCTGCCACCTGCTCGCGCGGCTGGGTGTAGGCGCCCAGCGCCAGGTTGTCTTCAATCGACAGCGGGCCAAACACCTGGCGGCCTTCGGGGCTTTGGCAAATGCCCAGGCGCATGCGCTTGTCCGAGCGCAGCCGGCTGATGTCCTCGCCCTTGAAGTGGATGCTGCCCGCGCTCATCGGCTGCACGCCTGACAGGGTGCGCAAAAACGTGGTCTTGCCCGCGCCGTTGGCCCCGACCAGCGCAACGGTTTCGCCGCGACGCACCTCGATGCTGATGCCCTTGAGCGCCTTGATGCGGCCGTAACAACTCTCCATGCCTTCGACGCGCAGTTGCACCTCGGCCTTGGTGCGATCGGGCAAGGGTTGCAGCGTGCCCTCGCTGTGCCCGCCCAGCCCCACCGACTCGGGGGCAAGGCTGACGATGCGGTGGAACAGTTGGCGAAACTCTTCGCGGGCTTTCTCGCCGAACAGCGGGTCGTCGTTGTCCAGAAACGCCTGGTTGATCTCGGCCCAGTCTGCCTCCAGCAGCGCGCTGCGCGCCAGCGGCAAAACACTCTTTTCTTCGGTGCGGATATGGGCCTTCAGGCCCACGGTGTAGCTGCGCAGCTCGGTGGCCAACTGGCCACCGGACAACGCGCCCGCGCTCGCCTGGGAGACCTTGTCGCGCAGGGCCGCCAGCTTGGCAGGACCGTCGCGGTGTTCAACTTGCAGGCTGTCCAAAATGCTCGCGGCCTCGGGGCTGCGCAGGCGCAGCAGCCGAAACAGATAGTCGTCTTCCTTGGGATGGTGCGAGCGGTCCACAAACTGCTCGATGTAGTCAAACACCGCGTTGAAAAACGACTGCTCGACCGGTGCGCCGGCTTCCATGTCGGCGGCCACGTGGTCAATGGTGGTGGCCAGACGCCACAGGTTGCTGTGGTCCTGGCTGATGATGTTGAGTGCGTCCATGGTGTCCCTTGGGTTCAGGCGTGTGCGCCAAGATAGGCGGCGATCACATCGGGGTTGCGGCGCACTTCGGCACCCGTGCCCTCGGTCAGCTTGCGGCCGTAGTCCAGCACCAGAATCCGGTCAGAGAGGTTCATCACCATCTTCATGTCGTGCTCGACCAGCACCACCGTGACACCCGAATCGGCCACCTTGCGCACCAGCGCATCGACCTCGATGGTTTCCTTGGGGTTGAGGCCGGCAGCGGGCTCGTCCAGAAAAATCAGGCGCGGCTTCATGGCCAGGGCACGGGCGATTTCGAGCCGCTTGAGCGCACCGTAGGGCATGCTGTCGGCGCGGGCGTTGATGTAGTCGTGCAGGCCGACAAAACGCATCAGTTCAGCCGCCTCGCCATGTAATTCGCGGTCGCGGCGTTTGAGCGCGGGCCAGCGCAGGGCGGCCTTGAGCAGGTTGCGGTCCAAGCGCAAATGCGCGCCGACCATGACGTTTTCAACCGCGCTCATGTTCATGCAAATTTGCAGGTTCTGGAACGTGCGCGCTACGCCACGACGGGCCAGCTCGTCGGGCGATTTTCCGCCGATGGATTCACCATCGAGAAAAATCGTGCCGGTGGTCGGTGTGTAGACCCCCGTGATCAGGTTGAACAGCGTGGTTTTACCGGCGCCGTTGGGGCCGATCACCGCGTAGACAATGCCGGCGTCGATGGTAAAGCTGACGTTTTGCACCGCCTTGACACCACCAAAGTGGATCGACAGGTCTTTGACTTCCAGCAGGGCCATGCTCATTCTCCCTTGCTGAATTTGGCGGCCAGGGTGGGCACCAGGCCTTTGGGCAGGAAGATCATGCACAGCATCAGGATGGCGCCAAAGATCACGGTTTCCCAACCTTCGAACGAGGTCAGCGCCTGCGGCAGGGCCGTGAGCAGCACGGCGCCCACCACCGAGCCGTAGACCGAGGCCATGCCGCCGATCACTACCATGGTGACCAGCTCGATGGAGTGGAAGAAGTCCGCCAGGTTGGGCGTGACAAAACCCACGTAATGCGCGGTCACGCTGCCCATGATGCTGGCGAACACCGCCGACAACACAAAGATGGCGACCTTGTAGCGCACCACGTCGACCCCCACCACCTTGGAGGCGACCTCGCTGCCGTGCAGCGCGCGCAGCGCGCGGCCAAATGGCGAGTCGATCAGGTTGAGCGACGCCCAGACACTGACCGACAGCAGCATGGCAACAATCCAGTACCAGTGTTTGTCACCCGAAATCTCGAAGCCGGCCAGGCTCATGGCAGGCACCGGCATGCCGTCCGGGCCACCGGTCCAGGCGGCCTCGTTGCGCACCACGATGTTGATGATGATGCCCAGTCCCAGGGTGGCCATGGCCAGGTAGTGACCCTTGAGCTTGAAAATGGGCCGCGCCACAATGGCCGCCAGCAGACCCGCTGCCGCGGCCCCGGCCAGCAAAGCCAGCATCGGGTGCCAGCCGAAATGGCTCGGCAGTGCCGCCGAGGCGTAGGCCCCGATGCCCAGAAAACCGGCATGACCCAGGCTGATCTGGCCGGCGAAGCCGATCAGCAGGTTCAGCCCCAGCACAACGATGGCGTTGATGGCCATGCGGATCGCCAGGTCGACATAGAAGCTGTTGGGCAACACAAAGGGCAGCACCAGCAGCACGGCCATGATGATGTACAGGCCAATGAAAGGACTCTTTTTCATGCTCAGACCCGATCGGTTGATTTGCCGCCAAACAGGCCGCGCGGCATGAAGAACAAGATCAGCAGGATCAGCACAAACGGGATCGCATCCTTGTAGGACGACGAGATGTAGCCCGCGCCCATGGCTTCCAGAATACCCACCAGCAAGCCGCCGACCACCGCGCCCAGGCCGTTGCCCAGGCCGCCGACCACGGCGGCCACAAAACCCTTGAGGCCGAGCATGATGCCCACGTCATAGGAGGTCAGCGTGATGGGGGTCACCAGAATGCCCCCCAGCGCGCCCAATGCCGCCGACATGGCAAAGCTCAAAAACAGCACCCAGTTGGTGTTGATGCCGACGAGCTCGGCCGCCACCCGGTTGTAGGAGGTGGCCAGCATGGCCTTGCCGTGCAGGGTGCGGTTGAAGAAGTACCAAAGCGCCACCACCACGATGGCCGTGACACCCAGCACCCACAGGCTTTGAGGCATCAGCGTGGCGCCCAGAATTTGCAGCGGCACGTCGCCCGAGAACGCCGGCAGGCTGAAGGTGCCCTTGCCGAGCCAGACCTGAACCAGACCCCGAATGACCAGCGAAGCGCCAATGGTGATGATGATCAGCGTGACCGACTCGGCGCCCTTGACCGGCTCGATGGCCAGCTTCTCCACGACCACGCCCACCAGCGCCGGCAGCGCAATGGCCAGCGCCAGCGCGAGGGGCATGGGCAGGCCGCCCTGGGTAAAAAACACCGCCAGCATGCCGCCGAGCATGATGAATTCGCCCTGCGCAAAGTTGATGACATTGCTGGCGTTGTAGATCAGCGTGAAACCCAGCGCGGCGAGCGCGTAGGTGGCGCCCACGGTGATGCCGGAAAACAGGAATTGCAGAAATTCGGCCAGCATCAGGCGCTCCTGCTCGCGGATTCAAAACACCCGAAACGGGTTGGGCATGTCGACATGCGTTGTCTCCTGTTGTTTTCTGTGTCGGATCAAGCCAGGCGGCTCACTGGATTGAATTCTGCATTAAGGAACTAGTTCTGTCAAATGATATTCGAAAATTTTTTGAGATGCTTTAAAACAGGTTTTCAAGCGGGTGGCCCCCGGATGACGCTGCGCCACATCCGGGATGGTTGGGTGGATTGGCCACCCGCGCGCCCGGCTCAGGCGTCTTGCTCGACGTGACCCAGCCGCATCGACAGCGTCTGGGCGCAGCGTTTCAGGGCGGTCACCACCTTGCCCTCGGGCGTCAGGTCGATCATGCTTTTGACACCGATGGCCAGCACCGACAGGGTGATTTCATGCTTGAAATTAAAAACAGGCGCGGCGGCTGCCGCGACTCCCGGCACCAAGTGGTAATCACTGACCACGGACAGCTTGTCAGCGCGCACCCGGGCGAGCATGGCATCAATGCCAGTGTCGGTTTGCAATTCAGGCGGCAAGGCCAGCGTGGCGCGTTCACGCCCAATCAGCGCATCGGTGGTGCCGCGCGGCAAATAAGCGGCAAAAATCCGGCCACTGGCCGAGGTGAGCAACTGCAGCGCGCTGCCGGTGATCACGTTGACGGTGATGGGGCGGTAGGGGCGCAAGGAACGGATGATGACCGGGCCGTTGTCGCTCCACACCGCCAGCGCGATGGTTTGATTGACCTCATCGCGCAGTTCGGCAATGGCTTGCAGGCCGAGTTTGACCCGGTCCAGCCGTTCCACCGCCACCAGCCCCAGGCTCAGGGCAAAGGGCCCCAGGTCGTAGCGCGCGCTAACCGGGTCTTGCTCCACCAGCCCGGCGCGCACCAGGCTCACGATGTAGCGGTGCACTTTGCTGGCGGGCATGTCCGCCGCTGCAGCAATGTCCTTGAGCATCATGGCACGGTGGCCACCACTGATGGCACGCAGGATCGCCATGCCAATTTCAAGGGACTGGACGCCGTTTT
This sequence comes from Polaromonas sp., assembly GCA_021737975.1. Classification (GTDB taxonomy): domain Bacteria; phylum Pseudomonadota; class Gammaproteobacteria; order Burkholderiales; family Burkholderiaceae_C; genus Rhodoferax. The sequence continues at coordinate 44,780 of JAIPCZ010000002.1, read as the reverse complement.
TGCCCTCGGTGCCACGGGCGGAATCGGATGTGCTTTTGAGCGGCATGGTGGTGACTCTTCGGTGAGTGGTTTCTGTCTTAACCGCGCATCAGCGCCTCAATGTCGACCACGCCCACCGGCACGTCGCGGGTCAGCAGCGTGCAGCCGCTGTCCGTGACGACGGCGTCGTCTTCAATGCGGATGCCGATGTGGTGGAAGTGCTCGGGCACCCCCTCGGCCGGGCGCACGTAAATGCCGGGCTCGATGGTCAGCGCCATGCCAGTGCGCAAAATGCGCGCCGGGCGGTCCTTGATGGTGGCGCCCGTGAGCGCGTCCTGGCGTGTGCTCACCTGGCCGATTTCGCCGGGTTCGGTGTAGTCGCCGCAGTCGTGCACGTCCATGCCGATCCAGTGGCCGGTGCGGTGCATGTAGAACTGGAAGTAGGCGCGCTTCTCGATCACGTCGTCCAGGCCGCCGACCTTGTTGCGGTCGAGCAATCCCACATCGAGCATGCCTTGCGCGAGCACCTTGACCGCGGCCTCGTGCGGGTCGGTGAAACGCGCGCCGGCTTTGGTGGCGGCTATCGCCGCCTCCTGCGAAGCCAGCACCAGTTCGTAGAGCGTGCGCTGCGCCCCGGTGAAGACACCATTGGCGGGGAAGGTGCGCGTGATGTCGCTGGCGTAACCGTCAAGCTCGCAGGCGGCATCGATCAGCACCAGTTCGCCGCTTTGAACCAGGCCGCGGTCGGCGCGGTAGTGCAGCACGCAGGCGTTGGCCCCGGCGGCCACGATGGAGCCGTAGGCCGGAGACTGCGCGCCGTGGCGGCGGAATTCGTGCAGCAGTTCGGCCTCCAGGTGGTATTCGCGCACTTCCTGGCCGGCGCGCAGCATGTTGGCAGACAGTTGCATGGCGCGGATGTGGGCGCCCGCGCTGATTTGTCCGGCGCGCAGCATGGTGGCTTGTTCGGACGCGTCCTTGAGCAGGCGCATCTCATCGAGCACGCCGCACAGGTCGTGCTGGGTTTTCGGGCACAGCGCGCCATGGCGCACGCGGGCGCGCAGGCTGTCCAGCCAGCCGTCGATGCGTGTCTCCAGCCCCTTGTGGGTGGCAAAGGGGTACCAGACGGCGTCGCGGCCGTCGATCAGGGCGGGCAATTGGGCATCGAGTTCGGCGACTGAGTAGGCCGCATCGAGCCCCAGCTGTTCGGGGGCCGCCGTGGGTCCGAGGCGAAAGCCGTCCCAGATTTCGCGCTCCGCGTCCTTGGGCTGACAAAACAGCGTGGACGCGCCCTCGCCGGTGACCACCAGCCAGGCCTTGGGCTCGGCAAAGCCGGTCAGGTAATAGAAATAGCTGTCCGCCCGGTACGGGAAGTCGCTGTCGCGGTTGCGCTGCTGCTCGGGTGCGGTGGGGATGATGGCGATGCCGCCGGCGCCAATTTTTTGGGCCAGCTGGGCGCGGCGCCGGGCGTGAATGGAACTTGTGTTCATGCGATTCCTTGAGCGATTCGATTCGATGTGGTGGCGGGTCTCTTGGCGAAGGTGCGGGGCAGGTCAGGCATTGAGTTCGGCCAGCCGCTGCGGCGTGCCGACATCGGTCCAGGGTCCGGTGTACAGCTCGGCCGACACCTGGTGATTGTCCATGGCGCGGCGCAACAAGGGTGCCAGCGGGGCTTTGATGCCCTGCGGGTTGCCCGCAGCGAGGTCGCACCACGGCGCCTCGAAAAGGGCGCGCCGGTACAGGCCGATGGTGGAAAAGGTAAAGCGCGGACGCAGGTCGTCTTTGCCCAGATTCAGCGCCTGCGCCGGGCCATCCGCCACCGCTTGCAGGCCAAAGTCGCCGCCGGGGTTGTGCGCCGGGTTGGGCACGAGCCACAAATGCGCCAACAGGCCGCTGGCGACAAAACGCCCAACCGCCGCTTGACTGAATTCAAAGCCGGGCGTGAACACGTCGGCCGCCAGCACCCAGAACACCTCGTCCAGCAGGGGTAGCGCCCGCACAATGCCGCCGGCGGTTTCCAGCGCGCCGCCAAAGTCATGGCCTTCGTGCGAGTAGCGGATGGCCAGGCCGGGCACAGGCGCTGCCTGCACGATTTGTTCAGCCAGCCAGTCGGTATTGACGAGCACCCGCTCGCAGCCACCGCGCCGCAGTGCCTCCAGCTGCCATTGCATCAGCGGCTTGCCGCGCACCTGCAGCAAGGGTTTGGGGCGGCTGTCGGTGAGTGGGCGCATGCGCTCGCCGCGGCCTGCGGCCAGAAGCATGGCGGTGGCCGGGAAGCTCATGGCTGCCTGGACAGCGCCTTGGCTTCGCCATACCCCGCAATCAACTGGGCGTACACAGGGCCGGGTTGGCCGCTGCCGACCGCCTGGCCGTCGAGCAGCGTGACCGGAAGCACTTCCTTGGTGGCCGATGACAACAGCAATTCGTCGGCGTTTTTCACCTCTTCGCGGCTGATGCGCCGCAGTTCGAACGGGATGCCACGGGCGCGGCAGATCTCCTCGATCAGGCCGTAGCGAATGCCCTCGAGCACCAGCCTGTCTTTCGGCGTGCCCAACACCTTGCCGTCCTTGACCACCCAGACGTTGCTGGCGGCGGCCTCACTCAAAAAGCCATCGCGGAACATCACGGTTTCGAGGGCGCCGGCGTCAAAGCTGATCTGGCGCGCAAACACCGCGCCCAGCAAGCTGGTGCTCTTGATGTGGGCCTTTTCCCAGCGGAAGTCGTCGGCGGTGACGCAGGCCACCCCCTGGCTGCGCTGTGCCTCGGTGGGCAGTTTCATGGTGTTGGTCATGACGAACACTGTGGGCGTGATGTTGGTGGGCATGACGTGGTCGCGCATGGCCACGCCGCGCGTGATCTGGATGTAGATCAGCTGGTCCAGCGCATCGGCGCCGACGCCTTGGGAGGCGGCAAAAGTGCGCATCAGTTGCTGCGCAACGTCGGCCCATTGGGTGTGTGTCAGCGGGTTGGCAATGCGCAATTCGGCCAGACTGCGATCCAGCCGTGCCATGTGTTCGCCGAAGCGGAACAAGCGGCCGCCGTAAGCTGGCACCACTTCATAGACGCCGTCGCCAAAAATGAAACCGCGGTCCATGACGCTGATTTTGGCGTCGGGCAGCAGGGTGAAGGCACCGTTGAGGTAACAAGGCAGGGGGGGTAGGGTCGTCATGGATGAATTATGCGTTGGCTGGCACGAGGTTGATGCACATTGCGCTGGACTTGAAACAAATGTTCTAATATTATGAAAATAATTTATTTGTTTCAATTTCATATTTTGCCGTATTCCCATCTCAACCAATTGCTCGACAGCCGCTTTGAGCGCCTGAGCCCTGAGCTTCAGCGCGCCGCGCGATGGGTGCAGGCGCACCCGGCTGAACTGGGGCTGCAATCGATGCGCCAGTCGGCACTGGCGGCGGGCGTGGCGCCAGCCACCATGACGCGGCTGGCCCGGGCGCTGGGGCTGGACGGCTTTGAGGCCATGCGGCGGCCGTCGATGCAGGCGTTTGCGGCGTCGGTGGGACAGGCCAATCCGGCTGGCAGCGCCGCGACGGCCCGGCAGGCCCCCGAAAATTTTGACCGGCTTGCGCAGGCGCAGGTGGCGAATGTTCAATCCGTGCGCGGCTGCAACACCGTCCAGCAGTTGCAGGCGGCGGCCCAGGCTGTCCTGGATGCGCGCAACGTGCTTTTTCTGGGCTTGCGCGCGAGCTTCAGCACGGCCTACCATCTGCACTACACCTGCGACTGGCTGCGCCCCGACACCCGTCTCGCCACCGACGCGGGCGGCGCCTGGGCTGACCAGCTGCTGGCCCTCACGCCGCGCGACCTGCTGGTGGTGGTGAGCCAGGCCCCCTACACGCGCCAGACGGTGGAGGCGGCACACCAGGCCCGTGACCGTGGTGTGCCCGTCCTGGCGCTGACCGATAACCGCCTGTCGCCCCTGGCGCGTTTGGCGCAGCAGGCGCTGTTGTTCGACACCGCGTCACCCTCGTTCTTTCATTCGATGACCGGCGCTCTGGCTTTGGCCGAGGCCCTGGTCGAGTGTGTCGCCGAGCAAGGCGGGGTCTCCCTGCTTGAGCGCCTGACACAACGCCAGCAGGGGCTGCAGGCGGCCAGAGCCTACTGGGAAAAAAAGTCCCCCGCGCAAGGGTGACAGCGTCAACGCCTTATTCATTTTTTTAGCAGCAACACCACCATGCATTCCACCCAGGCATCGAGTCCACACGTCGTGTTCAACCCCGACTCCACCCATGTGTTTCACCGCCAGCTGCAGCACGATTTGCCGCTGGCCGTGTCGGGCCAGGGCGTCACCCTGACCGATGCCAGCGGCAAGACCTACCTGGACGCCTGCGGTGGTGCCGCTGTGTCCTGCCTGGGCCACGGCCATCCCGAGGTGCTGGCTGCCATGCATGCCCAGATTGACCGGCTGGCCTATGCCCACACCAGTTTCTTCACCACCGAAGTGGCCGAGGAACTGGCTGACGTGCTGATCGCGTCGGCCCCGACCGGCATGAGCCACGCCTACTTTGTCAGTGGCGGCTCGGAGGCGATGGAGGCGGCGCTCAAGATGGCGCGCCAGTATTTTGTCGAGATCGGCCAGCCGCAACGGCGCCACTTTGTCGCGCGGCGGCAAAGCTACCACGGCAACACGCTGGGCGCCCTGGCCGTGGGCGGCAACGCATGGCGCCGAGCCCAGTTCAAGCCGCTGCTGATAGATGTGACCCATGTGGCGCCCTGCTACGAATACCGCGAACGTGCGGTGGATGAAACGCCGGAAGCCTATGGCCAGCGGTTGGTGGCCGAGCTTGAAGAGGCCTTTGAGCGCCTTGGCCCGGAAAACGTCATGGCCTTTGTGGCCGAAACCGTGGGTGGCGCCACGGCCGGTGTGCTGACCGCCGTGCCGGGCTACTTCAAGGCCATCCGGGCGCTCTGCGACCGCCACGGCATTTTGCTGATTTTGGACGAGGTGATGTGTGGCATGGGCCGCACCGGCACCTTGCACGCCTGCGAGCAGGAAGGCGTCGTGCCCGATTTGCTGGCCATTGCCAAAGGCCTGGGCGGTGGTTATCAGCCCATTGGTGCGGTGCTGGCGCAAAAAAAGCTGGTCGACGTGTTCCGGTCGGGCAGCGGCCTGTTTCAGCACGGCCACACCTATCTGGGTCATGCCGTGGCCTGCGCCGCGGCGCTGGCGGTGCAACGGGTGATTGCGCGCGATGGCCTGGTGGCACAGGTGAAGGTACGCGGACGGACCTTGCACGGCTTGCTGCAGCAGGCGTTTGCCGAGCACCCCCATGTGGGCGACATCCGTGGCCGGGGTTTGTTCTGGGGCCTCGAACTGGTGGCCGACCGCGCGACGCGCCAGTGGTTTGACCCTGCGCTCAAATTACACGCCCGCGTCAAGCGCGAGGCGATGGCCGTGGGCCTGATGTGTTACCCGATGGGCGGCACGGTGGATGGGCGCTGTGGCGACCATATCTTGCTGGCGCCGCCCTTCATTGCCAGCGAGGATGACTTGGCGCATATGGTCGAGCGCCTGGGCCAGGCTATTCATGCTGCCATACCCAACTGAGGCTGAAATATGCGCAAATTGCATCAAAAATGGGGTTTTATTGACTTCATCCAAAGAGGGAGGGCTCGGCTTTGATCTAAGATTTACATGGTTTGATCGTTTTTAGCAATTGGCTTTACCGCTTTCATTTTTTAATGTTGGAGAACCCATGAAAAAATTGTCCCTGGTTGTCAGCGCCATCGCAGCCGCCGCTGCCTTGATGGCCCCCGTAAGCAGCGTTCAGGCGCAGCAAAAATTCATGACCATTGGCACCGGTGGTGTCACTGGTGTGTACTACGCCGCCGGCGGCGCCATCTGCCGCCTGGTCAACAAGGACCGCGCCAAACACGGCTACCGCTGCTCGGTGGAGTCCACCGGGGGTTCGGTGGTGAATATCAACACCATCAGGGCCGGCGAACTTGACTTTGGTGTGTCCCAGTCCGATGTGCAGTACAACGCCTTCAACGGCGCCAAGCAGTTCGAGAAAGACGGCAAACACACCGACCTGCGCGCCGTGTTCTCGATTCACCCCGAGCCCTTCACTGTGTTGGCCCGCAAGGAAGCCAACATCACCCAGTTTGCCGACCTCAAGGGCAAACGCATGAACGTCGGCAACCCCGGTTCGGGCAGCCGTGCCGCCATGGACGAATTGCTGACGGGCATGAACTGGAAGACTTCTGATTTTGGTCTGGCTGCCGAGCTCAAGGCCGACGAGCACGGTGCCGCCCTGTGCGACAACAAGATTGACGCCTTCTTCTACGGTGTCGGTCACCCGAGCGCCAACATCCAGGACCCGATCACCACCTGCGGCGCCAAGCTGGTCACGATCGCCGGCCCCGCCGTGGACAAGCTGGTCAAGGCCAACAGCTACTACGCCGCGGTGGACATTCCCGGCGGCTTGTATGCGGGCCACCCCAACCCGACCCGCACCTACGGCGTGCTGGCTTCCTTCGTGAGCTCTGCCAAGGTGCCCGATGCCACCGTGTACGAGTTGGTCAAGGCGGTGTTCGAGAACTTTGAAGAGTTCAAGAAATTGCACCCGGCGTTCGTCGGCCTGAACCCCAAGAGCATGATCAAGGATGGCCTGTCGGCACCCTTGCACCCGGGCGCTGTCAAGTACTACAAGGAAAAAGGCTGGATGTAATCCCGCCAAGCTGAGCGTCTTCGGACCAAGGCCGCAAAAAAGCTCTGACCTGTCAGAGCTTTTTTTATGAATAACAATACTTAGATAATGAGACCCTTATGAAATCAGCAACGGCCAACGACAGCGTGCCCGAGATTGATGTCGAAAAATTCGTCGCCGACAACGACACCGGTGCGCGCAACCCCGGCCCGGTGATGAAACGTTTTCTGCTGCTGGTGGCGCTGGCCTGGTCACTGTTTCAGCTGTGGATCGCCTCACCGCTACCGTTCAGCACCGGCCTGCTGGTCTTCAACGACACCGAAACACGGGCCATCCACCTCGGCTTTGCCGTGTTCCTGTCCTTCATGTCTTACCCGGCCTTCAAGCGCTCGCCGAGCGACCGTGTGCCGGTCACCGACTGGATTTTTGCCACCGTTGGCACTTTCTGCGCCATCTACCTCTTTGTTTTTTACCGCGAGTTGTCGACCCGCCCGGGGCAACCGACGACGCTGGACGTCTACACCGGCCTGGTCGGCATCGTGCTGCTGCTGGAGGCCACGCGCCGGGTGCTGGGCTTGCCGATGGTGATTGTGGCGCTGGTTTTCCTGGGCTACACCTTTGGCGGCCCCTTCATGCCCGACATGATTGCCCACCGCGGTTTCTCGCTGAACCGTGCCATGAGTCACCAATGGCTCACCACCGAGGGGGTGTTTGGTGTGGCGCTGGGCGTTTCCAGCAGTTTCATTTTCCTCTTTGTGCTGTTTGGCTCCTTGCTCGACAAGGCGGGTGCCGGCAACTATTTCATCAAATCGGCGTTTGCCCTGCTTGGCCACATGCGCGGTGGCCCGGCCAAGGCGGCGGTGCTGTCGTCGGCGGCGACCGGCATTATTTCAGGCTCTTCGATCGCTAACGTGGTGACCACCGGCACCTTCACCATTCCGCTCATGAAGCGCGTCGGCTACCGCCCTGACCAGGCGGCGGCGGTCGAGGTGTCGAGTTCGGTCAACGGCCAGCTGATGCCGCCGGTGATGGGCGCAGCGGCTTTCCTGATGGTGGAGTACGTCGGTATTCCTTACATCGAGGTCATGAAACATGCCTTCCTGCCGGCCATCATTTCCTACATTGCCCTGCTCTACATCGTGCACATCGAGGCCCTCAAAAGCAACATGGTGGGTTTGCCAAGGCGCAATACCGGCTCGGCCGGCTCGCGCCTGCTGTCGTTTGGCCTGACCCTGGCCGGTTTCATCGTGCTGTCGGGCGCGGTCTACTGGGGCATTGGCTGGATCAAGACGGTCGCGGGTGATGCTGCGGTGTGGTTGGTCGGCGCGGGCTTGCTGGCCGCCTATGTGGGCTTGTTGTGGTTTGGCGCCAGGCAGCCCGAACTCGAGCTTGATGACCCGAATGCGCCGGTGTTCGAACTACCGGAGACCGGCCCGACCGTGAAGTCCGGCCTGCATTACCTGCTGGCCGTGGTGGTGCTGATCTGGTGCCTGATGGTTGAGCAAATGTCGCCCGGCTTGTCGGCCTTCTGGGCCACGATGTTCATGATTTTTGTCATGCTGACGCAAAAGCCCATCATTGCCTGGTTTCGTGGCCGGGGCGAGTTGGGCCGGGCTGCCCGGCAGGGTGTGCTTGACCTGATCGACGGCCTGGCGGTCGGCGCCCGCAACATGATCGGCATTGGTGTGGCCACGGCGGCCGCCGGCATCATCGTGGGCACGGTGTCGCTCACCGGCATCGGCCTGGTCATGACCGAGATTGTCGAATTGTTGTCGGGTGGCAACCTGATGCTGATGCTGGTGCTGGTGGCTGTCATCAGCCTGATTCTGGGCATGGGCCTGCCGACCACCGCCAACTACATCGTGGTCTCCACGCTGATGGCGCCGGTGGTGGTGGAACTGGGCGCCCAAAGTGGCCTGATCGTGCCGCTTATTGCAGTGCACCTGTTCGTCTTTTACTTTGGGCTCATGGCCGACGTGACGCCGCCGGTGGGCCTGGCCTCGTTTGCCGCGGCGGCCATCGCGCGCTGCGACCCTATCAAGGCCGGGGTCACGGCGTTCTTCTACAGCATGCGAACGGCCATCCTGCCCTTCCTGTTCATCTTTAATACCCAGTTGCTGATGATTGGCTTGAGCGGGCCGTTGCACCTGATTTTGACGGTGCTCAGCGCCACGGTGGCGATGCTGGTGTTTGCCGCGGCGACACAGGGGCACTTTTTGGTGAAGTCCCGCTGGTATGAAAGCATTGCGCTGCTGCTGGTCACGTTCACGCTGTTCCGCCCGGGGTACTGGTGGGACATGGCCTATCCGCCCTACACCGAGGTGCCGGCTTCGCAAATCAGCCAGCTGATCGAGGATCAACCGGCCAATGCCGGCAAGCGCATCTGGATCGAGGGCACCAACATCGACGGCAAGGACATCCGCAAGGGGGTGCTGCTGCCGCTGGGCCCCAAAGGCACGGCGCGCGAGCGCTTTGCCAGTGCCGGTGTCAACGTGATGGCGCAGGGTGATGACCTGTTGATCACACAGGTGCGATTTGGCAGCCGTGCTGAAAAGCTGGGCATGGAGCAGGGCTTCCGCATCGTCTCGGCTGAAACACCGTCTGACCGTCCCGCCAAGGAATGGATGTTCCTGCCCGCCATGGCCTTGCTGTTGCTGGTGATTGCCTTGCAGCGCGCCCGCGGCCGCAAAACCAGGCCATGACCCGTGTCGCGCTGATCCATGCGCTGGCGCATTCGGTGGCGCCGATCAATGCCGAGATGGCGCGCGCCTGGCCCGACTGTGAACGCATGAATTTGCTCGACGACAGCCTCTCAAGCGATCTTGCGCACAGTGGGCGCGGGCTCGATGCCGCCATGCACCGGCGCTTCGAGGCGCTAGCCGCTTATGCAGAGTGCGCTGGTGCCCAGGCCCTTCTGTTCACCTGCTCCGCCTTTGGGCCGTGTATTGACGCCGTGGCGGCCCGGCGCCCGCACATGCCGGTGCTCAAGCCCAACGAGGCCATGGTGGCCGAGGCGGTGGCAACCGGCAAACGCGTCGGCTTGATTGCCTCGTTCGAGCCAACATTGGTCTCCATGCCGGCCGAGTTCCCGCCTGGCACTGCGCTGGCGACCCGGCTGGCAGCAGGCGCCATGGAAGCGCTCAACCAGGGTGACACCGCCGGCCACGACGCCCGGGTCGTCGATGCCGCGCGCCACCTGCAACAGCAGGGTTGCGAGGTGATCGCACTGGCCCAGTTCAGCATGGCACGCGCCGAAGCGGCGGTGCGCCAGGCGCTGCAGTTGCCGGTGCTGACCACGCCCGCCAGCGCCGTGCGCGTGTTGCGCCAGCGCCTGGGTGCCTGAGCCAGCCGCGTCTATTTTTGCAGCGCTTCGTCGAGCACTTCAATCCAGTGCCGCACGGGTGTGTCGGTGCCGCTCTGCAGGTGGGTGATGCAGCCGATGTTGGCTGAAACGATCTGCTCGGGCTTGTCGGCGCCAAAGGTGGTGTCCAGGTTGCCCAGCTTGCGGTCGCGCAGCTGGTAGGAAATGGTTGGGTTGAGCACGCTGTAGGTGCCCGCCGAGCCGCAGCACAGGTGGGGTTCGCAGCCGGTGGCCTTGAGGTTAAAGCCGAGTTCGCCCATGTATTTCTCCACGCCACCGCGCAGCTGCATGCCGTGCTGCATGGTGCAGGGCGGGTGAAAGGCAATGCGGCTGGCGCTGCCGGAGACCCGGCCCTTGAGTTTGCCCGCCAGTTCGGGCAGCCATTCGCTGACGTCTTTGGTGAGTTCACTCACGCGCCGCGCCTTGACGGCGTAGTGCGGGTCGTCATGCAGGATGTGGCCGTAGTCCTTGACGGTGACACCGCAGCCCGACGCGTTGATCACGATGCCCTCCACGCCGGCTTCAATGTGAGGCCACCAGGCGTCGATGTTGGCGCGCATCCGTGCCATGCCACCGTCCTGGTCGTTGAGGTGAAACCTGACGGCGCCGCAGCAACCCGCCTTGGGCGCCACCACGCACTGGATGCCGGCGGCATCGAAGACCCGGGCCGTGGCGCTGTTGATGTTCGGGCTCATCGCGGGTTGCACGCAGCCTTCCAGCACCAGCACCTTGCGGTTGAGCACGCGGGTGGGTGTGTGGCCGGCAGGGTGCCTGAGCGGCACCTTGTTTTTCAAGGCCTTGGGCAAGAGCGGCCGCACCAGTTGGCCCACGGCCATGGCCGGCGCAAACAGTGGTGACGGCAAGCCTTCCTTGAGTGCCCAGCGCAGCGCGCGCTCGCCCGCCGGTCGCGGCACCTGGGCATCGACCAGCTTGCGGCCGATGTCGAGCAAATGGCCGTATTGCACGCCGCTGGGACAAGTGGTTTCGCAGTTGCGGCAGGTCAGGCAGCGGTCCAGGTGGGCTTGTGTCTTTCGGGTCGGAACGGCGCCTTCGAGCACCTCCTTCATCAGGTAAATGCGGCCGCGCGGGCCGTCGAGCTCGTCGCCCAGCAGTTGGTAAGTGGGGCAAGTGGCGGTGCAAAAACCGCAGTGAACACATTTGCGCAAAATGGCTTCGGCCGCCAGGCCATCGGGCGTGCCCTGGTATTGGGCGCTGAGTTGAGTTTGCATCTGCGTTTGGTGTTTAGATGTCGGCGTACAGGCGACCCGGGTTGAAGATGCCTGCCGGGTCAAACTCGGCTTTCAGGCGGCGGTGGATTTGCGCGATGGCGGGGCTCAAGGGGCTGAAGCAGTTTTTGGCGCCTGGTGTGCCGGCATTGGCTGCGATAAAGATGCTGGCCGAGCCGCCCACTGCGGCGACGGACTGCTGCAGTTGTTCACGCGCCGATTCAGGTGCCCGGAGCCAGCGCTGGCCGCCATGCCACTCGACCAGTTGGGCCCAAGGCAGGTTCAGCACAGCGGAAGTCTGCGGCAGACTCAAGCGCCAGAGGGCCAGAGACGTGTCGGCTGTTGTGGCGAAAAATGGCAGTTTCAGGTCTCTGCAAGCAGTCCAGTCGGCGCCGGCCTGGGCGTTGTCCATGCGGCTGCCTGGCATATCGGCCAGCATCTTGGTGCATGCCGATTCCACCGCCGCGACGGCGCCACGCAAGCGCACAAACAGCAATTCGGGGGTGTTGGGTGCGGTGTCGTCGCGCACCCAGCAGCTGGCATTGAGCGGCAGGGGCTGCGCACCCCAGCGGTGTAATTGGGCGAGCGCGCTGGCCTGGTCGAGGTCGAAGACCAGCGTGGCCTCGGCAGGCGCCACCGGCAACACCTTGAGCGAGATTTCGGTCAGAAGCCCCAGTGTGCCCATGGCTCCCGTCATCAGGCGCGAGACATCGTAGCCCGCCACATTTTTCATGACTTGGCCGCCAAAGGTGAGCTGCTCACCGCGACCATTGACAAGCTGCACGCCCAGCACATAGTCACGCACGCCGCCCGCGTTCGCACGGGCCGGGCCGCTCAAGCCGGCCGCCACCATGCCCCCGCAGGTGCCGCTCAGGGTGCCAAACCGGGGCGGCTCGAATGCCAGGCACTGGCCTTTCTCGGCCAGCGCCGCCTCGAGCTCGGCCAAGGGGGTGCCGGCGCGCACCGTGACGACCAGTTCGCTGGGCTCGTAGCTCACAATGCCGCAGTAGGCCGCCGTGTCGAGCAGGGCGCCTTGCAGCGCTTCGCCATAAAAATCCTTGCTGCCGCCGCCACGAATGCGCAAAGGGGTGCGTTGTGCAGCCGCGGTCTGGATTTGGTCAATAAGGTGTTGCAGGGCAGTGTCCATGGGTGTTCACAGGTGAGGCGACGGCCCCGATGGTAGAACACAAGTCATTGCAGGGGCATTGAATTTTTTGAACACCCCGTGTTCGAAAAATTGTGCCGCCGGCCCGCCGATTTTTTTCAGCGCTGCCCCAGATACGCCAGCAAGGCTCCGCGCCAATAACGCAGCCGCCGGGCAGATTTCCAGAGCCACCAAAGTCTGCCTGTCCAGGCCAGCGCCCGGCGCGGCTTGAGGATCAACAGCAGTGCCAGCACGCCGGCAGGCCACTGAGGGTGCTGGTAAAGCCAAAGCAGGCTCGTCTTGACCTGGTCGGCGATGGCGGCCGGGCGTTCCAGGCTTTGCAAATGGCCGCGCATTTGCAGGCGCAGTTCGGTGCTGCGAATCAGCAGCCGCTGCTGGTGCAATTGAAGCTCATGGGTGTTCATGCGGCGCGTCGGAGGTGAAGCTGGCGCGGTCGCGTTCCAGTTCGGCCAGGCTGGTGCTGAACAGGTTGGACTCGGTTCCCAGCCGGCGCTGCGCGACCTGCAGCAGAAACACGCCGCATCCCAGAAACAGCAAAACCAGAACACCGACTGCGGCCAGGCGGTAGCCGTCCCAGAGCAGCAAAATGACAAAGCCGCAGAACAGCGCGGCGGCCAGGGTCAGGCTCATGAGGGCGGCCGCACCCCAAAACAGGCCGGCGGCCAGGCGCTGCTTTTCCAGCCCAAGTTCGGTGCCCAGCAGGGCCAGACGAACCCGCAAGAGTTCAATCACCGTGCCCAAAGACTGTTGCAACTGGCCAAACAGACCGGCGTTCTCGCCCGGCATGTGATCTAGCGGCGACTGATCAGCAGGCCGACCACCATGCCGATACCAGCGGCGATGCCGACTGATTTCCAGGGATTCTCGTGGACATACACGTCGGTGGCGTGGCCTGCCGCCTTGGCCTTTTCCACCGTGGCCTGCTGCAGATGAAGCAACTCGGCCTTGGCCTTGCCCATGCGGTCCCGCACACGCTCGCGCAGCTGGGCTGTGCTTTCTCCGGCTTGGTTGGCGGTGAGTTTGAGCAACTCTTCTGCATCGGCAATGCCCTGGTGCAGATCGTCCATGAGCTTGTCTTTGGTGTGTTGAAGGGCGTCTGTCATGATGGTTCTCCTGAGAGTAAAACTGGACATTTCAGTTTAGTCCTGCGCAAGAACGACGGGTGCCTTTGTGGTCTTTTAGTTGCGGCAAGCTTGAGAAATATCATGGATATCAGTCACGGAAATAATTGACCGGCAAACCGGCGACCTCAACCCGCATCGACAGCACGCTGCCCGACAGCGGAAAAGCCGCCAGTTCCGCCGCCCCACGGTGGTGCCGGGCGCTGGTGAGGTACAGGGTTTTTAGGTCTTCGCCGCCAAAACACGGCATGGTCGGGCATTGCATGGGCACGGCAAATTCCGCCAGCAGGCTGCCATCGGGCGCAAACTGGCACACCCGCCGCCCCTCGAACATGGCGACCCAGTAGTTGCCCTGCACATCGACTGCTGCGCCGTCCGGGCGCCCCCGGTAGTTGCCGTTGTTGGCGTCCGCTCCTTCCGACGACCAGCCCTCGGGTTTGGCCTTGAAGCTGGCGAAGACGCGCCGGGCGCTCAGCGTGTTGGCGACGAGCGCATGGTTCCAGGCCCAGACTGTGTGCCCCGGGGTGTCGGCCCAGTAAAGGGTGGATTGGTCCGGGCTCCAGGCCAGGCCGTTGGCGGTGGTGGCGGGCTGGTCTGCCGGGCTGATCATGCAACGCACCTCGGGTGCGCCGGTGCTTCGCATTTCTCGGGCGTCAATGCAAAACAGGGCCGCATTGTGCAAGGTCCGGGTCTCGTCGATGGTGCCCACCCAGAAGCGGCCCAGCGCATCACACTTCCCGTCGTTGGCGCGCATGTGGGTGGGGTCATAGTCCAGTTTGGCCAAAAGCTGCAGCGGCCCGCCCCAGCTGTGCGCGCGATAAACACCGTCGCGCAAGGCCATCACCAGCCCGCCGCTGGCAGCCGGGGCGATGCACCCGGGCTCGCTGGGCAAGTCCCAGGCCTCCACCGTGCCCATGTAAATGTTGGCGCGCAGAATCTGCTTGCCCGAAATATCCACCCAGTAGAGCATCTGCTCATTGGGGTGCCAAAACGGCGATTCGCCCAGGGCGGCGATGTGCGGGGTGACGGTTTGCCAGGCGTCTGGCGAATAGGCGGGGTTCGGTATCATGGTGGCTATTGTGCTTGTTTTGCCTGAAGGCAGAAGAATCATGCCCACCGCAGTTCCTTGGCCGGCTCAGACAGTGTTCAAGTTGCCGGCAGGGGATTGGTCGAAACGCACAATACGAACTTCATACGCCACGGCTGAGGCTGCGGCTTGCCTGCTTCCCATTTAAAAATGAGCGCTGATAAAAATGAAATGGCCCACCATTGATCAACTGTCGGCGATGACACCTCTGCCGGAGGGTTATCGCCACGATTGGCTCAAACGCTCTGAAATTCCTGCGCTGATTGCCTGCGTCGCGCGCTGGCATCCGGATATTGCTGTCGGCGGGGGAAGCTGTTATCTGAGGGAGGACTTTTACAACGACCATGTTTTTCTTGACGGGGAGACCGAGAAAAATATCATCGTCGGATTGTTCAAGCACGCTGACGAACTTGCCGGCATGTGGTCCCTGGAGCAGGAACCGTATGCGCTCACGCTTTACAGTCGACTCATCATCATCGCACCGGAACATCGCAGCGCGAAGCTGGCCTCGAAAGCCATGCCGCTGGTGGAATTGGTCGGGCGGACGATGGGCGCAGAGTTCCTTTATGGGGCAGCGACCCTGAAGATTCCACACATGCAACACGCACTTGAATCAAGCGGGTGGCAACTGATCGGCTTTACCTCTGGCTACGACCGCGAACAAGTGGCACCCGGTGTCGTGAAGCGCGTGTTCGAGGGTGTCTTCACCAAGGTTCTGGTGCCTGACGATGAACTGGTTCGTCCCAACCCGGACAACTTGACGCCACGCGCCCGGGCCCTGTTTGAGGTGCTGTTCCCGAACCCTCAAGTTGTTTCAGCCCAATCTGTCACGGGGAGCGGAAAATGAAATGGCCGACGACTGACGAATTGCGCTCGCAAGCGCCCTTGCCCGAGGGTTACCAATTCGAGCGATTTGAGCGCGCGCACATCGCCGCGCTGATCGCGAAGATCAAACTGTGGCACCCCCATCTTTCGGTTGGCTCAAACGGTGGCTACTTGCGCGAAGACTACTATCTCAACCGGGTCTGTCTTGACGGCGAGGTCGACCGCGACGTCTGGGTTTCACTGATTATGTTCAAGGGCGAATTGGCCGGTGTGTTTTCAATTGAACGGGAAGTCGACTCACTCGCCCTCTACGGTCGACTCGTCATCGTCGCGCCGGCGCATCGCGGGGCGAATCTGACGGGATTTGTCGTCAATGCGTCCGAAATCATCGGACGATCCATGGGGGCCGCTTTCCTGTACGCGATGGCGACGCTCAAGATTCCCCATGCCCAGCGTGCGCTCGAAGCTGCCGGCTTCAGGTTGTTGGGCTTCTTTCCCGGCTATGACCGCGAAGAGGTTTCCCCTGGCTTGGTCAAGCGGGTTTATCTGGCCGTGTATGCCAAGTTGCTGGTTCCGGCAGACGAAGTGCTGCTCCCCGAACCGGGGAACATGACGCCAAGGACGAGGGCGCTGTTTGAATTGTTGTTTGCCGATGCGCCAGCCGGGAACCCACAATCCATAAGCGCATGACCGGAGAAATAAATTGACCAAGCCTGTTGCTCTTGTCACCAATGCGCTCGCATTTGCTGGCCCTCCTGCGGTCGCCTCCCTGCTCAAAGCCGGATTTCGGGTTGTGGCGCACGATGTCGCTTTCGCATCTTCCCGAGCGCGAGAGGACTATCGAAGCGCCAATCCAGTCGTCTTTGTGCTTCCCGATCAAGCTCCGGCGGAGATTGTGGAATCCGCCTGGGCGGTGGGCAGTCGACTTGATGTCTTGGTGAGCAATGACGCTTACCAACCAATACACGGTCCTATCGAGGCAGCAGACGTGGAAAGTCTTCAGGCCACGTTGGAGCGTCTGGTCGTATTTCCGTTTGCAGTCGCAAGAGCTGCCATTCCGCGGCTCAAGGCGCAAGAGAAGGCCCGCGTGGTGTTTATTTCATCGAATCGAAATCTGCTTCCCTTGCGCGGCGGCTCCATTCCAGACATCGCGCGGGCTGGCGCCAATGCGCTGGTCAAATCAATGAGTATTGAGCTTGCGCCTCATGGCATCCCGGTCAACGCCATCGCACCGAATTACTTGTACAGTGAAACCTACTATCCCCGCGCGCGTTTTGTTGATGACGCCGCGGGCCGAGCCTACATTGAACAGGTGGTGCCCGCCGGACGTCTGGCCAGGCCGGAAGAGATAGGCGAGCTCATTCACTATTTGGCGACGATGCAAGGAAGTTTCATGACTGGAGCGATCATCGATTTCTCCGGAGGATGGCCTGTTGGCATGCCACCGCCCACGTCATCAAGCGTGTAGGCATGTCCACCCTCTTGCGGGTGTTTACGAGCCCGTTTTTTGAGGCGTCATATTTTCAAGTCGCCTTGCGCTTGGCCGAAAAAAACCCACCGCAGCCGAAGCCGGGTGGGTTTTTTCATCTCAAGGAACTATTGTTTTTCTGGCTGCAGGCCCTTGATGCCTGCAGCCCCCTCTCTGATTAACGGCTGTATGCCGTCTCGCCGTGCGATGTGACATCCAGACCTTCACGCTCATGCTCTTCAGAGACACGCAGACCAATCGTCAGGTCAACAATCTTGAAGGCAATGAACGACACCACGCCTGACCAGATCACGGTGGTCAGCACGGCCTTGGTTTGAATCCAGACCTGCGAGGCGATGGAGTAGTTCTCGGGCGTCACCATGGAAGCAGTCACCCAATCGGCCACATAGCCGGGGCCGCCCAGTGCCGGGCTGTTGAAGACGCCGGTCAGGATGGCACCCAGGATGCCGCAGACACCGTGCACACCAAAGACGTCGAGCGAGTCGTCAGCGCCGAGCAGTTTCTTCAGGCCATTCACGCCCCACAGACCGGCGAAGCCAGCGAGAAAACCGATGATCAGCGCACCACCGATGCCGACGTTGCCAGCGGCCGGGGTGATCGCCACCAAACCAGCCACACAACCGGATGCCGCACCGAGCATGGAAGCCTTGCCACGCATCAGCGCTTCGCCGATGCACCAGGCCAGCACCGCAGCCGCCGTGGCGCCAAAGGTGTTGATGAAGGCCAGGGCGGCAAAGCCGTTGGCTTCCAGCGCAGAACCGGCGTTGAAGCCGAACCAGCCCACCCACAGCAGCGACGCGCCCACCATGGTCAGGGTCAGGTTGTGCGGGGCCATGGATTCCTTGCCGTAACCAATACGCTTGCCCACCATGTAGGCGCCGACCAGGCCGGCCACAGCGGCGTTGATGTGCACCACGGTGCCGCCGGCAAAGTCGAGCGCGCCAGACTGCCAGATGTAGCCGGCCTTGGCGTTCAGGCCATCGACCAGGTCGGCGGCGGTGTACGCGTCAGGGCCCATCCAGAACCACACCATGTGGGCAATCGGGGCGTAGCTGAAAGTGAACCACAGCACCATGAACATCAGCACGGCGGCAAACTTCATGCGTTCGGCAAAGGCGCCCACAATCAGCGCACCGGTGATGCCGGCGAAGGTGGCCTGGAAGGCGGCAAACACGATTTCTGGAATGACCACACCCTTGCTGAAGGTGGCGCCATTGGCAAAGGTGCCTGCCGCGTTGTCCCAAACGCCGGCCATGAAGAGGCGGTCAAACCCGCCAAAGAACGCGTTGCCCTCGGTGAACGCCAGGCTGTAGCCATAGATGAACCACAGCACCACGATCAGCGAGAACGTGACCATGACCTGCATCAGGACCGACAGCATGTTCTTGGAACGCACCAGGCCGCCATAGAACAGCGCCAGGCCGGGCACGGTCATCAGGATCACCAGCAGGGTGGAGACCATCATCCAGGCGGTGTCGCCCTTGTTGGGGACCGGTGCGGCGGGCGCGGCCTCTGCGACGGCCGGTGCTGCGGGAGCCAGCGCCGGTGCGGCAGCGGGGGCTTCAGCCACGGCAGCCGCAGGGGCTGCTTCAGAGGCGGCGGGTGCCGCAGGGGTTTGGGCCATGGCCGCGCCGCCGAGCAACAGGCTTAAACCCAGGGTGAGGGAGGCAAGTAGTTTTTTCATGATGGTGATCTCAAGTCTGGTTGTTTAGAGCGCTTCCACGCCGGTTTCACCGGTACGAATACGGATGACCTGCTCGATGGGCGTCACAAAAATCTTGCCGTCGCCGATCTTGCCGGTGCGAGCGGCGCCTTCGATGGTCTCGATCACGCGCTCCAGCAGATCGTCGGCCACAGCGGCTTCCACTTTGACCTTGGGCAAAAAGTCGACCACATATTCGGCTCCGCGATAGAGTTCTGTGTGGCCTTTTTGACGACCGAAGCCTTTGACTTCGGTCACGGTGATGCCCTGCACGCCGATGCCGGAGAGCGCTTCGCGCACCTCATCGAGCTTGAAGGGTTTGATGATGGCGGTAACAAGTTTCATGCAGACTCCTTGGATAGGTAAACGTCATTGATGCCGGATGATTGAAGCTTCATAAGCCCTCCAACGGTTAAATGGACAGGCTTGATAAGCAGGGTTCATGCCAGATCTATTTAAAGCTGGTCGTTCGAGTGCTCACCATGGTGGACGCGCTTTGCGATAAGATGTCTGTATAAATAAACAGCACGCACCATAAAGGTGCATACTTTTCTCGTGATGCGGTGAGAATCGCACTTTTTTAAGCGAGGTCAATCCATGAGTCTGTCTTTGGTGCAAAGCCGGGCCTTGCTGGGGCTGGAGGCGGCGTCCGTCACGGTCGAGGTGCACCTGGCCAATGGCTTGCCCAGCTTCACGCTGGTCGGCCTGGCGGACGTGGAGGTCAAGGAAGCGCGCGAACGGGTGCGCTCGGCGCTGCAAAACTCGGGGCTGGAGTTTCCCAGCAACAAAAAAATCACGGTCAATCTGGCGCCGGCCGACCTGCCCAAGGACTCCGGGCGTTTTGACTTGCCGATTGCACTGGGCATTCTCGCGGCCAGCGGCCAGATTGATGCGGGCAAGCTGGCCGGTTATGAATTTGCCGGCGAGTTGTCGCTGTCGGGCGAATTGCGCGCGGTGCGTGGCGCGCTGGCGATGAGCCTGGCCCTGCACACCAGCCATGTGGACACCCGACTCGTGCTGCCGCCGGGCAGCGCCGAGGAGGCCGCGCTGGTGCCTGACGCGCAGGTGTACCGGGCGCAGCATTTGCTCGACGTGGTGCAGCATTTCCTGCCGCAGGCGGCCGACGCGCCGGCAGTTGAGCCTGCCAATGGCTGGAGCCGGGTCAGCGCCGCGCCACGCATGCAGGAAGCGCGCTACCTGGACATGGCCGATGTCAAGGGTCAGCTGGGCGCCAAACGTGCGCTCGAGATCGCCGCAGCCGGGGGTCACAGCCTGCTGCTGATGGGGCCGCCGGGGTCGGGAAAGTCGATGCTGGCGCAGCGTTTTGCCGGCCTGCTGCCACCCATGAGCACAGACGAGGCGCTGCAAAGCGCTGCCATTGCCAGCCTGGGCGGGCGGTTTGCGCTGGCGCAATGGGCGCAGCGTCCGACCTGTCACCCGCATCACACTGCGAGTGCCGTGGCGCTGGTGGGCGGCGGCTCGCCACCGCGCCCGGGTGAGATTTCCCTGGCGCACCATGGCGTGCTGTTCCTCGACGAATTCCCGGAATTCTCCCGTGCCGCGCTGGAGGCCCTGCGTGAGCCGCTGGAAACCGGGCGTATCACGATCTCAAGGGCGGCGCGACGGGCCGACTTTCCGGCCCAGTTCCAGTTGATTGCCGCCATGAATCCCTGTCCGTGCGGCTATCTGGGCTCAACGCAGAAGACCTGCCGCTGCACACCCGACCAGGTCGCGCGTTACCAGGCCAAGCTCAGTGGCCCCCTCGTGGATCGCATTGACTTGCATGTGGAAGTGCCGGCAGTCGACAGCAGTGAACTGCTGCAAGCGCCGCCGGGTGAGTCCAGCGCAGCCATCCGCGCGCGTTGCATTTCGGCACGTGAGCGGGCCGTGGAGCGCCAGGGGGTGACCAACCAGGCCCTGGCGGGGCAGGCACTGGACCGTCATCTGCTGCTGGACGAGGCGGCGACCAAGTTCCTGAACGTGGCGGCCACGCGCCTGGGCTGGTCGGCGCGAAGCACCCACCGGGCGCTGAAAGTCGCGCGCACCATTGCCGACCTGGCGGGTGCCCGCGGCACCCAGGTCACGCATGTGGCCGAGGCCATGCAATACCGTCGGGCCTTGCGCACCAGCTAACTCAGACCAGCATGCCATCAACGCGCTTTGATGCCTCTTTTGTGTT
Organism: Polaromonas sp.; assembly: GCA_021737975.1. Classification (GTDB taxonomy): domain Bacteria; phylum Pseudomonadota; class Gammaproteobacteria; order Burkholderiales; family Burkholderiaceae_C; genus Rhodoferax. The sequence continues at coordinate 23,981 of JAIPCZ010000002.1, read as the reverse complement.
GCGCCTGTCGCTGGCGCAGCTCATCAGCTGGGGCAGTATCTTTTACCTGTTTTCCCTGCTGATCGAGCCGCTGGAGCGCGACCTTGGCCTGAGCCGCGCGCAGGTCTCGCTGGCGTTCAGCCTGGGCTTGCTGGCCGAGGGACTCATGGCCTACCCGGTGGGGCACTGGATCGACCGCGGCCATGAGCGCCTGGTGATGACGGCGGGCTCCCTGCTGGCCGGACTGGGCCTGGCGCTGCACAGTGTGGTGACGAGCCTGGCCGGCTTGTATGCGGTCTGGCTGCTTTTGGGAGCGGCCATGGCGGCGGTGCTGTATTCGCCCGCCTTTGCCTTGGTGACACGACGGTTTCCGCACGACTTCCGCCGCGCCATCATCACGCTGACTTTTTTGGGCGGGCTGGCAAGCACGGTGTTTATTCCGCTCACAGCCTGGCTCATGCAGGTTCTCGGGTGGCGCGAGGCCCTGCTGGGGCTGGCCCTGCTGCACTTGCTGGTGTGCGCGCCCCTGCATGGGTCGACCCTGCGCGGGGCGCCCGTGCCGGCGCGGCCTGCGGCGCACCCGACCGCTGGCCCCTTGCCGGGTTTGCGGCCCCTGCTGCGCAGCGCGCCTTTCCTGCTGGTGGGTGTGTTCACCGTGGTGATGATGTCGGTCACGGTGGCCATTCCGGCCCATATGGTGAGCCTGCTGCGTGAAAACGGCTTGCCCGAGTTCTGGGTGATTGCACTGCCCGCCGCCATCGGCGTGGCGCAGGTGCTTGGCCGAATGCTGCTATTTTTCTTCGAGCACCATGCCGACCTGCACCGGGTGAACCGGCTGGTGCCGCTGCTGATTCCGCTGGCAGTGCTGGTGCTGCTGCTGGCGCCCATGCTTGCCCCTTGGCAAGTGGCAGCGGTCGGTCTGTTTGTGGTGATCTACGGGCTCGGCAATGGCATGCTCACGATTGTCAAGGGCACGGCGATCGCCTACTACGTGAGCCGTGACCATGTGGCCACGCTCAACGGCGCCTTGGGCGTGCCACTGGCGCTGGCCCGGGCGGCGGCACCGCTGTTGCTCGGCGTGATGTGGTCGCCCCAGGGGGGCTACCAGCACGGCCTGTGGCTGTTGCTTGGCTTGAGTGTGCTGGGGGTGGCCGCGCTGATGCTCGCACAGCGCCTGAGTTTGCGCCGGACCGAGCGGGTGCCGTCCGGCTAGGACGCAGGGCGCTGCGGGGCGCGTGCCACGGCTGGCTCGGACGTGCTCGGGTGAACGATCCGGGGCTTGTCGGTGTTGACGAGCGGGTCGGCCGCCGCGGACGCGGGTGGCACAGGGGCCGCCGGGGTGAGCGCTGCGGTGGCAGCGCTGGCGAACGCAGGCGGCGCAATGGCCGGCGGCGCCTCCAACACCGGCAGGTCGACCCGGCGCGGCTCCCCGGGCTGAGCCTGCATGTGAATCAGCGATGCACCCATGACCAGCACGATGATGACCACGACCGCCCCCCCGGCCCACAGGATCTTGCTGCTGGCGGCCTCGTCTGGGGAACTGCGCTGCGTGTCCATGGCGCTTGTTGGCGACGGCGTCACAAATTGGGCGCCAGCAAGCGCTGCAGGTCGCGCTCGTTCATGCCGCGGCGCGCCGCGAGATCCTTCAATTGGTCGCCGCCGATCTTGCCCACATTAAAGTAGCTGCTGTCGGGGTGGCCGATGTAGAAGCCGCTGACGCTGGCCGCCGGGTTCATGGCCAGGCTTGTCGTCAGGCTCATGCCGATGTCCGCGCATTGCAGCAATGCGAACATGGCTTTCTTGACGCTGTGGTCGGGACAAGCCGGGTAGCCGGGCGCCGGACGGATGCCCTGGTATTTTTCGGCAATCAGGTCGGTGGCCGTCAGCGCTTCGTGTGGCGCGTAGCCCCAGAGGTCGGTGCGGACCTTCTTGTGCAGGCATTCGGCGAAGGCTTCGGCCAGCCGGTCGGCCAGGGACTTGAACAGGATGGCGCTGTAATCATCGTGGGCCGCCAGGAACTGGGCTTCCTTCTTCTCGCTGCCGAGGCCCGCAGTGACTGCAAAGAGGCCGACATAGTCCTGCAGCCCGGCGCCCTTGGCACCTCTCACGCCCTTGGGCGCGACAAAGTCGGCCAGGCAGCGGCTGGGTCGCATGACGCCGTCAATCTCTTCCTTGGCCGCCTGCTGGCGCAGGCCGTACCAGGTCATGGCCACGGTGCCGCGGGTCTCGTCGGTGTACAACTCGATGTCGTCGTCATTGACGCTGTTGGCGGGGTACAGGCCGAGCACGGCATTGGCTGTGAGCCAGCGGCCCTCGACAATTTTTTTCAGCATGGCCTGGCCGTCGGCATAGACTTTTTTGGCCTCGGCGCCAACCACGTCATCGTCCAGAATCGCCGGGAAAGGCCCGGCCAGGTCCCAGGTCTGGAAGAAGGGAGCCCAGTCGATGAAGCCCGCCAGCTCGCCCAGGTCGAAATTCTTGAAGACACGCCGGCCAATGAACTTGGGTGTGGTCGGCCGGTAGCCTGACCAGTCGATGGGTGTCTTGTTGGCGCGCGCCCTGGCCAGCGGCCACAGCGGTGTTTGTTTCTTGTTGGCGTGCTGCTGGCGCACCCGCGCGTAGTCGGTGTTGAGTTCTTCCACGAACACCTGCGCACCCTCGCCGAGCAGACTTTGCGCCACGCCCACGCTGCGCGAGGCATCGGGCACGTAGACCACCGGGCCGTCGTAATGCGGCGAAATCTTGACCGCGGTGTGGACCCGGCTGGTGGTGGCGCCGCCAATCAGCAGCGGCATTTTGCGCAGGCGAAAGTAATCGTCCTTTTGCATCTCAGCCGCCACATAAGCCATTTCCTCCAGGCTCGGCGTGATCAGGCCGCTCAGGCCGATGATGTCGGCACCCTCGGCCTTGGCGCGCGCCAGGATTTCGTGGGCCGGCACCATCACGCCCATGTTGACCACGTCGAAATTGTTGCATTGCAGGACCACGGTGACGATGTTCTTGCCGATGTCGTGCACATCGCCCTTGACCGTGGCGATGATGATCTTGCCCTTGGTCTGCACATCGCGGCCGGCGGCCTCGTCGCGCAATTTTTCTTCCTCGATGTAGGGAATCAGATGCGCCACCGCCTGCTTCATGACGCGCGCGCTTTTCACCACCTGCGGCAAAAACATCTTGCCCTGGCCGAACAGGTCGCCGACGATGCTCATGCCGGCCATCAGCGGGCCTTCGATCACGTGCAGCGGGCGACCCCCCCCGGCCACAATGGCCTGGTAGGCTTCCTCGGTGTCGCTGACAATAAAATCCGTGATGCCGTGCACCATGGCATGGCTCAGGCGCTGTTCCACGGTGACCGGGTGCTCGGGTGTGCCGCGCCACTCGAGTTTTTTCGACTCGTCCTTGGCGGCACCCTTGGCGCCCTCCGCGATCTCGACCAGGCGTTCGCCGGCGTCCGGCCGGCGGTCCAGCACCACGTCTTCGACGCGCTCGCGCAGCTCGGACTCGAGGTCGTCATAGACGCCGACCATGCCGGCGTTGACGATGCCCATGTCCATGCCGGCCTTGATAGCGTGGTACAAAAACACCGTGTGAATGGCTTCGCGCACCGGGTCGTTGCCACGGAAGCTGAACGACACATTGGACACACCGCCGCTGACCTTGGCACCGGGCAGGTTTTCCTTGATCCAGCGCGTGGCGTTGATGAAATCGACCGCGTAGTTGTTGTGCTCTTCGATGCCGGTGGCGATGGCGAAGATGTTCGGGTCAAAAATGATGTCCTCAGCAGGAAAATCCAACTCGTCAACCAGGATGTGATAGGCGCGCTCGCAGATCTGGATCTTGCGCTCAAAGGTGTCGGCCTGGCCCAGCTCGTCAAAGGCCATCACCACGGCAGCGGCGCCATAACGGCGCAACAGCCTGGCCTGGTGTTTGAAGGCCTCGACACCTTCCTTCATGCTGATGGAGTTGACCACAGGCTTGCCCTGGACGCAGCGCAGGCCGGCCTCGATCACGCTCCATTTGCTCGAGTCGATCATCACGGGCACACGCGAGATGTCGGGCTCGGAGGCGATCAGGTTCAAAAATCGCACCATGGCGGCCTGGCTGTCGAGCATGGCCTCGTCCATGTTGATGTCGATGATCTGGGCGCCGTTCTCGACCTGCTGGCGCGCCACGCTGAGGGCCTGCTCATAGTCGCCGTTCAGGATCATGCGGGCGAAAGCCTTGGAGCCGGTGACGTTGGTGCGCTCGCCGATGTTGACAAAAGTCGCCACCTGAGACTTTTGGGACAGATCTTCAGATCTGTCCCCAGAAGACTGAAGCGCCTCTGCGGACGGCACAACACCGATCGTCAACGGCTCAAGGCCGGACAATTTCATGGGGGGGGTAACCATAAGGGACATACAACTCACCTGGGAAAAGACTTGAGATATCAATCAGGTGAGCGCCGTTGTGAGTATCCAAGCCTGACAGGCCGTTCAAACCTGCTGCAACGCTCCTTGGAGACCCCTGATTTTAGGTGTTTTGTGTTGGATTGGCCTGCCATGCGGGCGATTTTGCGGCCCGAATGCATTTCATCTTGCAAAAAGTAGATCCACCATAAGGTTCGCGACAGCGATTCGCTCTATAGTATTGCGGCAAATCAACTCACATAAGCAAGAGGACACCCATGGCAAATTCAAAAATCATCTACACGCTCACCGACGAGGCCCCTCTGCTCGCGACGTGCTCCTTTCTTCCTGTCATCCGCACTTTCACGGCGCCGGCAGGCATCGAGATCGAGAAAAGTGACATCTCAGTGTCGGCCCGTATCCTGGCCGAATTCCCCGAATACCTGACGGATGCGCAAAAAGTGCCGAACACCCTGGCCGAGCTGGGTCGCCTGACACTGCTGCCAGAGACCAACATCATCAAGCTGCCGAACATCAGCGCTTCCGTGCCGCAGTTGACCGCAGCCATCAAGGAGTTGCAGGCGCGCGGCTTCAAGATTCCCGATTTTCCTGAAGCGCCCAAGACCGAAGAGGAAAAGGCGATCAAGACCCGCTACTCCAAGTGCCTGGGCAGCTCGGTCAACCCGGTGCTGCGCGAAGGCAATTCTGACCGCCGCGCCCCCAACGCCGTCAAGAACTACGCGCGCAAGAACCCGCATTCCATGGGCAAGTGGAGCATGGCGTCGCGCACCCACGTGGCGCACATGACCAAGGGCGACTTTTACCATGGCGAGAAGTCCATGACGCTCGACAAGGCGCGCGATGTGCGCATGGAACTGATCGGCCGAAGCGGCAAGACCACGGTGCTCAAACCCCTGACCAAGCTGCTGGCGGGCGAGATCATCGACAGCATGTTCATGAGCAAAAAGGCGCTGTGCGAGTTTTACGAAGACCAACTGGAAGATTGCCGTCAAACCGGCGTGATGTTCTCGCTGCACGTCAAGGCCACCATGATGAAGGTCTCGCACCCGATCGTGTTCGGCCACTGCGTGCGTATTTTTTACAAGGATGCGTTCACCAAACACGCCAAGCTGTTCCGGGAACTGGGTGTCAATGTGAACAACGGCATGTCCAATCTTTACGACAAGATTGCCAACCTGCCCACCTCCCTGCGCGAAGAAGTGGAGCGCGACTTGCACGCCTGTCACGAGCACCGCCCCGAGTTGGCCATGGTCGATTCGGCCAAGGGCATCTCCAACTTCCACTCGCCCAGCGATGTGATTGTGGATGCCTCCATGCCCGCCATGATCCGTATTGGCGGCAAGATGTGGGGGGCCGATGGCCGCCCCAAAGACACCAAGGCCGTGATGCCCGAGAGCACCTTTGCCCGTATTTACCAGGAGATGATCAACTTCTGCAAGACCAACGGCAACTTTGACCCGGTCACCATGGGCACCGTGCCCAATGTCGGCCTGATGGCGCAGCAGGCCGAAGAATACGGTTCACACGACAAGACCTTCGAGGTGTCAGAAGCCGGCGTGGCCAACATCGTCGACATTGCCACCGGGGAAGTGCTGCTGTCGCAGAACGTTGAGGAGGGCGACATCTGGCGCATGTGCCAGGTCAAGGACGCGCCGATCCGCGACTGGGTCAAGCTCGCCGTCACCCGCGCCCGCAATTCCGGCATGCCGGCCATCTTCTGGCTGGACCCGTACCGCGCGCATGAGAACGAGCTGATCAAAAAGGTCGAGCTCTACCTCAAGGACCATGACACCACGGGCCTGGACATCCAGCACATGTCCCAGATGCGCGCCATGCGCTACACGCTGGAGCGCGTCATCCGCGGCATGGACACCATTTCGGTCACCGGCAACATCCTGCGCGACTACCTGACCGACCTGTTCCCGATCATGGAACTCGGCACCAGCGCCAAGATGCTGTCCATCGTGCCGCTGATGGCGGGTGGCGGCATGTACGAAACCGGCGCCGGCGGTTCGGCGCCCAAACATGTCAAGCAACTGGTGGAAGAAAACCACCTGCGCTGGGATTCGCTGGGCGAATTCCTCGCGCTCGCCGTGTCGCTGGAAGATCTGGGGCTCAAGACCGGCAACAAAAAAGCCACCATTTTGGCCAAAACGCTAGATGACGCCACCGGCAAGTTGCTGGACAACCGCAAGTCGCCGTCCACCCGCACCGGTGAACTCGACAACCGCGGCAGTCAGTTCTACCTGTCCATGTACTGGGCGCAGGCGCTGGCGGCGCAAACCGACGACACAGAGCTGCAAGCGCATTTCGCGCCGCTGGCGAAGGCACTGACCGACAACGAGGCGCAAATCACCGCCGAATTCAAGGCGGTGCAGGGCCAGCTGGTGGACATTGGCGGTTATTACCTGGCCGATGCTGCCAAGGTCAAGGCCGTCATGCGCCCAAGCGCCACGTTTAATGCCGCGCTAAAAGCCGCGCGGGCCTGACCCCGGTTTGCTGCCTTGGCGTGGAAAAGCCACGCCAGGGCCAGCCTCAAGATCCAGACTGGGAACTCATCTGGCACCAGGGCCTGCGGCAGGGGGCTTTCGCAGCCCTGTCGCCACCAGTGTGACCACGGTCAATGGCAGCACAAAACTCAGCATGACGCCAGAGAAAGCGCCAAGCGCGTCATGTTTTTGGGCGGCCAGCACCAGATAAGCGACGTAAGCCACGTAGTAGCCCAAAAACACAACACCTTCCCAGCGGGCAATTTCGCGACCGGTCATGAACACGGGCACGCAGGCCAGCGCGACCGCACTCATCACCCAGAGGTCGAAGTTGATCGCAGAGGCCGGAACGTCAAGGCCGGGGCTGCCTGTTGCCACGCCCACCACGCTGGCAATGCCCAGACTGCCCAAAATATTGAAGGTGTTGCTCCCCACCACGTTGCCCACGGCGATGTCGCGCTCCCCCTTGATGGCTGCCATGACCGAGGTGGCGACTTCGGGCATGGAGGTGCCCGCGGCCACGATGGTCAGGCCAATCACCAGGTCACTCACGCCCAGCGCCTTGGCAAACACCACCGAGGCCTGCACCAGCCAGCCGGAGCCAAGCACCAGCAGCAGCAGGCCGGCGCCAATCAACAACAGCTGTGCGGGCATCCGGTCCAGCCACGTTCCGGCTTTTGGCGGCACGAATTCAGCGGCGTACTCGTCCTGCGCTGCCTGGCCCTCGCGTCGCGACTGCCACACCAAAAAGCCGGTGTAAACCACCATCAGGCTCAGCAAAATCACACCGTCAGACAGACCCAAGCGCCCGTCAAGCGAAAACAACAGCAGCAGCAAGCTTGCGCCCAGCATGATCGGCACCTCTTGCCGGATCAGCTGGATGTTGACGATCAGCGGGGTGATCAAGGCCGACACCCCCAGGATGAACAGCACGTTGAAGATGTTGCTGCCAATCGCATTGCCCAGCGCCAGGTCGGTTTTGCCGTCCAGCACCGCGCCAATACCCACCGCCACTTCGGGCGCGCTGGTGCCAAACGCGACCACGGTCAGGCCCACCACCAGCGGGGAAATGCCCAGCGACAGCGCCAGTTTTGACGCGCCGCGCACCAGCAGGTCGGCACCCAGAATCAGGGCCAACAGGCCCGCAAAAAACATCAGAATAGTCATGAGAAGAAGCTCGGTTTTGGCAGGAGTCAGTCAGCCCCCCAGGCCGCCTGGCGGCAGCACCCAGGGCATCGTCGCGCCCGCCCGCAGGTGTAAATCAAGGTTATCGCGTATTGTAGAAAACTACCCGCGCCCGCAGCAGCCCGTCAGCCTGCTTGTCCAACGGCTTCCCATTGCCCGGTCTGGCCGGACTTGAACAGCGCATCCAGGATGCGCATGTTGCAGATGGCGTCTTCCACGCCGTAAGGCAGTGGAATCTCCCCGCGCACCGCTTGCGAAAAGGCATCGCCCTGCAGGGTGTACATGTTGCAGGGGGCCAGGGTCTCGGGCACCGCGGAGGCACCGCCGGGGGCGCTGGCATCGTCCACAAAAAGCCGGGTGGCGCCACCGAGCGGTGCGTTGAACGGAATCTCAAGTTCCAGGCGCTGCCTGGTGCCGAAGGCCTGCACCCGCTGGTAAGGCACCGATTGGGTCGACACCGTGAAGTCAAGCCGGCGTCCGCCGCCAAAGTCCACGATGGCCGTCACGGTGCGATCGGTCTGAAAATCCGGGTCCCGGTCGAGCAGGGCCACCACGCGCAGCGGCTCGGTTTCAAACAAAAAGCGACCGGCCACCACGGCGTAGCAGCCAATGTCATACAACGCGCCGCCACCGACTTCCGGCCGGTTTCGGATGTTGTCGGGCTGGCGGTTGAAGTACGAAAAAAACACCTGCACCGTGCGCAACTCACCCAAGGCGCCGCTGCGCACCAGCGCGCGTGCGCGCAGCCACTGCGGGTGAAAGCGAACCATGAAAGCCTCCATGATGTGCACCTTGCCCGCGACTTCGCGCAGTGCCTCGGCCTCATGCGCGTTCATGGCAAAGGGTTTTTCACACAGCACATGTTTGCCGGCACGGGCGGCAGCCAGTGTCAGGGACACATGCTGGTCATTGGGCAGCGGGTTGTAGATGGCCTCGATGTCGGGGTCGGCAAACAGTTCGTCGTACGAACCGTAGGCCTTGGCGATACCCATTTCATCAGCGACCTTTTGCGCCTGCGCCAGCGAGCGTGAGGCGATGGCACCAATGTGGCTCCATTGGCCTTTTTGCATGGCCGGGATGACCTTTTCACGCCCGATTTTGGCGGTGCTCAAAATACCCCAATTGACTTTTTTCATGACGTGTGCCTTTGCTTGTTTGCCTGACGATGAAGCCGGCAAACATTGTAGGAACCATTTTTTAGTGCGGTAGAAACGCTGTATCCGGACTTCACCACGACGGACCTGGTCGACCTGGTGGCGGGTTTTTCATCGCAGGAGCATGTGGGCAAGTCCCTGCACATGCTCTTGAGCGGCACCAGGCGCAAAGTGCTGCCGGCCGCAGTTTTGGCAAGTGGCGCAGCACTGACCCTGCTGGACGAACCCTTTTCCGCGCTGGACCGGCCTTCCGTCAACTTTTTGCATGAGGTAGCGACCGATGCGGCCCACCATCCGCGCCGGGCGTTTGTGATCGCCGACCATCAAGCGCCATGGATGCAGTGTTTAAATACCGATTTAGAGCCGTGGCTGCCGTTCGGACCGTTTTTCGTGGGGCAGGTCCGCAAGGGCAGGAGTCCGTCGCCAGTGACTGCATTGTGAAAAGCTATGCGCTGGCAGAACTCTATGATGACAACCCTCAGGTTGGTGCGTGTTCCAGTACATTTGGTGGCAGTCGCCGTTTGGGTGTGGTCCGTACAAGCCATAAATCCCGTTGACCTGTTTTGGAGGTAAAAATGCAACCCGATCTCGCCGAAACAAACAACATCCAAAAGCTGATCTCCCAAATTGGAGGAGGGCTAGACCAGTTTTTAAGATTTGAACACCCGGATGCCGTGCGCCCAGACGCAAATTGGCGGGAATATCTGGACGTTTCTTTGCCACAACATGGTGTGGGTATTGATCAAGTCGTAGAAGACTTGTTAAAGCAGGTCATTCCCAACGGCTCTCCGATACCAAAGCCGGGCTTTACTTCCTTCATCACAACCGGCGCCACAAGTGCATCGGTTTTGGCCAGCACGGCAGCCAGCATCGCATCACCTCAGCGCTACGGGATTACCTCGTTCAATCTTCTTGAAGACGTGTCACTGCGCTGGTTGGCCACCATGTGTCAGATCGGACACATGCAAGGTGTCTACAGCAGCGGGGGGTCTGTGGCAAACCTGCTTGCATTGGGTGCTGCCAGACAGCACGCCTTTGAAAAATTGGGGCATGACGCAGGTGCCCATGGTGTTACAAAGCCAGTCCACATTTACGCAAGCGCCGAGTCGCATCACACGATTCAACGATCTGCCGGTGTCCTCGGAATTGGACGTCGTGCGATACAGGACATCGCTTGTGACAGCCAAGGCCGAATGCGGGTGGATGCGTTGCGTGCAGCCATTGAAAAAGACAGGGACTGCGGAATAGTGCAAATGGCCATTGTTGCCTGCGCTGGCACCACCAATACTGGCGCGATCGACCCGCTCAATGAAATCGGGGAAATTGCAAAGGAATACGGAATTTGGTTTCACGTTGACGGCGCTTATGGCCTGCCAGGAATTCTGGATGAACGCATCCGTCATCTGTATGACGGTCTTGAGATGGCGGACTCAGTCATCGTGGATCCGCACAAGTGGTTGGGGGCTGCTGTGGGTGTCGCGGCCACTTTCGTGCGTGATCGTCAGCTGTTGTTCCGGGCATTTACCCAAGAGCCTGCTGATTACCTTGAAGGAGCCATAGAGCAGACCACAGATTCAGCCCCGACAATCGAGCACTCACTCGATGATTTTGGTGTGCCTTACTACGATTTCGGTGTTGAATTGAGTTCCCCATGTCGGGGTGTGGTGGTGTGGGCCATGATCCGTGAGATTGGCGTTGAGGGAATGGCCCAGCGGATGAGGCGGCATAACGATATGGCTACCTTTATCGCAAAAGCGGCCAGGGAACATCCCAATCTTGAACTTCTGCTTGAACCAACCCTTTCAATATGCTGCTTTCGATATGTAGCTCCGGGTGTTACCGACCTCGATGCATTTAACCGGCAGCTGCACCGCAGATTGATTCGAGAAAATCAGAACATGCCGAGCACTACTTTGGTAAACGGCAAATTAGCATTGCGCCCTTGTTTTGTTGGAGCGCGCACCAGCCATGAACAGGCCCGAGCACTATTAAATGACGTGCTGCGCATCGGTCAAGAGCTGGCGCTCAACTTGACCTAGACAGTGAGACTGCTGACGGACTACTTTGGAACGCGCAGTTGAACCGTCAGAAGAACAGCAATGTGCCTTGGATTCAACCACGGCCAAAAACCCACGGACTCTTGACGCTGTATGGCAGGGACAGGACTTTCTCCAGACTAGATGTTCGATTTTGACAGTCGGCTCCAAAAAATGTTGGCCGGCTCCGGTAGACCCAAGGCTGTAGTAGCGTGGAGTCATATGCCTCCTGGGGAGCCGGCATTGGAAGTAAACGATCACCGGCGCGCGTGCCTGCGCTGAGGGCAGACGGTGATGTGCCCGTGGACGCGACCGAGGGTGTCGCACTCAAGCCGAAAAATGGCGTCTTGAGCGATGTGAAGGACCTCCATGCGGTCACGCGCGTCCACACTCGATTAACATTGCCGTACCTTTGAACAATACCTAGTCGCAACATAAATGCTTGTCGCACTCTGACTTTGACGCCGGCGCATGATCCTCTCCCTGATCAATAACATCGCCTTTCTGGTCGCCCTGGTGGCTGCGGGGCAGATCGTGACTTCGCGTTTTCACAGGAATCCGCTGAATCGGCAGGTGCTGCTCGGGCTGCTGTTTGGCGGCGTAGCCATGCTGGGCATGGCGAATCCCTTGATCTTTTCACCCGGTGTGCTTTTTGACGGCCGTACGATTGTGCTGTCCGTGGTCGGCGTGGTGGGTGGGGGTGTGGCCGCGCTGATTGCCGCTGTCATGGCGGCCCTTTATCGCTACCAATTGGGCGGCGGCGGTGCGACCGTCGGCGTCATGGTCGCCCTGCAGTCGGCTTTGCTGGGGGTGCTGGCACGGCAATGGTGGCTGCGCCACAGAATCTCTCCACAACCGACTCACTATCTGGCGCTGGGCCTGGTGGTTCAAGTGGTCCAGTTGGCATTATTCACACGGATCCCGAATCGGGCCGGTTATGCCTTCATTGAGCAGGCTTGGTGGGTGATCCTGCTGCTTTACCCACTCGCCACCATGTTGCTGTGCCTGATTTTTCGCAATCACGAACAGCAGCTGATTGACCAGCAGGCTTTGTCCTCGGCGCAACATGCGTTGACTGCCGCGGAAGCCGCCAGCATGGAGCGCTTTCACGCTTACTTCGACCATTCCATCGTCGGCCTCGCCATCACCAGCCCGGAAAAAGGCTGGATCGAGGTCAACGATGCACTCTGCGCGACCCTGGGATACTCGCGGGACGAACTGACCCGCATGACCTGGACAAATCTGACCTACCCCGAAGACTTGGCGCCCGACCTGGCGCAGTTCAGCCGCTTGTTGAGCGGCGAAATCAGCAGCTACACCCTGGACAAGCGCTTCATCCACAAAGATGGCCACCTGGTGTACACGAGCTTGTCCATCAGCTGTGTGCGCAAGCAGGATGGCAGCGTCGATTACGTGGTGGCCATGGTCGATGACATCAGCGAACGCAAACACGCTCAGATGGCCAGCGAGGCGGTGCACCGTCAGTTGCAAGCCACGTTGGATGCCTTGCCCGACCTGCTGTTTGAAGTGGACGCTGAGGGTAGAATCGCCAGCTACCACAGCCATCGCAGCGATCTGCTAGCGGCCCCGCCCGAGGTCTTTATGGGCAAACGGATGGTTGATTTTTTGCCGCCCGATGCCGCTGGCGCCTGTCACCACGCCATCGACGAGGCCGCGCAAAACGGCTTTTCCAATGGGGTGACTTACCGGCTCGCCTTGCCAGACGGCGAACACTGGTTTGAACTCTCCGTGGCACCCCTGCATGCGGGTGCCAAGCCCGACCAGCGCTTTATCATGATCTGCCGAGACGTCACCGAGCGCAAGGCGCATGAAAGGCAGTTGGAGCGTATCGCCCACTTTGATGTGCTGACGCACCTGCCCAACCGCGCTTTGCTCGCTGACCGCATGCAGCAGGCGATGCTGCAGGCGCAGCGCCGCAAGAAACAACTGGCGGTGGCCTACCTCGACCTCGATGGCTTCAAGGCCATCAACGACCACCACGGCCATGAGACCGGCGACCAAGTGCTCATCGCGCTGGCCAAGCGCATGAAAGAGGCGCTGCGCGAGAGCGACACCCTGGCCCGCATAGGCGGCGACGAGTTTGTGGCGGTGCTCACCGACCTCGACGACAGCTCGGCCAGCGTGCCGCTGCTTAACCGGCTGCTGGCGGCTGCCGCGCTGCCGGTGCAGGTGGACGACCTTAGCTTGCAAATTTCGGCCAGCCTGGGCGTCACCTTCTACCCGCAGGCGCATGACATCGAAGCCGACCAACTCCTGCGCCAGGCCGACCAGGCCATGTACCAGGCCAAGGTGGCGGGCAAGAACCGCTACTGCGTGTTTGATGCCGCACAGGACAGCAGCATCCGCGACCACCATGAAAGCCTGGAGCGCATGCGCCTGGCAATGGAGCACAGCGAGTTTGTGCTGCACTACCAGCCCAAGGTCAATATGCGCAGTGGCAAGGTGATAGGTGCCGAGGCCCTGATCCGCTGGCAGCACCCGGAAAAAGGTTTGTTGTTGCCGGCGGCCTTCCTGCCGGTGATCGAAGACCATCCGCTGGCCGTTGACCTGGGCGAATGGGTGCTTGACTCCGCCTTGCATCAAATGGAGGTGTGGCAGGCCGCCGGGCTGGACTTGCCCGTCAGTGTCAACATCGGTGCGAGCCAACTGCAGCAAGGTGACTTTGTGGAGCGCCTGCAGGCCATCCTGGCAAAACACCCGCAAGTGCAGCCGGGCCGCATTGAGCTGGAGGTGCTGGAGACCAGCGCGCTCAATGACATTGTGCAGGTGGCGCAGGTGATTGACGACTGCGCCGGCATTGGCGTGAAGTTTGCGCTGGACGATTTTGGCACCGGCTACTCCTCGCTCACCTACCTCAAGCGCCTGCGCGTGGCGCTGCTCAAGATCGACCAAAGCTTTGTGCGCGACATGCTCGACGATCCCGACGACCTGGCCATATTGCAGGGCATCATTGGTCTGGCGGCCGCCTTCCAACGCGAGGTCATCGCCGAAGGCGTTGAGACCGTGGCGCATGGCACCGCGCTGCTGCGACTGGGTTGCGAACTGGCGCAAGGCTACGGCATTGCCCGGCCCATGCCGCCAGACCAGTTGCCAGCCTGGTCAGTCAACTGGCGGCCCGATGCGGCGTGGCGTGCGACCACGAACGCCGGCGTGTTCTTGCGGCCCACAGACGGGTAGGCTACCGCAAAGCTGGCGTTTGGGAAGGTTGGCTTCCGCTGCAAACCCGCCGCTGGCATGACTCATGAGTTTGCGTTTTCTTGTTTGAGTTCACACACCATGCCCCGGCAGGGACTCAAACCCTTGCGGGGACCTCTGCGCGGATTCGTTCAGGATTCCGGTGGATGTCACGGCCACTGACGACGTTCGTCAGACTGGCCGGATACGAACCTTGGATGTGTCCGACGGGGTGACTATTCCAACTCTTGCAGCCACCTGTTCACAGAAGCCTTGCCTAAGCCGCCTCTTTGTAAAAATAAGCGCGCTGCAAAGGCCGGCCGGCCAGCGGGGCCACGGCATCGTGAATGGCGCCAATGTGCTCCGGCGTGGTGCCGCAGCAGCCGCCGACGATGTTCACCAGGCCCTCGGCGGCAAATTCGCCCACCAGCCGGCTGGTGTCGGCCGGGGTTTCGTCAAAGCCGGTGTCGCTCATCGGGTTGGGCAGACCGGCATTGGGGTAGCAACTGATGAAGGTGTCGGGCGCCACACGCGCCAGTTCCTGGATGTAGGGGCGCATCAGGGCCGCGCCCAGCGCGCAGTTGAGGCCCACCGCCAAGGGTTGCGCGTGGCGCACGCTGTGCCAGAAGGCGGTCACGGTCTGGCCGCTCAGGATGCGACCGGACGCGTCGGTCACGGTGCCGCTGATAATGATCGGCAGGCGCTCGCCCGAGGCCTCGAAGAATTCGTCAATGGCAAACAGCGCCGCCTTGGCGTTCAGGGTGTCGAAAATGGTTTCCACCAGCAGTGCGTCGGCGCCGCCCTGCACCAGCGCCTCGACCTGTTCATAGTACGCGGCCCGTAATTGCTCGAACGTGACGTTGCGGGCGCCCGGGTCGTTGACATCGGGGCTGATGCTGGCGGTCTTGGGCGTGGGGCCGAGGGCGCCCAGCACAAAACGAGGCTTGTCGGGGGTGGAGAACTTGTCGCAGGCGGCGCGGGCAAGGCGGGCCGAGACCAGGTTCATCTCGAAGGCCAGGTCGGCCATGTCGTAGTCGGCCTGGGCCACGCGGGTGGCGCCAAAGGTGTTGGTCTCAATGAAGTCGGCGCCGGCGGCCAGGTAGCGCTCATGGATGTCGCTGATGACATCCGGGCGCGTCAGGCTCAGCAGCTCGTTGTTGCCTTTCACATCCTTGTGGAAGTCCTTGAAACGCTCCCCCCGGTATTGGGCTTCGTCGAGCTTGAAGCGCTGGATCATGGTGCCCATGGCCCCGTCGAGCACCATGATGCGGTGTTGCAAAATCTCGGGCAGCGCCTGGCCGCGGGTGTAATGTGGAGTTTTCATAGCCTTGCGATTGTAGAAAGCTCGGGCCGAGCCGACCACCGACCCGGCTAAAACCTTGGACAATAGCGGCATGAAACATATGCTCCCCCAGGAAGCCTGGGCCCTGATCCAAAACAATCCCGGTGCGCTGTTCATTGACGTGCGCATGGCCGTCGAGTCGCAGTACGTGGGTTATCCACCCGGCGTGATCAATATCGCCTGGTACGAATTTCCTGACTACAAGGTCGATGCCGCGCAGTTTGTTGCGGCGGTCGGGCAGATCGCCAACGGTCGGGATCAGGCCGTCGTGCTGATCTGCCGCAGCGGCTTGCGCTCGGTCGATGCCGGCATGGCCCTTGAAAAGGCCGGCTTTACTCAGGTCATCAACGTGCTTGATGGTTTTGAGGGTGAGCCCGATGACAACGGCCACCGCTCCACCGAATGCGGCTGGCGTTTTGACGGCCTGCCGTGGACGCAGACCTGAGCGCGGTCCAGCTTTAGTTGCTGATCAGCCGTCGCCAGCCTCAACCATTTCACAGCACCTCATTTTGTCCATTGCGTCCATCCTGCAGGAGATTTTTGGCTACGCCAGCTTTCGCGGGCCGCAGCAAGACATCATCAGCCATGTGGTGGCCGGCGGTGACGCGCTGGTGCTGATGCCCACCGGCGGGGGCAAGAGCCTGTGTTACCAGATCCCGGCGATTGCGCGAAAAGAGGCCGGCCTGGGCATTACCGTGGTGGTGTCGCCGCTGATCGCGCTGATGCACGACCAGGTGGCTGCGCTGCACGAGGCCGGTGTCAGTGCGGCGTTTTTGAACTCCACGCTGAGCAGCGACGAGGCCTATGCGACCGAGCAGCGCCTGTTGCGCGGCGAAATCACGCTGCTCTACGCCGCTCCCGAGAGGGTCACCACGCCGCGCTTCCTGGCGCAGCTCGATGCGCTGTTCGAGCGCGGCCAGCTGGCCCTGTTTGCCATTGACGAAGCGCATTGCGTGAGCCAGTGGGGGCACGACTTCCGGCCCGAATACCGGGCGCTCACGGTGCTGCACGAGCGTTACGCCGGCGTGCCGCGCATGGCGCTCACCGCCACCGCCGACGCGCTCACCCGCGCCGACATTGTGGAGCGGCTGCAGCTGGAAGCGGCGGCGCAGTTTGTCAGCAGCTTCGACCGGCCCAACATCCGCTACACCATTGTCGAGAAAAAGGACGCCAGCACCCAGTTGTTGCGCTTTATCGAGCGTGAACATCCGGGCGAGGCCGGGGTGGTGTACTGCCAGTCGCGCAAACGGGTGGAAGAAATTGCGACCATGCTGGCACAAACCGGCATTCAGGCCCTGCCCTACCACGCGGGCCTTGACTTCAAGGTCCGCCAGGCCAACCAAAACCAGTTCCTGCGCAGCGAAGGGGTGGTGATGGTGGCGACCATTGCCTTTGGCATGGGCATCGACAAGCCCGACGTGCGTTTTGTCGCGCACCTGGACATGCCAAAGAACATCGAGGGTTACTACCAGGAAACCGGCCGCGCCGGGCGCGACGGCATGGCCGCCGACGCCTGGATGTGCTACGGCCTGCAGGATGTGGTCAACCAGCGCCGCATGATCGACGAAAGCCCCGCCGCAGAAGATTTCAAGCAGGTCATGCGCGGCAAGCTCGACGCCCTGCTGGGCCTTGCCGAGGCCACCGATTGTCGACGCGTGCGCCTGCTGCGCTACTTTGGCGAGGAAAGCCACGACTGCCACAACTGCGACAACTGCCTGCAACCGCCAGAAGTTTGGGATGCCACCGACGCGGCGCGCAAGCTGCTGTCGACCGTGTACCGGCTGCAGCAAAGCAGCGGGGTCTCGTTCGGAGCCGGCCACACCATGGACATCGTGCGCGGCAAACGCACCGAAAAAGTGGTGCAGCGCGGACATGAGACCGTGAGCACCTTTGGCCTGGGGGCTGATTACAGCGAAAGCCAGTTGCGCGCCGTGATGCGCCAGCTGATCGCCGTCGGCGCCTTGCAGGTGTTCACCAGCGAGGGTTTCAGCACGCTGCACCTGACCGAGGCGTCGCGCGCCGTGTTGCGCGGCGACGTGCCGGTGCAACTGCGTGAGTCCACCCATCAGCGCCCCGAAAAACGAAGTCGAAGCCGCACCGCGCCCGCGCCGGTGGCCGCCAACCTGGGCCAGGACGCCATGGTGCGCTTCATCAACCTCAAGTCTTGGCGTTCCGAGGTGGCCAAAGCGCACAACCTGCCGGCCTATGTGATTTTTCACGATGCCACGCTGGCGGCGATTGCCGAGCGCGCGCCCCGTTCACTGGCGGATCTGCAGAACATCAGCGGCCTGGGCACGCGCAAGCTGGAGGCTTATGGTGAAGCGGTGCTGGCGGTGATCACGGGGGCCTCCGAGGCGCTGGCGGTTGCGCAAGCCGCCTAGGCAAAGCCCATCTTTGCTACACTGTTTATATGTTTATTCATCAAATTCAGATCACAGGTTGCAGCGACCGGGGAGCCTGGCCCTGGCGCGCCTGTTTTGCATCTCCCGCCTCGGCCTGATCCCCGTTTATCGCATCATCTGCAGGGGAGTCGAAAAGGTCATTGACAGTGCAGCCCCTCCTTAGAAAGATGTCTCTGTGATTTCCGAACCTGAATTCAATGCTTTGAGCGTCCAGGGTTTCAACCGAATACCGGTTGTCGCGCAGGCCTTTGCCGACCTGGAAACACCGCTCTCGCTCTACCTCAAGCTGGCCAACAGCGCGCCCTTCAGTTTTTTGCTGGAGTCGGTGGTGGGCGGCGAGCGTTTTGGCCGCTACAGCTTCATTGGCTTGCCAGCGCGAACATTGCTGCGCGCCAGCGGCTTTGGCATGGCGGCGCGCACCGAGGTGGTGACCGATGGTGTGGTGGTGGAAACCAGTCAAGCCAACCCGCTCGACTTCATTGCCGACTATCAGAAGCGTTTCAAGGTGGCTCTTCAGCCCGGCATGCCGCGCTTTTGCGGTGGCCTGGCAGGCTACTTTGGTTACGACGCCGTGCGCTACATCGAGAAGAAGCTGCAGGTCTCCTGCCCGCCCGACGAGCTCGGTTGCCCGGATATTTTGCTGCTGCAATGCGAGGAACTGGCCGTGATCGACAACCTGTCGGGCAAGCTGTATTTGATGGTCTATGCCGACCCGGCCCTGCCGGAGGCCTACCTGCGCGCCACCGAACGCCTGGAGCAACTCAGGGACCGCCTGGAGCAGCCGGTGCACGCGCCGCAGGTGCTGGCCAGCGCGGGTCAGCCGGCCGTGCGCGACTTTGCCAAGGCGGACTACATCGCTGCCGTGGAGCGCGCCAAGGAACTTATCGCCGGCGGCGACTTCATGCAGGTGCAGGTGGGACAGCGCATCAAGAAGCCCTACACCCAGAGCCCCCTGAGCCTGTACCGCGCGCTGCGCTCGCTCAACCCCAGCCCCTACATGTATTACTACAACTTCAGCGGTGCGACGGCAGACGGGGCCGATTTTCATGTGGTGGGGGCCTCGCCAGAAATTCTGGTGCGCCAGGAGCAGGTGCTGCAGGACGGTGAGCCGGTGCAAAAGATCACCATCCGGCCGTTGGCAGGCACGCGCCCGCGCGGCGCCACGCCGGAGGCGGACAAGGCGGCCGAGGTGGAACTGATCAACGACCCCAAGGAACGCGCCGAACATGTGATGCTGATCGACCTGGCGCGCAACGACATCGGCCGCATCGCCAAAATCGGCAGCGTCAAGGTCACCGACGCTTTTTGTGTCGAGCGCTACAGCCATGTCATGCACATCGTGAGCAACGTGGAGGGCACTTTGCTTGACGGCATGACCAGCATGGACGTGCTCAAGGCCACTTTCCCGGCCGGCACCCTGACCGGCGCGCCCAAGGTGCACGCCATGGAACTGATCGACCAGCTCGAGCCCACCAAGCGCGGCCTTTACGGCGGCGCCTGCGGCTACTTGAGTTATGCCGGCGACATGGACGTGGCCATCGCCATCCGAACCGGCATCATCAAGGACCAGATGCTGTATGTGCAGGCGGCCGCAGGGGTGGTGGCCGACAGCGTGCCCGAGATGGAATGGCGCGAGACCGAAGCCAAGGCGCGCGCGTTGCTTCGCGCCGCGGAGCTGGTGGAAGAAGGGCTGGTGTGAAACGCTATTCGCGCCAATGGCGGGTCTGGCTGCTGCTGGCGATTGCGCTGGTCGGGTTTGGCGGTTTGATGGCCATGAGCCTGTCCGGAGAGTATGACCGCATCAAGGCGCAGGAGTTGGACCGCCTGCACAATCAAGGCAAGGTGGTCGAGGACAACCTTGCGCACCAGTTGACCAGCATTCACCGCAGTTTGTTGTCGATCCAGCAGGCTCTGCCGCGCTGGCAGGCTGGCCCCGCGGGGCGCGCGGAGGGGCAACAGACCCTGATCAACATGGGAGTCGCGATGTCGTCGGTGCGCACCTTGGCGGTTTTGGACGCCCTGGGCACAGTGACTTTTTCCAGTCGCGAGGAGCTTTTGGGTCGCAATATGTACCAGCGGGACTACGTGCAGGTGCCACTCAGTGTGCTGGACCCGGCGCTTTTGTATGTGAGCCCGCCCTTCAAGTCCGTGTTGAACGCGTACCTGATCAGCCTGGCGCGTGTGCTGCTGGACAGCCAGGGGCGGTTTGCCGGTGTCGTTGTTGCCAGCGTTGACCCGGTGGACATGGGTATCCTGCTCAAATCGGTGCGCTACAGCGACGACATGCATGCCACGCTGCTGCACGGGGACGGCAAGATTTTTCTGAGTGAACCGAACCTCGACCCTGCCATGGCGCAGGACCTGATGGCTCCCGTCTCGACCTCGGTCGGCGACCTGCCCATCGGACAGGCCCTTGGCCAGCTTTTTGGCTCGCAGGAAAACAGGCTTGACTCGCGCCTGACCGTGGCGCGCACCATTTCGCCGGCGAACCTGGCGATGGACAAACCCCTGGTCGTTGTTTTGGATCGCTCCCAGGAGAAATTGCTGACGGTCTGGCGGCGGGATGTGGTGAACCAGGCGGGCGCCTACCTGGCGCTGGTGCTCATCAGTTCCTTTGGTTTGTATTTCTATCAAGGCCAGCGCACCCAAAAAATTGTGGCGGCCAAACGGCTCAAGTTGGCCACCGAGGCCAGCGATGTGGGGATTTGGGAGCTTGACCTGATCACCAAGAGTTACAAGTGGGATGACACCATGTACGCCTTGTTCGGCATGGACCGCAAGGCGGCCCGTCCGCGTAATGACGATTGGATCAAGCTGCTGTCAGCCGAAGACCTGCAACGCATGCGCGATGCCACGCGGGCAACCATCCAGCAAGATCAAGCCTTCAGCATGACATTTCAGATCCGCCGTCCGGATGGTGAGGTGCGCTTCTTGCACAACCGGGCTGCGTTGTATTCTGACGAGCACGGCATACCTCGGCGTCTGATCGGATCCACCGAAGACGTGACCCAGCGCATGCGGCAAGAAGCAGAGCTGCGCGTGGCTGCCGCTGCATTTGAGTCGCATGAGAGCATGCTGGTCACCAACGCCCAAGTGGAGATTTTGCGCGTGAACCCGGCCTTTTCCGCGCTTTTTGGGCACAGCTCCGAGGAGGCGGTGGGGCGCAATCCGCGTCTGATCAGGTCAGGTCGCCATGACACTGATTTTTATGCGGCGATGTGGGCTGAGCTGGCGGCGCACCACAGCTGGCAGGGTGAAGTGTGGAATGTGCGCAAGGATGGCGTCGAGTTTCCCTGCTGGTTATGCATCACGGCCGTGTGTGATGACAAAGGCGCGGTGACCCACTATGTGGCCACACATACCGATATCACACTGCGCAAAGTTGCCGAAGACGAGGTCAAGCGGCTGGCCTTTTTCGACCCCCTGACCAATTTGCCGAATCGGCGCCTGTTTACCGACCGCCTGCACCAGGAAGTAGCCAAGGCCAAACGCAGCCAGGGTCACGCGGCCCTGATTTTTGTCGACCTCGACAAATTCAAGCCTGTCAATGACCGCCATGGTCATGCCGCGGGCGACCAGCTTTTGCAGGCGGTGGCGCACCGACTGAATACCTGCGTGCGTGAATCCGACACGGTGGCGCGTGTGGGTGGCGACGAGTTCGTGGTGCTGCTGACCAGCATCAGTCAGCCGCAGGACGCGGTCCAGGTGGTGCAAAAAATACACGCCGCGTTGCGTGTGCCCTTTGATTTGCCGATTGGTCAAAGCGTACAGATATCAAGCAGCAGCGGAGTCGCCCTTTACCCCGAGCATGGCCTGGATGAGGCCACGCTGTCGCACCATGCCGATGTGGCCATGTATGCCGCCAAGGCGGGCGGGCGCGATCAATACGTGATGTACGAGCCGGCGCTGGACCATCCCGAGCCGCGACCTGAATAATTTTGCAGAGAAGACCCATGAAACTCTTGATGATCGACAACTACGACAGTTTCACCTACAACATTGTCCAGTACCTGGGCGAGCTGGGTGCCGACGTGAGTGTGGCCCGCAACGACGAAATCAGCCTGGCCGACATCGACGCGCGCCTGGCCGGCGGTGCGCTGGATCGGCTGGTCATTTCACCCGGCCCCTGCTCCCCCGCCGAGGCGGGCATTTCTGTGGCCGCCATACGGCACTTTGCCGGCAAGCTGCCCATCCTGGGCGTGTGCCTGGGCCATCAGGCGATTGGTGCGGCGTTTGGCGGCAAGATCGTCCGGGCGCAGCAGCTGATGCACGGCAAGACCAGTGTCATCACGACCACCCAAGAGGGCCTGTTTGCCGGGCTGCCCGCGCAGTTCACGGTGAACCGCTACCACTCGCTGTCGATCGAACGCGCCAGCTGCCCGGCCTGCCTGAAAGTGACGGCCTGGACCGATGACGGCGAGATCATGGGCATCAAGCACACCAGCCTCGACATCGAAGGTGTGCAGTTTCACCCCGAGAGCATCCTCACCGAGCATGGTCACGCGATGCTGGCCAACTTCCTCAAACCGAGAAACATTTGAATATGTCTGACAACCAACAACGCAGAGTGGATCTGCGCAGTGACACCGTCACCCAACCCACACCGGCCATGCGTGAGGCCATGATGGCCGCGCCCTTGGGCGACGACGTTTTCGGCGACGACCCCAGCGTCAACGCCCTGCAGGCGCGCATTGCCGGCATCACCGGCAAGGAAGCGGCGCTTTTCATGCCCACGGGCACGCAAAGCAACTTGTGCGCACTGATGGCCCATTGCGAACGCGGCGACGAGTACATCGTCGGCCAGAGTGCACACACCTACCGCTACGAGGCCGGTGGCGCTGCGGTGCTGGGCAGCATCCAGCCGCAGCCGCTGACGCAGGGCGCCATGGGCGAGATGCAGCTGGCCGACATTGCCGCAGCGATCAAGCCAGACGACATCCACTTTGCCCGCAGTCGCCTGCTATGCCTGGAAAACACCTGGAACGGCCACCCGATGTCACTTGCCTATCTGGCGCAGGCGACTGGTCTGGCCCGTGAACGCGGCCTGGCCACGCATCTGGACGGCGCACGTTTTTTCAATGCCGCGGTGGCCACGCCCGAGGCGGGCGCCGATGCCCATGCCGCGGCGCGGCACATTGCCGGCTACTTTGACAGCGTCTCGGTCTGCTTCAGCAAGGGCCTGGGCGCGCCGGTCGGCTCCGCGCTGTGCGGCTCGCGCGCGCTTATTACACGCGCCTTGCGCTGGCGCAAAATGCTGGGTGGCGGCATGCGACAGTCGGGTGTGCTGGCGGCGGCGGCCTCCTACGCGCTGGACCATCATGTCGAGCGTTTGGCGCAAGACCATGCGCTGGCGCAGCGGCTGGCCAAAGGGCTGGCGGGCATCGACGCCCTGACGGTGCGCTCGGCGCAGACCAACATCGTGTTTGTCGATGTGGCCGATGGGCGCGCACCGGCCTTGTTGGCACACCTGGAACAGCATGGCGTGCTGGCCACCGGCCTGATCGGCCTGCGTTTTGTCACCCATCTGGACGTGGACGAGGCGGGTATTGACCATGCGCTTGCCTGTGTTCACCAGTTTTTCGGAGAACAGGCCGGCACCGCACCGCGCGTGCAGGCCGCCGGCCCGGCCGTGTACTGATCCGCTGGCGCCATGCCTGATACCCCGCAACTGTTGATGTTCATCGCGGCTGGCTGGCTGCTCAACCTCACGCCCGGGCCCGATGTGCTGTTCATCGTGAGCAACGCCCTTAAAGGCGGCGTGCGCGCCGGGCTGGTGGCGGCGCTTGGCAT
>JAIPCZ010000024.1 GCA_021737975.1 Polaromonas sp. | reverse complement strand
AAGCGGCCACTTGAATGTAGTTCTGGCGCTGCTCGATCGTCACGGCGGGGCGTGCGGCCGCCGGGGCGGCGCTGGCCTTGGCCTTGGCGGGCGCGGCTTTTTTGGCCGGGCTCTTTTTGACCGCGGCCTTGGCTGCCGGCGCTACCACAGGCGCTGGCGCCGTCACGGCGACAGCCTTTTTTGCGGGCGCTTTTGCTTTGGGGGCGACACTGGCGGCAGGGGAGCTTGATTTTTTTGCTGTAACCATGATTTTTCCTTGAGTTAAAAAACGTGTGACAAAAACTGTTTCTGACGGTGACCTGGTGGCTTCAGTGATGCAGTTCGGCGCACTATTTGCCCGACATCAGCTTGTGCACCAAATCGCCGGTATTGGATGCCTTGTATTTTCGCATTAGTCGGGCCCGGTAGATTTCGACGGTCCGGTGGCTGATGGCCAGGGCCCTGCCGATCTGCTTGCTGGTCAGCCCATCCATCAGGGACGCGGCCACCTCGCGCTCTCGTGCGGTGAGTTCGGCCTTGACCGGGCGGCTGGCGCTCAGGTCTTCGAAGGTCCAGATGCCGGCCTCATGCGGTGCCGCCTGGTTGAGGGCACGGCCGGTCACGTGGCACCAGAAGGTTTCGCCCTTGAAGCGGCCATCCACCCGCTTCATGATGCGGTCATCCGCGTAGGTGCCGTTGCGGTTGAGCAGCGGCGCGATGCGCTGGCCGGTGCGCTCGAACTCCAGCGCGCTGGGGTAGAGCACCTGAAAGGACTGGCCGATGAGTTGGTCGGGCGCGGCGCCAAACATTTCGCACAGGTGGCGGTTGCAGTCCACCATGATGCGGTTGCGTGAGAGGGCCAGCCCCACGGGCGCCATTTCGAAGGCAAGCCGGTAATCGATGTCCATGATCAAATTTGAAAACTTGCGGGTCAGACCACTCGCGAAGCGACGTGCTCTGACCCCAACTGATTAGAAAGACTTGCGGGTCAGACCTTACGAAAAACTACGTATGGAATTAAGTAGTATCGTAGTGTCACTGTTACCACCGGAGATTTCAAAGTGAAAAAAGTTTACCCTTCCGCCGCCGCAGCGCTGCAAGGCATTGTCCGGGACGGCCAGTTGCTGGCAGTCGGTGGTTTTGGCCTGTGCGGCATCCCCGAGGCCTTGATCGACGCCTTGCGCGACACCGGGGTCAGTGACCTGACCGTGATCTCGAACAATGCGGGTGTCGACGGGTTTGGTCTGGGCAAGTTGCTTGAAACGCGCCAGATCAGCAAGATGATTTCCAGCTACGTGGGCGAGAACAAGGAGTTCGAGCGCCAGTACCTGGCCGGTGAGCTGCAACTCGAGTTCACGCCCCAGGGCACGCTGGCCGAAAAGCTGCGCGCTGGCGGCGCCGGCATTCCGGCGTTTTATGTGCGCACCGGGGTGGGCACGCTGGTGGCCGAGGGCAAGGAGAACCGGGTCTTCGACGGGCATGTCTACATTCTGGAGCACGCCCTGGTGCCCGATGTGTCGCTGGTGAAGGCCTGGAAGGCCGACAGGAGCGGCAACCTGCTGTTCAGGCGCACCGCGCGCAACTTCAACCCGGCGGTGGCCATGGCCGGCAAGATCACGGTGGTTGAAGTGGAGGAAATTGTCGAAACCGGCAGCTTCGATCCCGACAGCGTGCATTTGCCCGGCATTTACGTGAACCGCATTGTGCTCAATGCCACACCCGAGAAGCGCATTGAAAAGCGCACCATTACCGAAAAATCCAACAAAGCAGGAGTTTGACCATGGCTTGGACACACGAAGAAATGGCCGCTATTGCAGCCAGTGAATTGCAGGACGGTTTTTATGTGAACCTGGGCATCGGACTGCCCACGCTGGTGGCCAATTTTGTTCCGCCCGACATCGAGGTCTGGCTGCAAAGTGAAAACGGCATGCTGGGCATTGGCCCCTTTCCCACCGACGACGAGGTGGACGCCGACCTCATCAACGCCGGCAAACAAACCGTCACCACGATTGCCGGCTCCAGCATTTTTGGCAGCCACGACAGTTTTGCGATGATTCGCGGCGGCAAGATCAATTTGAGCATTCTGGGTGCCATGCAGGTCAGCGAAACGGGCGACCTGGCCAACTGGATGATCCCGGGCAAGATGGTCAAGGGCATGGGCGGCGCCATGGACCTGGTGGGCGGCGTGAAAAGTGTGGTGGTGTTGATGGAGCACGTGGCCAAAAAGAAAGACGGCACCATCGACCTCAAGATTCTGCCCCGTTGCACGCTGCCCCTGACCGGCGTGAGTGTGGTGGACCGCATCATCACCGACCTGGCCGTGATGGACATCACGCCGCACGGGCTCAAGGTGGTGCAGCGTGCCCCGGGCGTGACGATGGAAGAGCTGGCCTCCAAGACCGGTGTGGCCCTGCACTGAAATTTGCGGGGTCGGATTCCGGTTAATGTGACACCAGTCTGCTGCGGGCCACCTGACGCAGCAGGGCGGTGAGGCCGAGCGCGGCAATGGTCAGGCCGAGCACCAGCGCAATCCAGAAGCCCTGGGCTGCCATGGCTTGCGCCGGCGCCCAAGGTGCCCAGGCCGGTGCCAGCCCCAGCACGTAGCCAAGCGGCAGCGAAAAAACCCAGAACGCGGTCAGGTGGATCACCATGGGTGCCCGCGTGACCTTGTAGCCGCGAATGGCGCAACTGGCGACCACCTGGGTGGCGTCCGAGAGCTGGAAAATGGCGGCAAGCAGCAGCAACTGCGCTGTGAGCGCGATCACTGCCGTGTCGCCGGTGTAGGCGCGGGCGATGGACTGGCTGAAGACCGCCATCAGCGTGGCCGACGCCACCGCGAAAGCCAGACCCAGCGCCACACCGACCCAGGCCTGATACCGCGCCAGCACCGGCTCACCCGCACCCAGCGACTGGCCCACGCGGGTCAGCAGGGCCAGCCCCAGGCTCAAGGGCACCATGAACACCAGTGAGGTGAAATTGAGCGCAATCTGGTGTGCCGCCATCTGGGTGCTGCCAAATTCGGCAATCAGCAGCGCAATCAGGCCGAAGGCGCTGGTCTCGGCAAAGTAGGTGATGCCGATCGGCAGGCCCAGTTTGAACAGGCTCCTGATCTGCGGCCAGTGCGGCGCCTCAAAACGGTCCAGCGGCCAGGTGGCACGGTAGGGGCTGGCGCGCTGCATCCACCACAGCAGCGCCAGCAAATTGAATGCCACGGTGGCCAGCGTCGCCCAGGCACAGCCGAGGCCGCCGAGGCGCGGAAATCCCAGCGTTCCAAAAACCAGCAGGCTGTTGACCATGATGTTGAGTCCGAGCGACAGCAGGGCGATCACCATCAGGGGGCGGGTCTGGTTGATGCTGGTGCTGTAACCGTAGAGCACGCGATAGCAGGCAAACAGGGGCATCGACAGACTGGTGATCCAGACAAAATCGGTGGCCAGGTCGCGCACATAGGGTTCCAGCGTCATGTGCTGGAACAGCTGCGCGGCCAGATTGGCGGCGGCCGCCGCCAGCAAGCCCACGGCCAGCGCTTTCCACAAGGCCTGGCGCACCAGATGCGGGACCCTGGACAGGTCGCCGGAACCCACTTCGTGCGCGACCATCGGGTTGACGGCCATGGTCACGCCCATCATGGTGATGCTGAGTATGTTCCAGATCGACACACCCAGCGACACGCCCGCGAGGTCCTGCGCCGAGGCGTGGCCCGCCATGGCCACATCGACCACGGCCATGCCCACGTAGGCCAGTTGACCGACCAGGATCGGCCAGGCCAACTGCCACAGACTGCGCAGCTCGGTGGTGAGCCGGCTGCGCTGCGCCGGGTGGCGCATCAGTTGTTTAAAGGGGTTGAACAAAGTGGCAATCGCTCATGAACACGGGTCGGTGATGCAGGCGGGCTCAGCGTCCGCGCATGAACAGGGCATCGAGTTCGCGCAGGCTGACCGGGCGCCAGGTGGGGCGACCGTGGTTGCACTGGTCGCTGCGTTCGGTGGCTTCCATCTGGCGAAGGAGCGCGTTCATTTCTTCCAGCGTCAGATGCCGGTTGGCGCGCACCGCGCCGTGGCAGGCCATGGTGCCGAGCAACTCGTTGTGGGCGCGCTGCACCACGCTGCTGGCCTCATGCTGGCCCAGTTCGGTCAGCACACTGCGCGCGAGTTCCACGGCATCACCCTGCGCGAGCGTGGTCGGCACGGCGCGCACCACCAGCGTCTTTCCCGAGAACGGCGTGATGTCGAGCCCCAGCCTGAGCAGGGTGGCGGTATGGGATTCGGCGGTGGCCACCTCCACGGGCGTCGCGGCAAAAGCGGCGGGGATCAGCAAGGGCTGGCTCGGCAGGCAGGACCCGTCACGGGCCTCGGACCACTGCGTCTTGAGCCGCTCGTAAACGATGCGCTCATGTGCCGCGTGCATGTCGACAATGACGAGACCCTGGGAATTTTCAGCCAGGATGTAGATGCCCTTGAGCTGCGCCAGCGCCCGGCCCAGCGGCCAGTCACCGGCGGGCAGGGCCGTTGGCTGGATTGGGGTGTCGGCGGGGGCGGACCAAAGCGCGCCAAGGTCACTGACCCGATGACCCACGGGCGTGTCAAAACGCATTGCCGCCTGGGCATAGGAAAACGGCGCGGGCGCACGCTCGGAGCCGTCGGCACCAGGCGCCACGGCGCGGTCCGCATCACCGCCCCGCACAGGCCAGGCCAAGGGATGGGTCAGCTTGGCTGCGCCGTCGGGCGCGGTCTGTCCGGCGCGCGGGGCCGCGAGCGCACTTTCGACGGCGTGGCGCACCGCCTGGTGGACCTCGCGGCTGTTGCGAAAACGCACCTCGATCTTGGTCGGGTGCACGTTGACATCGACCCGTGCCGGGTCCAGTTCGATGTACAGCGCATAGACCGGCTGGCGTTGGCCGTGCAGCACGTCTTCAAAGGCACTGCGCGCCGCGTGGGTGATGACTTTGTCGCGAACAAAACGACCATTGACATAACAGAACTGCTGGTCGGCGCGCGCCCTTGCCGCGTCGGGAATGCCGGCCCGGCCCCAGACCTTGATGACGGGCGCGTAATCCGGCCTGCCGGGTGCCGCGCGGCTGGAAAAGTCGACCCAGACCGAGCGCTCGACAAAGTCGCTGCCCAGCACATCGGCCAGGCGCTGCTCCAACGCGGGCAGGCTGCCTGCCTCGCCGCAGCGCCGCCATTGCGCGACCAGCTTGCCTTCGTGCCAGATGGCAAAACCGACATCGGGCCGGGCCAGGGCGTGCCGGCGCACGGCCTCGACACAGTGCGCCAGCTCGGTGGCATCGGTCTTGAGGAATTTCCGTCGCGCAGGTGTTGAAAAGAACAGCTCCTTGACCTCGACCGTGGTGCCGGTGCTGCGCGCCACCGGTGTGATCTCGCCGGTCTGGCCCTCGAGCAGGTAGGCATGCGCCTGGCCGCTCACGCGAGACAGCAGGGCACAATCGGCAATGGCATTGATGGCGGCCAGCGCCTCGCCGCGAAAACCCATGGTGCCGACCGATTCCAGGTCGGCCAGGCTGCCAATTTTGCTGGTGGCATGGCGCTTGAGCGCAATCGGCAACTCCTCGGGCAGGATGCCCGAGCCGTCGTCTTCCACGCTGATCAGGCGCACACCGCCGGCCAGCAGCCGGACCGTGATCTGGCCGGCCCCGGCATCGAGCGCGTTGTCGACCAGTTCACGCACCACCGAGGCGGGTCGCTCGACCACCTCGCCCGCGGCGATCTGGCTGATCAGGGCGTCGGGCAGTTCGCGGATCGGGCGGCGGGAAAATTGGGGTGGGGGCGTTGGGTCGGTGTTCACCCGGACATTTTAGGCGTCCGGGTGTCGAAAAATCGATGCGGTTTACCCGGCTCGGTCCGTTAGATCAAGCCACTGGCCGAGGCCAGCAGGTAACCTGTCAGGCACGAGGTGCCCACACCAATCAGGCCCGGAATGATGAAGCTGTGGTTGATCACATACTTGCCGATGCGGGTGGTGCCTGAGCGGTCAAACTGGATGGCAGCCAGGTCGCTGGGGTAGGTCGGCAGGATGTAATAACCATAAGAAGCGGCGGCAAAGGCCACGATGTAACCGGGTGGCACACCAATGGCCAGACCCACGGGCACCATGGCGCTGATGGCCGCGGCCTGTGAATTCACCAGCTTGGACACCAGCAGCAGGGCGATCGCATAGGTCCAGGGTTGGGTCTGAACCAGTTCGGAGAGCGCTGCCTTCAATTCGGGCAGGTGGGCCTCGAACACCGTGTCGGCCATCCAGGCAATACCAAACACTGCCACCACGGCGATCATGCCGGCGCGAAAGACCTCGGTCTTGCCGATGCTGGAGGGGTCGGTTTTGGTGAAAAGGATCATCAGGGCACCAGCCAGCAGCATGAACATCTGGATGGTGAGCACCATCGACAGTGGTTTGCCATCGAAGGCCGGCCGCAGGGCGGGGTAGGCGCCCAAGAAGGCCACCACCACAATGGCACCCAGGAAGATCCACATGGCGGTCCATTGGCCGCTGCTCAGGGATTTACCCATCAGCGTGGCGCTGTCGCCGTAGACAATTCTGCGTTGTTCCGGGTCGGCAATGCGTGCCTGAAACTCGGGGTCTTTGTCGAGGTCCTTGCCGCGAAACCAGCTGAAGATGCCAATGATCAGCACGCCCGCCAGGGTCGAGGGAATCGTGATGGAGAGCACCTGGATGAAGTCGATCACGTGGCCGTCCACCGGCACCTTGGCCAGAAACGCCACCAGGGACACCACGGCCACCGACACCGGGCTGGCCAGAATACCCATCTGGCTGGCAATGGATGAGCCCGCCATGGGCCGTTCGGGCCGAATGCCGTTTTTGATCGCAATGTCATAAATGATGGGCAGCATGGTGTAAACCACGTGACCCGTGCCACACAGGATGGTCAGGAAGCAGGTCACGAACGGCGCCAGGATCGAGATGTATTTAGGGTTGCGGCGCAGCAGTTTTTCAGCGCCCTTGAGCATCACTTCCAGGCCACCCGAGGCCTGTAGGGTGGCAGAAGCGGCCACCACGGCGATGATGGTCAACATCACATCGACCGGCGGTTTGCCGGGCTTGAGCCCAAAAACAAAAACCATGATGACAATGCCGATGCCGCCGAGCAGGCCCAGCGCCACGCCACCTTTTCTGGCCCCGTAAAACAGGCAGACCAGTATCACTATCAGTTGCAGAAAAATGTCCACAGTCAGCTCCTTCTAAGAAGGCTCAACTGTAGTTGGTATTAGGGTTAACCCTTAGTTTTTGACTTGCCTTTGCTTGATTCAAGTCAATCAATACGTCATTTGTAATTATTTTTTAATTATTTGCCCTGTTTTGGCGCGACGGATCGAACTTGATCAGGGTGTGCACCCGAAGGCAGTCATGGCGGACTGATGCCGGGGATAATCTCGCGTTATGGAAATTGTTTCTTTTTTGATTGACTTCATCCTCCACGTTGACAAACACCTGGAGGCCTTTGTGCAAAACTATGGCATGTGGGTGTACGCATTGCTGTTTTTGATCATCTTTGTCGAAACCGGCCTGGTCGTGATGCCGTTTTTACCCGGCGACTCGCTGCTCTTTGTGGTGGGGGCACTGTGTGGCGCCGGGCTCATGAGTTACCCGCTGGCGGTCTCGGTGTTGTTGGTGGCCGCCATTTTGGGCGACCAGTGCAACTATTCGATCGGGCGCTATTTCGGGCCCAAGGTGTTTCAGTGGGAAAACTCGCGCTTTTTCAACAAGGCGGCCTTCGATCGCTCGCATAATTTTTATGAGCGGTATGGCGGCATCACCATTATTTTGGCCCGGTTCATGCCGTTTTTGCGCACCTTTGCGCCCTTTGTCGCGGGTGTGGCTGCGATGAGCCGAGGCAAATTTTCCTTGTACAACGTGGTGGGGGCGCTGATCTGGGTGCTGGGGATTTGCACTGCGGGTTACTTCCTGGGCAGCCTTCCCTGGGTCAAGGTGAATCTGGACAAGATCATCTGGGCGATGATCCTGATCCCTGGCCTGATCGTGATCTTCGGTGCCTGGAAAGGGCACAGAAAGACAGCCTGAGTCAGCGTCAGGCGGCTGTTTTCAGGAACAGGTCCTGGTCCGGCGCAAAGTTGGCATGCAAGGGCATCAGCGCCCCGCCCAGCGCGCGCGCATCGGGGCCCACCTCGCCGGCGATCACATTGGCTTGCCACAGGCCCTCCCAGTTGTAGTGTTGCAGGGATCGTCGGGTTTCTTCAATGAGCAGCGTCAGCAAGGGGCGGCAGAAGGAACCGTCGATCACGACGGCGTCAATGTCGAGAAAGGCGGTGCCGCTCACCACCGCATGCGCCAGCGCGTTGGCGGCCTGCCGCACCCAGGCGCGGGTCTCGGGCTCGAAAGCCGCGGTCAGCGCGCGTTCGTCGTACGCCGCGTGCGGGTCCAGTCCCTTGGCCGTCAGGCGTTGTTCGAGTTCCCACAGGGAAGCATGGTGAATCAGTTGTGCTGGCGCCATGTTGCCCTGGGCCATACACGAGGGCAGCGAGGCCACGGCACCGGCATTGCCATGCACGCCGTTGTGCAGGTGCGAGTTGATCACCAGGCCACCGCCGACAAAGGTGTCGACGAAGAGGTACAGGAAATTTTTCAGGTCACGCCCGCGCCCCGCCACCAGTTCAGCCACGCAGGCTGCCGAGGTGTCTTTGGCAAAGCTGACCGGCACATCCGTCATGCCCTGCACCTGGTCGCGCAGGTCGATCTGGTTCCAGCTTTCGGATTGGGATTCCGAGAGGCCCAGCATCTTGTGCCAGCCGCCGAGCTGAAAAGGCGCCGCCACACCGACGCCGACGAGGCGGTCTTTCAGGTCGCCGAGCTGATCGCGCATCGCGGTCAGTCGAAGCTGGATTTCGGGCAACAGGGAACCGGCATCGGGAAACACGTAATCCAGGCTCTGGCGCTGGCGCACCTGGCCGGCAAAGTCAACCAGCAGCCAGTCGGCGCTGCGCCGGCCGATCTTGATGCCAATGGCAAAGGCGCCGTCCGGATTGAGCGACAGCGGCACCGAGGGCTGGCCGATGCGTCCGCGCACCCGGTCCTGCTTGAGGATCAGGCCGTCCTCGCTGAGCCGGGCAGTGATCAGGCCGATGGTTTGCGCCGTCAGGCCGGTGAGCCGTGCCAGGTCGGCTTTGGGCAGGCTGCCGTTGAGGCGAATGGCCTGCAGCACGACCCGCTCGTTGAACTGGCGCATGCCCACATGGTTGGAGCCGCGCGGACGCAGCAATGTGGGGCTTGCAGCCGGCGGGGCAGGGCGGGGTGGGGTCATGGACGCAGATTTTCGCCGATCACACCCTTGCGCAAAATAAAATTGCCAAAGGGTTGCTTTTCGCCCGTCAGGACGATGGCGTAGGCGGCGCGGGCGCGCTCGTAAAAGGCAAAGCGCTCCACCGGTTCGGCACTTTGACCCGGCAACAATTCGGGTGTGAGGAGCGCGATGACCTCACGCTGCAAGGCCGAGCGGTAGCTGTCGGGCTCGCCGCTCACGGCCATGAAGGCCACCGGGTGTGTCACGTCAGCCGCCAGCGGCAGCAGGGAAGCGACCGCCTCCACGGCTTCGAGCATCGAGACGCCCGGCAGCCGGATCACCGGCTTGCCGGCCGCAATGCTTTGCGCGGTGAAGTTGGCATCGGCCAGCACCAGCGCGTCGTCATGGCCCATGGCCATCAGGATGCCGAGCAGCTCGGGTGTGAGCAGGGGGTTGATGCCCTTAAGCATGGGCATCGGCAGGTAATTCGTCGACCGTCTTGGCGCCGGTCATGACGGCCACGGTGTCGCTCATGCTGATCGTCTTGGGGTTCACCACGGCGGCGCGTTTGCCCAGCCGCTGGATGTGGATGCGGTCGGCCACCTCGAACACATGGGGCATGTTGTGACTGATCAGAATGACGGGCAAGCCCTTGTCGCGCACCCGCCGAATCAATTCCAGCACCATGTTGCCTTCCTTGACACCGAGCGCGGCGGTCGGCTCGTCCATGATCACCACATGCTGGGCAAACGCGGCGGCGCGTGCCACGGCCACACACTGGCGCTGACCGCCCGACAGGGTTTCCACGGCCTGGGTCATGGAGCGAATGCCGACCTTGAGTTCCTGCATGCGGGCAATTGCCTGCGCCAGCATTTCCTTTTTGTCGAGCAGTCGCAGCAGGTGGCCCACGAAGCCGGGTTTGAGCAGTTCGCGCCCCAGAAACAGGTTTTCTGCAATGCTCATGGCCGGGGCCACGGCCAGGTCCTGGTAGACGGTTTCAATGCCGGCGCGGCGCGCATCGATCGGCGACTTGAAGCGCACCGGTTTGCCGTCCAGCAGAAGTTCGCCTTCATCGGGCACCGTGGCGCCCGACAGCGCCTTGATCAGCGACGACTTGCCCGCGCCGTTGTCGCCAATGATGGCCATGATTTCACCGGCGCGTAATTCGAAGTCGGTGCCGTCCAGCGCTGTGACCTGGCCATAACGCTTGACGATGCCCTTGGCCTGCATGATCAATGCTTGGTTCGCGGTGTTCATCAACGTGCTCCCTTGCGAGACATCTGGTCGGCAGCGACTGCCAGAATCACCAGAATGCCGGTAATCAATGTCTGGTAAACCGAGGCCACACCCATCAGGGTCAGGCCGTTGCGAAACACGCCAACAATCACGGCGCCCACCAGCGAGCCCAGAATGATGCCGCGTCCGCCAAACAGGCTGGTGCCGCCGAGCACCACAGCGGTGATGGCATCGAGGTTTTCAGTCTGCCCGGCATTGGGGTCGCCGACACCGGTGCGGGAGACCGAGAGCAGGGCGGCAATGCCATAGAAAAGACCGGCCAGCGCATAGACAAACAGCAGCACGCGGTCGACGTTGATGCCGGTCAGGCGCGCCGCTTCGGGGTTGTTGCCGACCGCATATAAATGGCGACCGGGCGCGGTTTCGCGCAGCACAAACCAGGCCAGCGCATACAGCAGCAGCATGGTCACCGTGCCCAGGCTGACTTCCGTGCTGCCCAGGTTGAAGGTTTCCCCGAGCGCGGTCATGGCACTGGGCAGATTGGTGATGGTCTGCGACTCCGAGTAGATCTGGGTGATGGCGAAGGCAATGTTCAGTGTGCCCAGCGTCACGATGAAAGGCGGCAGCTTGATGCGGGTCACCAGCAGGCCGTTGATCAGGCCGAAGCCGGTTGTGACCGCCAGTCCGCAGAGGATGGCGGCATAGGGGTCGATGCCGTAATTAGCCGCGAACTTGGTCATGACGACGCCGCCGAGGGCCATCACCATGCCGCACGACAAGTCGATGCCCGCGGTCAGGATGATCAGCGACTGGCCAATCGCCAGCACACCCACCACCATGACCTGTTGCAGCACCAGGGACAGATTCTCCCCGCTCAGGAAGCGGTCGGACTGGGTGGCAAAAAACAGGCAGGTCACGCCCAGGGCGATCCAGGGCCCCAGGACACCCCAGGGAATATTGCGCTTTTGCGATGTGCTCATCACGGACTCCGGTTGACAGTCAATTCATGGCCCGGCCGTCAGAAACGTCGGCCGGGCAGTTCTGGCATTACAAAACTTACTTGGTGCCCCAGCACAGATCCATGCCGACCTTCGTGTCCTTGCTGTCCACACCTGCAACGGACTTGGCCGCGATCAGCGTGACGCCAGTGTCAACATAACCCGAGGCTTTCTTGCCGGACTTGGCATATTCCACGCCAGCGGCAACACCCATCGACGCCATCTTCAGCGGGTATTGCTGCGATGTCGCGGTGATGATGCCGGCAGCCGTGTCCTTGATGCCCTGGCAGCCACCGTCCACCGACACGATGATCACGCCTTTTTCCTTGCCAGCCTTTTTCAGCGCGTTGTAGGCGCCGGCGGCAGCGGGCTCGTTGATGGTGTAGACCACGTTGATGTCGGGGTTCTTTTGCAGGCAGTTTTCCATGGCGGTCTGGCCCTTGGCCTGGTTGCCATCGGTGTCACCGGCGCAGACAGTCTCGGGGGTGCTGGACAACTCGTTGGACTTGGCATCATTGGCTTTCAGGCCAAAACCGGTCATGAAGCCGTTGTGGCGTTGTGCGCCCACCGGGTGACCGGGGAACAGGTCGAGCATGGCGATCTTGGCGGGCTTGTTGCCCAAGGCCGCCTTGGCATATTGGCCAATCAACACGCCGGCTTTGTAGTTGTCGGTGGCAAACAGGGCATCGGCGCCTTCAAACGGGCTGTCCAGTGCAATCACCTGCACGCCCTTGGCCTGGACCTTTTTCACGGTCGGGATGATGGCATCGCCGGTGGATGTGATCAAAATGGTCTTGGCACCGGCAGCGGCCATGTTTTCGAGTGCGGTGATCTGGCTGGCGGTGTCGCCGTCCTTTTTGCCGGCTGCGCTCATCAGTTTTGCACCCGCTTTTTTGGCTTCCGCCTGGGCGCCCTCTTTCATTTTGACGAAGAAGGGGTTGGTGTCGGTCTTGGTGATCAGGCCGATGATGGGTTCGTTGGCGGCAAAAGCGGCGCTGGTGGCCAGGGTCAGTGTGCTCAACAGCAGGGTGGTTGACAATTTCATTTGGAGACTCCTCGTTGGATTGGGCTGGTTTCGATTATTTGCAGGGGGTGCATCGTGCGGCCTGCGGGAAATTACGCTTGATAAGTGGGCGTGGTTGAACTATAGTCGCAAAATAGTTATTAAATCAAGTTGTTTTAGTTATGGAAAACCCTAATATGATTCAAATAAATTCTTCAGTTCAGGTGGCCACGGCCGGCGAGGCCCTGATTGACTTCATTGCCCACGCCGATGGCCGGTTTGAGCCTTGCCTGGGCGGTGCGGTCTACAACCTGACGCGTGCGATTGCTCGGCAGGGGGTGGGTACGCTTTACCTGAATCCCATGTCCCGCGATCGTTTCGGCCGCCGTCTGGCGCAGGGCCTATTGAGCGATGGTGTCCGTCTCGCCGTTCCGGAGGCGGTGGTGGAGGTGACCTCGCTCGCGGTGGTGAATGTCAACGAGCAGGGCCATCCAGACTACGCGTTTTACCGAGAGGGTGTGGCCGACCGCGCCACGTCGGCGGCTGCCTTGACACAAGCTTGTGACGCAATGGATCATTTGTCATTGGTCTGCACCGGCGCGCTGGCCTTGTCGCCCGACGATGCCGCGGTTTACCTGCCCTGGCTGGCTGCCCAGCGCCAGGCCGGGCGCACGGTCGTGATCGACGCCAATCTGCGTCCCTCGGTCATGCCCGATCTGGGCGCCTACCGCCGTCATGTGCTGGCCGCGCTGCAATACGCCGATGTCATCAAGGCCAGCGACGAAGACCTGTTATGCCTGAATTTGCCGGGCGACGACGCGCTGGCCCAGGCGCAACACCTCCTGCAAGGCAGCCGTGCCAGCGTCATGGCGCTGACCCTGGGCGGCGAGGGCGCGATGCTGCTGACGCGCCAGGGCCAGGTGTTTACCGCGCGCGAGCTGGAACCCATTGTGGTCGTGGACACGGTGGGGGCAGGCGACTGCTTTCTGGCCGGTTTGGTGGTGGCCATGCTGGCTCAAAAGCTGCCTGCTGACTGGGGCTCGGGGAAGGTGTCCGGCGAGGTCGCAAGGCAATTGCTGAGCAGCGCCGTCGCCAGCGCCAGCCTGTGTGTGATGCGCCGTGGTTGCGTGCCACCGACGCGGGCCGAGGTGCTGGCGCGCCTGGCACAGTTTCCCTGTTCCTTTGCCGGCTAAGGCCATGTTGGACACGCCCGCACGGCCTGACAAGCATCCACTGCCAGCGATTTGCCAGCAGCGCATCGCGCAGCTGCTGGCATCGGGGGCGCGCAAAATCCTGGGCCTCGTGGCGCCGCCGGGGGCGGGCAAATCCACCCTGGCCGAGGCTTTGATGGCGCACTACCCCCGACAGTTGCAAGGGGTTCCGATGGATGGTTTTCACCTGGCCAACAGTGAACTGGCGCGTCTGGGGCGCCAACTGCGAAAGGGAGCGCCGGACACCTTTGACGCGGCGGGTTATGTCAATCTGATGCGCCGCCTCAAAAGCCAGTCGGCGTCCGAGACCATTTACGCCCCCGAGTTCAGGCGCGATCTGGAAGAGGCTGTTGCCGGTGCCATCGCCGTCGCGCCAGAGACACCCCTGGTCATCACCGAGGGCAATTACCTGCTGCTCGACGACACGCCCTGGGTTCAGGTGCGCGAGGTCGTGGACGAAATCTGGTACCTCGATGTTCCGGACGGGCTGCGCCGGGAGCGCCTGCTGGCGCGCCATATGCGCTTCGGCCGCAGCCGCGACCAGGCGCTGGACTGGATGGAAAGCACCGACGAGCCCAACGCCGTACGGATTGCCAAGACACGCCAGTATGCCCATCTCTGCGTGCCCTGGCTCTGAATCAGGTCGTTCGGCTGCGCGCCAGAGGCGGATTTTTTGAAAAATAGGCCTCAATGCCGCGCATCAGGGCGTCAGCCAGCTGGTCCAGATAGGCATCGTTGTTGAGCTTGGCCTCTTCATCGGGGTTGCTGATAAACGCCGCTTCGACCAGCACACTGGGAATGTCGGGCGCCTTCAAAACGGCAAAGCCGGCCTGCTCCACTCGCGGCTTGTGCAGTTTGCCGACCCGGCCAATTTCCTTGAGCATGGCCCCGCCCAGCTGCAGGCTGTCCTTGATCTGGGCTGCGGTGCTCATGTCGAGCAGGGCGCGTTTGACCTGGGCATCCTTGGCGCGCACGTTGAGCCCTCCCACCCTGTCGGCCTTGTTTTCCTTGGCTGCCATCCAGCGCGCGGCGCTGCTGGAAGCACCGTCCTGACTCAGCGCAAACACACTGGCGCCCTGGGGGCGCGGGGTAAAAAAAGCATCGGCATGCAGGCTGATGAAGAGGTCGGCTTGCACCCGGCGCGCTTTGTCGACCCGGGTGTGCAAGGGCACAAAGAAGTCGGCATCACGGGTCAAAAAAGCCCGCATCGGGTTGCCATTGCTCGATGCGAGGTTGATGCGGTCGCGCAGGCGGTGGGCCAGCCGCAACACCACGTCTTTCTCCTGGGTGCCGCCGGGGCCGATGGCACCAGGGTCCTCGCCACCGTGCCCGGCGTCGAGCGCGATGATGATGAGCCGGTCGGTGGCGGCCGGGGCGGGTGCGCTCATGCTTTGCGGGGGAAGCCGCTGGACCTCCTTTGGCGCGATGGTCGTATCGGGGGGACGCGGCTGTGATCTTTGCGCCATCAATTCGCCCAGCGGGTCAGCCGCTGGCGGCGCCGCGGCGCGCGTGCTGGCAGTTTCCCTGAGGCGCTCGGCGATCAGGGCTTCCAGCGGATCCGCGACCTGTGTCGGGTACAGATCGAACACCAGCCGATGCTGGTAAGCCGCGACCGGTGTCAGGCTGAACACTTGCGGTGCGATGGCCTGCTTGAGGTCAAAGACCAGCCGCACCACGCCGGGTCCGAACTGGCCGACGCGTATGCCGGAAATGGTGGGGTCGTTGGCGCTCACCTTGGCCACCAGTTCCTTAAGCGCCGGATTCAGGTCAATGCCCTGCACATCCACCGCCAGCCGGGGTGGGTTGGGGACAAAGGTCTGGCTGAAACTCAAGGCAGCGTCGGACTCGATGGTGACGCGGGAGTAGTCAGGCGCCGGCCAGACCCGGACCGCCACAATGGTGGCACCCCGGGCCAGATGCTGGGCGCCCAGCAACAGGACCAGCGTGCCCGATTGCAACAGATGGCGGCGCTTCATGGGTCCACTTGTCCCTGGCTTGGCCCGTCAAGGCCGCGGAGCAGGGCGGCGCCCAGCTTTGTTTGCGCCGTCAGCAGCACCCGGCGCGAGGCGTCGTCCCGCACTTCGAGTTGCACCACGAGGTCGGCCAGCGGCACGCAGCCGGCAGCCCTTTCGGGCCATTCGGCCAGTTTCAGGCCGGGGCTGGCAAAGATGTCGCGAAAGCCTGCATCCAGCCATTCGCGCGGGTCGCTGAAGCGATAGAAGTCAAAGTGCCACACCTCGAGATCCGGCAGCTCATAGGGCTCCACCACCGCGTAGGTGGGGCTCTTGATGCGTCCCTCCACGCCCAAAGCCCGCAGCAGGTGGCGCACCAGCGTGGTTTTACCCGCGCCCAGATCGCCGCGCAGCTCAATGTAGGCCAGGCGCAATTCTGGCCGGGCCGCCAGGGCGCGGGCGAAGCCCTCGGTGGCCGCCTCATCGTGCCAAAGCAGGGTTTTTACAATAGGCAGGTGATCAACACCATGCAGCAACTCAACGGCAGTCAATGGGTCTCCAGAATTCAGGAATGGGGGCGGGCATTGGGATTTTCACAAATTGGCGTGACGGGTGTTGATTTGGCCGCGGCAGAACCCGGATTATCGGCATGGCTGGCCGCGGGTTGCCATGGTGACATGGTTTACATGGCAGCGCATGGCCTCAAGCGCGCTCGCCCCGCTGAACTGGTGCCGGGCACCGTGCGGGTCATCACTGCGCGAATGGACTATTTACCCGCCGATACCCCGGAGGACTGGCAGACGCTGGAGTTGGACCGGCTGAATCGCCCTAAAGAAGGCATCGTGTCGGTCTATGCCCGGGGCCGGGATTACCACAAGGTCATGCGCAGTCGCCTGCAGAAGTTGAGCGATCAGATCGCCGCTGCGCTGGGGCCGCTGGGCCACAGGGTGTTCACCGATTCGGCCCCGGTGCTCGAGGCCGAACTGGCCAGCTTGAGCGGTCTGGGCTGGCGCGGCAAACACACCTTGCTGTTGAGTCGAGAGGCGGGGTCGATGTTTTTTCTGGGCGAGATTTTTGTCGACTTGGCCCTGCCCGTGACCGCACCCGTGGCAGGTCATTGCGGCAGTTGCAGCGCCTGCGTCGACATCTGCCCGACCCGGGCCATCATCGCGCCGTACCGGCTCGACGCGCGGCGCTGCATTTCCTACCTCACGATCGAGCACGCCGGGCCGATTCCGCTGGAACTTCGGCCCCTGATGGGCAACCGCATCTACGGCTGTGATGACTGCCAGCTGATTTGTCCCTGGAACAAGTATGCCCAGCGCAGTGCCTTGCCCGACTTCGATGCCCGCGCCGGGCTGGCAGGGAGCCAGCTCATTGAACTCTTTGACTGGAGCGAGGAAGCGTTCCTGTCTTTCACCGAAGGCAGCCCGATCCGGCGCATCGGCCATGAGCGCTGGTTGCGCAACATCGCGGTGGCGCTGGGGAATGCGCTTTGTGTGGCTGATGCCGAGTCCGCCAAGTCGCTGCTGACTGCGCTTGCGTCGCGCGCTGAGCACCCAAGTGCCTTGGTGCGTGAACACGTCGCGTGGGCTTTGGCTTTTAAGAGTTAATTGGGGTCAGATCCAATTAACTGTTGGGTTCTGGCCGCCTAACCCGCGCAGCGGCTGGCTTTGGCGGCTTCCTCATACTGGAGTACCAGAAATCGTCAGCCCCCAAAGCCAGCCACTGCGCTGGTAGCAGTGAAGAGAATGCTGAAGGTTAACCATGGTCAAGTCCAAATACCGATAAAAAGCTTTATCTGCATTTGTCCTTGTCTTTAGAACCTCAGCACATCACCACCTCGCGTGGTAACCGGCAGGGGTGGTCACCGATTTCTGGTACCCCAGTATGAGGCGGCCACCCCTGCCGGTTGCCGCGCGAAGCGAATCACTACAGTTCTATCGCGTCAGGATTTGGGCGCAGTACTTCAATAATCACTGATGACGGTTTTGACTAAACAAACCCCCTCAAAATCCCCAGCGCCAGCGGCAAACTCAGCATGCCGAGCAGGGTGGAAACAGTCACCAGGGCTGCGACATAAGGCCCGTCATACCCCATTCGCGCCGCCAACACATAACAACTCGAGGCGGTCGGCAACGCCGAGAACATCAGCAAAATGGTGGCTTGCACCTGATTCAGGCCAAACAACAAACACAGGGCCAGCGCCAACAAGGGCATCAGCAAATGGCGGATCAGCAACACCGCGAGCCCCAGCAACTTGGCGTGGTTCAGGGCGCTCAGTTGCATGCCGGCACCGGCCGCCATCAGACCGAGTGTCAGCGACGCCCCGCCAATGCGGGTCACAGTGGGCTCGGCCCAGTTGGGGATGGAAAAACCGGACAGGTTGGCAATCAGGCCGCTGACGGTGCCGATGAGCAAAGGGTTGCGCAGCAACTCACCCAGAAATCCCCGCTTGGCGTGGCGCGCCATCGGCCACACCGCGCCGATGTTCAGCAAGGGCACACTGATGCCAATGAGCAGCGCAATCACCAGCAGGCCCGGTGGCCCGGCCAGGCGCTCGGCCAGCGCCAGGCCAATAAAAGAGTTGAACCGGAACGCAATTTGCGCGCTGCCGGCGTGTTGGCGCGCGGCGACATGCTTGTTGATTCCCGGCCAGTGGGGTATCGAGTAGGCCAGGGCAATGCCGCCCAGACCCAGGGCCCAGCCGGCTGCCGCCAGGTTGCCCGCAGCGCTGATGTCGAGGGGGCTTTTCACAATGGAGTGAAACAGCAGCACCGGGAAGAACAAAAAGTAGACCAGTTGCTCGACCTGTGCCCACACGGCACGGCCCAGGGGCGTGAAGCGGCAGATCAGGTAGCCGATCAAGATCAGCGAGAAATCAGGGAAAAGAAGTTGGGCGTAGTTCACGCCTTGAGAATAGCAGGCCGCGCCGCGTCAAAATTGTCGCTGGCACCAGCAGGTGTCAGCCCGGCATAAGATTGGCGGTCTTCTGCTTTTGCCTTTAACCCATGTCCTCTGCTCAACCTGCCGTTAATCCGGACGTTTCAGGAATCAAACAAAGGCCCGACCCGGTGGTCGACACCTTCATCGACGCCCTGTGGCTGGAGGAGGGTTTGTCCAGGAATACCCTGGCGGCCTACCGGCGCGACCTCACGCTGTTTGGCAACTGGCTGGCCGCACAGGGGAGCAACCTGCTGGGCGGCACCGAGTTCCTGCTCAACAACTATTTTGCCGAACAGCACGGCCGCACCAAGGCCACCACCGCCAACCGGCGCCTGACGGTGTTCAAGCGGTTTTACCGCTGGGCCCTGCGTGAGCGCATGCTGGGTAACGATCCGACACTCAAACTGCAGGCTGCCAAGCAGCCGCTGCGCATGCCCAAAACGCTGACCGAAGCGCAGGTTGAGGCCTTGTTGAACGCGCCTGATACCTCCGAGGCGCTGGGCATGCGTGACCGCACCATGCTGGAGCTGATGTATGCCAGCGGTCTGCGCGTGAGTGAGCTGGTGGGCCTGAAAGTGCTGAACGTGAGCTTGTCGGACAACGTGTTGCGCGTCTTTGGCAAGGGCAACAAGGAGCGTTTGGTGCCGTTCGGCGAGGTGGCCAGCCTGTGGCTGAAGCGTTATCTGGCCCAGCCCAGGGGCGAGTTGTTGGCGGGTCATGCCAGCGAGGCGCTGTTCGTGACCCAGCGCGGCAGGACACCCGGCACCGCCATGAGCCGGGTCATGTTCTGGATGCTCGTCAAGAAATACGCGCTGCTGGCTGGCATCACGGCACCGATGTCACCACACACGCTGCGCCATGCCTTTGCCACCCATTTGCTCAACCATGGCGCCGATCTGCGGGCTGTGCAGCTGCTGCTGGGCCATGTGGATATTTCCACCACCACCATCTACACCCATGTGGCCCGGGAACGCCTGAAGACGCTGCATGCCCAGCACCATCCGCGCGGCTGAGGGTGCGCCTGGATTCACCCGGCGGTGACACCGCTTGGTGCCTGCAGGGCAGCCAGCTCGGCTTCAGTAAAGCCCGCGGCGCGACGTGCCTGCAGATTGAACGGGCCTCTGAGTGCGGGTGCGTGGTAGCGCGCTGCCAACACCGCATAGGTGCCGACGGCGTCGAGTTGGCGCGCGTCGCAAAGATGACGGTACCATCGGTTGCCGGTGGCGACGTGGCCAATCTCGTCGCGCAGGATGATGTCCAGAATGTTCGCCGCCGCCATGTCGCCGACCGACACGAGGCGGTTGCGCACCGCCGGTGTGGCATCCAGGCCGCGCGCCTCCAGCGTGCGCGGCACCAGCGCCAGGCGGGCCAGCAGATCGGTTTTGGTGCGCTCCGCCATGTCCCACAAGCCGTCATGCGCGGGAAAGTCGCCGTAGGCAAAGCCCATCTGGTTCAGGTGGGCGTGCAGCAACTCAAAGTGCAGGGCCTCCTCCTGAGCCACCTGCCACCAATCCAGATAGAAACCGGTGGGCATATTGGCAAAACGCCAGACCATGTCGAGCGCCAGATTGATGGCATTGGCCTCGATGTGGGTCAGGGCATGGATCAGCCCGGCGCGGCCTTCCAGCGTGCCCACGGCACGGGTCTTGAGTTGCGAGGGGTGCACCAGTCGTGGGTGCTCGGTTCGGCCAGGCAGCGGAC
Source organism: Polaromonas sp. (assembly GCA_021737975.1). GTDB lineage: Bacteria > Pseudomonadota > Gammaproteobacteria > Burkholderiales > Burkholderiaceae_C > Rhodoferax. Next base: position 20,078 of record JAIPCZ010000024.1, on the reverse strand, counting down.
CTGGCTCGATCAGGGTTTCTGTCGGATCCAGCGAACATCTGGCGCCATCGAGCCCTCGCACCCGGGCCGCCTTGTCGTTCGGGGAAATGACTTGCAGCAGGCGCAGGCACTCCGGGCGCAAGGGCACGGCGGGCTGCGGTTGTGGTGGCTTGACCGGGGAAATGGCGTCGGTTGGAATCATGTGGTGCTGGCTTTCCCTACAATTCTAGGCAAATGAAACCGAAAGCACACAATGGCAATTTATGAATTTGAGGGTGTGTCACCGCAAATTGCGGAGTCCGCCTGGGTCGCTGGCAGCGCCGAGGTGATGGGCGATGTGGTGCTGGGCGATGAGGTCGGAATCTGGTTCGGCGTGGTGGTGCGGGGTGACACGGCGACCATCCGGATTGGCGCGTGCACCAACATCCAGGATCTGAGCGTGCTGCACGCCGATGTGGGCATGCCCTTGACGATCGGCTCGGGTGTCACGGTCGGGCACAAAGCCATGCTGCATGGTTGCACCATTGGTGATGACAGCCTGATCGGTATTGGCGCCGTGGTGCTCAACGGCGCCAGGATCGGCAAGGGCTGTCTGGTTGGCGCAGGCTCGCTGGTGACCGAAGGCAAGGAATTTCCGGAGGGTTCCATGATCATGGGCACCCCGGCCAAAGTGGTGCGCCAGCTCACGCCCGAGGAGTTGCAGGGGCTGCGTGACAGCGCCCGGCATTACGTGGCGAATGCCAGGCGTTTCAGGACCAGTTTGCACAAGGTGGGTTAAATGGTTGGGGTCAGAGCACGTCGCTTTGCAAGTGGTCTGACCCACAAGGTTTTCTAATCAGTTGGGGTCAGAGCACATCGCTGCTCGAGTGGTCTGACCCGCAAAATTGTCGATATGTCTGAAATTCACAAATTTATCTTCGAGGGCCTGCCGGTGCGCGGCGCCGTGGTGCGCCTGACCGATGCCTGGGTAGAGATCTTGCGCCGTCGTGCCAGCAACACCACGCATGGCGCTTACCCCCCGCCGGTGCGGGCGCTGCTGGGCGAGATGACAGCGGCTGCTGTGCTGATGCAGTCCAACATCAAGTTCAATGGCGCCCTGATCGTGCAGGTGTTTGGTGATGGCCCGGTGAAACTGGCGGTGGTCGAGGTGCAGAGCGACTTCTCCCTGCGCGCGACCGCCACCGTGACCGGCGATCTCGACCCGGATGCCTCGCTGAGCCAGATGGTCAATGTCGGCAACGAGGGCCGTTGCGCCATCACGCTCGACCCCAAGGACCGTCAGCCCGGCCAGCAGCCTTACCAGGGCGTGGTGCCGCTGTTCGGCGACGCGCGCGAAAAGCTCGAAAAGTTCAGCGATGTGCTGCAGCACTACATGCTGCAGAGTGAGCAGCTTGACACCACGCTGGTGCTCGCTGCCGACGACCGGGTGGCGGCCGGCCTGCTGATTCAGCGCCTGCCGATGTCGGGCAGGGGCAATCTGGCGGGCAACGCACAGCCCGCCGATGAAGACCAGATTGGCATCAATGAGCACTACAAGCGCATCGCCATGCTGGCCTCGAGCCTGAAGCGCGAGGAATTGTTGACCCTGGATGTCGAGACCATTCTGCACCGCTTGTTCTGGGAGGAACAATTGCTGCGCTTCGAGCCTTTGCAGGGTGCAAGCGGCCCGCGTTTTTCGTGCTCCTGCAGCCGGGAGCGCGTGGCCCGGATGTTGCTGAGCCTGGGGCAGGCGGAGGCCGACAGCATCTTGCAGGAACGTGAGTCGATCGAGGTGGGCTGTGATTTTTGTGGTCTGCAGTACCGCTTTGACGCAGTGGATGCCGCCCAGATCTTCCGGGCTCCCCACGTCCCGGTGCCACCAGCACCGCTGCAGTAGGCCGGGCAGGCCATTTGCGGCGGAAGTCGCTCTGACGCGGTGGTATACTCGATTGGCTTTGCAGTAGGGCTGGGTTTCGTGCCCGCGTTCTGTGAAGTCATCCGCAAACCAGTTTCATCAAGGTGTTGCCCCAACAAGGCAAAACGAACTGGATTTCAGACCTAACCTTTGGAGTTTTTTTATGGCAATTACCATGCGCGAAATGCTGGAAGCCGGCGTCCACTTTGGGCACCAAACCCGCTTCTGGAACCCCAAGATGGCCCCCTTCATTTTTGGCCATCGCAACAAGATTCACATCATCAACCTGGAAAAATCGCTGCCGATGTTCCAGGAAGCCGCCAAGTTTGCGCGTCAAATTTCGGCCAAGCGCGGCACTGTGCTGATGGTCGGCACCAAGCGCCAGGCGCGTGAGACCGTGGCCATTGAAGCGCAGCGCGCCGGTGTGCCCTATGTCGACGCCCGCTGGCTGGGCGGCATGTTGACCAACTTCAAGACGGTCAAGACCTCGATCAAGCGTCTCAAGGACATGAAAATCCAGCAGGAAGCCGGCCTTGACAGCATGAGCAAGAAAGAGCAGCTGATGTTTGCCCGTGAGCTCGAAAAGCTGGAAAAGGACATTGGCGGCATTCAGGACATGACCACCTTGCCGGATGCGATTTTTGTGATCGACGTGGGCTACCACAAGATTGCCATCGCCGAAGCCCGCAAACTGGGCATTCCGCTGATCGCCGTGGTGGACACCAACCACTCGCCAGAAGGCATCGACTACGTGATTCCGGGCAATGACGACTCCTCCAAGGCAGTGGCGCTGTATGCCCGCGGCATCGCCGACGCCATCATTGAAGGTCGTGCCAATGCGATGGACGATGTGGTCAAGGCCGTGGCTGAAGACAGCGCTGACGAGTTCGTCGAGGTCAATGAGGCTGCTGCCTGATCTGTTGGCGGCCCCAATCCAAAAGGGGGGGCTCATGTGCCCCCTTTTTTTAATTTGAATTGATAATCTGTACTGATTTCCGGAGAAAAAAATGGCTGTAATTACTGCAAGCATGGTGGCTGAACTGCGTGGCAAGACCGATGCTCCGATGATGGAATGCAAGCGCGCCCTGACCGAGGCGGAAGGCGACATGGTCAAGGCCGAGGAGCTGCTGCGCGTCAAGCTGGGCAGCAAGGCGGGCAAGGCGGCGAGCCGTGTCACCGCCGAAGGCGTGGTGGTCTACGCTGCAGACGCCGGTGTTGGCGCGCTGCTCGAAGTGAACTGCGAAACCGACTTTGTCACCAAAAACGACAGTTTCCTGGCGCTGGCCAATGCGGCGGCTGCCTTGATCGCCAAGCACAACCCGTCAGATGTTGCCGCGTTGGGCGAACTGCCCTACACGCAAGATGGTTTTGGGCCATCACTCGAAGACGTGCGCAAGGGCCTCATCGGCAAGATTGGCGAGAACATGAGCTTTCGCCGTTTTAAGCGCTTTGCCAGCGGCAGCAAGCTGGCTTCTTACCTGCACGGCACCCGCATCGGCGTGGTGGTCGAGTTCGAAGGCAACGAAACGGCGGCCAAGGATGTGGCCATGCATGTTGCAGCCATGAAGCCCGTGTCCCTGTCGAGCGACGAGGTGCCTGCTGAGTTGGTTGCGCGCGAGCGCTCGGTGGCGGCTGCCAAGGCGGCCGAAGATGCCGCCGTGGCGACCGCTGCTGGCAAGCCGGTGCAGTCCGCAGAAATTGTGACCAAGCGCATTGAGGGCGGCGTGCAAAAATACCTCAAGGAAGTCTCCTTGCTGAACCAGGCGTTTGTCAAAAACGACAAGCAAACGGTTGAGCAGATGCTCAAGGCCATGGCCACCTCGGTCAAGTCATTCACCCTGTTTGTGGTGGGTGAGGGCATCGAGAAAAAGGTGGACGACTTTGCTGCTGAAGTGGCTGCCCAGGTGGCTGCCGCGCAAAAGGCTGCCTGACCCGGCTTCTGCTGCTTTATTGAATCCCCCCAGACCAAGGAGTCACCCATGACAGATGTCAAACCGGCCTACAAGCGAATTTTGCTCAAATTGTCGGGAGAGGCACTGATGGGTGATGACCAGTTCGGCATCAACCGCGACACCATCGTGCGCATGGTCGATGAAATCGTGGGCGTGACCGCCCTCGGCGTCCAGGTGGCGGTGGTGATCGGCGGCGGCAATATTTTTCGTGGTGTGGCGGGCGGCTCGGTCGGCATGGACCGTGCCACGGCCGACTACATGGGCATGTTGGCCACCGTCATGAATTCACTGGCTCTGGGCGACACCATGAACAAGGCGGGCCTGACGGCGCGTGTCATGTCGGCCATTGCCATCGAGCAGGTGGTAGAGCCCTATGTGCGTCCCAAGGCCCTGCAGTACCTCGAAGAGGGCAAGGTGGTGATTTTTGCCGCCGGTACCGGCAATCCGTTTTTTACCACCGATACCGCTGCCGCCCTGCGTGGTGCCGAAATTGGTGCCGAGATTGTTCTCAAGGCCACCAAGGTCGACGGGGTTTACAGCGCAGACCCGAAAAAGGATGCCGCTGCAACGCGTTACAGCAAGATTTCATTTGACGATGCCATCTCGCAAAATTTGGGCATTATGGACGCCACGGCTTTTGCCTTGTGCCGCGATCAAAAGCTGCCGGTCAAGGTATTCTCGATTTTCAAGCACGGCGCGCTCAAGCGCGTGGTGATGGGTGAAGATGAGGGCACCCTGGTTTACGCCTGAGTGTGTCGGCATTGACCGCCACGCACCATCGTTTTTGTTTTGAACCCTGAGTGAGGAAAGACCCATGTCAGTCGCCGAAATTAAAAATGTTGCAGAAACCAAGATGGACCAGTCCATCGAGGCTTTCAAACATAACTTGACCAAGATCCGTACCGGACGCGCCAACCCTGCCATTCTGGACACGGTTCATGTCGACTACTACGGTTCTCTCGTTCCCATCAGCCAAGTGGCCAATGTGTCGCTGCTGGATTCCCGCACCGTCAGTGTGCAACCCTGGGAAAAGGGCATGGGCGCCAAGATTGAAAAAGCCATTCGCGACAGCGACTTGGGGCTTAATCCCTCGTCCATGGGCGACCTGATCCGGGTGCCGATGCCGCCCATGTCGGAGGAACGCCGCAAGGAGTTGACCAAGCTGGTGCGCAACGAGGGCGAGGGCGCCAAGATTGCCGTGCGCAACCTGCGCCGCGATGCCAATGAAGGCGTCAAGAAGCTGGTCAAGGACAAGCTGGCGTCGGAAGACGATCAAAAGCGCTGCGAGGCCGACATCCAAAAAGTGACCGACCGGCACATCGGCGCCATCGATCAGCTCGTGGCAGCCAAGGAACACGACATCATGGCGGTTTGACCGGCCATGACCAACAAGTCAACGCCGCACCATGTTGCCATCGTCATGGACGGCAACGGGCGCTGGGCGTCCAAGCGCTTCCTGCCACGTATCGCCGGCCACAAGCAGGGGGTCGAGTCCCTGAAACGCTGCGCCCGGGCCTGTGACGCGCGTGGCATCAAGGTGCTCACGGTTTTTGCATTTTCTTCCGAGAATTGGCAGCGTCCGCAAGAGGAAGTTTCGGGCCTGATGGATCTTTTTGCGCTGGCCCTGGGGCGCGAGGTTCCGCAACTCAAGGCCGATGGGGTGCAGTTGCGATTTGTTGGCGAGCGCCAGGGTTTGTCGGCCCGAGTGCTCAAGGGCATCGAGCAGGCCGAGGCCGCCACCGCTGCCAACCAGCAGCTGGTGTTGAACGTCTGTTTTAATTACGGCGGCCGCTGGGATATTGTGCAGGCGGCTGCGCGTGTGGCAGCTCAGGGCCTGGTCATGACGGAGCAGAATCTGAGCCAGATGATGTCTTTGGCCCATGTGCCCGACCCCGATCTTGTGATTCGCACCGGCAGCGAACAGCGCATCAGCAACTTCTTGCTTTGGCAGTCGGCTTATTCCGAGTTTTTCTTTTCCGACAGGCTGTGGCCGGACTTTGACGAGGCGGCGCTCGACGAGGCCATTGCTTCCTATGCGCAACGCGACCGTCGCTTTGGCAGGGTTTCGGGTCAGAATGACGCCGCTTCCCAGCCGACCGGCGTCAACTGAGGTCCTGCCATGCTCAAGCAACGCGTGATCACCGCTGTGTTGTTGCTGCTGGTGCTGTTGCCAGCACTTTTCCACCAGGACTCAGCCCCGTTCAATTCTCTGGCGCTTCTGTTCATTGCCGCCGCAGCCTGGGAGTGGGCGCGTTTAAACGGGTATGGTTCGCCTGCCAGTTATCTGGTGGCTGCCCTGTGCGCCTCGATGTGCGCCGGGCTGTGGTGGGCCGGCTGGCTGGCGCAGGCCCTGCCGCAGGTCTGGCTTTTGACGGGCGCTGCCTGGGTGCTTCTGGGTAGCTGGGTTTTGCGCGCCGGCGTGCCGGCCTGGGGGCAGTTCAATCGCGGTTTTCGCCTGCTTGTCGGTCTTTTGGCGCTGGTGGTCACCTGGTTGGCGGTCGCGCAGGCCAAGCTGATCGGAACCAATTTCCTATTGTCGGTTTTTGCGCTCGTCTGGGTTGCCGACATTGGCGCCTATTTTGCCGGGCGGACCTGGGGCGGGCGCATCGTCCAGCGCAAATTGGCGGCCGCCATCAGCCCGGGCAAGAGCTGGGAAGGGGTCGGGGGCGGCATGGTGGCCGTGCTGCTGCTGGCTTGGGCTTGGACCCGGTTCGACTTGTGGGCACAACCCGCTGCGCCCAGTTTCTACAGCCACCTGGCAGAGCGCGGCGTGGCGTTTGCCGTGATCGCCTGTGTGTTCCTGGCCGCCATGAGTGTGGTGGGTGACCTGTTCGAGTCCCTGGTCAAGCGCAGCGCCGGGGTCAAGGACAGCAGCAAGTTGTTGCCGGGTCATGGGGGTGTGCTGGATCGGGTCGACGCCTTGTTGCCCAGCTTGCCGCTGGCCATGATGCTTTACACATTTTGAAGGTGACCATGCCGGATTCGACAGGTTTGAAGAGACAGCGGGTTGCGATTCTGGGTTCGACCGGCTCCATCGGTGTCAGCACGCTGGAGGTGCTGTCACTGCACCCGGACCGTTTCGAGGTGTTTGCCCTGACCGCCGCGACCCGGGTCGATGAATTGCTGCAGCAGTGTGTTCATTTTCGGCCCGCATTTGCGGTCATGTCCAGCCTGGCGCACGGCCAGGAGTTGGCGCGTCAGTGCCGCGCGCTCGGCTTGCCGACCATGGTGCTTTGTGGTCCGGACGCCATCACCGAGGTGGCCCGGCATGAGCAGGTCGATGTGGTCATGGCAGCCATTGTGGGCGCGGTCGGACTGGCCTCCTGCCTGAGCGCGGCAAGGGCTGGGAAACGCCTGCTGCTGGCCAACAAGGAAGCCCTGGTGGTGGGGGGTGACTATTTCCTTCAAGCCGTGAAGGACGGTGGCGCCAAGCTGTTGCCGATCGACAGTGAACATTCTGCCGTGTTTCAATCTTTGCCCGATGACCCGGCGACCTGGGCAACGCAGATTGACAAGATCATCTTGACGGCCTCGGGCGGGCCGTTCCGGCAGCGCGACCCGGCCAGTTTTGCAGACATCACGCCGGACCAGGCCTGCGCCCACCCCAACTGGGTGATGGGTCGCAAGATTTCGGTCGATTCTGCGACCATGATGAACAAGGCCCTGGAGGTGATTGAGGCACGCTACCTTTTTGGCGTGGCGCCAAGGCAAATTGAGGTCGTGATCCATCCGCAGAGCGTGATCCACTCGATGGTCCAGTACCGCGACAATTCCGTGATTGCGCAGTTGGGCACGCCGGACATGAAGGTCCCGATTGCCTACGGTTTGTCCTGGCCCCAGCGCATGACGTCGGGGGCGAGCGCGCTCGATTTTCGTGCCATGGCGGACATGACGTTCGAGTCCCTGGACACCAACGGCCATGCGCAACGCTTTCCGGGGCTCGCACTGGCCTGGTCGGTGCTGACCGCGCCCGCGGGGTCCACTGCCGTCCTCAACGCGGCCAACGAAACGGCCGTGGCGGCGTTTCTGGCCCGGCAGATTCGCTTCGATCAAATTCACGCCGTTAATCTGGAGACGCTGGCCCAGGTGCATCCCGCGCCGCAGGGTTCGCTCGAGGATCTGCTGGCGCTCGATGCGCAGAGCCGTGACGTCGCCGCGCGCGTGGTGGCCCGCCTGTCTGTCTGACCTAAGGATCTGATGTTGACCTTCCTTGCCTTCATCGTCGCCATTGCCCTGCTGATTGCAGTTCATGAGTTCGGCCACTACCGCGTGGCGGTGGCTTGCGGGGTCAAGGTCTTGCGCTTTTCCATTGGATTTGGCAAGCCCCTGCTGCGCTGGCAGTCCAAAAAAGGTGGCACGGAATTTGTGGTGGCCCTGTTTCCATTGGGCGGGTTTGTGAAAATGCTTGACGAGCGTGAGGCGCCCGTCGCGCCCGCCGAACGCCATCTGGCCTTCAACACCCAAAGTCTCGGGCGGCGCAGCGCCATTGTGGCTGCCGGACCGGCCGCCAATTTGCTGTTGGCCGTGCTTTTGTACAGCGTGGTCAACTGGACCGGGGTGCAACTGCCGGCTGCCATACTGGCCCCGCCGGCGCTTGAGTCCATGGCCGCCCAGGTCGGACTGGCGGGTGGCGAGCAGGTGGTGCGCGCGGCCCTGGATGGTGAAGCGGAAGTCGAGGTGCGCTCGTTCGAAGACCTGCGCTGGCAGCTGACCCGCGGCGCGCTCGAGGGGCAGGATGTCAGGCTCTGGGTGCTGGGGGACAAAAACGCTTCCGAGCGTGAATTTTTGCTGAGGCTCTCGGCTTTGGACAGTCAGGATGTTGACGCCCGCATGTTTCAAAAAATGGGGGTGACGGGTCCCCTGACACGCCCCGTGATGGGTGACATCATGCCGGACTCCGCCGCGTCTCAGGCGGGTTTGCGCAACGGTGACGAGGTGACCCAGGTGGATGGCAAGCCGATCCTTGACGGCCAGGCTTTGCGCGTCTTGATTCGGCAGTCGGTGGTCAACGGCAAAGCGCCGACCCAGGCATGGACCATTGTGCGAGACGGGCAACGCCTGCTGCTGAATGTGACACCACGCGTGGTGCAGGAAAACGGGCAGCCGGTGGGCCGTATTGGTGCCTACGTGGGGGCGCCCCCCGAACAGGTGCTGGTGCGTTATGGTGTGCTCGATGGCAGCTGGCAGGCGCTGGTCAAAACCTGGGACGTTTCCCTCTTGACGCTCAAGATGATGGGCCGGATGCTGATTGGTGAAGCCTCCATCAAGAACATCAGCGGGCCGCTGACCATCGCGGACTATGCCGGCAAATCGGCCGGCCTGGGACTGACCCAGTACCTGATTTTTCTGGCGCTTATCAGTGTCAGCCTGGGGGTTTTGAATTTGCTGCCTGTGCCGGTGCTGGATGGCGGACACCTGATGTATTATCTTTGGGAGGGTGTCACGGGCCGGCCAGTGTCAGATGCCTGGATGGAACGCTTGCAAAAAGGGGGTGTCGCCGTCCTGATGCTCATGATGTCGGTCGCTCTTTTCAACGATATTTCCCGCTTGTTTGGCTGACCATCGCTTACTCTTGCGGCACCCATTTTTTACCGAATTTAACTATGCTAATCAATCGATTTCGTCTCACTACAAGTGCCGCGCTGGCTTCCCTGATGTTGATCGCCCAGTCCGCCTGGGCCGTCAGCCCGTTCACCGTGCGCGACATCCGGATCGAAGGCCTGCAGCGGGTCGAGCCGGGGACCGTGTTTGTCTCCTTGCCGGTCCGGGTTGGCGACACCTACAACGATGACAAGGGGGCCGCGGTCATCCAGAGTCTGTTTGCGCTGGGCCTCTTCAAGGACGTGCGCATCGAGGTCACCGGTGATGTGCTGGTGGTGGTGGTCGAGGAGCGCCCGACGGTGGCCGCCGTGGAATTCGTCGGCACCAAGGAGTTCGACAAGGACATTCTGATCAAGTCCTTGCGTGATATCGGCCTGGCCGATGGCCGGCCTTTTGACAAGGCCCAGTTGGACCGGGCCGAGCAGGAACTCAAGCGCCAGTACATCAACCGCAGCCTGTATGCGGCGCAGGTGGTGACCACGGTCACGCCGATCGAGCGCAACCGGGTGAATCTGACGTTTACCGTCGTCGAGGGCGAGCCGGCCAAGATCAGCGAAATCCGGATTGTCGGCAGCAAGGCGTTCAGCGAGTCCACCCTGCGCGGCTTGTTCGACCTGGACACCGGCGGCTGGTTGAGCTGGTACACCAAGTCCAACCAGTATTCGCGCGCCAAGCTCAACGCCGATATCGAGTCGCTGCGCTCGTATTACCTGACGCGGGGTTACCTCGAGTTCAAGATCGAATCAACGCAAGTGGCGATCCTGCCCAACAAGACCGACATTGGCATCAACATCAATATCTCCGAGGGTGAGCGCTACGTGGTGAGCAGCGTGAAGCTGGCGGGTGAATACCTGGGCAAGGAAGAAGAATTCAAGTCGCTCGTGGTGATCCGTCCCGGGGAGGCTTTCAACGCGGATGAAGTCGCCAGGACGACCAAGGCCTTCACCGATTATTTTGGCAATTTTGGTTATGCTTTTGCGCGCGTCGAGGCCAGGCCGGAAATCGACCGCGTCAACAACCGTGTTGCACTGGTGCTGCAATCGAATCCGTCCCGCCGCGCCTATGTTCGCAAGATCAACGTGGCGGGCAACACCCGCACCCGTGACGTGGTGGTGCGCCGGGAATTTCGACAACTGGAGGCCTCGTGGTACGACGGTGAGAAAATTCGCCGATCGCGTGACCGGGTTGACCGTCTGGGTTATTTTGGCGATGTGGCCGTTGAAACCCAGGAAGTGGCCGGCACGCCGGATCAGGTCGACTTGACGATCAATGTCACTGAAAAGCCCACCGGCAGCCTGAGCCTGGGCGCGGGTTACTCCAGTGGTGACGGCTTGGGCCTGTCCTTTGGCCTGAAACAGGAAAATGCCTTCGGCTCGGGCAACTCGCTGGGCATCCAGCTCAACACCAGCAAGATCAACCGGGTGATGGTGATCAACACCACCGACCCCTATTACACCGAAGATGGCGTGTCGCGCACCTTTGACATGTATTTCAAGACCAGCAGCCCGTACCAAGACCAGGATTATTACAAGCTGGAGACCTCGGGCGGGAGCGTGCGTTTTGGCGTGCCGTTTACCGAGATCGACACCGTGTTTTTTGGCCTGGGAATAGAAAAAACCACCATTGTGCCCGGTACACTTTTGCCGACTTCCTACCAGAAGTACGCCAACGAATATGGCTATTCCAGCGTCGCGCTGCCGTTGACGGTGGGCTGGGCGCGTGACAGTCGTGACAGCGCGCTGGCACCCACCAATGGCCGTTTCCAGCGCGCCAACGCGGAGTGGTCTTTCGCCGGCGATGCCAAGTTCCTGCGCGCCACCTACCAGTTTCAGCAGTATGTGCCCTTGAGCAAGCAGTTCACCGCCGCCTTCAATACCGAAGTCGGCTTGGGTAGCGCCTTTGGTGACCGCTCGTTCCCGGTGTTCAAGAATTTTTATGGCGGTGGTCTTGGTTCGGTGCGTGGTTTTGAGCAGGGCAGCCTGGGGCCGCAGGATGCCAGCGGCACCGTGTTAGGGGGCTCACGCAAGCTGAACGTCAACATGGAAATCTTGGCGCCCTTCCCGGGTGCCGGAAATGACCGCACTTTGCGCATGTACGGCTTTTGGGACCTCGGCATGGTGGGTGGCCCTGACGAAGGCCTGGCCATCAATGCCGATGCCAACCAGCTGCGCTCTTCCATGGGTGTCGGGATCAGCTGGATTTCCCCTGTGGGTCCCTTGCGCCTGGCGTTTGCCAAACCTCTCCGTCAGTTTGACAACGATAGAATTCAAAATGTGCAATTTCAAATTGGGACCAGTTTCTAATGAATCACTTTTTACGTCAGTTTTGCGCCTTGTCTCTGTGCGGCCTGTCTGCAATGTCCTTGCAGGCGCAGGAATTGCGCATGGGCTTTGTCAGCACCGACCGTGTGCTCAAGGAAGCGGGCACCGCCAAGGCCGCGCAGGTCAAGCTTGAGCAGGAGTTTTCCAAGCGCGAAAAAGACCTGATTGATCAAAAGACCAATATCAAGACCTTGGCCGACAAGTTTGAGCGCGAGGCACCGACCTTGCCTGAAACGCAGCGCCAGACGCGTCAAAAGCAGCTGTTGGAACAAGACCGTGATTTCCAGCGCAAGAGCCGCGAATTCCAGGAAGACCTGAACACCCGTAAAAATGAAGAGCTGCAACTGGTGATTCAGCGCGCCAACAAGGTCATCAAGGACATTGCCGTGGCCGAGAACTACGATTTCATTTTTCAGGATGCGGTGTACGTCAACCCCAAGCATGACATGACTGACAAGGTGATCAAGGCGCTCAACACGCCTGCGGCCAAATAAGGCTGCCTGGAAGGCTGGCTGCGCGTGACCCTGCGTTTGGCTTCCATTGTTGAGGCGCTCGGCGGCGAGTTGCATGGTGATGCCAATATGTTGATCAAAGGCCTGGCGCCGCTTGAGAGCGCCCAGCCGGCACAGCTGAGTTTTCTCAGCCACCCCAAATACCAGCATCTGTTGTCGGCCTCCGCGGCGGGTTGTGTGATCGTCAGCCCGCCCTTCCGGTCCCTGGCCGCTGCGCGCGGGGCCTGCATCGTGACCGATCAACCCTATTTGTACTATGCCCGGGTCACCCAACTCTGGAAGAAGACCCTGGCCGCGCCAGCGGGGCCGTTGATTCACCCCAGTGCCGTGATCGACCCCCAGGCGCAGGTGCATCCCAGCGCGCGTATCGGTCCATTGTGTGTGGTCGAGGCAGGCGCCGTGGTCGGCGCCAACACCATGCTCAAATCGCGCGTCACGCTGGGCGAGCGTTGTGTGGTGGGTGAGCGCTGCATCATCCACTCCGGGGTGGTGATCGGGGCCGACGGCTTCGGTTTTGCACCCAATGCCGGCGCCTGGGAAAAGATTGAGCAACTCGGCGCCGTGCGAATTGGCAATGATGTTGAAATTGGCGCCAATACCTGCATCGACCGCGGCGCCTTGCAGGACACCGTGATCGAGGATGGCGTCAAGCTTGACAACCTGATCCAGATCGGCCACAACGTGTCTATTGGTCAGCATACGGCCATGGCGGGTTGCGCCGGTGTGGCTGGCAGCGCCTCCATTGGTGCCCATTGCACCGTGGGCGGCGGCGCCATCGTTCTTGGCCATCTGACGCTGGCCGATGGCGTGAATATTTCTGCCGCCTCTGTGGTGACGCGCTCCATCCACAAGCCGGGTCATTACACCGGCATGTTCCCGCTGGACGACAACGCCGCCTGGGAGAAAAACGCCGCCTCGCTCAAACAGCTGGCGAGCCTGCGCGAGCGCATTCGCGCGCTGGAAGCGCAGCTCAAGCAACACCATTCGAACTAAGGAACTCCCGATGGATATTTACAAAATTCTCACCAAGCTGCCGCACCGCTACCCGTTCTTGCTGGTGGACCGTGTGCTCGCGCTTGACAAGGGCAAAACCATCAGGGCGTTGAAAAATGTCACCATCAACGAGCCCTTCTTCCAGGGACATTTCCCGCACCGCCCGGTGATGCCCGGGGTGCTGATGCTGGAAGCCCTGGCGCAGGCGGCGGCCTTGCTGGCTTTTGATGCCATGGACTCTGCCGCCACCGACGACATGGTCTATTACTTTGCCGGTATGGAAGGGGTCCGTTTCAAACGGCCGGTGGCCCCCGGCGACCAGTTGATCCTGGACGTGGAATTGCTGCGCATGAAAGCCGGTATCTTCAAGTTCAAGACCTCCGCCAGCGTGGACGGTGTGCTGGCGGTCGAGGCTGAGCTCACCTGCGCCATGCGCAAAATTGCCTGAGGAGCGGCGCTTGACCACCATCCACGCCACGGCCCTGGTTGACCCCGCGGCCGAGCTCGACAGTTCCGTCACGGTCGGGCCCTACACCGTCATTGGCCCGCACGTCAGGATTGCTGCAGGCACCACCGTGGGCCCGCATTGCGTGCTTGAGGGCCACACCACCATTGGCTGCGACAACCGCATTTTCCAGTTCGCCTCGCTGGGGGCCATTCCGCAGGACAAGAAGTACGCCGGTGAGCCTTGTGAACTGGTCATCGGCAACCGCAACACCATCCGCGAGTTTTGCACTTTCAACATCGGTTCGCCGGGCGATGTCGGGGTGACACGCGTGGGTGACGACAACTGGCTGATGGCTTATGTGCACCTGGCCCATGACTGCCAGGTGGGTAGCCACACCATTTTTGCCAACAACTCGCAATTGGCCGGTCATGTGCATGTGGGCGACTGGGCCATTCTGGGCGGGTTTACCGTGGTGCACCAGTTTGTGCGTATTGGCGCTCACAGCATGACGGCCATGTGCACGCTGCTGTTTGCCGATGTGCCGCCCTTCGTCATGTGCCAGGGGCAGCCGGCAGCGGCCCGCTCGATGAATTTTGAAGGCCTGCGCCGGCGCGGTTTTTCGCCCGAACGCATCAGCGCCGTCAAGGCCATGCACAAGGCGCTGTACCGCGACGACCTGACCCTGCAGGCGGCCCGCGAACGCATTGGGCATTTGACCGAAACCCACCCGGAATCCGTGCTGGACGTGCAGATGATGGTCTCTTTCCTGGATCAGGCGTCGCCCCAGCGCGGCATTGTGCGCTGAGCTTTTCAAGCCCGATCCCATGCAAGCCGCCCTGGTCGCCGGTGAAACGTCAGGCGACCTGCTGGCGGGATTGCTGCTGGACGGCCTGAGACAGCGCTGGCCCGGCTTGCAGTCGGTTGGCATTGGTGGTCCGCAGATGGCGCAGCGCGGTTTTGAAGCCTGGTGGCCGCACGACAAGCTGGCGGTTCATGGCTTTGGTTGGGAAGTGCTGCGCCGCTACCGCGAGATTGTGGGCATTCGCAGCCAGCTCAAGGAACGCCTGCTGCGAAGCCATCCGGACATTTTTATCGGCGTCGACGCGCCCGACTTCAATCTTGACCTGGAAGCCACTTTGCGGGCCCAAGGCATCAAGACCGTGCATTTTGTCTGTCCGTCCATTTGGGCCTGGCGGCCCGAGCGGATCGAGAAAATCAAGCGCAGCGTTGACCATGTGCTGTGCATTTTCCCGTTCGAGCCAGCCCTGCTTGCGGCGCATGGCATCTCCGCCACTTACGTTGGGCATCCGCTGGCCAACGTGATTCCGATGCAGCCGGACAAGGTGGCCGCGCGCGCCAGGCTGGGTCTCTCCGGCGAGGACTCGGTCGTCGCCATTCTGCCGGGCAGCCGCGCGTCCGAAATTGCCCATCTGGCGGCGCACTTCTTCGAGGCGGCCAGGCTGATCAGACAGGTGCGGCCTGAAGTCAAGTTTGTCGTTCCCGTGGTGCCGGCGCGCCGGGCACACATTGAGGCCGCGCTCAAGGCCAGTGGCATGGCGGGCCAGGTGGAACTGGTGTCGGGTCAGTCGCACACGGTGCTTGCCGCCTGTGATGTCACGCTGATCGCCAGCGGCACGGCCACGCTGGAGGCGGCCCTTTTCAAGCGCCCCATGGTCATTGCCTACCGCATGGGCTGCTTGTCTTGGCAGATCATGCGGCGCAAGCGATTACAAGCCTGGGTAGGCTTGCCCAACATTCTGTGCCGTGATTTTGTCGTGCCGGAATTGCTGCAGGAGGCTGCGACACCGCCAGCGCTGGCGCGTGAAATTGTGCAGTGGCTTGACGCAAAGGCGCTGCAGCCTGAGAAAATACGCGCCCTTGAACAACGTTTTTGCGCACTGCACGCCGAGTTGCAGCGCGACACACCCCAACTTGCCGCCCATGCCATCGCGCAACTCCTTCAATCCTAAGCCGGGCGCCAGTGGCGCGTCGACACCAAGGTCAGCGGTCACCGCCGTGCGCCGCGGCCATCCGCCTGCCAGTATGCAACAGGTGGCCTTGCAATGGGAGACGACGGGCTTGATCGCCGGGGTCGATGAGGCCGGGCGCGGCCCGCTGGCGGGTCCTGTGCTTGCGGCTGCGGTCATTCTGGATGATCGGCATCCGATCAAGGGTTTGGCGGACTCCAAAAAGCTTTCAGCGCTCAAACGTGAGCGGCTGTATGACGAGATCCGGGCCAAGGCCCTTTGTTTTTCCGTGGCCCAAGCCGGCGTGCAGGAAATCGACACGCTCAATATCTTGCAGGCGACCCTGCTGGCCATGCGCCGTGCGGTGGACGGTTTGCGCCTGTGTCCGAAGCTGGTGCTGGTCGATGGCAATCGCCTGCCCGTGCTGCCCATGCGCGCGGAAGCCATCGTCAAGGGGGATTCCCTGGTGGCGGCGATTTCGGCGGCCTCGATTCTGGCCAAGGTCACGCGTGACCGCTGGTGCCTGGAGGTCGACGCGCTGTACCCCGCGTACGGCTTTGCCCGGCACAAGGGCTACGGCACGGCCGAGCATCTGGCTGCCCTGCAAGCGCATGGCGCCTGTCCCGTGCACCGCACCAGTTTTCGCCCTGTGACCGAGGTCTTGCACAAAGTCATGCCATGACCACACCCCAGGAATTGCATATCAGCTCGCGCGATAACGCCTTGCTCAAGGACCTCAGGCGCCTGGCGCATGGCAATACCGAGTACCGCAAACAGCAGCGTGTCTGGGTCGAGGGAGACCACTTGTTGCGCGCCGCCACGGGTCGGGGCGTCAGACCAGACATTGGCCTGTTTGCATCGTCCTACTGGCCCGTGGCGCCTGCGGCCTATGTGCAGGCAGCGCACAGGAACATCGTCCTGACCGATGCGCTGTTCAATGAGCTCAGCACGCTCGAGTCGCCGGCGCGCCTGGGTTTTGTCTTCGATTTGCCGCCAGAGCCGGCCATCCAGCCTGGGGTGGCGACCGTCATCCTGGACCGGGTGCAGGATGCCGGCAATGTGGGTGCCATTTTGCGCAGCGCCTCTGCCTTTGGTTTCAAACAGATCATTGCCCTCAAAGGCACGGCCGCCTTGTGGAGCGTCAAGGTGCTGCGCGCGGGCATGGGTGCCCATTGGGGCCTGCAACTGGTCGAAGGAGCGTCCCTGGCGCAACTGGACATCCTGCAGGTGCCGCTGCTGGTGACCAGTTCGCATCGCGGTAGCTATTTGCATCAGGCGCTGCGCAAAAGTGAGCTTCCCATGCCGTGTGCCTGGGCTTTGGGGCATGAAGGGCAGGGCGTTTGCGCGGAACTTGAGGCGCGTGCCAGTGGCCATGTGCGCATTGCCCAGCCGGGGGGCGAGGAGTCGCTCAACGTGGCCACGGCTGCGGCAATTTGTCTGCACGCCAGCGCCACCGCGCACCTGGCCTAGGCTCGTGCCTCGGCTATAATTCAGGTCAATTTCGCACCCGCGTACGCTCAAAGTAGCAGCCCGCCCTTTCCCAGTCAGCAGCAGCTTCAGGAGTCATTCCTGCGTGCTTGGGCGTACCCGCAACTATTTCGGAGAACCCAGTGCTTTTGTCTCTCAAGGGAAATACCCCATCGGCCATTCTGGCGCTCGCAGACGGAACGGTCTTTCTTGGTAATTCCATCGGAGCCACGGGGTCCACGGTGGGGGAGGTGGTTTTCAACACCTCCATGACCGGCTATCAGGAAATCCTGACCGACCCCAGCTATTGCCAACAAATTGTCACCCTGACCTATCCGCACATTGGCAACTATGGTGTCAACGCGCAAGACGTCGAGTCGGATCGCGTTCAGGCTGCCGGCCTGATCATCAAGGACCTGCCCCTGCTGGCCTCCAACTTTCGCTCCAGCCAGCCGCTTGACGCCTATCTGCGCGAGCAGGGCACGGTGGCGATCGCCAACCTCGACACCCGCCAGTTGACGCGCCATTTGCGCACCCAGGGCGCGCAAAACGGCTGCATCCTGGCACTGGCCGCCGGGGAGGTCGTGACGCAGGCGCTCATCGACCAGGCCGTGGCCTTGGCCAAGGCCGCGCCCAGCATGGCCGGTCTCGACTTGGCCAAGGTGGTCAGCACCGCGGCCACTTACGGCTGGACGCAGACCGAATGGGCGCTGTTTAATCCCGCACTGAATGAGCAACCCGGTTTTGGCGAACAGACCGAACCGCGCTTTCATGTCGTGGCCTACGACTTCGGGGTCAAGAAAAACATTTTGCGCATGTTGGCCCAGCGCGGTTGCCGGGTCACCGTGGTGCCGGCGCAGACTGCTGCGGCCGATGTTCTGGCGCAACACCCCGATGGCATCTTCCTGAGCAACGGCCCTGGTGATCCGCAGCCGTGCGATTACGCGATTGCCGCCGCCGCCGAACTGATCAACAGTGGTGTCCCCACCTTTGGCATTTGCCTCGGGCATCAGATCATGGCCCTGGCCTCCGGTGCAAAAACATTCAAGATGAAGTTCGGTCACCACGGCGCCAACCATCCGGTCAAGGACCTGGACAGCGGCCGCGTCAGCATCACCAGCCAGAATCATGGTTTTGCCGTCGACGAAAAGACCCTGCCGGCCAATTTGCGCGCCACTCATGTCAGCCTGTTCGATGGCACGCTGCAAGGCCTTGAGCGCACCGACAAGCCAGCCTTCTGCTTCCAGGGCCACCCCGAAGCCTCACCCGGCCCGCATGACATTGCTTACCTGTTTGACCGGTTTGTCGATTCCATGGCGTCGCGCACATGAGTTTTTATGGCGTGACTGACCTGTGGACCTATGTGGTTGGTGCCTTTGGCATCATCTTGCTGCCCGGGCCCAATTCGCTGTATGTGTTGTCGGTGGCGTCGGCACGCGGGGTTCGTGCCGGTTTTCAGGGCGCTTATGGTGTCTTTGTGGGCGACACCATTTTGTTGGTGTGCACCGCCCTGGGGGCCGCCGGTGTGCTGCGCACTTATCCGGCCATGTTCATGGTGGTCAAGTACGTGGGCGCTGCCTACCTGGCCTGGGTGGGTTTGAATTTGCTGCGCGCGGCGCTGGTCAGCTTGCGTACGCAGCCTGATGCGCTGGCGGCGGTGACCAAGGTTTCTGAAGCGGCAACCGGGACAGCAGGTTCAAGCGCCGTCGCCGACGCGGCCCATTTGCAGCGGCCGTTTCGTCGCGCGCTGGTGATCAGCCTGCTGAACCCGAAAGCGATTCTGTTCTTGCTGTCGTTTTTTGTGCAGTTCATCGACACCAGTTATGCCCATCCGGAAGTCCCGTTTTTGATCCTGAGCGCCATCCTGATGACCTTCAGCGCCCTGTATCTGTCGATGCTGATCTTCACCGGGGCCAAATTGGCGCAAGGTTTTGCGCAGCGTAAAAAGCTGTCGGCCGGGCTGTCGAGCCTTGTGGGCGGCCTGTTTGTCTGGTTTGGGGCCAAGTTGGCCAGCGCCAGCCTGAATTAGTAAATCAAAAGAATCGTTCTTCAACATGCCAAAACGCACTGACATCAAAAGCATCCTCATCATTGGCGCGGGCCCCATCATCATTGGCCAGGCCTGCGAATTTGATTATTCTGGTGTGCAAGCCTGCAAGGCCTTGCGTGAAGAGGGCTACCGGGTCATCCTGATCAACAGCAATCCGGCCACCATCATGACGGACCCGGCCACGGCCGACGTGACCTACATCGAGCCCATCACCTGGAAGACGGTCGAGAAAATCATCGCCAAGGAGCGTCCCGACGCGATTTTGCCGACCATGGGCGGTCAGACCGCGCTCAACTGCGCGCTCGAGCTCTGGCACAACGGCGTGCTGGCCAAGTACACCGGTGCCGCTACCGGCAAACCGGTCGAACTGATCGGTGCCAAGCCAGAAGCCATCGACAAGGCCGAAGACCGCCTGAAGTTCAAGGATGCCATGACCAGGATTGGTCTGGGCTCGGCGCGCTCGGGCATTGCCCACAGCATGGATGAGGCCTGGGGCGTGCAGCGCACAGTCGGCTTTCCGACCGTGATCCGCCCCAGTTTCACGCTTGGCGGGACCGGCGGCGGCATCGCCTACAACCCCGAGGAGTTTGAGGTGATCTGCAAGCGCGGCCTCGAAGCGTCCCCGACCAAGGAGTTGCTGATCGAGGAGTCGCTGCTTGGCTGGAAAGAATACGAGATGGAGGTGGTGCGCGACACCGCCGACAACTGCATCATCGTCTGCTCCATCGAGAACCTCGACCCGATGGGTGTGCATACCGGGGACTCGATCACGGTCGCCCCGGCGCAAACGCTGACCGACAAGGAGTACCAGATTCTGCGCAATGCCTCGCTTGCCGTGCTGCGCGAGATCGGTGTGGACACCGGTGGTTCCAACGTGCAGTTTTCCATCAACCC
>JAIPCZ010000061.1 GCA_021737975.1 Polaromonas sp. | reverse complement strand
TCGGGGACAGCGCTGCCGTCATTGCCGCCGCGCGCGCCATCAAGCAGGCCGCCGGCAGCATCCCGCTGCTGTTCACCCCCCGCTCCACCATGGAGGGCGGCGAAAAGATCGCCATCAACGCAGACCAGGTGATTGCCATGTACACGGCGGTCTGCGAGAGCAAAAGCATCGACCTGATCGACTACGAAATGGCCAATGACGCGGCCAACATCGTGCGTGTGCGCACGGCCGCCAAAGCCAACAACATCAAGCTGGTGCTGTCCTTCCACAATTTCTCATTCACACCGGGGCTCGAGACGCTGGCTGCCAAGTTCCTGACGGCGGACCGGCTCGGTGCCGACGTGGCCAAGGTGGCGGTGATGCCACGCGACCTCGACGATGTGCTGACGCTCCTGACGGCCACCCGCGAGGCCAGCAAAAAACTGCGCATCCCGCTGATTTCCATGTCGATGGGGCCTTTTGGCGCCATGACGCGCCTGTTTGGCTGGACTTTTGGCTCCGCCCTGAGCTTTGCCGTGGGCGCCAGCAGTTCGGCGCCCGGTCAGGTGCCGATCGAGGACCTCAACACCGTGCTGGCGATCCTGCAGAAGTCGATGGGCGGCAAATAAGGTCTGAACGGGCTTAAGCTTCAGGACTCTGATTCGCAGGCACGGCCAGCTCCCGCACCACCTGATCCGCGTTGGCCCGCAATTGCAGCGCGATGTGGTCGGCCAACTGCAGTCGGCGCAACAGCCAGGGGCTGAGGTCGCCATCGAAGGGGTCGCCCAGCACCGACCATTCCAGCGCGGTGCCGGCCACTTGGTCGGTCCGTGGTGGTGCGGCGGCTGCGCCAAGCGTGGCTTCGATGGCCTTGCCCGTCTGCTCCAAAGGCAGTTCGACCTCATGCGGGGTCAGACGGCCCCGTTGCTGCAGCAGCATGGTCTTGACCGTGGTCAGCTGCGCCAGCAACTGGTAGCTCAGGGCCAGCAAACGCCCCAGCGGCTCCAGCGGCGGGCGCACGGCACGCGGCTCGGACAAGGCGCGCTGGGTGGCCTGCACCAGCGCCGACAGGCTGTCAAAAGCCTCGCGCCGTGCCAGCCGCCACTGGATTTCTGGCGCGTTGTCCACCGCCTGCAACTGCCACAGGCCCAGCGCCACGTGTGCATGCCGTGCCTGCGCCGCCAATGCGCGCCTGACCAGGGCGGCAGTCTGGCCGCGCTCCCAGGACGGCAGCACGTAGCTGAAAGCCCAGGCAATCGTGACCCCCAGCAGGGTGTCGAGCATGCGCTCCACGACATCGAACACCGGGCTGGGTCCGGCGTTGAGCATCTGCACCTGCAACAGGCCCAGGACTGTGGCAGCCACCGCCGTCACCAGGTATTTTCTGAGCGCGAAGGCATGCGCCAGGGCCTGCGCCAGCGTGACCACCAGCAGCAACAGCAGCGGGCTGATGTGGGCATACAGCAGCAGGCCCGCCAGCACGCAGCCAATCAGCGTGCCGACGGCGCGGCTGTTGCGCCGCTCCAGGGTTTGGGCCAGACTGCCGCGCAGCACCACCACGATGGTCAGCAAGATCCAGTAATCGTGACTCCCCCAGGGCAGCGCCAGCGAGACCGCGTAAGCCGTGCCGATCGCCAGCGCGGCCCGGATGGCATGGCGCAAAGGCGGCGCGTTCCAGCGCCACAAGGCATAAAAAGGCGCCCATGACCAGACCGTGGGGCTCACGAACAGTTGCCAATTGGCCCGCACCAGGCTCACATTGGGGGCCAGGTCGCCGCGCGCCAGAGCCAGCAGACGCAAGCCTTCGTCATTCATGAGGCCAATGCGGCTTGACATGCCCATGGCCAAAATGGCAGGCGGCGCGCCGTTGCCAGACACCATGCCGTCCCGGCCCCATTGCAGGCTTTCCAGCTGCGGCCGGTGGCTGGCAAAAGGCACCGGCGTGCGGCCGAGCAGCAGGCCATCGGCCAGGCCATCCATTTCATCGGCCAGCGCCGCCAGGACGTCACGCAAGGTGCCCAGCACGGGTTCGTGGCCGGGATGGCTTTTGAGGGTGTCGAGGTCGAGGTTGCAGACCAGCAGGTGGTCGCGCAGATCCAGCACCAGCATCAGCATGTTGGCCAACTGCTGGCGCCGCGTGTTGCCGGGCGACTCCAGCAAAATGTCACGCGCCGCCTGCAACTGGTCGGCCAGCGCCGCCTGCTGCTGCAGCAGCGTGCCCACCAGGGGCGCCCGCCCGCCGGCTTCAGGCACCTTTTCAGGGCTGAATTGCTGCGCCTGGGAGCGCATCAGCGTGGCCAGGGCAACCAGGGTGTCGGCCAGCATTTGCACCCGGTAACGCGCGTTGAGCACCGTGTTGGCCAGCGTCGCCCAGACCAGGTAGGCCACGGCCCCCAGCGTGAAGTAGAGGCTGGTGGCGAGGTTGGTGACACTGTTGCTGTGGTCCGGCACCGCCATGGAGAACACCATGGCAAACATGACCGAGATCGAGATCGGCAGCCCGCGCTTGCCCCAGCCCCCCGCCAGAAAAGCCAGGAAACTGGCCGGCACCAGCAACAGGCCCAGCAGGATGGGCGCGGCGTGCAGCACCTGCACCGCCCAAAAAAGCGGCAAACCAATCAGGAAGGCGGGCAACAGCTGCCAGAACTTGCCGCGTTTGGGGGCCGGTTGGTCCGGCGGAATACACACCAGCACACCCACTGACGCGGCGGCGGCGGCGAACTCGCCCAGCAGCAGGTGAACGCTGCCAGTGATCAGCAACAAGCCCAGCGCCGCCGACAGACCGTTGGTGACGTAATGGCTCAGCGCAATGCGCAAGGCATCGCGCTGATAACGTTCAAAGGGCTTGGCTGGCTGCATGGTGAGCAAAGAAAATGGCGCCGCGGTGTCGGTTAATCAAATCAGATTGCGCAAGGCGCGCGCCGTTTCCAGCAGCACCGGCAAGACGCGCGACACCGCGTCTTCGCTGCTCTCATGGCCCATCGGCATGGTCACATTGAGGGCACCCACCAGATCACCCTTGCGGTCGATCAGGGGCACAGCCACGCCGCGGTAGGTCAGCTCCAACTGCTGCTCTGAAATGGCCCAACCGCGCTGACGGATGCGCGCCAGTTCCAGACGCAAGCGGTCCTTATTGTTGATGGTGTAGCTCGTGTAGGCCTTGAGCTCATGGTGGGCCAACCAGTTCTCCAGCCAGTCAGGGTCACGCATGGCCAGCATCAGCATGCCGGCAGCGGTCACCTGGGCCTGCACGCGCGAGCCCAGCACCACACCGGTGTTCATGGCGCGGGTGGAGCCGTTGCGTGCGATGTACACCACGTCATCGCCATCCATCACACTCACGTAGGCAATCTCCTGTGTGCCGGACGTGACCCGTTGCAAAAACGGCTGCACAATGCGCGGCAGTCGGGCTGATTCCAGGTACGACTGACCCAAGCGCAATACCCGGGGCGTCAGCCAGAAAAATTTGCCGTCGGTGCCCACATAGCCAAGGTAAGTCAGCGTCAGCAGGTAGCGGCGCGCTGCGGTGCGCGTCATCTCGCAGCGAACACCCGCCTGGCTGGCCGTCATGCGCGGGTTGGCGTCGTCGAAGGCTTCGATGATGGACAGACCTTTTTCCAGGCCTGCAATCCAGTCACGTTTGTCCAGTGCGGCGTTCGAATCAGATTTCGGCAAGGGGGCAACAGCGGTCATGCGGGTTCTTTCACGTCAAGGCAGAATAATTTGTTGGTCAATCACCAAGATTCGCACGATAAATGATTGGTATTGTTCGCTCATCAAACACTTTTGTGTATTTTAAGGTTTGACTGCCTTCAAATTGGTTAAATTTGGCACCGTGAGGCAAGTCAGCACCTTGATCAAAACAAATGAGGGCTGCCTCGGCATAATGACGCAGATTCATTCTTGAGGAACATCACCATGACGGCAGTCACCCTGATCTCACCCGGCACCGACCGCGAGCACATCGTCGAGGGCGACAACCCGCTGGGACTGGAAGGCATCGAGTTCATCGAGTACGCCACGGCCAAGCCGCAGGCGCTGGGTCAGGTGCTGGAAACCATGGGTTTCAAACCGGTGGCCCGGCACCGCTCGCGCGAGGTGCTGCTGTACCGCCAGGGGGGCATCAACATCATCGTCAACGCGCATGCCAAGGGCGCGCCGCTGAGCGACAAGCCGCTCATTTCCGCCATGGCCCTGCGCGTGCGTGATGCCTCCGCCGCCTACCGCCGCGCGCTGGAACGGGGCGCCTGGGGCGTGCCGACCCATGTGGAGGTGATGGAACTCAACATTCCGGCCATTCACGGGGTGGGCACCAGCCGCATTTATTTTGTCGACCGGCACAAACAGTTCTCGATCTACGACGTCGACTTCACCCCCATTCCGGGCGTCGACCCCCACCCGCCGGCCACCGCCGGCTTGCATTTTTTTGGCATCGTTCAATACATCGGCAATGACCGCTCCGAAGACTGGACCGAGTTTTACCGCGAGTTGCTGGGCTTTCAGCCACTGCCGCCGGAGCAGCGCTTTGGCATCCTTCCCAAAGGCCGCATTTTGTGCAGCCCCTGCCCGCCGGAGTCGCGCTTTTACATCCAGTTGATCGAGCCCGAAGCGGGCGTGCTGGATGTCGAGGACGACGAAGGCCTGCACCGCATCGGCCTGGGCAGCGCCGACGTGCTGGCCACCGTGGCCGAGCTGAGCCGGCGCGGCGTCGAGTTCGTGGCCTCGCCCAGCGTGCAGACCAGCGAGCGCGGCGCTTTAAGCAAAACCTGGCTCGGCAGTGTCAGCTTCGAGATTGTTCACGATGTGCGCGGCTGACTGACATGAACAGCGCCAACATGAATGACTTCAGCATGGACAGCCGCTCGCTGGCGGGCGCATTCAGCGCCAAACTGAGCGCCGCACGCGAGGCTGGCTTTTCCGAAATCACGCTCTGCGCCCAGGACCTGGTGGGGCATCCTGACGGGGTCGATGCCGCCATCACCTGCGTGCGAGCGAGCGGCCTGGCCGTGACGGGTTTTCAGGCCGCCTGTGATTTTGAAGGCCAGACCGGCCCGCTGCACGCCTTCAAACTGGACCTGGCCCAGGCCATGCTGCGCTTGTGCCAGGCGCTGCGCTGCCCGCTGCTGGTGTTGCCAGCCTCGCGTTTGCCTGGCGCCACAGACGATGCCCATGCCGCGGCGCGCGACCTGCGCCAGTTGGCCCTGCTGGCGATCCCCCTGAACATCAAGATAGGCTACCAGGGCTGGGCCGGCGGGGCCGTGGCGCAAACCTATCTGCAGGCCTGGGACCGGGTCTGCGAGGTCGACATGCCCAACCTTGGGCTGAGTCTGGACAGCCAGGACGTGCTGGCAGCGAACACGCCGCAAGACGACCTGTTGGCCGACCTGGAAATGCTCGACCCCGACAGGATTTTTTTGGTGCAAGTGACCGACCTGCTGGCGACCGCAGGCCAGACCTTGCGTGTGCTGCCCGGTGACGGTTCGCATCACGAGGCACTGGCTGCGCTGGTCACCAGTTTGCACGGACTGGGTTATCGGGGCGGCTACAACCTGGCCGCTTTTAATGACGACTATGCGGCCATGCCGGCGCAACACGTGGCGCGCCGCGCCCGGGACGCAGCCCTGTGGCTGGGTCAGGATGTGCTGCAACGCTCGGTACCCCTGCCCAACCAGATTCGATTGCGCAGGTCGCTGGCGGCTCAAGTCTCCAAGGCCTCATGAGCAGTCTGTTCGAGAGCTTTGTATCAACCCCCGAGGTTTCCGAGGTGCTGGGTGACGGCGCCGTCATCGAGGCCATGCTGCGCATTGAAGCCGCGCTGGCGCGCGCTCAAGCCGGGGCCGGCTTGATACCGCAAGCCACGGCCATGTCCATCATCGGCACCTCCAAGGTTGAGTTGTTTGATGTGCCAAAACTGGTGCGCGAAAGCGCCCGCACCGGGTGTCTCGCCACGCCGCTGGTGGCCAACCTGCGCGAAACCGTGGCCTTGTTCAATCCGGAGGCAGTCAGCCGGGTGCACTTTGGCTGCAGTGACCAGGAGCTGGTGGACACCGCCCTGGTGCTGGTCATACGTGATGTGCTCAAGCTGATTCAGACCGACCTGGCCAAGGCCATCGACGCTCTTTTGACGCTGGCCCTGCGCCATAAAAACGACGCTATGCTCGCGCGCGGCCCCTTGCGAGCCGCCAGCGTCACCAGCTTCGGGCTCGCCTGCAGCCAATGGGCGGCGCCGCTGGTGCGCAGCCAACAGCAATTGCAAGCGGCGGCAGACCATGCCTTGCGGCTGCACCTGGGGAGCTCGGTGACCACGCTGGCCGACATGCGGGGCAAAGGCCCCCAGGTCATGTCCCTGATGGCCGCCGAGCTGCAACTCGACGTCCCTGCCTTTGCCGGCAATGGCGGCCACGATGACACCGTGGCGCTGGCCTGCGCCCTGGGGTTGCTGACGGGGAACCTGGGGCAAATTGCCCTGGAAATCGCCCACATGGCTCAGTTCGAGCTGGGTGAATTGACGCAAGTCGACACCGCCCGCACGGCCGTGCCCGGCGCCAAACCCGTGCCCCCCGTCGCGATCAGCCAGCTCTGCATGGTGGCGCAAGTGGCCGCGCAGCGGGTGCCGCAACAGGTGGCCGTGTTGCTGACCAGCCTGTCGCAGCAACACGGCAACGCGCCGGGAAACTGGCAAACCCGGCTGGTGCAGTGGCCGGCGCTGCTGGCGGCCAGCCAAAGCATCACCAGCGCCGTGGCGCAACTGGTGGCCGGCCTGCAAGCCGACACCCAGCGCATGCGAAGCAACCTGGACACGGTGCGCGCCAGCCTGTCTGCCAAAGAGGGAAAAGTCCGATTTTCCAATGAGCTCGTGCAGTTGGCAGCCGAGCTGACCCGTGGCCAGGTCAAGGCCTTGCGCCAGCCCCAGTGATCGAGATCCTGGCCATCACCGGCCCCATCTACATGGCCATCGCGCTCGGGTATGCCACTACCCGCGGCGGCCTGTTCACACGAGCCGACATGCGCGTTTTTGGCCAGTTTGTCATCAAGCTGGCCTTGCCCGCCATGTTGTTCAACGCCTTGTCACAACGCCAAATCAGCGAGATTCTGAACCCCGCTTACGCGCTGGCCTATCTGGCCGGCACGCTGGTAGTGCTGGGCCTGAGCCTGGCCTGGGGCAAGCGCAGCGGCCTCAGCGCCACAGACAACGTGGTGGCCGCGATGGGCATGACCTGCTCCAACAGCAGCTTTGTCGGTTACCCGATCTTGCTGCTCATGGTGGCCCCGGTCGCTGCTGTGGCGCTGGCGCTCAACATGCTGGTTGAAAACGTGCTGGTCATCCCCTTGCTGCTGGCGCTGGCCGAACGCAGCCGCGGGGAAACCGGCCATTGGACGGTGGTGGTCGGGCAGTCCCTGAAGCGGCTGGCCACCAACCCGATCATCCTGGCGATGGCCGCTGGCCTGTTTGTGTCGGTCATGCGCTGGCAGTTGCCCGAACCCGTGCTGCGCGCGGTCAACCTCTTTGCATTGTCCAGTGCCGGCTTGTCCCTGTTTGTGATTGGCGGCACGCTGGTGGGTCTGCCGCTGCGGGGCATGGCGCGGCAGATCATGCCGATTGCTTTTGGCAAACTGGTGCTGCACCCGCTGGCGGTGCTGGTTGCCGCCCTCGCCTTGCCATGGCTTGGCATGGCCGCTCTGGAGCCACAACTGCGCGTGGCCGCTGTGCTGATGGCCGCCGTGCCGATGATGAGCATCTACCCCATCCTGGCCCAAAGCTACGGCAGGGAAGACTTGGGCGCCGCAGCCTTGCTGCTGACCACGGTGGCGTCATTCTTCAGCCTCAGTGGTGTGATCTGGCTGACAAGCTGATTTTTTGAAGTGTCGGCATGACGGGGTCATCAGCACCGTCATCGACAGTTGATGAACGGGCAGCGGCCCCGGTTACAGGCGCAGCGCGAGCGCCAGGGGGATAAAGAACAGCGCCAGGGCATTACCCATGATGACAATGCTGGCGACCTTGTCGGGTTCCTGCTGGTAGCGTTCGGCAAAGATAAAACTCGACACGGCCGGCGGCAACGCGCCAAACACAAACAGCATGTCCTGCTCAAGCTGGCCCACACCTGCCATCAGGCCAAAGGCCCAGGCGACCAGCATGCCGGTGATGGGTGTCACGCAGGCCCCCACCAGGCCAATGCGCCAGGCACCCAGTCGGGCGGTGGACAGGCGCACACCGAGGGAAAAAATCATCAGCCGGAGGGAAATATCGCCCAGCAGTTTGGCCGCCACCATCAGGGGCTGCCACACCGTCCAGGCACTCAGGCTGACAACAATCCCGGCAACGGCAGCCGCGAGCAGGGGTTCGCGCCAGAGCATCGGGGCATTGGAGCGCCCGCTCAGCAGCCAGATGCCCACGGTGAACTGCAACACCGTCACCACCAGCATCAAGACCACCGCGGCGCCCAGGGTTTGCTGGCCAAAGGTCAGCAGCAGCAAGGGCAGGCCCATGTTGCCGACGTTGTTGAACATGGACGGTGGCACCAGCGTTTTGGGGTCCATGCCGAGCAGCCGGGCCACGACCCAGGTCAGGGCACCCGAGCCCAGCACCACCACGGCGCAGCCCACGGCGATGGGCACGTTGTCTGCCAGATTGAAGGATTTGCCCGCCAGCGCCGAGAAAAACAGCGCCGGCAAGAAAACCGAGATATTCAGGCTGTTGGCCACCTGCATGTCGGGCCGGCGCTTGCGCCCGTAGACAAAGCCGATCATCACGATGATGAAAATCGGGAAGACGATGCTGATGATGCGAAGAAACATGGGCCTATTTCACCTCAATCCTTCGCGGCGGGGGCGCCGCTCCAACAACGCAGCACTGCAAACCTTCGCGGCGGGGGCGCCGCTCCAACAACGCAGCACTGCAAACCTTCGCGGCGGGGGCGCCGCTCCAACAACGCAGCACTGCAAACCT
>JAIPCZ010000023.1 GCA_021737975.1 Polaromonas sp. | reverse complement strand
ACCCGCGTCGGCTGTCAGCTTTGGAGAAATGGCGTTTGTGACCGGATCTGGTCGAGTCCGGGTGCCCACTTTGGCGAAAGGTTCGCAACATAATTGCCTGTCGATCCATGGGTGGCAAAAGCCGCTTTGGAGCAGGCAGATCGCCAATCTCTACGACAGCATACGCTGCCTTGCTGTCTCCGACTTTTCAGCCGCCAAAGTCGGCAATATGATTCAGTCGAAGTGAGATGAAGTGCTGCTTTGTGGAACTCCACCTTCAATCCGGCGAACATCACTTGAAGGGTTAAACGGCCGGTATCGGGCTGGTATTTCGATAAACCTAAATTCGGCTCAGGGTCTTGAAGAGTCAGCTACAGTGGCAGCTTATCCGGCGCCAAGGCGGTCGTTTTCTTGACTCCCTTGTCCCCTCGCTCGAGGCCATGACAAAAGCCCTCGAGGTCAATTGACCCCCGCAAAAAAGCGATGACCGCTGTCGAATTTATATCAATCCAGAGGAAGACCTACGCCCGCTGCCACGTTTCAGGTTGGCGCCTGCGGCGGCGCCACCCAAGCGACTGAGTTCACCGCCCCACTGGGCGCGAGCACCAGTGGAGACTTCTCCCAAGGTGCTCACGATGACTTCAAGTTCGGGGCTGGCGCCTTTGGTGTGAGCGTCCAGCGCATCGCGCATGGCACGCAAGTGTTTGGGGGAGGTGCCACAGCAGCCACCAATGATGCGGGCCCCGGCATCAAGCGCCATGCGTGCATAGACCGCCATCAATTCTGGCGTGCCGTTGTAGCAAATGGCACCGTCAACGTATTGCGGAATGCCACAATTGCCTTTGGCCACGAGCACCACGTCCGGACCCATTGCATCGGCCAGGTTGTGGATGCAGGCCACGACTTCCGAGGCCCCCACGCCGCAGTTGGTGCCGCAAGCGGCGAGTCGAGGCACCAGCGCTTTCTCGATCCCCGAAAAGTCGCTGGGCGACAGGCCCATCATGGTGCGGCCATTGGTGTCAAAGCTCAGGGTACAAACAATGGGCAAGCCCACCGTGGCCGCGCCCGCGACCGCCGCTTCGACCTCTTCGCGCGAGGACATGGTCTCAATCCACAACACATCAACGCCGCCAGCGGCCAAGCTTCGCGCCTGCTCGGCGAAGGCCTGTTTGGCCTGCGCGAAGGTCAGCGGACCGACAGGCTCCATGATTTCACCGGTGGGCCCCATGCTGCCTGCCACGGCAACTTCACGGCCGCTGGCATCTGCCACCTGGCGTGCAATGCGGGCCGCAAGCTCGTTGAGTTCGGCAACGCGGCCTTCAGCCTTGTGCAACTTCAGGCGGTAGCTGGTGCCGCCAAAGCTATTGGTCAGGATAATGTCGGCGCCCGCGTCCACAAAACTGCGGTGCAGCGCGGTAATTCGATCCGGATGGTCAATATTCCAGAGTTCAGGCGCGTCACCCGAGAGCAGGCCCACGTCAAACAGGTTGCTGCCGGTTGCGCCATCTGCGAGCAACCAGGGGCGGGACGCCAGGAGCCGGGAAAAACGATTGGTATCGGTGGAAGGGGTAAGGTTCATGACCATAGGGGTGACAAGTTAGCCAAGTGGCGGTGCGCAGGAGGCCTACTGTATCTGTTCTGGCGTGACCCCCAGCCAGTGCAAGGCGAAAAATCTTTGCGCCACCATTAAACGTGAGAAGATAAATTGGTCAAGAGACGATTCAAGAACCAGGAGGCGCTGCAGTTGAAGAAATTCCACTCGCCTAGAATCTGCCAATCGCGCTCTGCAGGCCCATCTCATTTCCTTTGGTAACCACCATGTCCCAACTCAAACTCACGTATTTCGATTTTCATGGCGGTCGCGCCGAGCCGGTGCGACTGGCCCTTCATATTGGCGGCATTGAGTTTGAAGACTATCGCTTTGCGTTCCCGGAATTTGCCGAGGTGCGCAAGTCCACACCCTTCGGCCAAGTGCCCACCCTGCAGGTGGATGGTGTTCAGGCGACGCAGTGTGATGCCATCCTTCGATACGCGGGCAAGCTGGCAGGCCTTTATCCCGCCGATGCCTTTCAGGCGCTGCTGTGTGATGAGGTCATGTATGTGGTGGAAGAAGCCGGCGTCAAGCTGGGCCCGAGCTTTGGGATGACGGGAGATGCCCAAAAGGAAGCCCGCGCTGCCCTCGTCAACGGGTCCATGCCCGTGTACCTCGCCTGGCTGCAAAGCCAGTTGCAGGCTCACGGTGGCAAATACTTTGCCGACAATCGTCTCACGGTGGCTGACCTGAAGGTCTTTGTCGATGTGCGCGCCCTTAATTCCGGGCGCCTGGACCACGTACCCACCGACCTGGTGGAAAGAGTTGCGCCTGCGCTGAATGCCCATATGCAGCGTGTCGCCCAGACTCCGGCAGTGGCGCAGTATTACGCCAGGTTCGGTGCCTAGACATCGCTTTTGCCAACAACGTGAATTGATGAGGAACCGTTTCTAATTTGCCGAAGCGTTTCCACATCAAAGTTTCTGGGTCCGCGTTTGATAGATCTGTGGTCTTTGCTTTATTTGCAACATTCCTTCTGCTTGCTCAATGTTTAGTAGTCGCCTCGACCGGTTGAATTCAAGCCATCATGCTTATGCCCAGTACAGGACCGAATGAGGCCATGGCTGTGGCAGAAAAATGACGGGCCGATTTTGCGAGTCACAATTTCGCGGATGCGGGCTCGATTACGGAGAACTTTGGCGCACAACGGATAGCTTCGAGCGACAGTACTTGGTTCCAGTGAGCGAAGCAACCACTCGGCAGCGCCCGCTCCCGCTGCCTTGACCGCTGCCTTGCAGCCGCGGAGCTTCATCCCATTCCGAGTGGTCAGCGCCCCGAGAATTCAGCTGCCGCGCTTGCGGTCCAGCCAGGCATCGACGGCCGGAACGCGTTCTGTGAAAACCTTGATGCGGTACGTCACTTCGGCGATGACGGTTTCCAGTTCGCGCCTCGCGTCAGCTGCAACATGCTTTGCCGCGTAGGCGTTGAGCTTGTCGATGGTTGCCGGGTTCATGGACCGGAAAGCGAGCTGCGGGAAATAGCTACTGCGCGAGTTTGTCTCGACCTTCTGGAGGACCTCGGCATGATTGGCGAGTGCGAAATCGAGCGCCAGCTCCGGATGGAGCTCACTCACGCGGGCGATCATGCTGGCCGAGTTGGTCTCGCCCGGTTCGGCGGTCAGGGCCAGCTCAAGTGCCTGTTGCGCCAAGGTCTTGTCCTCGGTCGATGCGAGCAGCCCGAACAGCCGGTTCCTGACAAGGGCGACTTTTTCATTGTTTGCAGCGTCGCGCAGAGCGTCCCAGTCAGCGGTTGTGGCGTGACGGGCAACAACGCCAAGAATAGTGGTGCGAAGCGCGGCGGGTACGGCGGCCGGATCGGCCGACTGCGCCGCGTGGCGCCGCCGTGCCTCGGCGATGATGGCGGGGTCACCAAGCGCGCTCAGTGTCGCAATCAGCTCATTGCGCAAGATGGCCACCGTGTCGGGTTCGCCGGGTCGTGCTGCCCAACCCACCTGGGCGAGCACGGGGTTCAAAACCCGGGTTGCGAAGGCCTGAAAACGCGCCTGGCGCTTTTTGTCGTCGCGGTAATAGGCGTTCAGTTCCTCAAAAACACGGGCAATGTATCCCCAAATCTGCGGGTCCGAATTCGCCTGCGCATTCAGCGCCAAATCCAGATAGTCCGGCAGCGCTTGCAGCCCGGCGCGGCCGAGCGCCCAGGTGTCTGACAGCAGGCCCAACTGATCGATGGGGGCGAGCGAGCCAAATACGCCGGCCAGCGACTGAAAGTGCTTGGCGGAGTAGAGCGTGCGGAAGTAGCCGGTTTGTCCGGCATTCACGATGACCGGCGCGCACCCGGGCACGTCAAGCTGGGCCTTGCCGCGGCTGACATGCAGGCGGACAGGCTCTTTGGCGCCGGCTTGGCTGGCGATGACCGGCACTTTCCAGCGCAATGGTTTCTTGTCGGGGCGATCGGCGGTGAACTCGCCCTGAGTCAGGCTCATCCGGCTGCGGCCATTGGCGCACACCGGCTCACCTATCGTGATCAATGGAATACCGGGCTGCAGCGTGAACTCGTGGGCGATGGCCCGCACCGGTTGTTTTGCGGCGGCTTCAATTTCACGCCAGAGGTCGTCAGAGCGCGTGTTGCCGTAGGCATGTTTCTTCAGGTAGCGGCGCACGCCTTTGCGCCAGGCCTCTTCGCCGACATAAGCCTCAAGCATCGTGATGACGGCCTCCCCTTTCGAATAGGTGATGGAATCAAAGGCCTGGCTGGCTTGCTCGACCGTTTCGATGTGCTGAACCACCGGGTGCGTGGTGACCAGCGCGTCGCGTTGCATCGCCCACTCGCGCGTGTCCACGCTCGCCAGCGCGGTGTTCCATTCCGGATGCAGTTTTTGCGTTGTGCGTCCCTCCATCCACGACGCAAAACCCTCGTTGAGCCAGAGGTCGTCCCACCAATGCATGGTGACCAGATTGCCGAACCACTGGTGGGCGATTTCGTGCGCGGCGACCTGAAAGACCCGTTGCTTGTTGCGCGATGTCGCGATGGACGGATCAAGCAACAACAATTCCTCAAAGCTCAAGATCGCCCCCCAGTTTTCCATGGCGCCAAAGAATTGACTGCTGCCGGGTGCGGCGATGTTATCGAGCTTTGGCAGCGGATAAGGCGTTCCAAAGTAGTCGTTGAATTCCCTCAGCACCCGGGCGGATGACTCCAAGGCGAAGTCTGCTTGCCCGACTGAGCCCCGCTTGGTGATCATGCCGATTTCGGTGCCGGCGACTTGCATGGTGCGACGTTCAAAATCACCCGCCGCAAAAAACAACAGGTAGGTCGACATGGGCGGTGTGGGGGCAAAACGCACAGCTTGTCTGCCATCCGCCAGTTCGGTGGTTTGTGCAACAGGCATGTTGCTGACAGCCATTTCACCCTTGGCGATGTGCAGCGTCAATGAAAAGCTGGTGCGAAAGGCCGGTTCGTCCCATGAAGGCACCACGCGCCGGGCGTCGGCAGCTTCAAATTGCGTGTAGAGCGCTCGCCTGGGTCCTGTTGAGCCCGGATAGTCAAGGGCGAACAAGCCGGCAGCCTGCGTTCCAATCGTTCCGGTGTAGTCCAGCGCCAGTCGATACCGCCCCGCCGGCGCCGACTTTTCGAGAACGAAGCTCGCGGTTTGTTTGTCCTTGTCGATCTCAATGGCCGGGGTGGCCAGGACCCGCTTGCCGGCTGAATCCATCAGACTGGCGCTGGAAAATTGCAGGTCGGCGGCGTTCAGCGTGATGCGCCGGGTGGGCCGCCTGATTTCAATGCTGATCTCGGCGCGACCGTCAAACGTCAATGCCGTCGCGTCTGGCGTAATCGTCAAGTCGTAATGTGTCGGGCGCACGTCTCGCGGCAACTGCGTTGTTGTGGTGACGAAGGAGGCCGCGGGCAAATCGGCCGCCGTCGTGAAAGCCGGCAGTGCGAGCAGCGCCAGCAGCAGCGCCGCGTCGATTGTTTTGGACATGATTTTGATACCCCACAGAATTTCGGGCCGGCATTTCAACCGCACGAGGCGCAGTATCGCCCCCTTGACCGGCCATCGATCCCCGTGAAATCCCTCGACTTGCAGCCGGTCAGCCGCCGGGACGGCTGGCCGGCCCCGCAGAACCCTTCCTTCCTGGCGGAAACAACCACCACGCTGCAACAACGAGCACGCCGAACACGGTGTACACCAGTGTGAAGACCCAGAAAGGGGCCTCGTGGTAGAGAATGCGCTGAACCCAGTGTTCGATGAAGCTTGCGGTATACGTGGCTTCGCCAGATTTTCCGCGCAGCCAGGACTCCAGGACGGTGAGGGGACAGAGCCTGCCGAGCCAAGCCTGGAGCACCACAACGCTGATGGCGACCAGGTGAGTGACTCGAAAAGAAAGCGAATTAACCCAGAGCCAGTGCCGCACATTGCCCACGAGCACAAGCACCAAGCCGCCGACGACAAAAGCAACAACCCCGAAGTGCAGGAGAAGCACCGCATCGGCAAGCAAGCGGTAGGTGTGCGGCGCTTGCATGTGCGGAACCTGCTTTAAAGTGAGCGACCCGCGCGGCCGTTCCCGCAGGTCTTCTCGCCTGAAGGCTTACGCATCACCTGCCTCATCGGGAATACGGCTCAAGTCGGACACGGGCCTGCCTTTGCGTGGACCAGGGGGTTCCGACGATTTTTTTCAACATCAAGGGTCATGACAGCTCCAAAAACATCAGCGCACCGGTTTTTGCGCCAGCTCGGCTGCCGGGTCACTATGTGAGCCAATGCTTTGCCTGCACGATAGTGCGGCGGGCGACCAATTGGCGGAGGCAGGTCAAATGCTCGACCGTGCGCTCGCTCTCAAGTTCCCGTTGGCACACGGCGCCGCACCGCCTTCAGAATGCCGCGCAAAATTTCCAGCGGCGGCGGCGGGCAACCGGGTATGACCTCGTCGACCGGGATCACGTTGGCCACGCGGCCGCAGGTGGCGTAGCTCTCGCCAAAGATGCCGCCGTCACAGGCGCAGTCGCCCACCGCCACCACCAGTTTCGGTTCGGGGGTGGCGTCATAGGTGCGCTTGAGCGCGGTTTCCATGTTGCGCGACACCGGGCCGGTGACCAGCAGCATGTCGGCATGGCGCGGGCTGGCGACAAACTTTAGCCCCAAGCCCTGCAGGTTGTAATAGGGGTTGCCCAGCGCATTGATTTCCAGCTCGCAGCCGTTGCAAGAGCCCGCGTCGACCTCGCGGATGGTCAGGGCCTGGCCCAGGATGTCGAGCAACTCCTGCTGGATGCGCGCGGCTTGCGCGGCATCAATGGCGCCAATGTCCGGGGCGGCTTCGGTGCGAATGCCCGTTTTGGCGATCTGCCTGACCACTTTCCAGATCATAGGTCTTGCCCTGAGTAGCTGAGGTTGAACGACTTGTTGATGAGTGGGAAGTCGGGCACGATGTTGCCCATGATGGCGTGCTCGAGCACCGGCCAGTTTTGCCACGAGGGGTCGTGCAGGTGGCAACGCAGGATGCGGTGGTGCTGCTCGGCACCGCCAAGTTCCAGCGCCACAAACAGTTCCCCACGCCAGCCTTCCACCCAGCCAGCACCGCGTGCGGGCTGCTGGGGCAAGACCACCGGGCACAGCAGGTCGCCAATGGGCATCTCGACAAGGAGGCGCCGGATCAGCCGCAGGGATTCAAAGATCTCGTCGAAGCGCACCGCCACCCGCGCCGCCACGTCGCCATTGCTCCGGGTGGCCTTGGCAACCGCCAGCGCACTGTAGGGCACCCAGGGCTGGTCACAGCGCAGGTCCCAACTCTGGCTGCTGGCACGCCCGGCCATGCCGGTCAAGCCCAGCCGCGCGGCCAACTCGGGTGCCACCTGCCCGGTGGTCATGAAGCGGTCTTGCAAGCCTGCATGGGCCTCGTAAATGGTGAACAGGGTGCGCACCTCGTGTTCCACCCCGTCGCACTGCTGAAGCAGCAGTTCGCGCTGGGCCAGGTCGATGTCGCTGCGCACGCCGCCGGGCACGATGGCGTCCATCATGAGGCGGTGTCCGAAGACCGAGCCGGAAGCGCGCAACCAGTCTTCACGCAGGCGGGAGAACTGGGCCAGGCCAAAGGAAAAAGCGGCGTCGTTGCCCAGGGCACCCAGGTCGCCCAGATGGTTGGCAACACGTTCGCGCTCCAGCATGAGCGCGCGCAGCCAGGCCGCACGCTCGGGAACCGCGGCCTGCGTGGCCGATTCAAGCGCCATGCAATAGGCCCAGGCGTAAGCCACCGTGCTGTCGCCCGAGACTCTTCCCGCGAGGCGATGGGCGTCCAGCGGCGCCAGCTGTGTCATGCGGTGCTCTGTGCCCTTGTGGGTGTAGCCCAGGCGCTGCTCCAGGCGCAACACCTTTTCACCCACCACCGAAAAGCGGAAATGGCCGGGCTCGATGATGCCGGCATGCACCGGGCCGACGGCAATTTCGTGCACGCCGTCGCCGTCCACATGCACAAACGGATAGTTGACAAGTTCGCAAGCCGCCAGCAAGGGCAACTTTTCCGGGTCCTGCTGCAAGGGGAAATGGTCTTGCGGCCAGGCGCCGTGGTTGAGCCAGGCGCGCGTGTCCTGGGCGTCCAGCGCAAGCACGCCCGAGAGGTCGGCGGCGGCCCGCTGCATGCGCACGGCGCAGGGAAAGACCGTGGCCAGGTCCGGGTAGACCCAGCGGCCACCCTGTTGTGTCAAGGGCAGCGACAGCCAGAACGCCCCGTTGAGCGTGACATAGGCCGCGCACATACAAGCCGGCTCCAAGGCGGCGCTGGTGCCGCCATGCTGGCCGATGGGGCCGGCCCACAGCGCCAGCAAGCGGCCACCCGCGTCGCGCACGGCCGTGGCGGCAGCTTGCCACTGTTCAAAGCTCACCTGCGCATGCCAGAGCGGCACCGGCGCGGGCAAGGGGGAAAATTCAAGCGCGAGTCCGGGGATCTGCATGCGACTAGCCTCCCAGCATGCTGGCCGCTTGCACGTACCAGCCGTTTAAATAAGGGGGGATGTACAGGCCCAGCACCAGGGCCAGCGCCAGGTGCAGAAACACCGGGACCAGGGCCGGCGGATGCGCCAGCGGCTTCAGGCTGGAGTCGCCAAACACCATGGGCAACACCCGGATCAGGATGGAGGCAAAGGCCACGCCGAGCGCCAGAAACAGGAAGGGCGCGGCCCAGGGCTGCTCGCGCATGGCGGTGGTCAGGATGAGGAACTCGCTGGCAAAGACGCCGAACGGCGGCATGCCCAGAATCGCCATGACACCCAGCATGAGGCCCCAGCCCACGGTGGGGTTGACCTTGATGAGGCCGCGGATCTCGCTCATCAGCTGGGTGCCGGCCTTTTGCGTGGCATGGCCGACCGTGAAGAAGATGGCGGACTTGACCAGCGAGTGCACCGTCATGTGCAACAGCCCGGCAAAGTTGGCCACCGGCCCGCCCATGCCGAAGGCAAAGGTGATCAGGCCCATGTGCTCGATGCTTGAGTACGAAAACATGCGCTTGACGTCTTTTTGCCGGGACAGGAAGAACGCCGCCACCGTGACCGACAGCAGGCCAAAGCCCATCATCAGCTGGCCCGCCATGGCCGTGCCCAGGGCACCGTCAGTAAGCACCTTGGTGCGCAGCACCGCGTACATGGCCACGTTGAGCAGCAGCCCCGAAAGCACCGCCGACACCGGCGTCGGGCCCTCGGCATGGGCGTCGGGCAGCCAGCTGTGCAAGGGCACCAGGCCGATTTTGGTGCCGTAGCCAATCAGCAGGAACACAAAGGCCAGCGACACGATGGTGGGGTCGAGCTGGCCCTTGATGTCGTTGAGGCCGGTCCAGAGCAGGGTGGCGTGCTCGGGGCCAAGCACCTTTTCAGCGGCCATGTACATCAGGATGGTGCCAAACAGCGCCTGCGCAATACCCACGCCGCACAAGATGAAATACTTCCAGGCAGCCTCCAGGCTGGCGGTGGTGCGGTAGACGCTGACCAGCAGCACGGTGGTCAGGGTGGCGGCTTCCATGGCGACCCAGATGATGCCCAGGTTGTTGGTGGTGAAGCCCAGCAGCATGGTGAAGCTGAACAGCTGGTACATGCTGTGGTACAGGCGCATGCGCGCGGGTGTCATCTTGCCGTGGTCCTGCTCGACGCGCATGTAGGGCCGCGAAAAAATGGCGGTGGTGAGGCCGACAAAGGCAGTGAGCGTGACCAGGAACACATTGAGCGGGTCGATGTAAAACTGCTGGTGCCAGACCAGCTGGGGCCCATGGTCCATCACCTGCGCCGTGAGCATGCAGGCGGCCAGAAAAGTCAGCAAACTGAACGCCACGTTGATGTCGCGCGCGTAGGCTCGGTGGCCAAGCAGCGCCAGGACCAGCCCCCCCAGCAGCGGCACACCCAGAACAAAAAACAAGGGGGTCATGCTGAATCGTCCTTGAGGGTTTCAAGGTGGTGGATGTCCAGCGTGTCAAATTTCTCGCGGATCTGAAACATGAAGACGCCCAGAATCAGCACACCCACCAGCACGTCGAGCGCAATGCCGAATTCCACGATCATTGGCATGCCATTGGTGACCGCCGTGGCGGCAAAAATGAGGCCGTTTTCCATCGACAGGAAGCCGATCACCTGGGGCACCGCCTTGGAGCGTGTGATCAGCATCAAGAACGACAGCATCACGCAGGACAAGGCAATGCCAAGCGAGCCGCCCGCGAGCGAGCTCGACAGCCTGGATACCGGCAGCGCCAGGCTGAACGAAAAGATCACCAGCGCAATGCCCACCAGCATGGTGGTGGGCACGTTGAGCAGCGTCTCGACGTCCCAGCGCACATTGAGCTTGCGAATCATCCGGTGCAGCATCCAGGGAATCAAAATTACCTTGAGCACCAGCGTGAGCGCACCCGACACATAAAGGTCGGGCTGGTTTGTCGCGTAAGCCAGCAAGAACGAGGTGATGACCAGGGCCACGCCCTGCATCATGAACAGGTTGATCAGCGAGACAATGCGCCGCTGCGAAATCATGGCAAACGACAGCAGCAGGATCAGGGTGGCAAAAAGGTTGATCAGCTGGGGTGCAAATTTGATCATCCGGCCCCCAGCAAGACATTGACGAGCAAACCAATCACCGCCACCAGAAAGGCCGTGCCCAGGAACTCGGGCACTCGGAAGATCCGCATCTTGGCGCTCAGGGTTTCGATCAGGGCCAGCACCACGCCGCCCACCGCGAGCTTGACCACCAGGAAGGGCAAGGCCAGCAAGAGCACCACCGGCGAGCTGGCATCGGCCACGCCCCAGGGGAAAAACAGCGCCAGGCCAATGCAGGAGTAGGCAAACAGTTTCAGGCTCGCGGCCCATTCGAGCAGCGCCAGGTGGCGTGCCGAATACTCCAGGATCATGGCCTCGTGGATCATGGTGAGTTCAAGGTGGGTGTCAGGGTTGTCCACCGGCACCCGGGCGTTCTCGGCCAGCGACACCATGGTGAAGGCCACGCCCGCCAGCAGCAAGCTCGGGTAAATGGCCAGTTCCCGGTGTGCCAGCGTTTCAACCATGGTGGTCAGCGAGGTGGAGCGCGTGATCATGGACGCGCAAAACAGCACCATCAGCAGGGCCGGCTCGGCCAGGAAGCCCACCAGCATTTCACGGCGCGCGCCCAAGGAGCCAAAAGCCGTGCCGACATCCATGGCAGCCAGTGAGATAAAGACCCGCGCCAGCGCAAACAAGCCGACCAGCGCAATCGCGTCGGCGGCCGGCGACAGCGGCAGGTCGGTCGACAGCGTGGGCACGATGGCGCAGGCCAGCAGCATACAACTGAAAATGAGGTAGGGCGCGGTGCGGTACAGCGGCGAGGCATGCTCGGCCATGAGCGATTCCTTGTTGAACAGCTTGTGCAGCATGCGGTAGGGTTGCAGCAGGCCGGGTGCCGACTTGTTTTGCAGCAGCGCGCGGCACTGGTTGACCCAGCCCGTGAGCAGCGGTGCCAGCAACAGCGCGGTCACCAGTGCCAGCAGTTGCGAAAAGACGCCGATCCAGCTCATCGCTTCACCACCAGCAAGACCACGATCAGCGTGACAAAACTGTACATCAGGTAGACCGAAATGCGGCCCTGCTGCAGCAGCCCGACGATTCTGGAGACACGCTCAACCAGGGCCGCGACCGGCAGGTACAGCCAGTACCAGAGCGGGTCTTCCAGCGTGACCTTGTAACTCGGCTGCGCATCGAAGGCGCTCGGGAGTTGGCGCTTGATGCGAAAAAAGGGTTCGAAGATCTGCCGGATCGGTTGGCCAAAACCTTCGGCGGTGTCCTGCATGCGGGGCGTTTGCCACGGATAACCACAGTCCCAGGGTGGCACCCGGCGCATGCGCCCGTGGTAGAACCTGCGCACCAGCATAAATGCCAGGCCAAAGCTGGCCAGCACACCCAGCAAAAAGATGGCGGGCGCGTAGCTGGCGCGCTCGACACTCACAGGCACCAGCAGCCAGCCGCTCTCAGAAACCGTGTGCGCCAGCCCCGCGCCCACCAGCAATTGGGTGGCCGGGGCAAGCAGGGCAATGATCTGGATCGGAAACAGGCCAAGCACCACACAACCCGCCACCAGCCACAACATGCCCAAACGCTCCCAGGGGCCGGCGTCGTGCGCTTTGCACAGGCTCTCCTCGCGCGGTTGACCCAGGAAAATCACACCAAAATACTTGACCATGGTGTAGCCCGAGAGCGCCGCGATCAGCGCAATCAGCGCGGCCATCACAGGCACCAGCATGTCCAGGAAAGAACTGGGCAAACCGGTGGTAAACAGAAAACTTTGCAGCAGCAGCCATTCGGCCACAAAGCCGCCAAACGGTGGCAAACCGGCACAGGCCAGCGCCCCGATCAGGGTGGGCCAGGCCACCCAGGGCATGTAGCGCATCAGGCCGCCGAGTTTGCCCAGGCTGCGCTCACCGGTGGCATGCATCACCGCGCCGGTGCTGCAAAACAGCAGGCTCTTGAAAAAGGCGTGGGCCAGCATCTGGTACAGGGACGCGGTCAGTGCCAGGGCCGACAGCGCCTTCATGTCATAGGCCAGAAACAACAGCGACAAGCCCAGGCCCGCACACATGAGCCCGATGTTTTCAATGCTCGAGTAGGCCAGCAAGCGCTTCATTTCCACTTGCACGGTCGAGAACACCACGCCAAACAGCGCGGTGATCAAGCCCAGCCCCATCAGCAGCACGCCCCACCACCAGATCTGCTCCTGCAACAAATCAAAGGCCACGCGAAGCAGTCCATAAAGCGCGATCTTGAGCATGACGCCGCTCATCAGCGCTGAAAATGGCGATGGCGCCGCCGGATGTGCCTCGGGCAGCCAGACGTGTAAGGGCAACAAGCCCGCCTTGGCGCCAAAGCCAAACACCGCCAGCACAAACGCGACTGAACCCCAGAAGGGCGTGAGATGCTGCGCGCGCATGTTGGCAAAGGTGTAGTCACCCGTATTGGCCTGCAGCAAGCCAAAACACAGCAGAATGCCCAGGGCGCCAATGTGCGCAATCAGCATGTAGATGTAGCCGGCGTTGCGGATTTCAGGAATGCGGTGGTTGGCCAGCACCAGAAAGAAGGACGAAAACGCCATGGTTTCCCAGGCCACCATAAAGACATAGGCATCGTCAGCCAGCACCACCATGGCAATGCTGGCCAGGAACACGTGGTACTCCAGACAGATGAGGCCAGGCGGCGTGCCCTCGCCCTGGCGAAAGTAACCGGCAGCAAAGGTGGAGACACCCGCAGAAACACCGCCAATCAGGAGCAAAAAGAAGGCCGACAAGCTGTCCAGACGCAAATGGAAAGGGAGTTGTGGCAGGCCCAGCGGCAGCACGGCGATTTCGGGGTCGCTGAAGACCGCACTCAAGGCCACCCCCATCAGCAGCACCGAGAAAACCGCGCCAACCGGAAACAGCACAATGGCCACGAGCCTGAAACGCCGCAGCGCCAGCACGCCGAGCACCCCTATCAGCAACCAAGCCACCACCACGACCAGTACCCAATCCAGATGGACCCAGGTTGCGGGGTGGTTAAAAGAGGTCATGGGCCGGGTCGGGTGTCGGTGAAAGTATGGGAACGGATATTACACCCGACTTAAATTGATTAAGCTATGGCGACAGCGCACGCCGTTAGAATCTGTCCAAGAGGTCACCCCCATGCACATTTTTTACCGCCCCCTGTACCAATCCGATGTCACCCAGTTCATCGGCCAGCTCGTTGCCAAAGACCCCGGCATCGAAGCCCGCCAGCGCCAGGGCCGTGAGTTGCTGTGGGACAAGCCGGTGAATCGTGAGGCCTGGACAGAGTACCGTGCCGCGCGGGTGGCGCAACAGCCCTACGTCTATCTGACCGAAGGCAAAAAATAGTCGTTGCCAACAGCCCTTGCGACAGGGGCAGGCCGCTGGATCCCACATAGCATCGCAAGGCTTCCATGGTTGACACAGCCTCGCTGAACGCTGGCGACAGCTTGACCTTGGCGGACATGCCCATGGTGGTGGACCAGGTCGCCGTGGCGCGACTCTACGGCGAGCCGCTCTTTGCGCTGCCGCAGGATTTGTACATCCCGCCGGATGCGCTGGAGGTCTTTCTGGAGGCCTTTGAAGGCCCGCTGGATTTGCTGCTGTACCTGATTCGCAAGCAGAACTTCAACATCCTCGACATTCCCATGGCGGGCCTGACGCGCCAGTACCTGACCTATGTGGACGAGATTCGCCACCGCAACCTGGAGTTGGCTGCCGAATACCTGCTGATGGCCGCGATGCTCATCGAGATCAAGTCGCGCATGCTGTTGCCGCCCAGGCAGGTGGCCAACGGCCAGGAGGCCGAAGACCCGCGCGCCGAACTGGTGCGCCGCCTGCTGGAATACGAACAGATGAAGCTCGCTGCAGCCGCGCTCAACGCCCTGCCCCAGTTGGGTCGCGATTTTCTGCGCGCCCAGGTCTATATCGAGCAGTCCCTGACGCCGCGTTTTCCCGACGTTGCCTTGAGTGACCTGCAGGAAGCCTGGCAGGCCATTCTGAAGCGCGCCACGCTGGTGCAACACCACCGGATCACCCGCGAGGAACTCTCGGTGCGCGAGCACATGAGCATGGTTCTGAAAAAACTGCAGGGCCGGCGCTTTGTCGAGTTTGAAACGCTGTTTGACCCCGAAAAAGGCACACCGGTGCTGGTGGTCACCTTCATTGCACTGCTTGAGTTGGCCAAGGAAACCCTGATCGACATCACCCAGGCAGAAGCCTTTGCGCCTATTTACGTGCGGCTGGCCTATACCCCCTCATAAACCCCATCGGGACTCTTCATGCCTTCTCGCGAAACCCTTTCCGCCCCTGAGACGCGTCACTTTGATGTCCTGATCGTCGGCAGCGGCCTGGCTGGATTGAGTTCTGCCTTGTTGCTGGCTCCGACCAAACGCGTGGCCGTGATCACCAAACGCGCCGTTTCCGAGGGCTCCAGCGGCTGGGCCCAGGGTGGTATCGCGGCGGTTTGGAGCAAGGACGACAGTTTCGACGCCCACATTGCCGACACGCTGGTGGCCGGTGCGGGTCTGTGCGACCTGGCCGCGACCCGCCGGGTGGTGGAAAACGCGCCCAACGCCATCGCCTGGCTGCAAACCCTGGGCGTGCCGTTTTCCGAGGAAGACGGCCATTTGCACCTGACCCGGGAGGGTGGCCACAGTGCCCGGCGCATTGTTCATGTGACCGACGCCACCGGTGCCGCCGTGCAGCGCACGCTGATCGAGCAGGTGCAAAAGACGCCCAACATCACGCTGTTCGAGCAGCACACGCTGGTGGACCTGATCACCACCGACAAGCTGGGCCTGCCCGGCAAGCGCTGCCTGGGACTTTACGCGCTTGACGAAGCCACCGACAAGGTGCTCACCTTCGAGGCGCCCCAAACCATTCTGGCCACAGGCGGCGCGGGCAAGGTCTACCTTTACACCACCAACCCCGACACCGCCACCGGCGACGGCATTGCGGCAGCCTGGCGTGCCGGCTGCCGGGTGCAAAACATGGAGTTCATCCAGTTTCACCCCACCTGCCTGTACCACCCGCACGCCAAATCGTTCCTGATCAGCGAGGCCGTGCGCGGCGAGGGCGGCCGCCTGCTGCTGCCCGATGGCACCCGCTTCATGCCCGCCCACGATGCGCGCCTGGAACTGGCCCCGCGCGA
Source organism: Polaromonas sp. (assembly GCA_021737975.1). GTDB lineage: Bacteria > Pseudomonadota > Gammaproteobacteria > Burkholderiales > Burkholderiaceae_C > Rhodoferax. The sequence goes on along the minus strand of JAIPCZ010000023.1, from coordinate 26,485 downwards.
CGTGGTCGCGCGCGCCATCGACTTCGAGATGAAAAAGGGCGGTTTCGATTGTGTGTATCTGGACATCTCGCACCAGCCTCTGAGCTTCCTGCAAGAGCATTTCCCCAACATTTACGCGCGCTGCCTGGAACTCGGCATCGACATTTCCAAGCAACCCATTCCGGTGGTGCCGGCCGCCCACTACACCTGTGGCGGTGTACTGGCGGACCTGGAGGGTCGCACCGACATCGACGGCCTGTACGCCATTGGCGAGACCGCCTGCAGCGGCTTGCACGGCGCCAACCGGCTGGCCAGCAACTCGTTGGTGGAATGTATGGTCTTTGCCCAGGCGGCCGCCCAGGACATCGAGCGCAGCACACGCAAGCCCACCCCCAGCCTGCCGGCCTGGGACGACAGCCAGGTCATTGACGCTGACGAGACGGTGGTGATCTCGCACAACTGGGACGAATTGCGCCGCTTCATGTGGGACTATGTGGGCATCGTGCGCACCAACAAACGCCTTGACCGCGCCGCCCACCGCGTGGAACTGCTGCAGGCGGAAATGCAGGAGTTTTACGCCCTCTTTCACGTCACCCGTGACATGCTCGAACTGCGCAACCTGGTGCAGGTGGCGGATCTGATCGTGCGCAGCGCCCAGGCCCGCCATGAAAGCCGCGGCCTGCACTTCAGCCGTGACTATCCCCAGATGCTGGCGCAGGCCCTGCCCACCACCCTGAGCCCGAAAGCCTGATATTCAACCGGGCCGGTCTGCGTTAGACTCGCGCCACATTTTTGGGGGTCTCCAAATGAACCAAGCTGTCACACAAAGCGCCTCTCCCTACGGTACCCTGCCTCCCGCCAGCAACCCCGCCCTGCGCAAGCCGGTGAGCCTGCCCCGGCTGCTGGAAATGCACGCGCGCGGTGAAAAGATCACCATGCTCACCGCCTACGACGCGACCTTTGCCGCGGTCGCCGATGCCGCCGGCATCGAATGTATTCTGGTCGGCGATTCGCTGGGCATGGTGTGCCAGGGATTGAGCAGCACGGTCGGGGTCTCCCTGGAGACCATGCGCTACCACGTCGAAAGTGTCACGCGTGGTGTGCGCCGGGTCCAGGGCACCGCCTGGATCATCGGCGACCTGCCCTTTGGAACCTACCTGGAGTCCAGGGAACAGGCGCTGCGCAGCGCCGCCGTGCTGATGCAGGCCGGCGCCCACATGGTCAAGCTGGAGGGCGGCGGCTGGACCGCGGACACCGTGCGTTTTCTGGTGGAACGCGGCATTCCGGTCTGCGCCCATCTGGGCCTGACACCACAAACCGTGCACGCCCTGGGCGGCTACCGGGTGCAGGGCAAGACCGTCGAGTCTGCCGCCATCATGAAGCGCCATGCGCATGAACTCCAGGATGCGGGCGCGTCCCTGCTGGTGCTCGAAATGGTGCCGGCTGCGCTCTCGAGCGAACTCACCGCCGAACTGCCCCACTGCCCCACCATCGGTATCGGCGCCGGAAATGGCACATCGGGCCAGGTCCTGGTGCTGCACGACATGCTGGGGCTGAACCTGGGCAAGATGCCAAAATTTGTACGCAACTTCATGGCCGACCTGCCTGGCGTTCAGGGCCAGCACGGTATCAAGGAAGCCATGCAGGCCTATGTTGAAGCGGTCAAGAATGGCAGCTTTCCGGACAACACCCAGAACGCCTGGTAAAAAATCAGTTGAGGACAGAGCAGATTTCACCTCGGGTAAATCCTGGTCTGTCCCACAAAGTATCATGATTATCATCCGCACCATCCCCGAGCTGCGCACCCACCTGGCCAGCTTCAAACATCCCGCTTTTGTGCCCACCATGGGCAACCTGCACGACGGCCACCTGGCGCTGGTGCGCCAGTCCAAACCGCTGGGCGACGTGGTTGTGGTCAGCATTTTTGTCAACCGTCTGCAGTTTTTGCCACACGAAGACTTCGACACCTACCCGCGCACCTGGGAGGCCGACTGCGCGGCGCTGGAAGCGGCCGGCTGTGACGTGGTGTTTGCACCCAGCGAAAAGGAGCTTTACCCCGAACCCCAGGGCTTCACCATCCAGCCACCCTCCGAGATCGCCAATATCCTCGAGGGCCATTTCAGGCCGGGCTTCTTTGTCGGCGTCTGCACCGTGGTGATGAAGCTGTTTGCCTGCGTCGGGCCAAGGGTCGCGCTGTTCGGCAAAAAGGATTACCAGCAGTTCATGGTGATTCGCCGCATGGTGCGCCAGTTTGCCCTGCCCATTGAGATCACTGGCGGCACCACCCTGCGCGCGGCAGACGGGCTGGCGCTGTCCTCACGCAACAACTACCTCAAACCGGCGGACCGGCTCGAAGCGGTGCAGCTGTCGAAAACCCTCAACACCATGGCGCAGGCGCTGCGGGGTGGCCATACCGACATCCTGGCCCTGGAGCAGGAAGCCATGGCCAGTTTGGCCGCGCGCGGCTGGCATCCCGACTATCTGGCGGTGCGCCGGGCCGTTGACTTGCAGGTGCCTGGCGCCGCTGAAATAGCGACTCTGGCAAAAAGCCAGGGTTTGGTGGTGCTCGGTGCTGCCCGCATCGGCAGCACCCGTTTGATCGATAACCTCGAAGTCTAGAAAACTAGCGCAGCAGGGCATCCGTCAGCAGCTTGACCCCGGTCAAAAACATCCCCGCGTACAAGAACCGATAGAACATCACCTGGCTGATGCGCCGGGCCAGTTTGACGCCCACCCAGACGCCAATCGGCGCGAACGGCAACAGCAGCAACGAGGTGGCAAAGTTGCGCCAGTCCAGAAGACCCAGCCAGGCGTAGGGAATCCACTTGGCCAGGTTGATGACAGAAAAGAAGATCGCCATGGTCGCGGTGAAGCGGATCGGCGACAGGCGCTGCGGGATCATGTAGGCATTGACCGGCGGCCCCCCCGCGTGGGCAATGAAGCTGGTGAAGCCGGAGGTTGCCGTGAGGATGGCCCCCAGCCAGCGCGGCGGTGGCGGACTGTCGGCCTTGGACGGAAACAGCAGGCGCTGTGCCAAAAACACCAGCGTCAGGACGCCCACCACGCCGGCCACCACGTGGGCATCGAGCAGCTTGAAGAGCAGCGCGCCCATGACGACGCCCACCAGGCCGCAGGGGATCAGGAACTTCAGCAGCTTGAGGTCAAAGTCCTTGCGGAACACGGCCATGCCCAGCACGTCCATCAGCAGCAGCACCGGCATCAGGATGGCGGCCGCCTGCGGCACACTCACCACCAGCGCCATCATCGGCACCGCCAGCGAGCCAAAGCCCGCGCCAAAGCCGCTTTTGCTCACGCCAAGCAACAGCACGGCGGGAATGGTGACCGCATAAAATGACGGGTCGGTGATCACCGGAAAATCTGCAGGAAGGAACATGGTGTGACAATTCAAGGATGAACAGCGCCAACATCAACAACATTCAGCAGTGGGGAGAAACCCTGCGTCTACTGGTCGAGCTCGCCGGAACTGCGGCGTTTGCATTGTCGGGGGTTTTGGAGGCCGCCCAAAAGCGCCTGGACGCCGTCGGCGTGTGTGTGGTCGGTTTTTTGGCCGCCTTTGGTGGTGGCACGCTGCGTGACTTGTTGCTGGATGCGCGGCCGTTCTTCTGGGTGCGCCACATGGAAATGCTGTGGGGCGTGCTGGCCCTGTGCGCCGTGGCCATGCTGTTCATGCGTCGCCACCATTTTGGACTCACGCGCAAAGCCATCGAGTGGCCCGACGCGCTTGGCCTGGGCCTGTTCACGGCCACCGGCGTCCACCAGGCTTTGCAAAGCGGCCTGCCGGCGCTGGTGGCGGTGTTGATGGGCCTGATCACCGGCGTCTTTGGCGGTGTGCTGCGCGACATCGTCTGCAACGAAATTCCGACCGCCTTCAGCGACCACCGCCCCTATGCGGTCTGTGCCTTTGCCGGCGGCTGGGCCTATGTGGGCTTGTGGATCCTGGGCGCACCGGCCTGGCTGGCTTTGCTGGCCTGTGTCGCGGTCACGGCCGGCCTGCGCGGATTGGCCATGTGGCGCAACTGGCAATTGCCTGCCTGGCAAATCGATTGACCCGAAGCCCCGGGCAGGCGGCCCAGCCTGATCGGGTCACGCCTGATTTTTGTCGTTCCCCGGCCGGTCCGAAACTCTCAAGGGAAAAAACACCCTGACCAGCAGGCCAGGGCCATCGGGTGGATCTTCGAGCAGCAAGGTGGCGCCGTGGTTCTGGACCACCTCGAGGGCGATGGTCAGGCCCAGGCCCGAGCCTTCGATGGCGGGGTTCGTTCGCACAAATGGCAAAAAGACCCGCTCGCGCAAGACCTGCGCAATACCCGGTCCACGATCGCGCAGCAGCAGAATGACCCCCTCCTCCTGCTCACGGATGCTCAGGTCCACGGTGGCATTGTTCGGCGAAAATTTCAAGGCATTGCCCAGCAAATTGTCGAGCAGCAGGCGCAATTCGCTGGGATCGCCCTGGACCATGGTTGAACCGCTCGTCTCGAACGCGAACTCGATCCCGCGCCGGCTGCCCAGCGGTGACAAATCCATCATGGATGCCTGCGCCAGAAGCACGAGGTCCACAGCGATCCAGGGTTGCGGGTTGGTGTGTCCCTCAAGGCGCGCCAGGGTCAGCATTTGCTGCAACAGCCGCTGTGCCCGGTGCACGCCCATTTTCAATCGAACGGCAGCTTCCCTGACTTGGGCCGGGTCCTGTCCATGGGCCAGGTTGTCGACCTCCAGACGCAATGCCGTGATGGGGGTGCGCAACTCGTGCGCGGCATTGGCAATGAAGCGTTTGTGGGCTTGCATGCTGGCATCAAGCTGCTGCAGCAGGCGGTTCAGCGTTCGCACCACCCGGGCCAGCTCGGCAGGCGCATGCGCCAGGCTGATGGGTTCGAGCGACGCGGCATCGCGACGGCTAAGTTCCTGGTCCAACTCACGGATCGGCTCGAGCCCCTTTTTGATGCTTGTGCCCACCAGGATAGCAACGATCAGCATGGCAAGGAGCGTGGGCACCAGCACTTCAAACTCGGCATCACGCGTGAGTGCCTTGCGCAGCTCGCGGGAGTGCATGACCTGGATGGTGCGCTCAGGACTCTTCAAGGTGAACACCCTGAGCATCACGGCATCCGCCTGCGGCCCGCTCGGCAAGATGGAAAACCCGGGGCTGGTATCCGCGCCCAGCTCGATTTGCGCGCTGGATCGGTAAAGGCGATTGCCAGCGCGGTCCCATATCTGCATGTCGAGATGCAGCGCGGGGTCGTCGTCCCAGGCTTGCAGGTCCTGCAAATCGCTCAACAGCATGGCACGCGCCACCTGCTCCAGCTGGTAGTCGAGCAGTTCGCGTTGCTGCCGGTTGACCTGGGTGCGCACGGCAACAGCCAGCACGATGCCGACGAGCAACACGCCCAGCAGGAGGCGGCGCTTGAGGCGGTCTTCAAGCGAGGCCATGGTTAATCGTCCCTTGCCACAAAATAGCCCACGCCCCGAATATTGAGGATACATGCGGCGCCCAGTTTGCGCCGCAGATTAAAAATGTTCACCTCCAGGGCGTTGCTGGCCACTTCTTCACCCCAGCCCAGCAGGCGCTCTTCGAGCATGGCCCGCGACATGGGAATCCCGGGACGGCGCATCAGCAGTTCGAGCAAGGCAAATTCCCGCGCCGTCAGGCCCACCGCCGCGCCCTCACGGGTCACCATTTTGGTGTCGGGATGCAGGGCGATGGCACCGCTGCGCAAGACCGGATCAGCGCGCCCGGAGCGGCTGCGAACCGTGGAGCGCAGACGCGCCGCAAGTTCCTCCATTTCGAAGGGCTTGACGATGTAGTCATCCGCGCCCGCGTCCAGACCCGCCACGCGGTCGGCCAGCGCGTCGCGCGCCGTGACCACCAAAATCGGCTGCCTGTACCCCTCTGACCGCAATGCCTTCAACACCTGCATGCCATCACACCCGGGCAGGCCAAGGTCCAGCACCATGGCATCAAAGGGCTCGCTTCGTGCACACTGCAAGCCGAGCTCACCGTCACGAACCCAATCGACGGTCATGCCCGTTCTTGCCAGGCCAACACGAACGGCTTCACCGATCAGGGGATCGTCTTCCACCAGCAGCACACGCATCGTCAACCCCGGTTTCTGAAATGACGCTCAGATTATCACGACCCCAAACGAGAAGGGCCGCGCAATCTGCGCGGCCCTTCTCGCTGCTTGGAACTGGCCCAGGCAGGGTCAGCGCTTAGGAAGCGGCAGAAGCCTTCTTGGCAGCCTTTTTCTCGGCGTGCTTTTTCACTTCTTTCTTGGCAGGGGCGGTCACAGCGTCGGTCTTGGCTGCGGACGCCGCCTTGGCAGCAGGTGCTGCGGGGGTGGCTGCAACGGCAGGCGTTGCCTTGACTGCCGGAGCGGCTGCAGAAGCAGCGGGAGTTGCCGCAAATGTGAGACCGGAGGCAAACAGGCCAGTGGCGATGCAGAGAGCGGTGATGCTTGATTTCATGGGAGTTCCTTAGAATGACGATGATTGATTTGCTTGATGTGTTGGCTTGAGACCAACTGGGCGTGACTGTACCGAGTCAAACTTAGTCCGGCCTTAGGCTCGACTTAGCCGAAACTTATGTAATTGCGGGTCAGACCACTCGCGCAGCGACGTGCTCTGACCCCAACTGATTAGAGATGGCTGGCTTGGCGCGACAATCCGGCTTGATTTGCACCCTGACCCTCCAGCCTTTATGTTCAACCCATCCAAAGCCGACGTTCGCCGATTTTTTTGTTCTGTTTATGCCAAGGCCCGATCGGGACAGACCATGGAGGCGCTTGAAACCATCGCCAGCCTGTGGATCGACGAGCACCCCGAGTACCACGCAGAACTCGCCAATGTGGAGACGGCCCTGGCCGTCGCGGACCAGGCCGACGACGGCAAGACCAGCTGCTTCCTGCATTTGTCGATGCACTTGTCGATCACCGAGCAGTGCAGCATTGACCAGCCTCGGGGCATTCGTCAAGCGGTTGAACTGCTCACGCACCGGCGCGATTCCCTGCACGACGCCCACCATGCCGCCATGGAGTGCCTGGGACAAATGATTTGGGACAGCCAGCGCAACGGCCAGGCGCCCGATGGCAATGCTTACGTGGCTTGTGTGCAGCGCCACGCCACCCGTGACTGAACCCGCTGACCCGCCTGGCAGGTGTGCACGGCAGCGCGAAGAGGGCCTGCGCGCTGCCCTGAAATTTTTGGCCGCTTGGGGGCCTCGGGAAACCCGATGTGGTAGCCTTGATTGCCATGACAAGCGATGCACCGTTCATTTTTTTGAGCACGCGCTGCGGCGCCGCGCGTGATGTCCCGCGCGCTGGCGCACAGAGTGCCCACCCCCAGTCACCCATTCCCTGCGAAACACCATGAAATTCCAAGGCACCCAGAGCTATATCGCCACCGACGACCTGATGCTGTCAGTCAACGCCGCCATCACCCTGCAACGCCCGCTGCTGGTCAAGGGTGAGCCCGGAACCGGCAAAACCATGCTGGCTGAAGAGGTGGCCACCGCACTCAACTTGCCGCTGCTGCAATGGCACATCAAGTCGACCACCAAGGCGCAGCAGGGCTTGTACGAATACGACGCCGTAAGCCGCCTGCGCGACTCGCAGCTGGCCGATGTCGACGGCGGTGAGCGGGTCAAAAACATCCACAACTACATCGTCAAGGGCGTGCTATGGCAGGCCTTTACGGCGGACGAGCCCGTGGCCCTGCTCATCGACGAGATCGACAAGGCCGACATCGAATTTCCCAACGACCTGCTGCGTGAAATTGACCGCATGGAGTTCTACTGCTACGAGACGCGGGAACTGGTCCGGGCCAAACACCGGCCGCTGGTGTTCATCACCTCCAACAACGAAAAAGAACTGCCCGACGCCTTTTTGCGGCGCTGCTTTTTCCATTACATCAAATTCCCCGATGCAGTCACCATGAAGCAGATTGTGGACGTGCACTTTCCCGGGCTCAAGGCCGAGTTGCTGAGTGCCGCCATGAAGACCTTCTTCGACGTGCGCAATCTGCCGGGACTGAAAAAGAAACCCTCCACCAGCGAACTGCTCGACTGGCTCAAGCTGTTGTTGGCGCAGGACATTCCGCTGTCGGCACTGCAAACCCAGGATGACAAGGTGGCGGTGCCGCCGCTGGTCGGGGCGCTGCTCAAAAACGAGCAGGATGTGAGCCTGTTCGAAAAACTGGTGTTCATGCAAAGCCGCAACCGCTGAACCCTGTGGCGATGTTGTTTGAGGCACAAGGCTGGCTTAAGCGGGATGTCCAGCGGGGTGGGCCCTCTGGGTAACTGACGATTTCTGGTACCCCAGTATGAGGAAGTTGCCCAGAGGGCCCGCCCCGCGGGTTTTGTTCGCCACGGCGTGCGGGTTTTCGGTTTGTGAATTTTGGAGAAACTGATGGCATTTGTCGAACCAGTCACCCTTGAGAAAAACGGCGTCACGCTGACCCCGTTAACGCTGGCACACGAAGACGGTCTGCGCCGAGCCGCAGCCGATGGGGAGCTCTGGAACATTCGCGTCACCTCGGTACCGGAACCCGAGAACACGCGCAAGTACATCGAAGACGCGCTCGCCATGCGTGAGGCCGGCAACCGCTTTGCCTTTGCCGTCACAGAGACTGCCACCGGCAAAGTGCTGGGCAGCAGCAGTTTTCACGACATCCTGCCAGCCGTCAGACGGGTTGAGATTGGCTACACCTGGTATGCCAAAAGCGTGCAGCGCAGCCATGTCAACAGCACCTGCAAGCTGCTCATGATGACGCACGCGTTCGAAGTGCTCGGCTGCCACGTGGTCGGCTGGCGCACCGACAACTTCAACTTTGCCTCGCAGGCGGCCATCGAGCGCCTGGGTGCGCGCAAGGACGGCGTGCTGCGCGGCCATGCGCTGCGCCGCGATGGCACCATCCGCGACACCGTGATGTACAGCATGCGCAGCGGTGAATGGCCCGAGGCCCGTGCGCAGTTGCAGTACCTGCTGGACAGGCCACGCCCCTGACTCCCCATGCTGATCGACTTTTTTTACACGCTGCGCGCCGCCAAGCTGCCGGTCTCGGTCAAGGAATTCCTGACCCTGCTGGAAGCGCTGAAACTCGGCGTGGTGGGACCCAAGGCGGTGCCATCCGGCGACGGCTCGGTCGAGCCCAATGCTTACAAAATAGACGACTTTTATTACCTGAGCCGCGCCACGCTGGTCAAGGACGAAAAGCATTACGACAAGTTCGACCGCGCCTTTGCCGCCTACTTCAAGGGCATCGAGCTGGTGACCGATTTCACCAAGGACATTCCGCTGGACTGGCTGCGCCAGACCCTGGAGAAACACCTGAGCCCCGAAGAAAAGGCCGCCATCGAGAAGATGGGCTGGGACGAGCTCATGGAAACGCTCAGGAAACGCCTTGAGGAACAAAAGGAGCGCCACGAAGGCGGCTCCAAGTGGATCGGCACCGGTGGCACGAGCCCCTTTGGCCACGGCGGGTACAACCCGCAAGGCATTCGTATTGGCGGCGCCGGAAAAAACAAAAGCGCCGTCAAGGTGTGGGAACAACGGGCCTACAAGGACTACGACGACACCCAGGAACTGGGCACGCGCAACATCAAGGTGGCGCTGCGCCGCCTGCGCAAGTTTGCCCGCGAGGGCCATGTGGAAGAGCTGGACTTGCCTGACACCATCCGCGCCACCGCGGCCAATGCCGGCTACCTCGACATCAAGATGGTTCCCGAGCGCCACAACAACGTCAAGGTGCTGCTCTTGATGGATGTCGGGGGCACCATGGACGAGCACATTGCGCGGGTCGAAGAAATGTTTTCGGCGGCCAAGTCCGAGTTCAAGCACCTGGAGTTTTATTACTTCCACAACTGCGTTTACGACTTCATGTGGAAAAACAACCGGCGCCGTTACGCCGAAAAGTTCGCCACCTGGGACATCATCCGCAAGTACAACAAGGACTACAAGCTGATCTTCATCGGCGACGCCACCATGAGCCCCTACGAGATCCTGCAGCCCGGTGGCAGCGTCGAATACAACAATGAAGAGACCGGTGTGGAATGGCTGGGGCGACTGACAAGCGCCTTCCCCCGCTTTGCCTGGATCAACCCCGAGCCGCAGGGCGTGTGGCAGTACCGCCAGAGCATCAGCCTGGTGCAGCAACTCATGAGCCAGCGCATGTTCCCGCTCACCCTCAAGGGGCTTGAAGACACCATGCGGCTGCTGAGCAAATGAATCCCTTCGTTCTGGCGGCGCTTCTGCTCCTTGCAGTGCCCTGGGCACGGGCCGCGGACGCGGCGCCAGTGGAAGCTGGCACCCGAGCCGCCTTTGTCATCAACATTCAGGCCCCGGATGACATCAAGGACCTGCTCACGCGCCATCTTGAACTGCAACGCTACCGGGAGCTCACCGACCTCAGCGATGACGAACTGGCGCGCCTGCTGCGCCAGGCCCAGGAGGACACACGCCGCCTGGTGGGCACGCTGGGTTATTTCTCGCCAGCCATTGCCGTGGCGCACCAGACCGCATCGGGAGGCACACCGGTGGTGAGCCTCACGGTCATGCCGGGAGAGGCGACTCGGATCCATCAGGTGACGATTGGGTTCACCGGCGCCATCGCCGTCGACCCCGGGAGCAGGGCACAGCGCGAGCAGATCGAGGCCAACTGGCCCTTGCGCGCCGGCAGCCGCTTCACCCAGGATGCCTGGGATGAAGCCAAGCGGAAAGCCTTGCGCGATCTCACCACGCTGCGCTTTCCGACCGGGCGCATCAGCGACTCGCTGGCCGATATCGACCCGGAAACCGCGCAGGCCCACTTGCAGATCACGCTGGACTCCGGTCCTGCCTATCGCTTGGGTGAGCTGGAAATTGAGGGCCTGCAGCGTTACGACCGGGCGCTGGTACAGCGCCTGGCCCGCCTCGTCCCCGGCGCGGATTACAGCCTGGCCGAGTTGGTGGCGGCCCAGCAGCGCCTGTCTGACAGCGGCTACTTTGACTCTGCCTTTGTCACGCTGGACACCCGGGCAGACCCGGCGGCCGCTGCGGTGCAACTGAAGCTTCGGGAAGCGCGGATGCAAAAGCTGGTGCTCGGCATCGGCGCCAGCACCGACAGCGGACCGCGCCTTTCGGCCGAGCACACCCATCACAAGGTGCCCGGAATCGGCTGGCGCGCCGTGAGCAAGCTGCTGCTGGACCGCGAAACCCGCGCCATCGGCAGCGAGCTGACCTCGCCGCCCGACCCGGACAACTGGCGCTGGGCGGCCTCGGGCCTGCTGCAAAACCAATTGCTGGGTTCGCGTGATGTCACCAGCCAGCAATTGCGCGGCGGCCGCAAGCAAAGCCATGAACGCATCGACCGCAACCTGTATGTGCAGTACGACCGTGCCGAATCCGTCGACACCGACACCGTCTTGCCCGACATTGCCCAGTCCATCAGCGCCAATTACGCCTTTGCCGTGCGTTATTACGACCAGTTGCCCTTCCCCGCCAGCGGCTGGGGATGGGGTGCCGAAGTTGGTGGCGGCACCACGCTGGGCAGCGAGCGCCAGGCCTACACACGACTGATGACACGCTGGCAGGGCTTCTTGGGGCTGGGCCAGCCTGACAGCACCCGGGCCAGCGCCGGGCGCCTGGCCCTGCGCGCCTCGGCCGGCGCCATATTTGCCCCCGACAACATCAGCCTGCCCAGCACCCAGTTGTTCCTGGCCGGGGGCGACAACAGCGTGCGCGGCTACGGCCTCAACGACATCGGGGTCACGCTGGCCGACGGCAGCATCACGGCCGGGCGTTACCTGATGGCGGGCAGCGTGGAATGGCAGCGCCCGATACGCATCAACGGCAAGCCGAGCGACTGGGAAAGCGTGGTCTTTGTTGATGCCGGCGCCGTGGCCAATCAGCCCGCCGAACTCAAAGCGAAGGTCGGTGTGGGTGTCGGCGCGCGCTGGAACAGCCCGGTCGGACCACTGCAAATTGACCTCGCTTACGGCGTCGATGTGGAACGCTTCCGGCTGCACATGAACCTGGGTTTTACTTTCTGATGAACGCCTTGCGCTTGAGCCTGAAACTGCTGGCCACCACGCTGATGGCGGTGCTGGCCCTGACAGCAGCGTTGTGGCTGTGGAGCGGCAGTGACAGCTCGCTGGCCACCCTGCTGACACGGCTGCAGCGTTTTTTGCCGGCCGGTCAAACCCTGGAAACCCGGGACGTGCAGGGCTCGCTGCGCGCAGGCGGTCGCATCGGCTGGTTGCGCTGGCAACGCGGCGATCTCAGTGTGGAAGCGCAGGACATTGGCGCCGCCTGGACGCTGGGCCCGCTGCTCGGCGGGCAACTTCGCCTGAGCGCGCTGAGCATGGCCTTGCTGAAAGTTGATGATCAGCGCGGCAGCACCAACACCTCCCGGACGCCCCCCGCCGACCTGCGCCTTCCGATCACGCTGGAGGTGCCGTTCGAGGTGAACCTCTTCATCTGGTCGGGCGCCACCACATTGCAGGCGACCGGGCTCAGTGGCCGTTACCGTTTCGACGGCCAGGCGCACACATTGGAACAGGGGCGCGGCCTGATCTCAGCGGGGTCCTACCAGTTCAACGGCAGCTTGCAGGCCACGGCCTCCATGGCGCTGGCGCTGCAAGCCCAGGGCCTGGTGCAAACCACCCTGCCATCCAGTCCGCAAGCCCTGACGGTGGCAGCCACGGCACAACTCACAGGTCAACTGGCCGGTCCCGACGCGGCACTGGCCCTGCAGGCCAGCCTGAAGCCGGTGTCCACGGCTGGTACAGGGGCACGAAAATTCCCGTCGGGGGCGATGCAAGCCGAGGTGTCGGCCCGGATTTCGCCCTGGCAAGCCCAGCCATTGACCGAGGCCCAAGCCCGGTGGCAAGGCCTGAACCTGGCAGCGCTGTGGCCAAAAGCGCCGCAAACCGAGCTCAGCGGCGAAGCCAGTGTGACACCGCGCGGCAAGGCATGGCAGGGCCAGCTCAAACTCACCAACACGCTGCCGGGGCCATGGAACCAGCAGCGCCTGCCGCTGGACGCCCTGCAAGCCGAGGTGACCTACGACCATGCGCAATGGGCGCTGCAAGCCGTGCGCGCCACGGGCGCGGGCGGCAGCGTCGCAGGCTCCGGCCAGTTTGACGGCGGGCAGTGGCGCGCGGAAGTCAGACTGACCAGAATGAATCCTGGCGCCATCGACACCCGCCTGGCCAATGCCGTGATGAGCGGCAAGTTGCAAGCAAAACAGAGCCCCGGCGGCATCAGTTTTGCGACTCAGCTGGCAGCCGTGCCAGACCAGGGCAAGTCGGGCGGGGCCCGCCAGCCTCCGGTCAGTTTGAACACCCTGCGCCTGCAAAACCTGCAGGCCCAAGGTGTCTGGGCGTCACCCCAACTGAGCTTGAGCGCCCTGAGCATCGACGCGCAGGACGCACACCTGGAAGGCAGCTTGAGCTACCACCTGAACACCCGGGCCGCGCAAGGAAAACTGGCTTTGAATCTGCCCGGCATGCTGGCCAGCCTGGACGGCCGCCTGGCCAGCCAGGACGGCCAAGGCACGCTGACCGCCCAGCTGACCGACGCCAGCCTGACCAGCCAATGGCTCGAGCGCTGGCCGGCAGTGAGCCATGTGTTTCAAGGACTCAGCCTGCGCGGCGCGGCCCGGTTCGATGGCCGCTGGCAGGGTGGCTGGCAACAACAGGGTCGAAACCTGCAAGTGGCGGCGAGTTTGCGCTCGCCGCAACTGGCCTGGCGCGGCAGTCCGGCCACTCTGGGGGCAGCGTCCGTCGAGGGGCGTCTGCTCGGGCTTGATGCCGAACTGGCTGGCACCTTGTCGGCACTGAGCTTCAGCACCCAAGGCCGAGCGGAAACCGGCGGTCAGCAAGTGGGCTGGGAGGTGCAGGCCCGGGCCGGACGGCAGGCGGCCGGCCACTGGCAGGGCAGCCTGAGCCAGCTCAAGCTCACGGCGCAAGACAACAGGCACCCCGGCCTTTGGACACTGCAGGCCGACACCGGCAAGGGTCCTCCCGTCCTGCTGGACTGGCTGGCCGGCGGCCCTGGCAACACCCTGACCCTGTCGGCCGGCAGCGCCCGCCTGACCGGCCCCCAGCCCGGCGTGGCCGGCCTGAACTGGCAGGCCATGCGCTGGTCGCAAGCGCTCGCCCCAAACGCCACACAAGCCCAACCCAAGGCGCAGTGGCAAAGCCAGGGCCAGATCAGCCAGCTGCCGCTGGCCTGGCTCGATGCCCTGAGCGGAAAAACCATGGCCGACCTGGGCTTGAGCAGCGACCTGATGCTGTCCGGTCGCTGGGATGCCAGGCAAACCGATGCCGTGCACCTGAGCGCCGTGCTGGAGCGCAGCTCCGGCGACCTGCGCCTGCGTGTCGAGGAAAGCCGCCTGGAGGCCCTGCCCGCCGACATGCGCGAAGCCCGCCTGGAGCTCAACCTGGACGCAGGCTACCTCTCAAGCAGCCTGCGCTGGGACAGCGCGCGCGCGGGCAAGGCGCTGATGGCCTTCAGTACCCAGCTTCAGCCGCTGGGTGTGGGCTGGTCCCTGGACCAGAGCGTCCCGATTGGCGGCAGCCTGCAGCTACAGATGCCGCCTGTGGACGCCTGGTCGGTATTGGCGCCACCGGGATGGCGACTGCGGGGCACCATGGATGCCGACATCACCTTGACCGGCACGCTGGCGCAACCCCAATGGGATGGCCGGCTGCAAGCACGCGACCTGGCGGTGCGCTCGGTGGTGGACGGCATCGACTTCAGCCAGGGCCGGCTCAACGCCCGCCTGCATGGGCAACAGATCGATATCCAGGAATTCAGCCTGCAGGGGGCGGCCACCCCGGCCGGGAGTGGCGGCCAACTGGCCCTGACCGGGTCGGTATTCTGGCTGCCCGCCCAATCCGAGGCCGATTTTTTGTCCCGCCTGTCGATGGCGCTCGAGGTGCAGGCCAAAGCCTTGCGGCTGAGCAGCCGGTCAGATCGGCGCGTGGTGGTCTCTGGCAAGGTGGCCGCGCAACTCAGGGACGCCCGCCTGAGCCTGCGTGGCAGCCTGGCCGCCGACCAGGCCCTGATCACGCTGCCCGACGACAGCGCGCCGCAACTGGGCGATGACGTGCTGGTGCGTCGGCCCGTGGCCAAGGTGCCGGTCACCGCCACCCCGGCTAAAAATGCCATTGCGGCCGCCGGTGCAGGCGCTCCCCGCCTGCTGACTGACCTGCTGATCGAACTTGATCTCGGGCCCGACTTTCAGGTCCGCGGCCGTGGCCTGGACACCCGCCTCACCGGCAAGCTGTCATTACACGCCGTCGACAGGGAGCTTCCCAACCTGACCGGCACCGTGCGCGCGGTGCGCGGCACCTACCGCGCTTACGGTCAGCGCCTGGACATCGAGCAGGGCATTGTGCGTTTTGTCGGTGCGGTCGACAACCCGATGCTGGACATTCTGGCCATTCGCCCCAAAATCAGCCAGCGGGTCGGTGTGCAGGTGAACGGCACAGTGCTGTCGCCGATCGTGCGGCTTTACGCCGAGCCCGACCTGCCCGAGGCAGAAAAACTGGCCTGGCTGGTGCTGGGTCGCTCCGCCAGCGGCCGGGGTGGCGAGGCCGCCTTGCTGCAGCAGGCAGCGCTGGCCCTGCTTGGTGGCGGTGGCAAGGGATCTGGCGCCAGTCTGACGCAGGCACTGGGGCTGGATGAACTGAGCTTTGGCGGCAGCAGCGGCGGCGACAGCGCCACGGGCGCAACGGTCACGATTGGCAAACGGCTCAGCAACGATTTCTATGTGGCTTATGAAAGCGGCCTGGCAGGCACCCTGGGGGTCTTCACCATTTTTTATGACCTGTCCCGACGGCTGACATTGCGCGCCCAGACCGGCGCCCAAAGCGCGGTGGATTTGATCTGGACCCTGCGTTACGACTGAGCAGCGAGGTTAAAGCCGCGCCGCCCAGATCACCAACATCAGCACAAGCAGGGCGCCCAGCACATAAGGCGCCCTGGACGGCTTGTCGGCGTAGGGGTCGGCCAGGGAGCGCTCCGCGTTGGGCGGCAATTGCGCCAGTTGGGTCAAGGAAGTGCCAAACGGAATGTTGATGCGGGCGCGCGCGTTGATGGCCCAGCCGTTGGCGTCCAGGAGGGGCCCGAGGTTGCGGCTGCGCAATTTGAACCAGGCCACAATCACGGCGGGCCCCGACACCAGCAGCATCACACCCAGCAGAACCAAAGGAATCTGCCACCAGGCCAGGCTGAACAGCCCGCCCAGCAGCGCCGCCAGCGCGGTGCCAATGGCACCGATCGCGAGGCCGATGGCGGCAAAAATACCGGCAAACTTGGCAACATCAAACGCTGCCGGCGCGACCGCCTTGGTGTCTGCGCCAGGCTCACCGCCCTTTTTGGCCACATCACTGGCCAGAAGCGCGAGTTTGTCGTCCGACGCCTTCGCCTTGCTGGCTGCCATTTTTTGCAGTTGTGAACTCACCAGCCGCGCCAATTGTTTGTAGGGCGACCAGAAGGCCTGGCGCAAGCTGATCGGGTGGTCGATGATCTTGGCAATGGTGGCGTCCCAATCACGGCCCTGGCGGTCGTAAAACACGCCGTTGCGCCCGACCATCAGCTGGTCGGAGTCACCCGCGGTAAACGCCGCCGCCACGCTCATTTTTTCCGTGCCGCGCACGCAGTCGCAATACACCAGGCAGATGCGCGCCAGCGAGGCGAGCGCCGCATGTTTGGCCGCATCATTGACCGCCACACACAGGTCGCAGGAGCGCCCGTCGAGGTACAGCGTTCCCACCTGAAACGTGGCTTTGCCCTGGGCGGTATAAAAGTCCTTGAATGCGACAAAATTGTTGGCCAAACCGCGCAGGTCGCGCACATAACGCGACAGTCTTTCGAGGGCAAGCACACCGTCGGTCACGGCATTGGGATCGGGCTTGGCCGCCAGCCAGGCGGCATAGGGCGCAAATCGGGCCTTGATGGCTTGCCAGTCGTCCGAACTCAGGGTCACTTGCGGCCCCAGCAGGGGCTGCACAACTTGGTCACGCAAGGCGACCACCTGAGCGGCCCAGGACGGATTCAAGCCACTGACCAGGGACAAGCGGGCCATGGGCGTGACATGGGCCAGCGGCAAATCGGTGATGGCCTGCGTGCCAGCCTGCAGCGCACCTGGTGCCATGGCTTTGAGCGCGTCTTCCGACACGTTGAGGGCGGCGCCGGCGCGCTCATCGAAAGCAGCCAATTGGCAGCGGACAAAATAATCCTCGACTTTCTGGTCGAGCGCGCTCACCAGGCCAAAACCCGCCTCGGTGGCCTCCCCCAGCACCTGCAGGCCTTGTCCAGCCGCTTCCCAGGCGCTTTGCTCGCGCGCGGCGTGCCCGTTGCGCGCGGCGCTGGTTTCATCGACTGTCAGGAAGCCGGTCTCCGTCTTGCCGATATCCTGCGCCAGCGCCACAGCCGCGGCATGGATCTGCTCGCCCACGGCATCGTCACGACGGATGGCGGCAAGCGGCAAACCTGGGATCTGTTGCCCGAGCAGGGCGCTGTCGAGCAGGCGCTCATTGGCCCAGGCTATGGCTTGCAGCAGTTCGGGCGCCCGCACATGGCCGTCGGTGTCGGTGTCGATCAGTTCCAGCGTGCGGGCGTCGAACTCGATGCCCTTGACAGGACAGGACAGGGCGACCCAGAGCTTTTGATCCAGTTGCCCCAGCGCCAGCAGATCGTCTGCCGTGTCCAGGCGAACCTGATCAAAACCCCCGGCCCTGAAAAAACGCCAAGCATGCGATGCTGTCATGAACATATCTCCTTGATCAAGTGACCGCACACTTTACCAAATCAGCAACGCCTATTTGCCCCCATACATTTGCTCGGGCAACCAAAGAATGATTTGGGGCCACTCGAAGCAGATCGCGACCATCAACATTTGCAGCGCCACGAACGGGATCACGCCGATATAGATGTCACGGATGGTCACGCCCTTGGGCACCACGCCCTTGAGGTAAAACAGCGAAAAGCCGACGGGTGGGGTGAGGAATGAAGTCTGCAGCATCATCGCGACCAGAATCAGGAACCAGGTCATGTCGAGGCCGGCGTGCCTGATAACAGGGGCCAGCAAGGGCAGGATGATCAGCACAATCTCGAACCAGTCAAGGAAGAAGCCGGCAACAAAGACCACGGCCAGCACCAGAATGACCAGACCCTGCGGCCCCAGACCGGTGCCCTTGAACAGTTCGGTGATCAATTCATCGCCGCCGATCATGCGCAGCACATAGGCAAACACGGTCGCACCGATGAAAATCGCAAAAATGAAACAGGTGGTGGTGGTGGTGTCGATCCCGACCTGGCGAATCACTTTCCAATTCAGCTTGCCGTTGGCGGCCGCCAGCAGCATGGCGCCGAAGGCGCCCAGGCCGGACGCTTCGGTCGGTGTGGCGACGCCAAAAAAGATCGAACCCAACACCACCAGGATCAGGCCGAAGGTGGGAATGGTGGACAGGAACGCAATGCCGATCTGGCGCGCCGTGAGTTTCTCGGCATCAGCCGGGCGCGGCGGCAACATGTCGGGCCGGAAAATGCCCACCAGCATGACAAAGATCATGTAGGACACGCCCAGCAGCAAACCCGGAATCAGCGCACCCATGAACAGGTCACCCACAGAGACCGACACCTGGTCGGCCATCAGCACCAGCATGATGGACGGTGGAATCAAAATACCCAGCGTGCCGGACGCTGCCACGATGCCGCAGGCCAGCGGCTTGGAGTAATGGTGCTGCAACATGATGGGCATGGACAGCATGGCCAGCAACACCACCGAGGCACCCACGATGCCGGTGGAGGCCGCGAGCAGAATGCCGATCACGATCACGGTCAGGCCAAGCCCGCCGCGAATGCCGCCGAAGACCTTGACAAAATTACGCATCATGACATCGGCCACACCCGAGCGGTCCAGCATCAGGCCCATGTAAACAAACATGGGAAGCGACACCAGCACCCAGTTCGACATGATGGCGTCGAAGCGGTCGACGATGCCGGAAAACTTGACCCAACTGGTCAACAGAAAGGTATCGATGCCGAACTGGGTCGTCAAGGTGATGGCAATGGCGGCAAACAGAATCGACACACCCGCCAGCAGCCAGGCGACCGGATAACCGAGGAACAGGGACACAATGAATGTCACCATGAGCCCGATGGAAAGGATTTCGTAAAAAGGCATGGACTATTCTCGAAAAGTTGTGGTGTTTGGCAGGCTGGGCGCTTTGGCTCAACGCGTGCCGAACAAGGCAGTCCAGACGCGGGTCAGGCGGCTCATGCCGATGAGTGCCAGCAGAACGAAGGCGGTCACCATGAAGGATTTGATGGCCCAGCGGTACGGCAGCCCACCCGGAGCCGCCGACACTTCAGCGAGTTCCCATGAACTGACCACAAAAGGCACGGCAAACCAGACCACCAGCAGTGTGAAAGCCAGCAAACAACAAATGATGCCCAGGAACTCGATCCACAGGCGGGTGCTGGTGGTAAAACCTGCGGCCAGCACGTCGATGCGCACATGACGCTCATGCAACTCGGTAAACGACAGGCCGAGCATGAAACCAATAGCGTACAGATGCCATTGTGTCTCCTCGAGCATGATGGAGCCGATGCCGAACACATAGCGCAGCACCACCTGAAGCACGATGGTCAGGACCAGAACGGTCCACAAGGCCGAAGCAACTTCACCGGCCCAGCCCACCAGCCGGTCGATGACCCGGGAAAACCCGGTGGTCGGCAGGCTGAGCCCGGACAAGCCCACAACCGCGTCATCAGCGCCCTGTACATTTGTTTTCATTGAAATTTCCTTGGAAAAAACAAGCCGTTCCAGAGGGCTGTCGCTTTCTGGAACGGCTAGGTGCGCGCTTGAATTGCGCGGCTCAGGGATTACTTGAAGTCACGTGGCAGGTAGCCAAGGTCATGCCAGTTGGCGTTCTTGTTCTGGAACGCGGTCATGCTGTCGTACACCTTCTTGACCAGCGGGTCCTTGGCCGATTCTTCAGCCATCACCTCCTTGGTGGCTTTGGAGAAGGCATCGAGCATGACCTTGTTGAACTGGCGAGCCTTGACGCCCTCTTTTTCAAACTTGCTCAGAGTCTGACCCTGCAGCGCTTCCGCCTTGGCAATGGCCATGGTGACACCGGCCGTGCACGTGGTTTCGATTTGCGCCTGAGTTTGTGGCTTGAGTTTGTTCCAGGCCGCCATGTTCACATAGAGGAACTGGTTGGTGGAGGGCTGGTGCCAACCTGGCAGGTAGTAATTCTTGGCGACCTTGGAAAAGCCCAACTGGTCGTCGACTGTGGGCAACGAGAACTCGGTGCCATCGAGCACGCCTTTTTCGAGCGCCTGGAACAGTTCACCACCCGGCAGCATGGTCACTGAAGCGCCCAGCTTCTGGTAAACCTTGCCGCCGTAGCCGGCAGCGCGGAACTTGAGGCCCTTGAGGTCATCGGGCTTGGTGATTTCCTTGCGGAACCAGCCGGCCGCCTCAGGGCTGATGGAGCCGCAGAAGATCGGATACACATTGTGCGGTTTGAAGGATTCCTTGAGCAGCGCATCCCCGCCGCCAAAGTACATCCAGGCCGAGAACATGGGTGTTTCCATGCCGAACGGGACCGCGCCAAACAGGGCGGAGACCGGCACCTTGCCAAGCTCATACCCCATCCAGCTGTAGCCCGCCTCGACCTTGCCAGTGGAGACACTGTCAAAAATCGCCAGGGCCGGCACCAGTTTTCCGGGCTCGAACACCTGCAGGTTGATGGTGCCACCCGAAACCTTCTTGAGTTGCTCAGAAACCCAGGGCATGGTGTCACCGAGCGCCACGAGATTGGAGCCAAAGGACATCGGGATGCCCCAGCGCACGGTCTCCTGGGCCATCGCCGGCGCTGACAGTGCCGCACCAATCGCAAGTGTGAGAAGGGATGTATGACGAACGACTTTCATGGATAGAGCTCCTTTTGATAAATTTGAAGATTTCACCGGAATCCGCCCAAGGGCGAGTCTGGCGGCTGCAAGTGAACGCTGGAGGGCTGTACACGCTTGCAAACTGAGAGCAAGTCTAAGCCATGGGTTTTCCCAACTCCTCAGTGAAAACCCTGTAAGCGCCTTGAAAAAAATGACGCGGCCAGAGGAAAAAAAATCACAAGGACAAGATCCCCAACCCTCTCGCGCGGTCGCGCCATCGATCTCTGGCCGCGCACAAACCGGATCCGCTGGATTCAGCCCCTAAAATCAAGCGTTCTCGCCGTAGCACAATGGACAGTGCGCATGCCTCCTAAGCGTGAAATACAGGTTCGATTCCTGTCGGCGGGACCAGTTTCAGGGACACGACCTCAAACCACCGCATCGGCGCTCTGGCGTGTCAGCATGGCCAGCGTGCTGGCGATGGTCTTGCGCAATTCCCGGCGATCACAAATCAGGTCCACCGCACCCTTGGTCTGCAGGAACTCGGCCCGCTGAAAGCCTTCGGGCAGCGTGACACGCACGGTGGATTCAATCACGCGCGGCCCGGCAAATCCGATCAGCGCCTTGGGCTCGGCCATCACCACATCCCCCAGAAAGGCAAAGCCGGCGCTGACACCGCCCATGGTGGGATCGGTCAGCACGCTGATGTAGGGCAGGCCCTTTTTGGCGAGATGCGTGAGTGAGGCGTTGGTCTTGGCCATTTGCATGAGCGAGAGCAGGCCCTCCTGCATGCGCGCCCCGCCGGTGGCGGTGAAGCAGACAAAAGGCACTTTTTGCTCGATGGCCGTGTGCACGCCGCGCACAAAGCGCTCGCCCACCACCGAGCCCATGCTGCCGCCCATGAATTCGAATTCAAAACAGGCTGCCACCAGGCCAATGCCCAGCACCGAGCCGCCCATGACCACCAGCGCGTCGGTTTCTCCGGTGTTTTCCAGCGCTTCCTTCAGTCGCTCCGGGTATTTGCGGCTGTCCTTGAACTTGAGCGCATCCACTGGCAGGACTTCCTGACCAATCTCATAACGACCCTCATTGTCCAGAAACGCGTTCAGGCGGGCCCGCGCGCCGATGCGGTGGTGGTGGCTGCAACTGGGGCAAACATTCTGGTTTTGCTCCAGATCGGTCTTGTAGAGCACACTGTCACAACTGGGGCATTTGATCCACAGGCCTTCTGGCACGCTGCGCCGGTCCTCCGGATTGGTATGCTGGATTTTTGGGGGAAGCAGTTTTTCGAGCCAACTCATGTTAATTCTCCGAAAGCCGTCGTTTGTCGGCGGTGGCATGGACGCCGAACCAGGTCCGGCGTGACAGATAAACGGATTATGAATCGAGCGCCGTGCGGATGTCGCGCAGGAAGTGTTCAGCCGTGGCGGCGACCCGGTCGCGCGGCAACTCGTCAATGAGCTGGATGATACGGCTGCCGATCACCACCGCATCGGCCACCCGGCTGATGGCACGGGCGGTGGCCGCATCACGGATGCCAAAACCCACACCCACGGGCACGCTGACATGCTGGCGAATGCGCGGCAGCATGGCCTCGACCGCGTCGATGTCGAGCGCGCCCGAACCGGTGACGCCCTTGAGCGACACGTAATAAACATAACCGCTGGCGATGCGCGCCACCTGCTGCATGCGCTCATCGGTGGACGTGGGCGCCAGCAAAAAGATCAGGTCCAGGCCGTTCGACTTGAGCTCGGCGGCAAATTCTTCGCATTCTTCGGGCGGGTAGTCGACGATGAGCACGCCATCGACCCCCGCTGCGGCGGCATCCTGCACAAAGGCGCTGGTCCCTTCCTTGGTGTCGGCGCGCCTGTGTTTCTGGCTGTAGCGCTCGACCGGGTTGGCGTAACCCATGAGCACCACCGGGGTGCTGTCGTTTTGCTGGCGGAATTCGCGCACCATGGCCAGCACCTGCACCAGACCGATGCCGGCAGCCAAAGCCTTGTCGCCAGCTTTTTGGATCACCGGGCCGTCGGCACTGGGGTCTGAGAACGGCACGCCCAGCTCGATCACGTCGGCACCGCCCGCAACCATCGCATGCATCAGCTCAGGCGTGATGTCGGCAAACGGGAAACCGGCAGTGACAAATGGGATCAGCGCCTTGCGGCCCCGGGCTTTTAATTGGGTAAACGTGGCGGCGATGCGGCTCATTTGACAACCTTCACGATGGCTTCGTCAGCGGCCAGGCCGCCCTTGACCGACTGGCCCTGGCAACTTGGGCGGCAATAGAAATCGGCGTGACTCAGGTCGGCAACGGTGCCGATGTCCTTGTCACCGCGACCCGAAAGGTTCACCAGGATCGACTGGTCGGTGCGCAGGGTCTTGGCCAGCTTCATGGCGTAGGCCACGGCGTGGCTCGATTCCAGCGCCGGAATGATGCCCTCGGTGCGGCAAAGGTAGTGGAAAGCCGCCAGCGCCTCGGTGTCGGTGATGCCGACGTATTGCGCGCGGCCGATGTCGTGCAGGTAGGCGTGCTCCGGGCCCACGCCGGGATAGTCCAGCCCGGCGCTGATGCTGTGGGTCTCGGTGACCTGGCCGTTGTCGTCCTGCAGCACATAGGTGCGGTTGCCGTGCAACACGCCGGGGCTGCCGCGCTGGATCGAGGCCGAGTGTTTGCCACTGTCCATGCCCTCGCCCGCCGCCTCGACACCAATCAGTTGCGTGGCTTCGTGCGCGATGTAAGGGTGAAAAATGCCCATGGCATTGCTGCCGCCGCCGACGCAGGCGACCACGGCATCCGGTTGCGCGGTCTTGCAGCCGGCGGCCTGAAGCATCTCGGGCATTTGCACCAGGCATTCCTTGCCGATGACGCTCTGGAAATCGCGCACCATCATGGGGTAGGGGTGCGGGCCGGCCACGGTGCCGATGATGTAGAAGGTGTTGTCGACGTTGGCGACCCAGTCGCGCATGGCTTCATTGAGCGCGTCTTTGAGCGTGCGGCTGCCGCTGGTGACCGGCACCACGGTGGCGCCGAGCAGTTTCATGCGGTAAACATTGGGGCTTTGGCGCTTGACGTCCTCGCTGCCCATGTAAACCACGCATTCGAGGCCGTAACGTGCGCAGATGGTGGCCGTGGCCACGCCGTGCTGGCCTGCGCCGGTCTCGGCGATGATGCGCGGCTTGCCCATGCGTTTGGCCAGCATGGCCTGACCGATGGTGTTGTTGATCTTGTGCGCGCCGGTATGGTTGAGGTCTTCGCGCTTGAGGAAGATTTGCGCGCCGCCCTGCTCACGGCTCATGCGCACGGCATGGTAGACCGGGCTGGGGCGGCCGACAAAATGCGCCAGCTCGTAGTTGAATTCGGCCACAAATTCGGGGTCGAACTGGTACTTGGCGTAAGCGGCCTTGAGTTCGTTGATGGCATGGGTCAGCGTCTCGGAGGCAAAACTGCCGCCATAGATGCCAAAGTGACCCCGCAGATCGGGTTGCTGGTATTCAAACATGGTTAACTCGCATTGTTGATGGTCTGGTCGGCGCGCCGCACGGCGGCCACAAATTCACGGATCCGGGCGGGGTCCTTGATGCCTTTTTGACCTGGCACCTCGACCCCGGAGCTGATGTCAACCGCCAGCGTTTGGCAGCGCGGTCGCACCTGCACAATGCCGTCGATCACGTTGGCAGCGTTGAGTCCACCACTCAAGACGAGGTGAGCGTTGACGTTTGGAGGAAGCAGTGACCAATTGAATGCGTGCCCGCCGCCGCCATACCCGTCCACTTGCGCGTCGAGCAGGAGGCCTTGGGCCTGTGAATAATCTTGGGCAAATTTTAAGAGATCAAAGCCCCGACCTGCGTCACCCAGGGGAATTCGCGCGGCGCGCAAATACGGGCGCTGGCATGCCGCGCTGGCGGCCTGGCAGGCTTGCGGCGATTCATCCCCATGGAATTGAAGCAGGGCGCCGGGCACCTGGGCACAGGCGGCGCTGATCTTTTGCGCCTCTTCGTTGACAAACAGCAGCACTGGTGTGACAAAGGGCGGCAGTCGGCGGGCCAGTTCTGCCGCGCGCCGGGCCGTGACAAAGCGCGGGCTTTTTTCATACAACACAAAACCGATGGCATCGGCGCCGGCCGCCACCGCGGCATCCACGTCGGCCTCGCGCGTGAGGCCACAGATTTTGATGCGGGTGCGGTGCAGGCCTGGCAACGCCAGTTGGGCATTCTGGTTCATGGCAATCCATCGAGCAAGGGGGAGTCTTGCGGCAAACCCCAGTGCGGGTCATAACGCGGCCCCATAAAATACAGGCCGTCGGGTGAAAACGTGGGGGCAGCGGCATCGCGGTCGCGCGCCAGCATGACCTGCTGCATCCATTCGACGGGCTGGCGCTGCTCGCCAATGTACAGCAGGCAGCCCATGATGTTGCGAATCATGTGGTGCAAAAACGCATCGGCCTCAAACTCAAAGCGCCAGTAAGCGCCACGGCGGGATATCGCAATGCGCCGCATGTTTTTGACCGGCGACAAGGCCTGGCAGGCGCTGGCGCGAAACGAGGTGAAATCATGCTCTCCAATGAGTTGCTGCGCAGCCTGCTGCATCAGCTCAAGCTGCAAGGGACGGTAGACCCACCCCACCCGGCCCTGATCCAGGCTGGGACGCACCATGGACTGCAACACAACATACGCATAACGCCGCGACAAGGCGCTGGCCCGGCAATGGAAGGCCTTGGGGACCACCTTGGCCCATTGCACCGCAATATCGCGCGGCAGCAAGGCATTGGGGCCGCGCACCCAGGCGGCTTCCGGGCGATCCAGCGGCGTGTCAAAGTGCACCACTTGCATCAGGCCGTGGACGCCGGCGTCGGTGCGGCCGGCACACAGGGTGGAGACGCGGTGGTCGGCGAAACGGGACAAGGCCTTTTCAAGCTGGTCCTGCACGGTTTGCCGGGATAACTGGCTTTGCCAGCCCTGGTAGTGCCCGCCGTGGTAGCTGATGCCCAAGGCGACGCGAACCAGTGCGGGCGGCTCACCTGCCATCCGTGACTACCCTCAAGATTGGCTCAGCGCCTGTTGCGCACGGGCCTTGAGGTCACCGTCCGCCTCGTTGATGACTTGCTGAATCAGTTCATTTGCGCCCTCAAGGTCGCCGTTCGCCTTGAACTCTTCGGCCAGTGCCAATTTTGATTCCAGAGCCTCCGAGTCCATCAAGGGCGGCTGTTTGGTTGGCACGACGTCACTGTCATCAAGGTCCAGGGACAAGGAGTCGAAGTCAAACTCCAACATGTCCATGGGTGTGCTGGCGGGCGCCGGGGCGACCGCTTCAGCGGCTGGCGCCGGGTTGGGCGCGACCGCCTCGCGCTCGGGCATGGCACTGTCTGCGACCAGTGGCAGCGCTGGCGCGGTTGGTTCAGCCACTTTGGCCGGTTCTGGCGTATCAAGTGAGAAGTCAAGATCGAAGTCGAGATCCATCGGGTTCTCATCCTTGGTCCCGGCGGGCTGATCCGGCTCGACGGGCGCGGCTGACACCGCGCCGGCAGCCAACGACGGCATCACGGGCAGCGATGGAAAGGCTGGCGGAGGCGACGAGGGCGCGGCGGCGGCGGCGACGGCCG
>JAIPCZ010000060.1 GCA_021737975.1 Polaromonas sp. | reverse complement strand
TGAAAAACTTAAAGGGTAACTTGGGCGCATTGACCTTGGCACTGGCAGTTGGCCTCACCTCAGGCCCCATGGCCATGGCTGCAGGCGCGGGTGGGGGCGGAGGCTCAGGATCCGGATCGGCAGGCTCAGGGTCAACGAGTTCAGGCTCGGCGAGTACAGGGTCAACGAGTACAGGCTCGGCGAATTCAGGGTCAACGAATTCAGGGTCAGCGGGGGCAGCGGGTTCACCTGGTGCCGGCAGCGTTGGCGGCGCAGCCACCATGGCGCAAAGCGGGGACATGGTTCAGACGCAGGCTCAGGTGCAGGCACGAGTCAAGGCCCAGGACCAGTTGATGACGCGGACCCGCACCCAGTTGAAGACCCAGGAGCAGCTTCTCACCCAGACCCGTGAGCAGTTGAAGGTTCAGGACCAGATGCTGACCCAGATCCGTGACCAGCTCAAGACCCAGGACCAGCTGCGCACCCAAACGCGCGAGCAGTTGCAGGCCCAGGAGCAGCTTCATCTCAAAACCATGGAGCAGTTGAAGACGCAAGAGCAGACCCTGCTGAAAACACGGGACCAGTTGAGGGATCAGGAGCAGATTCAGCTCAAGACCAAAGACCAGTTGAAGGTCAATTAAGACGGGCTATGGGCCGCAGGTGATCAGCCAGGAAGCGTGGGACGCCATTGCCAACGCGCCTGCCCAGACCTGCGGCGGCCAGCCGCTCCCCCGCCCTTGCATCTTTGCTGGCCTGGGCCACCGGCACCTGTTGGCATCCTGCAACAGTCTGACTTTCTCCTTTTGATCGATCGCAATGCTTCCGCACACGCCGTCACAAACCGCCGTTTGCGGATGCTGCGTTCTGGCTTTTCTTTCCACTTCATAACCCGCATCGGAATTGAGAGTTATCAATCCTGATGCATGTCATCTTTTTAAACTGAATTCGCTTCTATTTGTACATGAGCATTGACGGATAAAACTATGCGTCGGCTGACATTGGACCAGGCCACTGAAGGTTTGCGTGATCTTCTCCAAGCAAACACAGGGCAGATTTTGAAGCGCTTTTTTAAAGGAGTTGACATGAAATCGAAACGGAGATCAACGGTCCTTGCGGCCGTGATGGCGGTCGGCATCGTTGCGGTTGCCGCGTATGCCACTGTGGGCGAGCAGATCAGCAAGAGCCTGACGAACACCATCAAGCTCGATTGGACCGAGCCGCCGGTGGCCGAACACGCCTTCGTCAAGTACCTGCGCTACTACGTGCCGGCACAGACGGCGGCAGGGGCGGCAACCACCGTCAAATACCAGGCATACACAGCGGACGATTCTGAGGGAGCAATCCTGAAAGAGCGTACTGTCGCCAAGCCGGCGATCAGTGCCTTCATGTATGGCCCCGCCTATGTGCCGGATGGTTCTGGCGGCTTCATCGGCCACGGACGGCGCGACATTTATGCAGCCTTGAGCCTGGACGACGGCACCACCTGGAAGCAATACAACATCTCCGAGTCGGCGGACAAGAGTTCCTTTGACATCGCCACGGCGATCAAAGATCCGGGCGACGGCACCACGTCCATCACGGAGTACCCCGGCGACGCAGTCAACGTGGCCATGGCGGTGGCTGGCAAAAATGTTGTGGTGGCCTGGCCCAGCCGCTATTGCTCGCAAGGCAATGCGGCTTATACCCTCTCGACGAACGACACGAATGCCGGGGTTCTTGCTGCGGTGGCCACCAAACTCAAGATCGACATCACCAAGGATCTTTACCTGACCGATGTGTTCGGCGTCAAAGGCAGCCAGGGCAGCGTGGATTACGCCGACCCCACCAGCAAGGAACCGATTCCCACGGTGGGCGAAGTGCCCTTCAACTGCCTGTGGAGCGCCCGTGGTGTCATGGTGGCGGGTGACGACCCCCGCACCGATGGCGTCACCGAGCTTAACCACATGGTGTGGTTCAAAGCCGAGCGCCTGACCTCGGGCGTGCGCGACGTCAACCGTGTGGAGGTGGACTTCGTCAAGGACGCCGGCGCTGTCATCGTCTGGCAGGAGGACCCCGACGGCCTGCGCCCCGGTTCCGGTGACGGCCCCGGCGAAGGCTGGAGCGGCGCCACCGCCGGCAGCAAGACCGACATCTGGTACTCGTTCCTGCCCTACAGCGAATTCGAAGTTGTAACCGACCCGTTAGATGCCACCAAGCACCTGACGCTGGCCGAGTACTGGCCCGCCAATACCAAGAAGCCCCAGCACTTCGTGCCCTTTGCAGTACCCATGCGCCTGACCAACAACGACGGTTGCACGGGAGCGAACAAACCCCTGTACTGCACGGCTGGAACCACCTTTGGCCTGAAGAATCAGTGCGCCAGCACCATTACCCTGATCAAGGGCAACCAGAACAAAGAGCAAACACTGTGCGTCAGCGAGACCGGCCTGCCCGGCCTGGGCAACACCGCAGCTGTGCGTCCGCGCGTGGCGCTGCGGCCCAAACTCGATGCCGGCGGCAACACGATCGGTGCATGGGTGGTCGTGGTCAACGAGGAAGACAAGGGCTTGGGTGGCTTCGCTGTCGACCTCAACAATCCGTCCGTCATCTCCGGTTGCAATCCGGATGAGGATAAGAAGGACACCTGCGTAGAGTTCGACGATGGCAAGAACATCTGGTACCACTCGTTCGACATGGGCAAGCCTGCCACGTCAAGCGACACTTCGCCCACCGGCCTGGTGGCCAACCTGGTGAGCCAGGGCAACATGGTCAACCAGCCTGAAGTGGACTGGCGCACGGGTGACACCTTCGATCCCATCAACACCGTCAACATGTGGGACTTTGGCGCCTTCAACTTCGACATCTACCGCACCGAAATCGCCCGCCGTGGCAGCCTGATGGTGCAGTCGCCGCTGAACGTGGACGAAGGCAATAGCAAGCTCATGGCCATGCTGCTGTTCAAGCAGGGGCTGGTGAACCAGGGTGGTCCGGCCGACATCATGGCGCGACGCATCGTCGACATCAAAAAATCGCCAAACCCTTACGACTTCTCGAATTTGGCGTGCAGCGACTGGAAATACAAAAATGGCAAAAACCAATACTACCCGAAAGGGATTTGCATGGAGCCGGCCATCAACCTGTCTGGCACCACGCCGCAGACCTGCGCAGTGAGCAGCGAGTCCACGGGTGCCGACGGTACCTGCCCGACCGTCGACAAAGCCGGCATCGCCAGTACCGACCCGGCAGACCAGACCCTGTTCGACAAAATGACCACCTGGTTCCAATGCCCCGGCTCGCCGCTGTGCGGCAAGACCGACCTGAGCAAAGCGATGGGCAGCAACCTGGATGACCAGTCCTGGTACAACCCGCTGGACGTGGCCAAGGGTCACCGCGGCTACCTGTGGGGTGACATGGCGGTGGTGATGTACGCCTGGTCGCCCAACTGGAAGCTCAACGCCAAGGGCAAGGACCGCTATGAGCTGTACATCCGCCGCTCGTTCGACGGCGGCAAGAACTGGACCACCACCCCGGCCAAATGGGGCGGCAAGGGCACGACGACCTGGGAAACGATGCGTAACGGCGAAACGTCCGCAGAGCAGTCCACGGTCCAGACGGTGTATGCAGCCGGCGCGGTGGAACAGGCGCGCAACGTGTCGCAGTTGAAGTCCAGGGAGTTGTTGACCCCCACCAACAAGTACACCATTCTGGATCCGCGCTACACGCCCGACCCGCCGACCATGCCGACCATCGAGGGTGCAGGCACCGACCCGGACTCCGATGTGTTCAACCCCTCGCGCTTCATGGTCGTTTTTGAGGCGGGCGACAACAAAACCGTGGCGGAAGGCGGCGAAGCCGAGCCGCTGGACCTGTGGTACGGCCGCGCAGTCAACTTTGGTGACCACTACCAGGTGACAAGCGCGGAAAGCACCCTGCGGGCGTCGAGCGGCTGGAACAACGAGTTCGCGCGGCTGACCACCGGCAGCGGTGTGGCCGCAGAAGAAGCCAGCCTGGCCATGACACCAGCGGGTGACACGCTCTACTCGGTGTGGGCTCAGGTGGCCGATGGCGTGCATGAGGCCAGGTTCGCCCGTGTATGGTACGACGACACCAACTTCACAACTTCGACGCCGGCGCTCAGTGATGTCGAATCGAAGACTGTGATGACGGCCGCGATGGTGAATGAGAAAGCCGACGGCGGCGGTGGCTGCTCGGCCGCCACGACTGAGCGCCCGGTCGACCCGATGCTGCCATTGCTGGCCGCACTTGGCCTGATCGGCTGGGGCGTGCGCCGCACCCGCCGCAGCTAAGGCCGCATCCATCGGGGCTTTGCCGCCCCGTTGACATCAAAACACCGCCTGTTGCCAGGCGGTGTTTTTTTTATCAGTTCTGAACCAGCAGCGCGGCCAGTCCAAAGCCGGCGTTGTAGTAGGCATGCACCAGCATGGCCGGCCAGACGCTTGCCATACGCTCGCGCAGGTGACCCAACACCAGCGACGGCCCGGCCACAGCCAGCGCCCAGTCCAGCGGTTGGGCGCGCAAGTGCAGGGCCACAAAACACACCGTGACCAGCACATTGGCCAGCGTGACCGGGCCCAGCCGCAGCGCCTGGCCGTGCAGGCTGCTGAGCCGCAGCGCCTGCCCCTGCAAGAGGCCGCGAAACACAAGTTCTTCAAGCACGGGTTGAATCACTATGAATGAGACCCAGGCCAACACCCCGACGGGATGGCGCATGGCTGGACCAACCCACAAGGCCATGGCCAGCCAGATCGGCACGGCGGCCAGCAGCGCCAACATGCCATAAGGATCCCGCAGCCACGCCCACCAGCCCTGGCTGGGGCGTTGCAGGCCGCATTCCTGGGCCAGCGTTGGGGTTGAGGACGGATCGGGCAAAAAAGGCATACGGCATATCGTCGCACAGCGGCGCCTGGTGCTGGCGCAAGGTCAAAAAAAGGGCGCCTGTCTGGACACCCGTCAAGTGAAACAGCGCAGTTTTTCGAAGGCCTGCTGCAACGGGGTAACTTCGGAAAATAGCTTGATTAAGCCTGTGGCTTCGCAGGCACCCAGAGCTGCAGGCGCGGCAGCATCAGTTGGTAAGGCGCCAGCAGCACGGCGGCCATCAGCCATTTGATGCCCAGGTCGCCCGTGGCCAGCATCAGCCAGTCCATGTCGGAGCCGTAGAACGCCAAAAAGAAGAAGATGCCGGTATCGACCACCGAGGCGACGACGGAGCCGATCAGCGGCGCTTTCCACCACGACATCGCGCGCAGTTTGTTGAACGCGGCGATGTCGAGCAGTTGGCCGACGATGAAAGCCACGCCCGAGGCCACTGCGATGCGCCATGGCGCCAGGGCCAGCGAAACCAGCACGGCGATGGCAAAGCCGGTCCAGGCCACGCGGCGTGCCGCCTGGGCGCCGACGGCACGGTTGGTCAGGTCGGTCACCAGAAACGCGACCGGGAAGGTGAACGCACCCCAGGTCAGCCAGTCGTTGATGGGAAATTGCACGAGGTAATTGGACGCAACGATGACGACCAGCATGGCCAGAATGGGCCGCCAGAGCGTCACAAGAGGAATTTGCACGGTATTTTTCATGCGGGAATTATCGCAGCAGTCGAATTTGGACCGCACAGTCCCAGGAATTCCATTGCCATGGCCAGCAATTTGGGTAAGCTCTACCCCCTATGAAAGCCTACCGCGCCGCCATCCTTCGTTTTGCCACCGACCGTGATCCGGCCCAGGCAGCCATTTACGAGCAGGACGGCCTGCTGGTGGTTGGCCCCAATGCGCAAGGGACGCAGGTGGTGCAGGCGGTGGGGTCCTGGCACGAACTGCGCTCGCGCTTCCCCGATCTGGCCGTGGCGCATTGGCCGGGGCGCATCATCGCCCCGGGGTTCGTCGATCTGCACAGCCATTACCCGCAAACCAACGTTATCGGCTCACCGGCCGAGGGCTTGTTGCCCTGGCTGGAAAACTACACTTTTCCGGAAGAAAAGCGCTTTGCCTCGCCCGGCTACAGCACCGAGTCGGCGCAGTTCTTCATCGCCGAACTGCTGCGCCAGGGGGTCACCACCGCGCTGACCTTTGCCACGTCCCACCCGGCATCGGTGCAGGCGTTTTTTGCCGAGGCGCAAAAACATCGTATGCGCCTGATCACCGGCCTGTGCCTGATGGACCGCCACGCCCCGCCTGATGTGTTGAACCAGCCCGCGGCCCATGGCAGGGTGGATGCCACCGAGCAGAGTTTGCTGGACACCGAGGCGCTGATCCGGCAATGGCATGGGGTCGACCGGCTGGGCTACGCTATCACGCCGCGCTTTGCGCCGACCTGCACCGACGCCCAGTTACGCGGTGCAGGTGAGTTGGCTGCGCGATACCCGGATGTCTGGATCCAGTCGCATGTGGCTGAAAACAAGGCCGAGATCGCCTGGGCGCGGGCCCTGTTTCCAGCCTCGCGCAGTTACCTCGCCACCTACGGTGACTTCGGCCTGCTGCGCGAGCGCGCGATCTACGCCCACTGCATCCATTTTGATGACGATGATCGCAAGCTGATGCGCGACACCGGCGCCGCCGCCGCCGTGTGCCCTACCAGTAACCTGTTTTTGGGCAGCGGTTTTTTTGACTACGCCGGGGCCGGCCGCGTTGGTTTTCAGTACGGGCTGGCCAGTGATGTGGGCGGCGGCACAAGCTTCAGTCCTTTTCACACCATGCTGGCGGCCTACTACGCAGGCAGGGAAGGGCAGACGAAGCCGGGCCTGAGTTTGGGGCCTCAGCATTTGTGGTGGCAGCACACGGCCGGGGCGGCGCGGGCGCTTGGGCTGGCCGGCGTGGTGGGCAATTTGCAGCCGGGCTGCGAGGCCGACTTTGTCGTTCTGAACCCGCAGGCCACCTCGCTGCTGGCGCGCAAGACAGCCCTGGCAGCGAGCCTGGATGAACTGCTGTTCTCCCTGATTGTGCTGGGCGATGACCGCCTGGTCGAGCAAACGGTCATTTCGCAGGCAATTTAGGCCACGCTGGCCCATGTGACTTCCATCCTTTGCCGATGGGATGAAAGCTTACCTTCCCAAAAGTCGACATAACGCAATGCCGCACTTCCGTGTTTTGGTGAAAATTCAACATGCGCTGTATGGCGCATGGGCATTTTTGCCCTGCACAAGACATCATGGACAACTCAACTGCTGACAATCAACTGGTCTTCATGGCCCGTGGCCTGACCAAAGTCTATGGTGAAGGCGACACAGCGGTGCACGCCCTGCGCGGCGTTGACCTGGACATTGTGCGCGGTGAATTCGTGGTGTTGCTGGGCGCCTCGGGCAGCGGCAAGTCGACGCTGCTCAACATTCTGGGCGGCCTGGACTCGGCCACCAGCGGCTCGGCGCGCTGGAACTATGCCGGGCACACCCATGAACTCATTGGCGCTGGCGACGCCGAGCTCACGCGTTACCGGCGCGAGCATGTGGGCTTTGTGTTCCAGTTCTACAACCTGATCCCCAGCCTGACCGCGCGCGAAAACGTGGCGCTGGTCACCGACCTGGCCGAAAACCCGATGAAGCCAGAGGACGCCTTGGCGCTCGTGGGCCTGAATGAGCGCAGGAACCATTTTGTGTCGCAGCTATCGGGCGGAGAGCAGCAGCGCGTGGCCATCGCGCGCGCCATTGCCAAGCAGCCCGAGGTCTTGCTGTGCGATGAGCCCACGGGTGCGCTTGACTGTGCCACCGGCATCATGGTGCTGCAGGCCATCGAGCATGTGAATCACGAACTCGGCACCACCACCATCGTCATCACCCACAACGCCCCCATTGCCGACATGGCCGACCGCGTGCTGCGGCTGGCCGACGGGCGCATCGTCGAGACCCGCGTCAATCGTCGCAAGGTGGCGGCGTCCAGCCTGAACTGGTGAAGCCGCGGTACCTGCCATGAACGCCATCCACATCAAGCTCTGGCGCGACCTCAAGCGGCTGCGCGCCCAGGCGGCGACGATTGCGCTGGTGGTGGCCATTGGCGTGGCCGGGTTCGTCGGCATGTTCTCGGTGCATGAGTCACTCAAGGGCTCGCGTGACGCTTTTTACCGCGACAACCGCTTGGCAGACGTGTTTGCCAATGTCAAGCGCGCGCCGGTGCATCTGCGCGAGCGGCTTGCCGCGCTGGAGGGCGTTGCCGAGGTCAAGCTCGATGTGGTGTTCGACGCTCAGATTGACCTGCCCGGCGTGGCGCCGCCGGTGACCGGGCGCTTTATCGGTGTTGGCCTGGCGCGCTTGCACTCAGGGCTCCAGGGGCTCAACGCGCTCACGCTCAAGCGCGGACGCTGGCCCGAGCGCAATAATGTGCTGGAGGCGCTGGTCAGCGACCGTTTTGCCGCGGCGCGCAGCCTGAACCCCGGCGACAGCGTGCACGCCATCCTCAACGGCAAGCGCGAGCGCGTCTTTCTGGTTGGCACGGTGGCCTCGCCCGAGTATGTGTTTGCCTCGCAGGGTGGCGCGCCCGACGACCAGCAGTTTGGCGTCTGGTGGATCGACAGCGCGCGCATGACCGAAGCCTTTGACATGCAGGGAGCGTTTAATCAGGTGGCGCTGCGGCTCGACGCGGGACGTGCCGTGCCTCCCGTGCTGGCGGCAGTGGACCGGCTGCTGGAACCCTATGGCGCCATCGGTGCCGTCGGACGCGACAAGCAGTTGTCGTCGAAGATCGTGGCCGATGAGCTGTCGCAGCTCAAGGTCATGGGCACCGTGCTGCCCAGCATCTTTCTGGCCGTGGCCATGTTTATTCTCAACGTGGTGCTGAGCCGCCAGGTGGCCACCCAGCGCAGCCAGATTGCCGCGCTCAAGGCGCTGGGTTACAGCGACGCCGCCATCGCCTGGCACTATATCCAGTTGGCGGTGGTCATCGCCGGGCTGGGCGTGCTGGCGGGCCTGGCGATGAGCGTGTTCATCGGGCGCGGCATGCTGGGCCTGTACGACGAGGTGTTCCGTTTCAACTCGCTGGCCTATGTGACCGAGGCCTGGCTGATCGCGGTGTCGGCGCTGATCGCCGCCAGCGCCGCTGCCCTGGGCGCCTGGACCGCCATTCGGGCAGTGGTCC
>JAIPCZ010000022.1 GCA_021737975.1 Polaromonas sp. | reverse complement strand
GCCGCCGTGGTGCAGGCTGACCCATGTGGCGCCGCTCGTGGTGTTGAGCAGGGCGTTGAGCAGCGGCCAGTCACTCACCGCATCGCTGCCGTCCTGCATGGCCTCGGTTTCCCGGTTGGGGGAGGCCACGGAGCCGCTGTCGAGGTGGTCACGACCAATCACGATCGGGCCCTTGAGCTCGCCGCTGGCCACCATGGCGTTGAAGGCCAGACCGGCCAGGTGGCGCTCGCCGAGGCCGATCCAGCAGATGCGTGCGGGCAAGCCCTGGAAGGCGATGCGCTCCTCGGCCATGTCGAGCCAGCGGTGCAGACCGGCGTTGTTAGGGAACAGTTCTTTCATCTTGGCGTCGGTCTTCCTGATGTCCTCCGGGTCGCCGCTCAAAGCCACCCAGCGGAACGGGCCGACACCCCGGCAGAACAGCGGGCGCACATAGGCGGGCACAAAGCCGGGGTAGTCAAACGCGTTGGCCACACCGTAGTCTTTGGCCACCTGGCGCAGGTTGTTGCCGTAGTCCACGGTGGGGATGCCCATGGCGTGGAAGTCGAGCATGGCCCGCACATGGACGGCGCAGGACTCTCCTGCAGCCTGGGTCAAGGCGGCGTGTTGCGCCGGGTCCTGTTGCGCCGCTTTCCATTGCGCCACAGTCCAGCCGCTGGGCAGGTAGCCGTTGATGATGTCGTGCGCCGAGGTCTGGTCGGTGACGATGTCGGGGCGAATGCCGCCCGCTTGGGCGCGCTTGACCAGCTCGGGCACCACATCTGCCGCGTTGGCACACAGGGCGATGGAAACGGCCTTTTTCTCGGCCGTGTATTTGGCGATGCGCGCCAGCGCGTCGTCCAGGTCGGCGGCCTGCTCGTCCACATAGCGGGTGCGCAGGCGGAAGTCGATGGAACTCTGCTGGCATTCGATGTTGAGCGAGCAGGCGCCGGCAAAGGTGGCTGCCAGCGGTTGTGCGCCACCCATGCCACCAAGGCCCGCGGTCAGCACCCAGCGCCCGGCCAGATTGCCGTCAAAGTGCTGGCGGCCGGCCTCGACAAAGGTCTCATAGGTGCCCTGCACGATGCCTTGCGAGCCAATGTAGATCCAGCTGCCCGCCGTCATCTGGCCGTACATCATCAGCCCCTTGCGGTCGAGCTCGTTGAAATGCTCCCAGGTCGCCCACTTGGGCACCAGGTTGGAGTTGGCGATCAGCACCCGGGGCGCGCCGGCATGGGTTCGAAACACCCCGACCGGCTTGCCACTTTGGACCAGCAGGGTTTCATCGGCCTTCAGGTTCTTGAGGCTGTCCAGAATGCCGTCAAAACAAGGCCAGTTGCGCGCCGCCTTGCCGATGCCGCCGTAAACCACCAGGGCGTCGGGGTTTTCCGCCACCTCGGGGTCGAGGTTGTTTTGCAGCATGCGGTAGGCCGCCTCAATTTGCCAGTTGGCGCAGGTCAGCGTGTTGCCGCGGGGTGCGCGCACCGGACGCGCCCGGCTGTCGGCAAAAGGAAGTGTTGACAATTGGGACATGGTTGAACTCTTCGACGTGGTGGTTAAGGGTTTGACAAGCGAGTATAGTTGTCTATACAACTTACAAAACAGCGGGTAAACCCTGATGAATCAAGAATTAATTTCGAGACAATTGCCCAGCATGCCCAACACATCTTTGCCCGCTTACGAACAGGTCAAAGCCTTTATCAAGGCGCAAATCAACAACGGCAGCTGGCGCCCGGGTGACGCCGTGCCGAGCGAGTCGGCTTTGCAGGCGCAATTTGGCATCAGCCGCATGACGGCCAACCGTGCCGTCAAGGAGTTGGCCGTGGAGGGCGTGGTGAAACGGGTCAAGGGGTCTGGCACGGTGGTGGCGCAGTTGCACCGTATTTCCAGCACGCTGCAAATTCGCGACATTCACGAAGAAATCCTGGAACGAGAACACGCGCACACCGCGAGGGTGATCAGGGTGGAGGCGGTGCGGGCCGATGCCGCCATGGCCCAGGTCTTCAAGCTGCGCACCGGCGCCCGGCTGTTTCACTCGGTGATGGTTCATTTTGAGGAAGGTGTGCCGATTCAAATGGAAGACCGGCATGTGAATCCGGCGGTCGCCCCAAACTACCTGGAGGCGGATTTCACCGAAACGACGCCGACGCGCTATCTGCTGGAACATGCGCCGCTCACCGAGGCGAGTTATTCGATCGAGGCCACGCTGCCAAGCCCGGAAGAAACCAGGTGCCTGGGGCTAAAACGCGGCGAGCCCTGCCTGGTGATGACGCGCCGCACCGTCAGCGGCCCGCATGTGGCCAGCCTGGCGCGCCTGGTTTACCCCGGTATCCGCTACAGCTTTGGCGGAAAATTTCAGCTTTGACCCGGCGCATTTTTGGCGCATCCACTGAAGCAAATCCAGTGAACGGCCGCCTTGTTGTTGCCGGGGTTCATTTTGACGGCTGTGCGCTTTCATGTTAGGGTGGCGTCCGCCGGCGGGCCTTCGCTGTCTGGCTGCAAGCGCAGCCACAATTTCCCGCGCCTCCTTCAACTTGTAAGGCCCTATGTCATTTCAAACCCTGTACCAAAGCAAACGATGCACCCCCGAAGATGCCCTTGACCAATTGCGCAACGGCGACTTCATCATCGTGCCCACCGGGGTCGGCGAGCCGCCGACGCTGCTGACAGCCCTGTCGAAGCAGCGGCGTCGCTTCCAGGACATCAAGGTGGCTCAGATCCTGGCGGTGCGCAAATTTGATTATTTCGACGCGGACACCGCAGACCATGTACGCCACATGGCCTTCTTTTTTGGCGCCGCGTCACGCAAGGGCGGGCAAAGCGGTTCGATCGACTTCATCCCCTGCAGCTTCTCAGACATCCCGGTCATGATCCAGCGCGGGCAGATCCCGGCTGATGTTGTTTTGACGATGGCCTCGCCGATGGACGAGAAAGGCTTTTTCTCGCTCAGCCTGGGGGCCGACTACACCATGGCCGCCGTGGCAAAGGCGCGCGCCGTCGTGCTTGAAGTCAACCCGAACGTGCCGTTTGCCCACGGCAATTGCCAGGTCCACATTTCACAGGTGAGCGCCCTGGTGGAGAGCAGCGAGCCGGTGCTGGAAGTCGGCTTGCCAAAAATTGGCCCGGTGCAGCAGGCCATCGGCAAGTACGTGGCCGACATGATCGACGACGGCTCGACCCTGCAGATTGGTTATGGCGGCATTCCCGACGCCGTGGTGATGCAACTCTCGGGCAAACACGACCTGGGCATCCACACCGAGATGATCGGTGACGGCATTCTGACCCTGATAGAAAGCGGCGCCATTACCAACCGCAAGAAGAACTACCTGCCCGGAAAAATGGTGGCCACGTTCGCGCTCGGCTCGAAAAAGCTGTACCAGTTCATGGAACGCAACCCGGCGCTGGAAATGCACCCCGCAGATTTCACCAACGATCCCTACCTGGCGGCGCAAAACGACAAACTGGTGTCGATCAATGCCACCCTGCAGATTGACTTGCTGGGCCAGTGCGGCTCGGAAAGCCTGGGGCCGATGCCCTACTCCGGCACCGGTGGCCAGGTGGACTTTGTGCGCGCCGCCAACCGCTCACAGGGCGGCAAGTCGTTCATCGTGCTGCCCTCGACCGCCAAGGACGACAGCTTGACGCGCATCGTGCCCACGCTGACGCCGGGCACCCATGTCACGACCGGCAAAAATGACATCAATTACGTGGTCACCGAATTCGGCGTGGCCCAATTGCGCGGCAAATCAGCCCGGCAGCGCGCCCAGGAAATGATCGCCATTGCGCACCCGGATTTTCGCGCAGAACTGACCGAGGGCGCGCGCCGACTGAACCTGCTGTAACGGTCGGCCAAGGGGGGGTGGGCGCTTTATACTTGAAGCGAGTCCTACTTCGCACCTATGAACGTCACACCCCAGTCCATGCATTTTGCTGCCGCCTTGCCTTTGCAAAGCGGCGCTTCCATTCGGGAATACGATCTCAGCTTTGAGACCTACGGCACGCTCAACGCGGCCAAAAGCAACGCGGTGCTGGTCTGCCACGCCCTGAACGCCTCGCACCATGTGGCCGGAACCTACGCCGGCCAGGAGAAGTCCGAGGGCTGGTGGCACAACATGATCGGGCCTGGCAAGCCGCTCGACACCGAGCAGTTTTTTGTCATCGGCGTGAACAACCTGGGCTCGTGTTTTGGCTCGACCGGCCCGATGCACACCCACCCCGACACCGGGCGCGTCTATGGCGCCGACTTTCCGGTGGTCACGGTCGAGGACTGGGTCAACGCGCAAGCCCGGCTGCTCGATGCCCTGGGCATTCAGACGCTGGCCGCCGTGATGGGTGGCAGCCTCGGCGGCATGCAGGCGCTGAGCTGGGCGCTGCAGTACCCGGACCGGGTGCGCCACGCGGTGGTGATAGCCAGCGCGCCCAACCTGACGGCAGAAAACATCGCCTTCAACGAAGTGGCCCGGCGCGCCATCCAGACCGACCCCGACTTTCATGGCGGGAATTTTTATGCGCAGGGCACGGTGCCCAAGCGCGGCCTGCGCATTGCCCGCATGATTGGCCACATCACCTACCTCAGCGACGACGTAATGAACGAGAAGTTTGGCCGCCAGCTGATTGCCAGCAGCCAGAGCGAGCAGGACCGAAATTTCTTCTACAGCACGCTGGAGGCCGAGTTCCAGATCGAGAGTTACCTGCGCTACCAGGGCGACAAGTTCGCCGATTACTTCGACGCCAACACCTACCTGCTGATCACCCGCGCGCTCGACTACTTCGACCCGGCGCGCGCCTTTGAGGGCAACCTGAGCCTGGCGCTGGCGCGTGCCACGTCCAAATTCCTGCTGGTGAGCTTTACCACCGACTGGCGCTTTGCCCCCAAGCGCAGCCGCGAGATCGTCAAGGCGCTGCTCGACAACAGACGCGACGTGAGTTACGCCGAGATCAACGCGCCGCACGGGCACGACGCCTTTTTGCTCGATGACGCCCGCTACACGGGTGTCATACGCTCCTATTTCAACAGTGTTGTCAAGCCGGCCGGGGAGGCCCCATGAGCGTCAACGTCAACGCCACCCAGCTGGCCATTGCCGAACTGGTGCCACCGGGCTCGCGCGTGCTCGACCTGGGCTGCGGCAACGGCGCCATGCTGGCGCACCTGATCCAGGCGCGCGGCTGCAGCGGCTACGGCGTCGAGATCGACGATGCCAATGTGCAGGCCTGCGTCAAGCGCGGCGTCAACGTGATCCAGCTCAACCTCGACGAGGGCCTGTCCACTTTCGAGGACGCCAGCTTTGACGTGGTGCTGCAAATCGACACCCTGCAACACCTGCGCAACGCCGAGGTGATGTTGCTCGAGACCGTGCGCGTGGGGCGTCTGGGCATTGTCGCCTTCCCCAATTTTGCCCACTGGCCGAACCGCCTGAGCGTGCTCGGCGGGCGCATGCCGGTGACCAAGCGCCTGCCTTACCAATGGTTTGACACGCCCAATATCCGCGTTGGCACCCACGCCGACCTCGGTGTGCTGGCCAGCCGCAATCGCCTGCTGGTGCAGGACAGCTTCGGGCTGCAGGACGGCAAGGTGGTGCGCCTGCTGCCCAATTTGCTGGCCGGCACCTCGGTGTACACGCTCTCCCGGTGAGCCCCGTCCTCCCGCAACGCTGGCGCTGGCTGGCCTTGGTCTTGCTCAGCGGCTTGCTGGGCGGCATTTTGCACGCGCTGCACTTCCCCGCCGGGGTCTTGCTGGGTTGTATGGTGGGCGGTATCCTGATATCGGTGCAGTGGGGGCAGATGGACCTGCCCAAACCGTTTTTCATGCTGGCGCAAGCGGTGCTGGGCTGCCTGATGGCCCAAAGCATGCGGCCGCCGGCACTGACCCGGGTGCTGTCGGATTGGCCGCTGTTTTTGGGCATCAACCTGCTGGTGATCGGCGCCGCCGGCCTGCTCGGCTGGCTGCTGGTGCGCCGCAAGGTGTTGCCCGGCACCACGGCGCTGTGGGGCATTGCGCCGGGCGCGGCCTCGGCCATGGTGCTGATGGCCGGGAGCCACGGCGCCGACATGCGCCTGGTCGCCTTCATGCAGTACACGCGTGTCGTGCTCGTCACTGCCGTGGCGGCCGGCGTGGCGCATCTGGCGATGACCGTGACGGCGATGCCTGCCGTGTCCTCCCTGCCCGACCCGACCACGGACGCGCAGCACCTGCACCACCTGGGAGCCACCCTGCTGCTGATCATTGCGTCGGCAGTGGCGGCACAGCGCTGGAAAATTCCGGCCGGCGGTCTGGTGCTGGCGCTGGTCTGCGGCATGACTTTGCAGGCGCTGGGTGTGCTGGTCATCGAGTTGCCGCCGGCGCTGCTGGTGCTCGCTTACGCCCTGATCGGCTGGAGCGTGGGCTTGCGCTTCACCCGTGACATTTTGCAGCACGCCTGGCAGGCCCTGCCCATGGTGCTGGCAGCCATTGCTGCCCTGATGGGCCTGGGCCTGGTGCTGGCGCTGCTATTGGTGCTGCTGGCCGGCGTGGCGCCACTCACAGCCTACCTGGCGACCAGCCCGGGCGGCGCCGATTCGGTGGCCGTGATCGCCGCCACCAGCGCGGTCGACGCCAGCTTTGTCATGGCCATGCAACTGGTGCGATTTTTGATGGTGCTGGTGCTGGGCCCCAGGGTGACGGCGTGGCTGGCCCGCAATTGAGCGGTTCTGCGCGTTGAGGCCTGACACCTGTAGGTCTTAAACTTCAGCCTCCATTCCAACTCCCTCAACCCATGCGCATTCTTTTGGCTGAAGACGAGCAGGCGCTGGCGACCTGGCTGGTTCAGGCGCTGCAACAAAGCCAGTTCCAGGTCGACTGGGTCAACGATGGCCGGCTGGTGCGCCAAAGCCTCAAGTCAACCCGTTACGACGCGCTGATCCTCGACTTGGGTCTGCCCGGGCGCGACGGCCATGACGTGCTGGCTGATCTGCGCGATGCCGATCAACGCCTGCCAGTGCTGATCCTGACCGCGCGCGATTCACTCATCGAACGTGTCAGCACCCTGCGCGAAGGCGCTGACGACTTTCTGGCAAAGCCGTTCGAGTTGGCCGAACTGGAAGCCCGCCTGCTGGCGCTGATCCGCCGATCGCGTGGCAGCGATCACCCCCGTTTTTCCTGCGGGCCGCTGGTTTATGACCCGGTCACCCGCCAGTTGCTGCTCAAGCATGTGCCCATGAACCTGACCCCGCGCGAACACGCGACGCTGTGCGCCCTGGTGCAACGAAGCGGTGAACCTCTGTCCAAGCGCGACCTGCTGGAACGCGTGTTTTCCGACGAGGTCGACGTGCAGCCCGAGGCCATCGAGGTGCTCGTGCACCGGCTGCGCAAGCGGCTGGAAAACACCCCCCTGCATATCACCACGCTGCGCGGCCTGGGCTATGTGCTGGAGAGCACCTGATGCTTGATGCCCTTCACCGGCTGAGCCTGCGCCGCACGCTGCTGTTGGTGCTGCTGCCCGGCGTGCTGCTGGTGATGGGGCTGGAGATTGTGGTGAGCT
Source organism: Polaromonas sp. (assembly GCA_021737975.1). Taxonomy (GTDB): domain Bacteria; phylum Pseudomonadota; class Gammaproteobacteria; order Burkholderiales; family Burkholderiaceae_C; genus Rhodoferax. Next base: position 35,272 of record JAIPCZ010000022.1, on the reverse strand, counting down.
GGCGCACCGCTCTGGGGGCTGCCAATGCCGCCTATGACCGCTCGCTGCTGGGGGCAATCAAGTCCATGGATGCCAACATCTCCACTGCGAGTGGTGGCTTGTCGGTGGAACTACCCTACCGCATGCTGGAGTTTTTTGAGCTGACCGCCAACGGCCGGGTGTTTTACCGCGTGGCCAGCGGTGACGGCTTGGTTGAAATCGGCAACGCCGACCTGCCCGCGCCAACCCGGCCTCTGGTCAATGGCCAACCGCAGTTCAGCGACGCGATGTATTACGGTGAACCGATCCGGCTGGGTTCCTATGCGCGCGCGCTGGCCAGGCCGCTCTCCGGCGGTTCCAACTCCAGCCAGGTGGTGATCCAGATTGGCGAAACCCTGGAAAGTCGGCAGGATTTCACCCGTCGCCTGGTGTTGGAGACGCTCGCGCGCGATGCCTTGCTGCTGCTCGCAGGTGTGGCGCTGCTGGTCGCTGCGGTGAACTGGTCGCTGCGTCCGCTGCAGCGCCTGCGCCAGGACGTCATGCAGCGCGACCCGCAAGACCTGACCCCGCTGGACGGCCACAACATCGCCGATGACGTGCAGCCGCTGGTCGAAGCCATCAACCACCACGTGAAGCGTTACCGTGAGGCGATGGAGGCGCGCAGAATGTTCATGGACGATGCCTCGCACCAGTTGCGAACGCCTTTGACCACGCTGGCCACGCAGGTCGGTTTTGCCCTGCGTGAACCCGACCCGGCGTTGATGAAACAGGCCCTCGTGGCGATCAAACTGCAGGTCGAAGAAACCGTGCGGCAGACCAACCAGATGCTGTCCCTGGCGCGCGCCGACACCACCGAATGGCGGATGGCGCCCTGCAACCTGGTCGCATTGGCGCAAGAGGTCACGCGCGCCGCCTGGCCAGCGGCGCGCCAGAAGCAAATTGACCTGGGTTTTGAGCCCCTGGGTGACGCGCGCACAGAAGTCAACGCGCACGCGGGCTTGCTCCAGGAAGCGCTGGTCAATGTGCTGCACAACGCCCTGCACCACACGCCAGTCGGGGCCAAAGTGACGGTGCAAGCCGGTGTTGAGCCGTCAAATGGGGCCACAGGGTGCGGCCAACAGGCCGTCCTGCGAGTGATCGACAACGGCCCGGGCATGTCACAGGACGAACTTGCACAGGCCGGAAAGCGCTTTTTCCGGGGCAGCAGCCCGGCCAGCGGCTCGGGCCTGGGCCTGGCCATTGCCAAGGCCGTGCTTGAGCGCCATGGCGGGACTTTAAGCTTGAGCAACACCCACTCAGACCCGGCTGCCCCTGGGCTCACAGTGACGCTGCATTGGCCGGCGATTGTTCTTCCCGCAGCCCAGAATGGGATCGGTATCGACACATGAGCTTTTAAAATCAGAAGCAGTCCGGGGTGAGCGCAGTGACTGTCTTCCGGACTCAAGTTTCATGACGCGCCGGGCTCACAATGTTGACAGCCCGACGGCGGTCATTGGCTCACTTGATCTGCAGCAGACTGTCGTCCCACTTGGCGTGTTTCTCCAGCCCGACAAGATTGGCGACGGTGGCCGCGATATTGGACAGGCCTGCCGTGGCCGTCTGTTTTAACCCCAGCTTGCCACCGGTGACCTTGTCAAACAGGATCAGCGGCACCGGGTTCAGGGTGTGGGCGGTTTTTGCCTTGTAGGAGCCATCCGGGTTCAGGGAAGGCTGACTGGTTTTTTTGTCCAGTTCGTACATCTCGTCAGCGTTGCCGTGGTCGGCCGTGATCAAGGCCACGCCACCCGCCGCCGCAATGGCCGGCAGCAGGCGCGCCAGCGCCAGGTCAACGGCTTCCACGGCCATGGTGGCGGCGCGGAAGTTGCCGGTGTGGCCGACCATGTCGCCGTTGGCAAAGTTACAGCGCAGCAGCTTGTACTTACCGCTTTGCACGGCGGCAATCATGGCGTCGGTGATCTCGGCCGACTTCATCCAGGGGCGCTGCTCAAAAGGAACCACATCGCTGGGCACTTCCTGCCAGGTCTCGCCCTCGAACTTGTTGGAGCGGTTGCCGTTCCAGAAGTAGCTGACATGGCCAAATTTCTGCGTCTCGGAGCAGGCAAACTGGGTCAGGCCCGCCTTGCTGAACCACTCACCCGAGGTGTCCCGGATGGCCGGCGGGGTCACCAGAAAACGCTTGGGCAACTGCAGGTCGCCGTCGTACTGCAGCATGCCGGCAAAGGTGACCTCAGGGGTGCGCCCCCGGTCGAACCGGCTGAAGTCTTTTTCGACAAACGCACGGGTGATTTCAATGGCGCGGTCACCCCGGAAGTTGTAGAACACCACCGAGTCACCGTCCTCGATGGTGCCAATTGGCTGGTCATTTTCGGCAATGACAAACTCCGGCAGATCCTGATCGATGGTGCCGGGGTGTCTGGCGCGCAGGCCTTCCACTGCGGCGGCGGCGTTGGCAAACTGCGGGCCCTGGCCCAGCACATGGGTTTTCCAGCCTTTTTCCACCATCGGCCAGTTGGCGTCGTAGCGGTCCATGGTGATGGCCTGGCGGCCGCCGCCGGAGGCAATGCGGGCGTCAAAACCGTCGGTGCTGAGCTCGGCCAGAAAAGCCTCGAACGGCGCCACGTAGTCCAGCGCGCTGGTCTCGGGCACGTCGCGCCCGTCCAGCAAAGCGTGGATGCGCACCGTCTGGATGCCCTCGAGCTTGGCCTGGCTCACCATCGCCTTCAGGTGGTCGATGTGACTGTGCACGTTGCCGTCGGAAAACAGGCCGATGAAGTGAATCACGCCCCGGCCGGCCTTGGCCCCGGCGACAACCTGCTGCCAGGCCTGGCCGCGCCAGATCGAGCCGTCAGCAATGGCATTGGCAACGAGTGCCGCGCCCTGGCTGTAGACCTGCCCGGCGCCAATGGCGTTGTGACCGACCTCGGAGTTGCCCATGTCATCGTCAGACGGCATGCCGACGGCCGTGCCGTGGGCGCGCAGGCTGATGTGGGGGCACTCGGCCATCAGGCGGTCCAGCGTGGGTTTGCGGGCGGCGGCAATGGCGCTGCCCACGTCGAGCCTGGGGATGCCGTAGCCGTCCATGACGACGACAACAACCGGGCCGGGCACACCGGGAAAAGCAGGAGATTTTTGAAGCATGGCGGGTTCTGAAGTGAAAATTTGGGGAATACCCCAATTCTGCGGCACATCACACGCCAAGCCAGCACTCCGGCACGATGCGGCCAAGAAAAAATCCAAAACAGCAAGCCCGGCAGACTGAGCAAAAGCGATCATCCCAAGCGGCTGAGGCAACTGGCGCTTGAGCTCAATGACCCGGTCCACTGGCTGGTGCACACGGCTAGGCGCCGGACCCGTGGCGGAGGGCCAGACCCGGCGAGCGCAACCGGATGCTGAAGGCCACCCGCCCGGAAGTTGCGCCCGCGACGAAGACGGACTTCAACCACCAGCGCGCCCGCACCGTAAGGGTTTTCCCCGATTTTTGGGGTCATGCACTGAAAGCTCGCCGAAAGTCGGTTTTCTCTACAGTCACCCCATGTCGCGGCTACCGATTGGTGGTCGAAGGCATTTTCAACACATCTACAGGAGATTTTTCATGCGTCTGCATCACGTTTCTTTGGCCGCTGTGGCCTGTGCCGGTTTGATGAGCCTTTCCGCCCTGGCGGGCCCGCTGGACAAGACCGAATGTATTGCTCCTGCCAAGCCAGGCGGTGGTTTCGACTTGACCTGCAAGCTGGCGCAGACCGCCTTGCTGGAAGGCAAGTACGTGGTTGACCCGATGCGCGTGAGCTACATGCCCGGCGGCATTGGCGCCGTGGCCTACAACGCCATCGTGGCGCAGCGACCGGATGAAAACAACACCATCATCGCCTTTTCTGGCGGCTCGCTGCTGAACCTGGCGCAGGGCAAGTTCGGCCGCTACAACGAGAACGACGTGCGCTGGCTCGCCGCCGTGGGCAGCGACTTCGGTGCGGTGATCGTGGCTGAAAACTCACCCTTCAAGTCCATCAAGGACCTGGTGGCCGCGATCAAGGCCGACCCCAGCAAGGTGGTGTTTGGTGCCGGCGGCAGTGTGGGAAGCCAGGACTGGATGAAAGCGGCACTCACTGCGCGCGCCGCCGGGTTAGATCCCAAGTCCATGCGCTTCGTGGCCTTTGAAGGCGGCGGCGAAGCCATCACGGCGCTGCAAGGCGGCCATGTGCAGGTGTACTCGGGTGATGCCGCCGAAGCCGAAGAGCAGCTCAAGGCCGGCTCCAAGATCCGCGTGCTGGCCATCCTGGCCGACAAGCGTCAGGAAGGTTCGCTGTCCGGCGTGCCCACCATGAAAGAGCAGGGTTACGACGTGCAGTGGCCGATCATTCGCGGCTTCTTCATGGGCCCCAAGGTCAGCGATGCCGACTTCAAGGTCTGGAGCGACACCTTTGCCAAGATGATGGCCACACCGGCCTACGACAAATTGCGCGCCGAGCGCGGCATGTTCAAGTTCGCCATGACCGGCAAGGAACTCGATGCCTTCATCAAGGACCGCATGGTGGCCTACCGCCAGCTGGCCAAAGACTTCAACCTCAAGGTTGCCCAGTAAGTTAAGCCGGACCAACTGCCGGCGCTGACAAAAGCGCTGGCAGTTATTTTCTTTGAGGGGACATCATGGGTGATCGCATCTTGGGCGCGATCTGCCTGGTCATGGCTGCGGCCATGGCTTGGGCAGCGCACGGCTATGCCGCCGAAATTTCTTACGAACCGGTCGGGCCGCGCGCCTTTCCGACGCTGCTGGCAGCCATTCTGGGCGTGGTGGGTGCGTGGCTGCTGGTCAAGCGCCAGGTCCGGGTTATGGCGTCAAACACCCCGGCACTGGCCGCCACGTCGCCGCTGGACTGGAAAGCGGTGGCCCTGTGCGCTACTGCCGTCATGGTGTACGGCGCGCTTTTCCGGACGCTCGGCTTCTGGCTGGCGACCACGCTGATGGCGGTGCCGGTGGGCATGGCCTTTGGCGGGACCCTGAAAAAGAGCCTGATCGGTGGCCTGGTGATGGGCCTCGGTTTCTATTTGTTGTTTGACAAGCTGCTGGATGTGATTTTGCCCACCGGTGTGATGTCGTTTCTGCTGGGGGGGCGTTGATGGATACCTTGCAACATCTGGCCGAAGGTTTTGGCGTTGCGCTGATGCCGATGAACCTGCTGGTCGCCGCCATTGGCGCGCTCATCGGCACCATTGTCGGCATGCTGCCGGGCCTGGGTCCGATCAACGGCGTGGCGCTGTTGATGCCGCTGGCCTTTGCCTTGAAGCTGCCGCCTGAAACCGCGCTGATCCTGCTCACGGCGGTTTATATCGGCTGTGAATTCGGCGGCCGGATTTCTTCCATTTTGCTCAATGTGCCGGGTGACGCGGGCGCCATCATGACCGCCATCGACGGCCACCCCATGGCGGCCAAGGGCCAGGGCGGCGTCGCGTTGTCGATTTCGGCCTGGAGTTCCTTCGTGGGCTCGACCATTGCCACCATCGGCATTGTGTTGTTCGCGCCGCTGCTGGCGCGATGGGCGCTGGCCTTTGGCCCGGCGGAATACTTTGCGCTGATGTGTTTTGCCTTTGCCTGCATCACCGGGCTGATGGGCAACCAGCCCCTGAAGGCGGTGCTGGCCGCTGTGGTTGGCCTGTCGCTGTCGACCGTGGGTCTCGATTCCAACTCGGGGGTCTACCGCTTTACCGGCGACAACGTGCACTTGAGCGACGGCATCCAGTTCATTGTGGTGGTGATCGGCCTGTTTTCAGTCAGCGAGATCCTGTTGATGCTGGAGCACCAGGCCAATACCAGTGGCCTGATTCGGGCCACCGGACGCAACCTGTTCAACCTGAAAGAAATGGCGCTGACCTGGTGGTGCACCGTGCGTTCGGCGCTGATCGGTTTTGTGGTGGGCGTGCTGCCCGGTGCCGGGGCGACAATTGCCAGCGCCATGGCCTACACCGTCGAAAAACGCCTGAGCGACCAGGACGGCACCTTTGGCAAGGGCGACATTCGTGGCGTCTGCGCGCCCGAGGCGGCCAACAATGCCTCCGCCAACGGCTCGTTCATCCCCATGCTGACGCTGGGTGTGCCGGGCTCGGGCACCACCGCCGTGATGATCGGGGCACTGTCGCTCTACAACATCACGCCGGGTCCGGCGCTGTTCACGCAGCAACCGGCACTGGTGTGGGGGCTTATTGCGTCCATGTTCATCGGCAACTTCCTGCTGCTGCTCATCAACATCCCGCTGGTGGGCCTGTTCACGCGCATTTTGCTGGTGCCCAACTGGCTGCTGGTGCCGGGTATTCTGGCCATCAGCGCGGTCGGCGTGTATTCGGTGCACGCCACCACCTTCGATTTGATGCTGATGGGTGGCCTGGGCATTGCCGGCTATTTGCTGCGCAAAACCGGTGTGCCGATGGCGCCGCTGATTCTGGGTTTTGTGCTGGGCGACTTGATGGAGCAAAACCTGCGCCGCGCCTTGTCGATCACCAACGGCGAGTTGGGTATTCTGATGGAAAGCCCCATTTCCAAGGGCTTGTGGATCGGTGTGTTGGCGATGCTGCTGGTGCCGCCGCTGTACCGCCGCTGGAGTCAGCTGAAGCCTAGCCGCTGATCAGCAACGCCGCCGCGGCCGCGATGGCCGCGGTTTCCGAACGCAACACGCGCGGCCCCAGCGTCACCGGGGCAAAACCCTGGGCCAGTGCCGCGTCTTCTTCCGCAGGGCTCAGCCCGCCTTCAGGACCGGACAGGAAAGTGATGCCCGACGCCGTGTGATGGGCCGCTTCGCGCAAGCCCACCGACTCGGCCCGCAAGGACAACAACAGGCGCTTGTGCTGCGCAGCGTCCATCGGGGCTGGCGCCTTGAGCCACTGCGCCAGCGTCATCACCGCATGTATGCGCGGCACCCGGTTGCCGCCGCACTGCTCGCAGGCCGCCACCGCCACGCTTTGCCAATGCGCCTGCTTCTTGTCGGCGCGCTCAGCCGCAAGGCGCAACACGCTGCGCTCGGTCATCAGCGGCTGGATGCTGGCCACGCCCAGCTCAGACGCTTTTTCCACCAGCCAGTCCATGCGCTCGTTGGCTGGCATGCCGACCGCCAGGTGCACCTGCAGCGCGGCTTCGCGCTCCACCACCGTGTGCGCGCCCACCTGCACCTGCACCTGGCTACGGCCCATTTGGGTGACGGTGGCCTCATATTCGCCGCCGCTGCTGGCGGGCACCTCCGGCCCGCCATTGAACAAGGTGATCACGTCACCGGGCTGCAGGCGCAGCACCTGCACATGGCGCGCGGCGCTGGCGGGCAAGTCCAGCAATTCGCCGGGGGTCAGGGACGTGGGGCAGTAAAAACGGGGCATGGGCACGATCGAGCGGTTTTTCTACTTATATTGGGCTGGCGCTTGGGTTAACCTATTGCCGCCCAAAACCAAACACATTGGGCATCTCGATGCCTTCAATCTTTTCCACCAGCCGCAGCAGCGGTTTGAGCTCGCGGTAACGCTCGCAGGTGGTGCGGATGTAGTGGATGAAGCGCGGCGTGTCGGCCAGGTACTGGGGTTTGCCGTCGCGCAGCGTGAGGCGGGCAAAGATGCCGGCCACTTTCAGGTGGCGCTGCAGGCCCATCCACTCCACGCCGCGGTAGAACTCGCCGAAGTCGTCGCCCACCGGCAGGCCGGCCTTGCGCGCCTTTTCCCAGTAACGAATGGTGACATCCAGGCAAAAGTCCTCGTCCCAGCTCAGGAACGCGTCGCGCATCAAGCTGGCAATGTCGTAGGTGATGGGGCCATACACGGCGTCCTGGAAGTCGAGTACGCCCAAGGGCTCAGCTAGTGTGCCCCCTGCCATCAGATTCCGGGGCATGAAGTCGCGGTGCACAAAGACGCCGGGCCAGCTCAGGTTGTGGCGGATGATTTCCTCGAAACTCTTGTCGAGCGTCTGGCGCATGGCGTCGTCGATGACCACGCCCTTGTGCCGGCTGATGTACCAGTCGGGAAACAGCGCCAGCTCGCGGCGCAGCAGCGCCTCGTCATAGGGTGGAAGCACGCCCGGTTTAGAGCTCAACTGCCAGGCAATTAGCGCGTCCACCGCCTGCAGATACAGGGGCAGGTTGGCTTGGGGGTTATCTCGGATGATGACCTGCATCATGGTCTGCGCGCCCAGGTCGGTCAGCAGCATGAAGCCCAGCGGCTCGTCCCAAGCCAGCACCTGCGGACCGTGCACACCGGCGGCCTGCATCAGGGTGGCCACCTTGACAAAGGGCGCGCTGTTTTCCTTGTCGGGCGGCGCGTCCATGATGATGCGGCTGCCGTCTTGGGCGTCGATGCGGAAATAGCGCCGGAAACTGGCGTCGGCCGAGGCCAGGCGCAGGCTGCCGGGTTGCAAGCCGTGCCGGGTGGCGGTGGCAGTCAGCCAGCGGGCAAATTGCTCGGCGCGGGCGGGATCGCTCCAGCCAATGACGGGCTGCGCGGGGGCTTCGGGGGTAGGTGCTTGGCTCATGGATAATCCATTCTACAAATCTGTCCAGCCCTCTAACGCGCTTACTTCATGCCCGTCACCGTTTTTGATCCCTGCGCGTGTCCCACATGCGTTGCCTGATGCCAGGCGCGGCGGCGTTTGGGCCGCGGGATCACGCCGGCCGGCTGCGCCTGAGCGTGCTGCTTGCGCTGCTGCAGTCGGCTCTGGTGCATGCGCAGCAGGCCGCTGACGCGCCTTTGCTGCTGAAAACCAGTCCCCTGTTGCAAGAGCAGATAACACCGGAGGTGCGCGGTCGCTTGCCCAGTTTTGTCTCGGGCCAGCGCATCACGGGACGCGCGAATCAGGAGACCATGGTGGAGGGCCAGGCCATGCTGCGCCGTGGCGACATGGTAATCAAGGCCGACCGGCTGGAGTATGACCAGCCCACCGATGTGGCGAAGGCCAGCGGGCATGTGCTGATCAACCGCGCGGGCAATGTCTATGAGGGCCCCTTGCTGGAACTGCGCCTGGAGACCTTTGAGGGCTTTTTTAATGAGCCCAGCTACCATTTCTTGCGCAATGAGGCCCATGGCCAGGCGGACCGCATCGATTTTCTGGATGAGCAGCGGGCCGTCATCCACAACGCCACGTTCACCACCTGCCGCCGCCTGCCCGGCCCAAGCTGGATGCCCGACTGGATTTTGAAAGCCAGCACCATCAGCCTCGACAACGAGCGGGATGTGGGCACCGCCAGCGGCGCCGTGCTCAGCTTCAAGGGCGTGCCGCTGCTGCCGGTGCCCTACATCAGTTTCCCGCTCAGCGACAAGCGCAAGTCCGGCGTGCTTCCCCCCTCGGTGGGGTTGGACACGGTCAACGGCTCAGAAATTTCGGTGCCCTACTACTGGAACATGGCGCCCAACCGCGACGCCACCATCACCCCGACCCTGATGAGCAAGCGCGGCGTTAATCTGGGCACCGAATTCCGCTACCTGGAGGCCAACTACGCCGGCAATGCCAGCCTGGACTGGATGCCCGCCGACCTGTTGCGCGATGCCAATCGCTGGGGCTTCAACCTGAGCCATCAAGCCCGGATTGCCAGCGCCTGGACCAACAACGGCGCTGAGCTGGCCATGAGCCTGAACCGGGTCAGCGACGACGACTATTGGCGTGATTTCACCCGTACCAGCGGCTCCCTGACGCAGCGCCTGCTGGCCAATGATGCCACCCTGTCCTGGAGCAACGGGGACTGGATCAACCGGGTGCGCACGCTCAAATGGCAAACCCTGCAGGATGTCACGGCACCGATCGTTCCCCCCTACGACCGGCTGCCGCAGCTCAGCACCCGCTTCGCAGCGAGCCATTCGTCGGGTTTGAAGTACGCGGTCGATGCCGACTACACCCGCTTTCAATCGGACCCGACGCGCACCTTGCAATCGAACGGCCAGCGCAGTTTTGCCTTGCTGCAGGCCAGTTACCCAATGACGGCCGGTGGCGGGTTCCTGATCCCAAAAGTGCAATTACACGCCAGCCAGTACCAGTTTGAAACCCCATTGGCCAATGGCGACACCTCGGCCAGCCGCTCGGTGCCGACGTTCAGCCTGGACAGTGGCCTGGTGTTCGAGCGCGACACCCAATTGTTTGGACGCAAGCTGCGCCAGACGCTGGAGCCGCGGGCGTTTTATGTCAGCACCCCCTACCGCGATCAAAGCCTGCTGCCCAATTACGACTCGGGCGCCAACGACTTTAATCTGGCCACGGTTTTCACGGAAAACGCCTTCGTCGGCAATGATCGCATCTCGGACAGCAATCTTCTCACGCTCGGCGTCACCTCGCGCTTTCTGGACCCGGCCACGGGCGCGGAAGCGGCCCGGCTGGGTGTGGCCCAGCGCCTGCGCTTCCAGGACCAGAAGGTGACCCTGCCGGGGGACTTGCCGGCGCAGGACCGGGTCAGCGACCTGCTGTTTGGCGGCTCCATCAACTGGGATCGGCACTGGGGCGTCGATGCCACGCTGCAGTTCAACCCGACCACCGAGCAGTCGGTGCGCTCGACCCTGGCCGCGCGCTACAACCCCGGCCCTTACCGCACGCTCACGGCAGCCTACCGCTACCAGCGCGATTCCAGTGAGCAGGTTGATTTTGGCTGGCAATGGCCGATCAACGACCTGTGGGGCGACAAGGGGCAGAACCTGGCCGCGGGCCAGGGCCAGGGCGAGGGGCGCTGGTACAGCGTGGGGCGCCTGAACTACAGCATAAACGAGCGCAAGCTGGTCAACGCATTACTGGGTTTTGAATACGATGCAAGTTGCTGGCTGGGGCGCATCGTGTTCGAGCGCCTGCAAACCAGCAGCATCACCGCGACCCAGCGCATCATGTTTCAGCTGGAATTTGTGGGGTTCACCCGGCTCGGTGTGAATCCGCTCAAGTCGCTGAAGGACAATATCCCCGGCTACCAGATCCTGCGTGAGCCTGGCAGCCTGCCCAGCCGTTTCAGCAATTACGATTGAACCACCATGACTGTCCGCTTCAAATTTTTATCTGTTGCCCTGGCCACCGCTTTGCTTGGCTCCCAAGTGCAGGCGCAGGCCTTGCGAGTCGCGCCCGCGGCCGGCGGCGCTGCCACATCTGACTATATTGTGGCGGTGGTCAACTCCGAACCCCTGACCAATACCGAGGTGCAGCGCGAGGTTTTGCGCGTGCAACAACAATTGGCAGCGCAGCGGCGCCCGGCACCCGAGTTTCAACGCCTGGCAGCGGAGATGCTGGAGCGCCTGATCAACCAGAAGGTACTGCTTCAATTCGCGCGCGAAACAGGCATTCGTGTCGAGGAGGCGGCCATTGACCAGACCGAGCAGTCGATCGCCGCCCAAAACCAGCTGACCGTGCCCGAACTGCGCAGGCAGGTGGAGGCCGATGGTCTGAGCATCGGTCAATTCCGGTCCCAGCTGCGCGATCAAATCCTGCTGCAGCGTTTGCGCGAGCGCGACCTGGAGCCCAGGGTGCGGGTGTCCGAGTCCGAGATTGATGCTTATTTGCAGGCGCAGCGGAACACCCAGGACTTAAGCCAGCTTGACATCAATCTGGCGCAGGTCCTGATTGCGGTGCCCGAGGGCGCCAGCGCCGACCAGGTGCAAACCTTGCAGGCGCAGGCGCGCAAGGTGCTGGAGCGGGCGAGGGCGGGCGAGGACTTCGCCACCCTGGTGCGCACCTACTCCGAGCCCTCGGCGCAGTCGAATGACGGCCAATTGGGTCTGCGCAGCGCAGACCGCTACCCGGCCTCGTTTGTTGAAGCCACGCAGGGCCTCGCGCCGGGTGAGGTCGCAGAGCTGGTTCGCTCGCTGGCAGGTTTTCATGTCTTGAAGGTGATCGAGAAAGTCAATGTGGGCTTGCCCGCCATGTCGGTCACGCAAAGCCGTGCGCGCCACATCTTGCTGCGCCCTTCAGCACAGCTCGATGAAGCCCAGGCGCGCGCGCGTCTGCTTGATTTCAAGAAGCGGGTGCAGGCCGGGCAGGCGGATTTTGCCGCGCTGGCGCGCGAGCATTCGCAGGATGGCAGCGCGGCGCAGGGTGGCGACCTGGGCTGGGCCAGCCCGGGCATGTTTGTGCCCGAGTTTGAGAATGTGATGAACCAGTTGGCCCCGGGCGAAGTCAGCGAACCGCTGGTGTCGCGCTTTGGCCTGCACCTGATTCAAGTGCTGGAGCGGCGTCAGAACAAGCTGAGCGAAGCCGAGCAGCGCGGGGCAATACGCGCGCTGCTGCGCGAGAAAAAACTCGAGGAAGCCACACAAACCTGGACGCAGGAGCTGCGTGGCCGGGCCTATGTCGAGTTGCGCCAGCCGCCGCTGTGACGGTGCCCGCATGAAACACGGCAAGCACATCCCGCGCAAGCGTTTTGGCCAGCATTTCCTGGCCGACGGAAGCATCATCGAGGCCATTGTGCAAGCCATCGACCCGCAGCCGGGTCAAGCCATGGTTGAAATTGGTCCCGGCCTGGCGGCGCTGACCCAGCCGCTGGTGGAGCGTCTGGGCGCCTTGACCGTCATTGAGCTGGACCGTGACCTCGCACAGCGCCTGCGCAGCCATGGCCAGTTGCGGGTGATCGAATCGGATGTGCTGAAGGTCGACTTTGACCAACTGGCCCTGGCGCAAGCCGCAACTCGGCTCCGAGTCGTCGGCAACCTGCCCTACAACATCTCGACACCCATCCTGTTTCATTTGCTGCAGTATGTGGACGTCATCGAAGACCAGCACTTCATGCTGCAAAAGGAAGTCATTGACCGCATGGTGGCCAGGCCATCAACGCCCGCCTATGGCCGCCTGAGCGTGATGCTGCAGTGGCGTTATGCCATGGAAAACGTGCTGTTTGTGCCGCCCGAAAGCTTTGACCCGCCACCGCGCGTGGACAGCGCCGTGGTGCGCATGCGGCCACGCCCGGACGCGGTCGCACTGGACGAGCACGCCTTGAGCGAGCTGGTGCAGGTGGCTTTCAGCCAAAGGCGCAAATTGCTGCGCCACACCCTTGGCGCATGGCTGCAGGGGAAAGATTTTGCCGGGGAATTTGATGTGCAGCGGCGCGCCGAAGAGGTGCCGGTGGACGAGTACCTGCGACTGGCGCTGGCGCTGGCCAGCGCGCAGCACCCGGGTCAGGCGGTCATCCAGTAGCCCGCGTTGAACGGGCTGCTCATGCGCAGCGCCTGCGGCGAGATGTCGAGCAGCTTGTCGGTTGGCATTCTTTCGCCGTTTTCGGTAAGCAATTCAATGCCCGATGGCGGTGGGTTGCTGGACAGCTGGGCGTGGTCGCCCTTGCTGGTGTATGCGGCCCGTGCCACGGAGAAGGAATAGAAACAGCGGAACGGAATTTTGCGGTCACCCCAGTAGTCGGCGGTGTCACGGAAAATGTCGAGCAGCTGCTCACGCGCTTCCTTGTCGAACTTGGCATGCGCCGGAATGTGCTCCAGCACCACGATAAAGCCAGGCTGCGGGCCAGACTTGTGCACCGGGTCGGTCATGCTGTCGTAGAGCGAGTCAAAGTTTTTGCCCACGGCCACCGACAGCATGAACTGCTGACCGATCAGGTCGAGCACATCCTGCTTGCTCTGGGCATTGGCGATGTTCGCGTACAAAAAATGATGTCCCATGGCTTGCGCCGCGTCCTGCAAGTCTTGCACCCGAAAAGCCCGAATCGACTGGACGATATTGGGGCGAACACCCTTCAAAATCGTCTCGGAGACGTTTTTGGCAGGGGTTTCAACTAGGGTTTGACTGAGTGTCATTTAGATTCTCTTTTCACAATTTATAAACCAACAATTCAAATTCAGGGCGCAATCCGACGAAAACTCTCATAGTGATCAGCGGTGTAATAACAAATCTCGGGCCCTCGCGTCGGGCCACCGCACACAATCCGCCTGACTCCCCGATGCTTCAGCCCGGGGGTTGGCACGGTATATTCACGGTAAAAACCCCGCTTTTGGGCCGGTAGCAAGCGCTCCCGGTTACCAAAAACCGAACCATCCTTTTCACTGACAAACGGGCCGCCCTGGTGGATGCGCCGGTAAATTTCCAGACCGGGACTTGGCAACTCAGCCAGACTGATCGTGCTTTGCGGCTCCCCTGCAGGAGGAGCTTTGGCCTGTGTTCCACCAGCCAGCAAGGCGGCGGAAAACGTCAAGCCAGTCAGCGCCAACTTAAAACGGTTCAACCACGGCATCGCTTCAATTTCCAATAAAAAAGTTCGGGTAAACCCGAACATTCAAGGCTGTAGTGTCGCTGATTCGCCGAAAAAAAGCAAGCCACCGCCCAATTCATGGGCAATTCAGACCAAGGAAATAAGGGCTAAGCGCTGGCTGGCTTGGCCCGTTCAGGGGGCCACTGATCCGTCGCGTATCAGCGGGTGGCGTTGGCGTCGGCGACCGTGAGGGCGGTCATGTTGACAATGCGGCGCACCGTGGTGCTGGCCGTCAGGATATGCACCGGCTTGGCCGCGCCGAGCAACACCGGACCCACGGCAATGTTGCCGCCCGCAGCCGTTTTAAGCAGGTTGTAGGCAATGTTGGCGGCATCGATGTTGGGCAGAACCAGCAAATTGGCGTCACCCTGCAAGGTGCTGTTGGGCATCAGGTTGGCGCGTGACGCGCCATCGAGCGCCACATCGCCGTGCATTTCGCCGTCCACCTCGAGCCACGGCGCTTTCACGCGCAGCAGTGCCAGGGTGTCACGCATCTTGACGGCGCTGGGCTGGTCGCTGCTGCCAAAGTTCGAATGCGACAGCAAGGCGGCTTTGGGGGGAATGCCAAAACGCTTCATTTCCTCGGCCGCCATCACGGTGATTTCGGCCAGCTGTTCGGCGGTGGGGTCGTAGTTGACGTGGGTGTCGACCAGGAACACCTGCCTGCCCGGCAGCATCAGGCCGTTCATGCAGGCGTAGGTGTTGACGCCCGCGCGCCGGCCCACCACCTGGTCGATGTATTGCAAATGCACCGACGTGGTGCCCCAGGTGCCGCAAATCAGGCCGTCAACATAACCCTTGTGCAGCAGCATGCTGCCAATCAGCGTCAGGCGGCGGCGCATTTCAATCTTGGCCACCTGCGCCGTCATGCCCTTGCGCTCGGTCATGCGGTGGTAGGTTTGCCAGAAGTCGCGGTAACGCTCATCGAGCTCAACGTTGACCACGGCGTAATCCACACCTTCCTTGAGCCGCAAGCCAAACTTGTCGATGCGCTCGGCAATCACTTTGGGGCGACCGATCAGGGTCGGCATGGCCAGGCCCTCATCGACAACGATTTGCGCGGCGCGCAGCACACGCTCCTCTTCGCCCTCGGCAAAAGCCACGCGTTTCTTGAGCGCTTTTTTAGCCGCGGTGAAGATCGGCTTCATCACCGTGCCCGAGGCGTAGACAAAGCTTTGCAGCCTTTCCCGATACGCGTCCATGTCGGTGATGGGGCGCAATGCGACGCCGCTGTCAAAAGCGGCCTGCGCCACCGCCGGCGCCACCTTCATCATGAGGCGCGGGTCAAAGGGTTTGGGGATCAGGTAATCACGGCCGAAGGCCAGGGGCTCGCCGGCATAGGCGGCGGCAACCACTTCGCTTTGCTCGGCCTGGGCCAGTTCGGCGATGGCATGCACGGCCGCCATTTCCATCTCGACCGTGATCGTCGAGGCGCCGGCATCGAGCGCGCCGCGGAAAATGTACGGGAAACACAGGATGTTGTTGATCTGGTTGGGATAATCGGAGCGGCCGGTACCCATGATGGCATCGTCTCGCACCGACTTGACCTCCTCTGGCGTGATCTCGGGCGTGGGGTTGGCCAGCGCAAAAATGATCGGGTTGGCCGCCATGCGTTTGACCATGTCGGCCTTGAGCACACCGCCCGCCGACAGGCCCAAAAAGACGTCGGCGTTGTCGATGACTTCGCCCAGCTTGCGGGCGTCCGTCTTCTGGGCATAAATGGCCTTGTCCGGGTCCATCAACTCGACCCGGCCCTCATACACCACACCGGCGAGGTCGGTCACCCAGACGTTCTCGCGGGGGATTCCCAGCTTGACCAGCAAGCCGATGCAGGCCAGCGCTGCCGCACCGGCGCCCGAGGTGACCAATTTCACGTCCTTGGGTTGTTTGCCAGCCACCTTGAGGCCGTTCAGAATGGCCGCGCCCACCGTGATGGCCGTGCCGTGCTGGTCGTCGTGAAAGACCGGGATCTTCATGCGCTCGCGCAATTTGCGCTCGACGTAAAAGCAGTCGGGCGCCTTGATGTCTTCAAGGTTGATGCCGCCAAAGGTCGGCTCCAGCGAGGCAATGATGTCCACCAGCTTGTCGAGATCGTGCTTCTCGTCGATCTCGATGTCAAAAACGTCAATCCCGGCGAATTTCTTGAACAGCACGGCCTTGCCTTCCATCACCGGCTTGCCCGCCAGCGGCCCGATGTCGCCCAGGCCCAGCACCGCAGTGCCATTGGTCACCACCCCCACCAGGTTGCCCCGGCTGGTGTACTTGTAGGCATTGTTGGGGTCCTTGACGATTTCCTCGCACGGAATGGCCACGCCAGGAGAATAAGCCAGCGCCAGATCGTGCTGATTGACCAGCTGTTTGGTCGCGGCAATGGCAATCTTGCCCGGCTTCGGGTACTGGTGGTACTCCAGCGCGGCACGGCGCAATTCGGCGCGTTTGTCTTCGGCGGTGGTGGGTGCGGCTTGGGTCATCGAGTCTCCTGCTGTTATGAACCGGCCCAAGGGGGACCGGCATTTGCGTTTGCACAGAAGAGAAATTGTATGCCTTGGGGCGACGGCCCCGACTCGGGCGTTGGCCCGCTTGCGGGCGCAGCAGTTTTTACTTTTTCACCTGCGCGGTGCCCGCTTCACACCACCTGTTTGGCCAGTTCGGCACGGCGGCTGGTTTGCGCGCCGCTCAGCGCAAAGCCTTTGATGACGTGATCCGTATCGGCAAACAGCCAGACACCGGGCTCACTTTGCGACCACTGGCCCACGGTGCCCGGTGCGGCCGGGGCCACCACAAGCGGCAAAGCTGGCGTTTTGATAGCCACGGGCATCAATGGAAACTGCACCGGCGTCGGCTGGCCCGCGAGGGTGGCGGCCAGCGCTTTGCCCGCGTGCATGATCGGCATGACGTAGGGCAGCGTGCGGCCGTTGGCGTATTGCGCGCCGTCGCCCAGCGCATACACGTTGGCGGCGCTGGTCTGCAACTGGGCGTCCACCACGATGCCACGGTCACACGCCAAACCCGCCGCCTGGGCCAGGCTCAGGTCGGCACGCAAGCCAATGGCGCTGAGCACCACATCGGCCGCCAGCACCTCGCCATTGTCCAGCTGCACCTTCAAGGCGCCACCGGTCATGGCCCCGTGATCGACCCGCTGCACGGTGGTGCCAAAGTGCCAGGCCACGCCCTGCTTGGCCAGTGCCTCGCGCAATTCCTCACTCAGGCCGGGTGGCAGCAGCGCCGCAATCGGGCTGGCAGAAGGATCAACCACGGTGACAGCCAAGCCTGAGCCGATCAGATCATTGGCAAACTCACAGCCGATCAGCCCGGCGCCCATGATGACCACGTGCCGCTTGGCAGCCGCTGTTTGAGCCGATTCTTGGCCGTCAGTCAGTCGCTCATGGAACGCCGAAAAGTCTTGCAAGGAGTTGACCGACAACACCGCGCTGGCGGCATCACCGTCCATCGGAATACGTATCGGCTGCGCGCCGGTGGCCAGCACCAGCTTGGCGTAGGTGAAGTCGCCTGCGCTGGTGTGCACCGTCTGGCTGGCGGTGTGAATGGCCTTGACTCGGGTGTGCGCCTGCAAGGTGACGTTCTGGCTTGCCGCCATGCTGGCCGCCGGTGTGGTCAGCAACTGCGCCGGTCCGCGCTTTTGGGCGAACGCGTTGGACAAGGACGGCTTGGCGTAAAAGTCACCGCTGTCGGCCGTGATCAGCAGCACGGGCGTGGTCTTGTCCAGCTTGCGCAGCTCGCGCGCGGTGGTCCAGCCGGCCAGGCCGGCACCGATGATGACGATGGGGTTTTGCATGGTGCGTTCTTCAATAGTTGTTGAGGACAAAGCCAAAGGCCCGTCCCGCAAGCTTAAAGTGTTGGGGACAGATCTGAAGATCTGTCCCGAAAAGTTTCAGATTTCAACCATTTCAAAGTCGGCCTTGGCAACGCCACAGTCGGGGCAGGCCCAGCTTTCGGGCACGTCAGCCCATTTGGTGCCGGGGGCGATGCCGTCCTCGGGGTGGCCGGCGGCCTCGTCATAGATAAAGCCGCAAACAATGCACATATATGATTTCATGGTGTTTTTCCAGTTTGAATTGAGATGGGTGAGGGGTCGGTGCAGCTTCAGGCTGTCACTTTGGCCAATTGGGCCTTGTAGTGGTTGGCGTGGCGCTCTTCCACCTTGGCCAGCGCGGCGAAACGCTTTTGCGCCTTTTCGAGCGTGGCCTTGAACTGGGCCGCGTGCACTTTACTTTCTTCGATCTGCTCGTCCATTTCGGCGATGGCTGCGGCGTGACCCTCGGCTTCGGCAGTGGCGCGAAAGCCCGGGTACATCTCGGTGTACTCGTAGGTCTCGCCGTCAATGGCGATCTGCAGCGCTTTGGCGGGTGTCATGGTGGCTTTGGGATAAAGCAGGTCGAGGTGGCCGAAGGCGTGCATCACTTCCTGGTCTGCCGTTGCCTCAAAGGTGCGGGCGGTGTCTTCGTCACCCATTTCACGCGCCAGCTTGGCGAAGTAGCGGTACTTGATGTGGGCCATGGACTCGCCGGCGAAGGCAGCCTCCAGATTGGCCAGGGTCTTGATTTCGGGACGGGTGTTTGCAGTCATGATGAACTCCTGAGGTTTAAAACAATTTGCTGATAGAAGGTTTCGATCAGCACAGGACGAATGTTAGCCCCAGACTATGTATTTGGCCAATTGACATTTGCTAATTGATTGATAGTCACTATCGAAAGACTCGCGGTGATTGCCATGGCGACCCGATGCTCTGACAATCCAGGCCTCACTCAAAATCCCTTGGCAAATCCCATGCATCCATCCCCTGATCCCCTGTTTCCGCCGATTGAGCCTCACCGCAGCGGTCGCCTGGCCGTGGACGACCTGCACACCCTGCACTGGGAAGAATGCGGCAATCCGCAAGGTGTGCCGGTGCTGTTTTTGCACGGGGGCCCGGGCTCGGGCTCGTCGCCCAAACACCGGCAGTTTTTTGACCCGGCGTTCTACCGCATCGTGCTGTTTGACCAGCGTGGCGCCGGCCGGTCCACGCCGCTGGGCGAAGTCAGGCAGAACACCACGCCCTTATTGATTGATGACATCGAGCGCCTGCGGGCGCTGATGGGCATCGACCGGTGGCTGGTGTTTGGCGGCTCCTGGGGCTCGACGCTGGCCTTGGCCTACGGCCAGGCCCACCCCGAGCGCTGCAACGGCTTCATTCTGCGCGGGATTTTCCTGTGCACCCGACCCGAATTTGACTGGTTTCTGAATGGCATCCGCTGGTTTTTCCCCAAGGAGCACGCCGAGTTTGTGGCGCAAATCCCGCAAGCAGAGCGCAGTGATTTGCTGCAGGCCTTTGGCCGTCGGCTGTTCGGTGATGACCCGGCGGCAAGCCTGCAGGCGGCGCGTGCCTGGAGTCGCTACGAGGGCAGTTGCCTGCATTTGCTGCCGCACCCGGAGGTGGCCGACCAGTTTGGCTCGGACGCGGTCGCTTTGGGCGTGGGCCGCCTGGAGGCGCACTACTTTTTGAATGGCGCGTTTTTGAGCGAGGACCAGCTCATTCGCAACGTCGGGCGCATCGCGCACCTGCCCGCCGTCATCATCCAGGGCCGCCACGACGTGATCTGCCCGCCCTTGTCAGCCTGGCGGCTCCGCGAGGCCTGGCCGCAGGCGAGTTTTGAAATGATCGAGGATGCCGGCCACGCCGCCTTTGAGCCCGGCATTGCCCGAGCCCTGGTGGCTGCGACCGAGCGATTCAGGCGACACGGCAGGCTGTGATCAGCTTCCCGAGCGGCCTGGTCCGCAAGGTTCAGTTGTGGCCGTTTTTGAACTTGCCGTTGCCCCGGCGATCATCTTGACGACGGCCATCACGGCGCTCCTCCCGGCGTCGGGGGTCGCCGTCGTAGCGCGGTGCATAAACATCGCGGTACCAGTCGTCGCGAACAAAGAAAACGGGCTGGCCACACGCGTTGTAACGGCGGCAATGTTTGTCCCATTTTTTCTCATGACCCGGTGGCACACGCAGGTAAATGGGCTGGCGCAAAACATGGACCGGCCGCGGCTCGATGATGACGGCTTGCGGGTAAATCAGCACCGGCGCGGACACCCGGCCGATATCGATGCGGCCATAAAAACCAGGCTCTGAAATATTGATGGAGACACCCAGGTCGGCTGCCGACGCGCCGGTCTGCAAGGCCAGCGCGACCAGCGCGAAGCCCAGATATTTTTTTGAATTGTTCATCAATTCATTCTACGGAGCGACACCCGCGCCGCGGGTAAGCGGATGTAATTGTCTGGACCTTCCGCGCGTCTCCACGGCCCGCCGGGAATTACACCTGCGGCAGTAAAAAACGACGCTCCCAGGCGCTGATTTCGCTCTGGAAACTTTGCAGTTCAAGCGCCTTCACCGCGCAATAGCCGGTTACAAAATGGTCGCCAAAAAACGCCCGTGCTGCGCTGCTGTGCTGCATTGCTTGCAGGGCCTCTTCCATGCTGCGCGGCAGGCTGTGGGCCGAGTCATAACCGTTGCCGCTCAAGGGCGCCGAGGGCGCCAGCTGTTCCTGCAGGCCCTTGAGCCCGGCCGCCAGCGAGGCCGCCATGGCAAGATAGGGGTTGGCGTCGGCGCCGGCCAGGCGGTTTTCAACCCGGCGCGCCGCCGGACCGCTGGCCGGGATGCGCAGGCCCGTGGTGCGGTTGTCATAACCCCACTGCAGGTTCACCGGGGCCTGGCTGCCCGACACATAACGCCGGTACGAGTTGACATTGGGTGCGAGCATCAGCATCAGCTCGGGCGCGTAGGTCTGCAGCCCGGCAATGAAGTGGCCCAGGCGCGGGCTTTCGCTGCCATCGGCCAGGCTGAACACGTTGCCACCCTGGGCGTCGACCACGCTGATGTGCAAATGCATGGAGCTGCCGGCGCTGCCGGCGATGGGTTTGGCCATGAAGACGGCGTTGAGCCCGTGCTTCAGTGCAATTTCACGCGCGGCATACTTGAACAAGAAGGCCTGGTCGGCCACGGCGACAGCATCGCCGTGCAGCAGGTTGATCTCGTATTGCGTGGCGCCCACCTCGTGGATCCAGGTGTCGGCGGCAATGCCCAGCGTGCGGCAGGCGTCGCGGAATTCGTTCCAGAACGGCGCCAGCTCATTGAGCATGTTGAGGCTGAACGCGCTTTGGCCCACCTCGGCCCGACCGCCGCGCACCAAAGGCGCCAGCAAGGGCTGCGCCGCATCGGCATTGGGTGCGGTCAGATAAAACTCGATCTCTGGCGCCACCACCGGCCGCAGCCCCAGCGCCGCGTACCGGGCCAGCACGGTTTTCAGGGTGCTGCGCGGGGCGAACTGACACAAGCTGCCGTCAAGTTCCAGGCAGTCGTGGATGGCCACCGCGCGCGGCACGCTGGCCCAGGGCGCGAGCGACACCGTGGGGTAGTCGGGCAACAGCCGCACATCGGGATCAGAATCGGGAAAGACCGGGTTGTAGGAGTAGTCCCCCGTGACCGCCTGCATCGGAATCGCCTGGCAAATGCGCAATTCGCCGCCCGCCAGAAAGCTCTCGGCGGGCATGAGCTTGCCGCGCGGGTAACCTGAAATGTCGGGAAAGATGCATTCCACGTCCCGCACACCATGCTCGGTGAACAGGGCGCGGACAGCCTCCCCGGGACGGGTTGACACGGCTGGCGTTGCGAAGACCGCCGAAGGGGAAGGATTGGACTGGGGCATGGGGCCTGAGCGCAAAGTGAAGATGGGCCCAGTTTAAGCCGTCCGCACGGACGAACGATGCTTTCCATCAACTGTCCGTCACACCCTTGCCATGGGCCCGGGATCGCGTCCGGGATGACAAGGTCAGGCAACTTGCTAACTGTTGGCGCGCCGCTTCAGCCAGCGCATCAGGCCGCCAATGAGCGGCAGCTTCTCATACAGCTCTTCGGCGGCGTCCCAATAGTCGCGGTGCAGCGTGATGCGGCCGGCCTCGTCCAGCACCAGTTGCGAGCCACCCAGAATGCACTGCGGCCGGCCCGCCGCAAAACGCTTGAAGGTAAAGTGGAATTCCCAGGTCAGAAAACACTGCCGGCCATCCACGATGCGCCCGGTGATGACAAAGCGCGGTTGCACCAGGCTGACCTCCATGTGGCGAAAAATGGCCGCAATGGCGGGCCAGCCGCGCACGTCGTTGAACGGGTCCTTGAAGCGGGCGTCGGGGGCGTAGAGGGCTTCAAGGGTGTCGATGTGCATGGGGTCAAGCGTCTCGAAGGCGTGAACGATGGTGTCGACGGCATGTTTCATGGTGGCCTCAGCTGGACTTCAGGCGCCGGGTCAGGGCGAAATAGGCGCTGTAGGGCAGACAGCGCAGCACTTTCAGCCAGAAGGTGAAGCGCCTGGGGAAATGGATCTCGAACTGGCCGCGCGCCCAACCCTGCAGAATCGCCTCGGCCGCCTGCGCGGGGCTGATGAGGGCCGGCATCTTGAATTCATTTTGCGCCGTCAATGGCGTCTCGACAAAACCCGGGTTGACCAGCGACACACCCACGCCCTGCCCGTGCAGGTCCAGATAGAGCGTCTCTGCCAGGTTGATCAGTGCGGCCTTGGTCGGCCCGTAGGCCAGGCTGTTGGGCAGGCCCCGGTAACCCGCCACGCTGGCCATCAGGCTGATATGGCCGCGTCGGCCTTGGGCTTGCGCCAGCAGCCCGGGCAGCACGGCGTCAAGCACATGCAGGGCACCGAGGTAATTCACCTGATTGTGGCGCAGCAGCTCAGGCAGGTCCATGCGGTCGGCTGTCATGGCGCGGTAGTGACCGGCGCAGTAGACCACGGCGTCGAGCGCGCCTTGCGCAAACAGCACCGCTGCCGCGCGCTGGACGGCCGGCGCGTCTGTGACATCGAGCTCAAGCGCCTGTGCGCCGGGGTGCTGGCCGACAAATGCCTCCAGAGCCGCACCGTCGCGGGCCGACACGATCACCTGCGCGCCCTGCGCATGCAAGGCGTGGGCCGTGGCGCGCCCGATGCCGCTGGAGGCGCCGACCAGCCAGGCCCGCCGGCCGGCCCAGTCCGTCATGCGCGCGTTAAGTGCCATATGCTGCCAGGCCTAGCGTTTCACAAACGACAGGGTGACTTCGCCCAGACCCACGCCCCACTTGCGCATGGCGGCCTTGTTGAGCATGACTTTGTCGTCCATCAGATACATCCAGTCGTCAAACTGTACCTCGATGACACGACCGTCGACCGGCAGCGCGAGGGTGTAGGTCCAGTGAAAGGCGTTGCCGCTTTGCTGGCCCTCGGCCGTGCCCACTACGTCGTCGGCCTGGCCGGTGAAGCGGCCGTCTGCGTGACGTTGCAGACGCCAGACACGGCGCTGCGTTGTGCCGTCGGAGTAGCTGAAGAGTTCATCGAGCACCCCCTGGTCGCCCTGCCAGCTGCACACCATGACCACGGTGAAGCGTTTCACCACCTGGCCCGAGCGGTCGGTAAAGATGCCGTAGGCGTCGAGTGTGCCGTTGAAGTAGTCGCGCAGCTCCAGCACCGGCTTTTGCGCGGCGTAGTCGGTGACTTTGGGCGTGCTGCAGCCGCTCAGGGCGAGCACGGAGGCGAATGCGGCTGTCAGCATCAAAAGGCGTCGTTTCATGTTGTCAGCGGCTTGGCCGCGGGTTGGATATAAAAAGAATAGAGCAGCAGCACCGCCCCGGTTTTGAGCGCGCAGGGCAGCAGGCAATAGGCCACGGTGAGCACTTGCAGGGCTTGGGCATCACGCGCCCCGGGCGTGTAGCCCAGCCAGCCCAGCAAGGGCAGCGCCAGGCCGGCTGCCAGCGCCAGGTTGAGTTTGGTGGCAAAGTTCCACCAGCCAAAATAGGCGCCGTCGGCGCGGCCGCGGTCACCCGCGTCATGGATCAGGCCCGCCAGCATGGCGCCGGGCAGCGCCAGGTCGCTGCCGAGGGCCGCGCCCGACAGGGCGCACACGATCAAGAACAGCGCACCGTCGCCGGCGCCGAGTTGGCTGGCCCACAAGAACACCAGCACCGACAGACCCATGCCCAATGCCCAGCTGCGCGCCAGCCCGAGACGCGCCACCGCGCGCAGCCAAAGCGGCATCGACAGCGCGGCACAGAAAAAATACAGGCCCAGGGCCGCCGACTGCAGCGCCTCAGAGCCTTGCAGTCGGTCCTGCACAAAAAACAGCACCAGCGTGGCCGGTATGGCGCTGGCAATGCCGTTGACCATGAAGACGGCCAGCAAACGCCTGAATGCCGGTTGCCGCCAGGGGTGCCAGAGGCTGACCCCCTGATGTTTCTCAGGCAGCGCCATGGCATGACGAACTGGCCGCGGCGCTTGCGACCAGGCCCACCAGCCCAAGCCCAGCGCCAGCCAAAACAAGGCCAGCATGACCGGCACGCCCATCAGGTTTCCCACGACCGCAGCCAGCACCACCCCCGCCAGCCCCAGCCCCTCGCGCCATGCCACCACGCGGCTGCGCTGCAGCGCGTCGCCGCCCAGCATGGCGCCCCAGGACTGGTGCGCCACCGCCAGCGCGCTGTAGGCCAGGTAGGTGAGCACCAGCCAGCCACCGGCCCAGACCAGCAAGGCATCAGGCTGTTGTACCGGCGGCAAAAAAATGGCCGAAAAGCCCAAGCCGAGCAGCACCGCCGCCGCCGCGCCAAATGCCAGCACGGCTGGGATGGAACGGGCAAACAAACGGTCGCAAACCCTGCCCAACCAGGGGTCCAGAATGGCGTCGAGCAGCCGCGCGGCCAGCAGCACCGCGCCCAGCGCGGCCAATGACACGCCCCACTGGCGCGCGTACAAATTGGGCATCAGCACGTACAGCGGCAGGGCGCAAAACGCAAGCGGCAAACCCAGCAAGCCATAGCGCCAGCCGTCCTGCGAGCTGAAGCCTGCGCCGCCTGTCATGGCGTGGAGACCAGCGCGGCGCCGGCAGCGGGCGTGACCTGCTGCAACAGCGCCAGGCGCAACTTGGGCTCCGAGGTTTGCGGCGACAGCCAGATGCCAAAAAACAGACGGGCAAACTCGGCATCCACGATCTCACCCACGACCCGGCCGTTGAAGACAAAGCGCGCGCCTGCCCCCGGCTGATGGATGCCGGTCAGGCGCTCACCGGCCTTGACGTCCGGAAACAGCGCACGCATCTGGTCGCCCCAGCGCCGGGCCTGGTCAGCGCTGATGGGCGCCTGGCGCGCCATCTCGGCCAGGGAACGTTTGGCAATGTCGGCGCCTGAAAAATCGCGCAGATAGGCAAGTTCCAGCCCAAAGCCATGCTCGGCATAGGCAGCTGCCTTGAAACCCGGCGCCACCCACAGCGTGGCCTGATATACCTCAAAGCCCCAGAAGCTGAGCTTGGCCTGCCCCGCCAGCGCCGCGGTCGGCAGCGCCGTGCGCAACTCAGCGGGAAGCGTGTTGGCCCAAAGCTGCAGGCTCAACAGCCCGGCCGCGCCGGTCAAAAAAGCCTGCCTGGCAAGGGCCTTCATGGCGCCGGCTTGACCAGGGTGTATTGCACCAGGTCGATGTTGCCCGCCTCGAAGGCCGCCTCGCAGTAAGCCAGGTAAAACTCCCAGATACGCATGAAGCGGGTATCGAAACCCAGCATTGCGGCCTCGGCATGGCGCGCCAAAAAGGCATCGCGCCAGCGGCGCAGGGTTTCGGCGTAGTCCAGGCCAAAGGCAAATTCGTCCTCGACCACCAAGCCGGCGGCCTGCGCCTGCTGGCGAAATTCGCGCGGGCAGGGCAGGCAGCCGCCCGGAAAGATGTACTGCTGGATGAAATCGGTGCCGTTGACGTAGCGCTCGAACAGGGCGTCGCTGATCACAATGCTTTGCACACAGGCCCGGCCACCGGGTTTGAGCAAGCGGCTCACGCTCTGGAAGTACTGCGGCCAATAGGCCCGGCCCACCGCCTCGACCATTTCGATCGAGCAAATGGCATCAAAAGGCGCCTCCGCAATGTCACGGTAGTCCTGCAGCCGCAGGTCGGCGCTGACGCCCAGTCGATGCAGGCGCTGTTGCGCGAATGCCAGTTGCTCGGTGCTCAGGGTCACGCCCACCAGCGAGGCCTTGAATTCGGTCGTGGCCTGCTCAGCCAGTGCGCCCCAGCCGCAGCCGATTTCCAGCACCCGGTCACCCTCCTTGACCCGGGCCATCTGCAGGGCGCGGCGCACTTTGGCGGTCTGGGCCAGCGCCATGGGCTGCGAGAAATCGCCGTCGAACCAGGCCGAGGAGTAGTTCATCGTCTCGTCGAGCCACAGGCGGTAGAAGTCATTGCCCAGGTCGTAATGGGCGTGGATGTTCTTGCGGCTGTTGGCGCGGCTGTTGTGCTGCAGCAGGTGCTTGATGCGGTACAGCAGGCGCCCGCCCCAGGTGCCGTAAATAACCGACTCCATGGCCTGCCGGTTGGCCGCAAACAGCTTGAGCAGCTCGGTCAGGTCAGGTGTGCTCCAGTCCCCCGCAATAAAGCTCTCGGCAAAGCCGATGTCGCCCGATTTCAGGGCGGCGGCGAACACCTTCCAGTTGTGCAGCCTGAGGGTCGCGCAGGGGTGCTGCGGGCTGGGCAGGGCGTGCAGGTGCGGGTGTTCTCCGTAACGCCGGTGCGAGCCGTCGGGCAGCACCAGCGTGAGCGCGCCGTGGCGCAGCTGCTCGAGCAGGCGCAAACCCGCGCGGGCCGAGGTCGGGGCATGCTGGGGAATCGCGTAACGGGGGGCAGCAGAAGTGGCGGTGTTCATGGTCAGGTCTGGGCGTTGAGAAATGGCAGGAAGTGATTGGGCTTAGCGGGTGATGAACGCTTGGGGCGGCGCGGGTTTGCGGAAAAACGGCACCCGCTTCAACCACAGTTGCAGCGCCTGCCAGTGAATGCGCGCCATCACGCCCAGCGTCATGGCGGGGTAGCGCCACAGGGCGCGGCGCAGGGCCGCCGGGGTGACGGGCTCGAGCACACCGCTGATGCTGGTCTGCAGCAGCGCGCGCGCCTGCGGGTCGTCGGCGTCGGCATCAAAATAATCGACGCGGGCCACCGTGCGCTGCGGGCCGGGGCCAAAGGTGCGCATCAGGCGAAAGCGGTAATGCCCCTGCACCTGGCAGAAAGGCGACACGTGAAACACCTTGCTGGCGCGCTGCTCGACGCCATATCGCGGCGCATCAAGCAGATAACAATGGCGTTCGCCAAAAGTGTTGTTGACCTCGACCACCACCGCGCGCAGGGCCCCGCCCTGATCATTGGCCGCACGGTGGCAATACCAGAAACTCACGGGTTTGAAGGTGTAACCCAGCACGCGCGGATAGGTGTGCAACCAGGCTTCGCCGGTCGCGTCAAAAATGCCCGCGTTATGCAGCAGCTCATCGAGCCAGGCCACGGCACCACCCTGCGCCGGTGGGCGCCCGTCGCCATGGTCGGTCTCAAAAAAACTCACTGTCCCCGGGCGGTTGATGACCCAGTCGCCTGCGGCTGGCGCTGTGGCGCCGCTCAGGCTGCGCATCGGCAGCATGAGGAAATAACTGGGGTAGACAAAAGCGTTGGCCACCGGCCGCTGGCGCGCGTGGCGCACCTCGCCAAAACCGATCAGCGCCTGCGCCGTCATGCCGGCGCCCCCGGGGCCGGCAGGTCAGCCAGCAGTTTTTGCGCCGCCGCCAGGCCAGCCTTGAGGCCGTCTTCGTGGAAGCCGTAACCCATCCAGGCGCCACAGTAATAATAACGGCTCTGTCGGCCCTGCAACTGGGGCATCCGGCCTTGCGCTGCCACCGCGGCCTGGTCGAACACCGGATGCGCGTAGTCATAGCGGCCCAGAATCTTGGCCGGATCGATGTCGCGCGCGGGGTTCAGCGACACCAGCACCGGTT
Organism: Polaromonas sp.; assembly: GCA_021737975.1. Classification (GTDB taxonomy): domain Bacteria; phylum Pseudomonadota; class Gammaproteobacteria; order Burkholderiales; family Burkholderiaceae_C; genus Rhodoferax. The sequence goes on along the minus strand of JAIPCZ010000022.1, from coordinate 7,312 downwards.
GCTGCCAGGGCAGGGGCTGCAAGCGGTTGATCAGGTAATGCAGGCAAACCCGGCCATTTTCCCTGTCCGTGGCGGGTGCACGCTCGTAATTCCAGGCGGCCCAGGCGGCCTGGCGCTTGGGCAGCACCGAGACGTCGGTATGCAACACGGCATGGTTGGGCTGGGTGCGAATGGCGCCCAGTGTATTTAGCTCAAGCGAGGTGGGGGAGGCGAGCAGGGCCAGGGCCTGGTCGGCGTGGGTGGCGATGATGACCTTGTCAAAGTGCGCCTGGCCGGCGTCGGTGCTGATACACACACCGGCAGCCTGAGTGGATGTGGCGTCGACGGACTCGATTCGGCGCACCGGGCTGTTCAGGCGCTTGTCCTGAATCCTGGCGATGATCTTGTCGACATACTGTCTGGCGCCGCCCTGCACGGTCCACCACTGGGGCCGGTTGGTGACTTGAAGCAAACCATGGTTGTGGCAAAAGCGCACCATGGTCGCCACCGGAAACTGCAGCATCTGGGCTGTGGGGCAACTCCAGATGCAAGCCATCATGGGCAAAAAATACCAGTCGCAAAAGGCACTGCCGAAACGGTGCTCGCGCAAGAAGTCCCCCAGCGGCTGCGCCAGTTCAGCCTCGGTGCCGCTATCGGCAATACGGGTGGTGAGTGTGTTGAAGCGCAGCAGGTCGCGCAACATGCCCCAAAAGCGGCCATTCAGCAAGTTGCTGCGCTGGGCAAACACCGTGTCGAGATTGCAGCCGCTCCACTCCAGGGCCCGCTCGTGGACGGGGTCGAAGGCCTGCACCGAAAACGACATGTCAGACTTGGCGGTGACCACGCCGAGCTCGGCAAACAGTCTGAGCAAATTGGGATAGGTGCGCTCGTTGAGCACCAGAAAGCCGGTGTCCACCCCGTGTGTGACCGGGCCTTGAGGCGTGGGCAGCGTCACATCCACGGTGTGGGTATGACCGCCAAAGTGGGCTCCCGCCTCGAACAGGCTCAGCTCGGCCCGGCCTGAGAGCGCATGCGCGGCCGCCAGACCAGAGATCCCTGAACCCACGATGGCAACTTTCAACGACACGTTTATTCCTTTAGACCGTGAATGCTATTTAAATACTATTTGGTCACAAATTAACTTGATAGTATTATTGCACCCGACGATTTCATTTTTTGCAAACCAAAAGCAACAATTTCCATATGGTTACTCGCAACGGTCCCAGGGTCTCTTTCAAGGCGCAAATGCTGCAGGCGCGCGAGGACGCCATTATCAAGACGGTCAACCATTTGCTGGCCAGCAAGGGTTTTGAGGCCATGACCGTCGACGAGGTGGCGGCGGACGTGGGCATTGCCAAGGCCAGCCTGTACAAACACTTCCCCAGCAAGGAAGACCTGGCCGCGGCCGCCATGGTGAGCGTGATGCACCGGGCCCAGGCATTTCTGGACAGCCTGCCGCCAACGGCAGCCCCCATGGACAATTTGCGCGCCGTGGTGGCCTGGACCATGGGCCTCAAACTAGCGGGCGAAATGCCGTCCCTGCCGAGCCAGAATTCCAGCCTGCGCGCGGCGCTGGTCGGCAACAGCGCCTACATGGACGGTTTGATCGAGGTCAGCGACAAGCTCGGCGGCTGGATCGAGGCGGCACAGGCGCAGGGCAGCCTCAACCCCAGGCTGCCAGCCATTGCCGTGCTGTACACGCTGTATGCACGCGCCTGCGACCCGGTGCTGGAGTTTCTGAAAATGAGCGCCTTGCACAGCGACGAGGAAATCATTGGGCTGGTCATGAGCACCTGTTTTGAAGGTCTGAGCGCGCGACCGGGGTGAACCCCGTGACGCGGCTGAAACATTCTTGTTTATGATGCGTCTGCCGTTCTGAAACACCAAAAAGAGGGAGTGCCTTGAGCCAGACCAAATACCGTCTCGTCACCCGCAGCGACTTCGATGGGCTGGTATGCGGCGTCCTGCTCAGCGAGCTCGGCATGATCGACGAGGTGTTGTTTGTGCACCCGAAAGACATGCAGGACGGCAAGATCAGGATCACCGGGCGCGACATCACCACCAACCTGCCCTACACGCCTGACGCCTATCTGGTGCTCGACCACCATGAGTCCGAGGACACGCGCAACACCGAAAAACCGGCCAACTACATCATCGAGGCGCATGCCCCGTCGGCGGCCCGGGTGGTCTACCGGCATTTCGGCGGCAAGGCGGCCTTCCCGCGCATCACCGACACCTTGATGGACGCGGTCGACAAGGCGGATTCCGCCCAGTATGCGCGTGACGAAATTCTGAACCCCACAGGCTGGACGCTGCTGAACTTCGTGATGGATTCGCGCACCGGACTGGGCCGTTTCCGCGACTTTCGTATCAGCAACTACCAGTTGATGATGGACTTGATCAAGCACTGCGGGCAGCTCGGCATCGACCAGATTCTGGCCATGCCCGATGTGCAGGAGCGCGTGACGCTGTATGCCGAGCATGCCGGGCGCGCCCGTGAACAGATCCTGCGCTGTGCCCGCCAGCACGGCAATCTGGTCGTGCTCGATCTGCGCCGCGAAGACACAGTGTGGGTGGTCAACCGCTTCATGATTTACGCGCTTTTTCCCACAGCCAATATTTCCATGCACGTGATGCCGGGCATGCAGCAGCAGAACACCGTGCTGGCCGTGGGCAAGTCGGTGCTGGACCGAAGCAGCAAGACCCATGTGGGCAATCTGATGCTGGCGTTTGGCGGCGGGGGCCACCAGGCCGCCGGCACCTGCCAGATCACCAACGACCATGCCGACGAGGTCATCAAGATCCTGATCCAGCGCATCAATGCCGACGGCTGAACCGCACCTTAGAACTTTCGGAGAACCCACCCATGTCCACCCAAACTGCCACTGCAACCGGCTCCGCCCCAGCCGCTCCGGCCAAAAAGGCCCAGAACCTCTGGAACAACCACCCCTTTCACTACCACATCGCCGCGCTGTTCATCCCGGCCCAATTGGCCATTCTGCTGGGCTTGTGGCTCTACACGCGCCATGAAATGCAGGCCCTGGCCGCGCTGCCGGCAGACCAGCTGGCGGGCGGCGTCCGGCTGGCCGGACAGTCCCTGGCCCTGGCAGTGCTGCTGGCAATGCTGGCGTCCTTGCCGCTGGCATGGTGGCTGGCGCGGCGCATCGCCGGCAAGCTCGACATCCTGAAGGAGCAGGCCGCCGTGATTCGCGTGCTGGATTTCAAGACCGACATCCCCCTGGACACACCGATCCGTGAAATTTTCGGCCTGGGGCGCGCCATGCGTCAAATGAAAAACACGATCCAGAAATTCATGCGGGTCAGCCTGGCGCTGTCGGGCGAGCGCGATTTTGGCAAGCTGCTGGGCAAGGTGCTGCACGAGATGCGCGAGGCCCTGGAAGGGGACGGCGGCGTGATCTATCTGCACGACGAGGGCCTGAACCAGCTCAAGCAGGCCTCGCAGCGCTGGACCAAAGAGGGCGGGCCACAACCCAATGCCTGGCAGGACATCGCCCTGAGCGACGCCGCACATCCGGTGGCCGCGGCCTTCAAGAACCAGAGCGCAACCAGTCTTCTGACCATCGCTTTCCCGCGACCCGGGGGCATGGAGTTCCTTGACGAACGTTACGGCAAGCGGCCAGTGCAACTGGTCGCCGTGCCGCTGCGCTCGAGCGACAGCACCCTGGTCGGGATCGTCTGCAACTTCCTGGCGCCCGGCAAGCCCGAGCCGTCGAACGACCGCATGGCGCTGGCGGAAGCCTTTTCCAGTTCGGCGGCGGTGGCGATCGACCAGCAGCGTTTGCTGGAGGCGCAAAAGGCCTTGATGGACTCGATGATCAAGATCATGGCAGGCGCCATTGACGCCAAGAGCCCCTACACCGGCGGCCACTGCGAACGGGTGCCTGAACTCGGCATGATGCTGGCGGAGGAAGCCTGCCAGGTCAAGGAGGGCGTGCTGGCCGACTTTGCCTTCAAGACCGACGACGAATGGCGCGAGTTCCGGATCGGCGCGTGGCTGCACGACTGCGGCAAGGTCACCACCCCCGAGTACGTGGTCGACAAGGCCACCAAGCTGGAGACCATTTACAACCGCATCCATGATGTGCGCGTGCGCTTCGACGTGCTGCTGCGCGACGCCAAAATCGCCCAACTCGAAGCTGTGGCTGCAGGCGCCGACCCGCAGCAGGCGAACGCTGCCTATCAGGCCCGCAAGGCCGCACTGTCCGACGACTTCGCCTTTGTCGCCGAATGCAATATGGGCGGCGAATACATGGCGCCGGAAAAACTGGAGCGCCTGAAAGCCATTGCCGCAGAGACCTGGCAGCGTCACTTCGACGACCGCATCGGCCTGTCCCACGACGAGTCCAAGCGCTACAGCGGTGAACCCGCCGAGCTGCCCGCCACCGAGCGGCTGATCGACGACAAGCCGCATCACATCATCGCGCGCACCGACCTGCGCGTGCTCGACCCCAAGTGGGGCTTCAAGGTCAACGTGCCCGAGCACCTCTACAACTACGGCGAGCTCTACAACCTCAGCGTCGGGCGCGGCACGCTCACTGAGGAAGAACGCTTCAAGATCAACGAGCACGTCATCCACAGCCTGGTGATGCTGGAGCAGCTGCCGCTGCCGAAAAACCTCAAAAGGGTGCCCGAGTACGCCGGCACCCACCACGAGACGCTGACCGGCAGCGGCTACCCGCGCAAGCTCACCGCAGCCGAGCTCACCGTGCCCATGCGGATCATGGCCATTGCCGACATTTTCGAGGCCCTGACCGCCTGCGACCGGCCCTACAAGAAGGCCAAGACCCTGTCCGAGTCGATCAAGATCCTGTCATTTTTCAAGAAGGACGGGCATATCGATCCGGTGCTGTTCGATCTGCTGCTGACCTCGGGGGTCTACAAGCGCTACGCCGACAAATACCTGCTGCCCGAGCAGATCGACGAGGTCGACATCGCCAGGTTTGTCAGCCAGCCCTGACCCCGCCTCAAGCCGGGCCCAGCAGGGCCCACAGCCCCAGGGCCATGAAGATCGCGGCCGACACCAGGTGCACCACGCGCAGCGGCACCAGCCGCGTCATGCGCTCGCCGAGCCAGACCACCGGCGCATTGGCCAGCATCATGCCCAGTGTGGTGCCCGCCACCACCAGCACCGTGCTGGTGTACTGGGCCGCCAGCATGATGGTCGCGACCTGGGTTTTGTCACCCATTTCCGCCAGGAAAAAGGCCACCACGGTGGTGCCAAAGACGCCCAGGCGTGGCGGTTTGCCGGCCTCCTCGTCGTCGAGCTTGTCCGGAATCAGCATCCACACCGCCATCGCGATGAACGAGGCGCCCAGCACCCAGCGCAGCACATCGGGCCCGAGCACGGTGGTAACCCAGGCCCCGACGGCACCGGCCAGCGCATGGTTGGCCAGCGTGGCCACCAGAATGCCCATCACGATGGGCCAGGGTTTGCGAAAGCGCAGCGCCAGCACCAGCGCCAGCAGCTGTGTCTTGTCGCCCATTTCGGCCAGGGCGACGATACCGGTAGAAATCAAGAATGCATCCATGCGGCCAATGGTAGTCGACGCGGCGGCTGCCGCCATGGCGGCGTGCGGCAGGAAAAGCTAGCGCGAAGCCAGCGCAGCGGCGATGGCTTTGCCCACGTCAGTGGTGCTGGCCTTGCCACCCAGGTCTGGCGTGCGGGGCGCCTTGTTTTCCGGGACCAGCACCTGTTCAATCGCCGCCAGAATGCCGTCATGCGCGTCCTTGTGCCCCAGGAAGTCCAGCATCATGGCGCCGCACCAAATCTGGCCAATCGGGTTGGCAATGTTGCGCCCCGCAATGTCGGGCGCGGAGCCATGCACCGGCTCGAACAGCGAGGGAAACTTGCGCTCCGGGTTGAGGTTGGCACTCGGCGCAATGCCAATGGTGCCGGTGCAGGCCGGCCCCAGGTCGCTCAGGATGTCGCCAAACAGGTTGCTGGCCACCACCACGTCGAAAAAGTCGGGGCGCTGCACAAAATGCGCGGTCAGGATGTCGATGTGGAACTTGTCAAGCTGGATGCCGGGATAATTCTTCGCCATCTCGACAACACGCTCGTCCCAGTAGGGCATGGAGATCGAGATGCCGTTGGACTTGGTCGCGCTGGTCAGGTGCTTTTTGGGCCGGGTTTGCGCCAGTTCAAAGGCAAATTTCAGCACCCGGTCGACACCGATGCGGGTGAACACCGACTCCTGCAGCACGAACTCGCGCTCGGTGCCGGGAAACGCCTTGCCGCCAATGCTGGAGTACTCGCCTTCGGTGTTCTCGCGGACGATGTAAAAGTCGATTTCGCCGGGCAGGCGCGGGCTGCCGTCGCGGCGCACGACCGGCGCAATGATGCCGGGCATCAGGCGCGCGGGTCGCAGGTTGATGTACTGGTCAAATTCACGCCGGAACAGCAGCAGGGAACCCCAGAGCGACACGTGGTCGGCAATCTTGTCGGGCCAGCCGACCGCGCCAAAGTAAATGGCGTCATGGCCGCCAATCTGGTCTTTCCAGTCTCCGGGCAGCATCTTGCCGTGCTTCTCAAAATAATCCCAGCTCGAAAAGTCAAAATGGTCAAACTGCAGATCGATGCCGTACTTCACCGCGGCGGCCTCCAGCACACGCAGCCCCTCGGGCATGACTTCCTTGCCAATGCCGTCCCCGGCGATCACGGCGATTCTTCTTGTTCCAGAGCTATTTTTCATGTTGAATTTCCTTCATGTGTTGGGTATGTCAGCGACCTTCAGGCGACGCCATGCGAGCGCAAATCTAGCCAGCACATGCGCCTCATTTCAATCGATGATATAGAAGTTGATGATTGCTTCAAGGGGCAATTGGAAAATGGTGACCTGGCGCCCAGCGCGCATAGGTTGACCATAGCGCCACCGCCAGCCCACGGTCTGCATGGGCTTCCACCACCGTCGGGCTGGAGACGTCAGGCATCCGCGGCAGGGCGCGGCGGCCGAGCGCACGAATCGCGTCGGCCACGGAATCGATGCCTGGCTCGCCGCGACTGCCCGTCACGATCAGGTCCGATTGAGACGCCGCCCTGGCTGCGAGGATCTCGGTGAAAGGTTTGTCCACGCGCACCTCGCCCTAGGGCACGAGCCCGAGTGCGCTCACCTCGCTGAGCATGTCGCCGACAAAGGCACCGACCGACGTGCTCAGGAAATGGTCTGGTAATACAGATTTTGCGGGTGGTTGGCCTGCGCAAAGAAGAACCAGCGCTCGGCCAGCAGGCCCAGGTATTGCAGCGCAAAGGCCAGCACCAGCAGCGCGGTGGAGGCCGTGCTCACACCGAGCGCCAGGCTCAGGAGCGGCAGCG
>JAIPCZ010000001.1 GCA_021737975.1 Polaromonas sp. | reverse complement strand
CCGGAGAGCGTGATCTGGGTGCCGCTGGCATTAATGGTGCTGTTGGCGCTCAGGGTGATGTTGCCGGCCGGGCTGCTGGTGTTGGCGGAGTTACTGAGCGTGGCGCCGTTCAGGGTGACGGCCTCGGCGCCGACGGCGACGTCCAGCAGGGTTAGCGTGGCGCCGCTGGCGACGGTGGTGCCGCCGGCGGTACTGCCCAGCGCCGTGTTGTGGCCGACGACCAGGGTGCCGGCGCTGATGGTGGTGGCGCCGTCGTAGGTGTTGGCGCCGGAGAGCGTGAGCGTGCCGGCGCCCAGTTTCTCGACCGTGCCGCTGCCGGAAATAAGGTTGCTGACGGTGAGGGCATTGCTGCGATTGAAAATCAGTGCGGCATTGTTGGTGACGCTGCCGCTGCCGAGCGTGCCGACCAACTGTCCCCCGCCGATTTGCAGCGTGCCGGCGCTGATAGTGGTGATGCCGGTGTAGGTGTTGGCGCCGGTGAGGTAGACAAGGCCGGCGCCGGCCTTGGTCAGGCTGCGTGTACCGCTGATGATGCCGGAATAGGTGCCAAGCGGACTGCTGCCGACGTTGAAGGTGGTGGCGCCGGTTCCGCTGATGTTGCCGGTGCCGCTGATGCCGCCGCCGGCATTGAGGACGAGATCGAAGGTGCCGGTGCTGTTCCTGATGGTGGCGTTGAGATTGATGTGGCCGACGGCGTTGAGCGTCAGCGAGCGCGTGCCGGTCGAGGTGCCGGTGTCGATGTCGTTGTTGACGGTGATGTTGCCCGCTTGCGTGCCGGCGCCGGTGGTGTTGATGGTGACGCTATTGCCGGCGTTGAGGCTGGCGGTGATGCTGCTGACGGCGACGGTGGCGGTATTGGCGCTGGGCGTGAAGGTATGGCTGGCGTAGGTGCCGTTGCCCGTGCTGGCGGAGGTGGTGGTGACGTCGTAGGGGTCGAGCAGCCACAGGCCGCCGCCGCCGGCATCGACGCTGCCTTGGGCGTCAAGCTGGTGGCCGGAGGTTTCGACCTGGCCGCCGTCGCCCTGCACGCCGCCGCGTGCGCTGATTTGGCCGTAGAAGCCGGTGTAATCCTGCGACCACAGCACCACCTTGCCGCCGCTGCCGTTTTGCGTGGCGGAGGCGTCGATTCGCGCGCCCTCACTCATGACCACCGCCTGGGCGTTGGGCACTGAGCTGCCCTTGCCTTGCCAGTCGCCGCCGACCAGAACCGTGCCGCCGCCGGTCGCGCCGCTGGCGTCGATCGCGGTGTTGTCCCACAGGCCAATCTGTTCGCCGCCAAGCGTGATGGCACCGCCGCGCCCGCGTGAGGAGCCGCTGCGAATCTGTGTGCTGCCGGTCAGCGCCAGCGTCGGGCGCCGGTCTTCAGGCAGCGGCGGGTCGGTGGGCTTGCGCGGGTTGGCGCTGTTGCCGGCTTCCACATGAATGCGCCCGCCGCTGCTGGCGCCAGAGGCATCCACCAAGGCGCTGCTCAGGGTGAGGTTGCCGCTGGCAACCAGGGTGATGCTGCCACCGTCTGCATCGCCGCCCTGGGCCTGGATGCCGCCCCCGGCATGGATGTCTTGCCCGGCGCTGACCGCGATGCTGCCACCCGCGCTGCCGCTGGCATCGAGCTGGCCAGTGGCGGTTTGGGTAAAGTGGGCAGAATTTATGCCAATTGTGCCTCCAGCCCCCGCGGAATGTTCGTAAGCAGCTATCAATTGCATAGCGTTTGCAGCCAGTCCGCTGGCCGTGATGCTGCCGCTGTTGACGATGTCGGGGGCGTTGGCGCTGATGCTACCGGCCGGGCTGAGGATGCCTGCGGCATCCACTGCGGCGTTGGCGCTGATGCTGCCGGTGTTCTCGATGCGATCGGAGGCGTCGAGCACAATCTTGCCGCCACGCATCGCCATGCCGGTGGCTTCCAGCTTGCCGGAGTTTTTGACCACACCACCTTGCAGCCGATCCACCGCGCGCGCCGACAAAATGATGAGACCGCCAGGCGCCAGCACGGCACCCTTGTTTTCGACCAGCGCCTTGATCTGCGAGGGCTCCACGGTGACGTTGTGCAGGCGGCCTTCGCCGTCGAACTGCAGCGAGACCGCCTCGCCCGAGGCCAGTGCGACGGTACCGAGTTGCGCGACGATGACGCCTTCGTTGCGCACTTCGGGCGCCAGCAGGGCCACAAAGCCGTTGAGTGCGGCGCGGATGTCGCCTTCGTTGACGACGCTGCCGGTGCTGCCATCGCGGCTGAACTTGGCGTTGCCGGCCATGAAGTCGGCGTCCTTGATGTTGTGCGTGGAAGCCACCAGTGCGCCCACATCGACGCTGGCGCTCTTACCAAAGTAGACGCCGTTCGGGTTGACAAAGTAGACCTGCCCGTTGGCGGTGATCTTGCCCAGAATCTGGCTCGGGTTGGAATCAAGCACGCGGTTCAGCGTGGCAGCAGTGGCGGACGGCTGGTTGAAGTTGACCTGCGCCTGGCTACCCACGTTAAAGGTGTTCCAGTTGATGACGGCGCGGTTGCTGGTCTGGTTCACGTCCATCTTGCTACCGGCCTGGGTGACGGCAGCGCTACCGGCGGTGACCTGCGCACCGGTGGGGAGCTGGGTAGGTAGTTGGGTAGGTAGGGGCGGTGCCAGTGGGATAGGCGGCCCGGCCAGGGCATACGGCCCGCTCAGGCCCACAGCGGCCATGAAGGTGGCGGCCAACGCCCCCGCGCGCACGGTGCGCTTGCCACGCCCGGTGGCGGTTTCAGCCACAGCCACATAGGCAGCCAGCCGGTCGCTCCAGACCAGGCGGTAAAAACGGTTGAGCGAGGCGTGTTTGTTCATGGCGCGGGATTTCTTAGGTGTTGTCTTGCGTGATGTCTTGCTGGGCGAGCTGCTGTACCAGTTGCTGGAGGTTGCCCAGCGACAGCAGGTGGGCGTAGAGCAGGCCGAGTTCGCCACTGGCCAGCCATTCCGGCAGCGTGTCAGCGGGCAGCTGCTTGAGCCGGGCTTCGTCCACCACCAGCAAGCCTTGCACCAGGGCGTTGCGGCCATCGGCAAAGTCGGCCCGCAGCTCGGCTTGCATCAGGATGCCCGCAGCATCGAGCTTTTTCAAAAACGCACCGGTGAGTTGAATCTGGCGCTGGTAGTCGGTCAACAAATCAAGCGCACCCTGAAGTGCGGCAGCGGGCTCACCTGCGTCGTCAAACAGGGGCTCGCCTTCGCTGTCGTCAAAACCGGGGTAGCTCTCGTCAATACACACGCTGAGCTGGTCGGCACCGGTATGGGCAAAGACAAAGGGGTAGCGGCGAATGAAGGCGGGCACGTAGCGCGCGTTCCACTGCCCGGCGGCATCCACAAACAGGTTTTGGCCTTCGTGCAGGCCCGTCAGGGCGTAGCACAGCAGCTCGCCAGGCTGCTCGTTGACCGTGGCACCACGGGCAAAGACGATGGGGTATTCACGCGACGCGGGCGCAAACTCCACGGCCACCAGCGGCACGGCGTGCACGGTGGCGGCAAAGCGGGCATGGCCCTGCGCTTTGAGTTTGAGGTGGCGATGGCGCTCGCGGTCCAGGGCGACGGCGTCTTGGTATATCAGCAATGTGGTCATGGTGGTTAATCTTGTTTGGGTTAGAACGGCACGCTGGCGCTGAGCCAAAAGCGGTCGAGGTCGAGGCTGCCGTCCTGGTCGAGCCCGGTGGCCGTGGGGTTGGGGTTGCTGCCCAGGCGGCGCGCCCAGGTGCCCTTGACTTGCGCGCCAAACGGTGCAGCCCAGCTCACACTCACACCGTAGCCGTGCAGGCTGTAGGCGTTGAGCGGGGTGAGTTCAGCGCCACTGGGGGCGGTGTTGACGTGGTTGACGGCGGTGATCTGGCCCCAGTCGTAAAACACGCTGAGGTTGAGGCCCGATTGCAGGCGCCAGCGTGCTTCCAGGCTCAGGGTCTGGCCGTCTGCACCGCTGCCCTCCGCACCAGGGTAGGCGCGCACACCCGAGGCGCCGCCCAGGTTGAGCCTTTCGGACGAGTCCAGGTTGCGATCGGCCCGCTGCATGGTGAATTGCCCATACAGCGAGACGTTTTCGGTGATGGCCTGGTTGCGCCCCAGCGTGAGTTTGGTCTTGGCAAAGCGGCCCTCGGTTTGGGTGCTGGCAGCGTCTGCCGCCTGGTTGGCCGAGCCCGCCAGGTCCACAGTGCCGCTGGTCAGCGCCAGGCTGGCGCTGCTGGCACCGCCGCCCCACAGAGCGTCGAAGTTATTGGCGTTGAGTGCCAGAGTGGCCACTTCAACCCGGTACTGGCTGGTGGAGCCCAGGTTGGTCCAGTTGTCAAAGGCCTTATGGTCCAGATTCGCCAACAGGCTGACATTGGCGCTGCGACCACGCAGCAGCGGGTAGCTGGCCTCCAGCCCGGTGGTCTGCGCCGTGCCACTGATATCCAGCGCGGCGCTCTCGGGCGTGATGACCTTGTAGGCCAAATGCGAGGTGTTGATGCCAAAGCGCAGGCCGTCGTAGCCCAGCGGGGCAGTAAAACCAAACCGTGCGTACTGACTGCCCTGGGTGTGCGCCGTGAAAAGGCGGCGTTTTCCTGTGGGTTCCAATCCCACCCGGCCAAGGCTCCAGCCGGAAGCAACCGGAGCGGTCATGGAGGTAACGATATGGCTGAAGCCTTCGGGTAAAGAGCGTCACGAATTGGTGACGGCGCGAGTGTGCAGGCCGCAACGCGAGTGAACGCCGAGCAAGCCTCGAAAAGGTCGATGCGCAGGTCGACCCGACCACCCTATCGGGGAAGACTGATACGTCTGTGGGATTGAGCAAATATGAACACAGACGCTGCGCCGGGGCAGTGGCGGCAGCATGTACACACAAGGAAAGCGCGCGCAACACGGGAAACCCCAGGGTGTGGTCGGGGACGACCAACCGGACGCCGGTGACGAACAGGCCGGGCATCCTGGGGTGGCGGATAGGTCCGTAGTACCGACGAAGCCGGGTAATGCTGGTGGAGGGAAGGGGCCTTGGTTCAAGACGAACGCAACAAGTGGAAAGGGACAGGAGATTGGGCAACCTATCAACTCCGATAACCGTTCAGAAACTGCAGACGGCGTTACACGCGAAAGCGAAGTCAGAAGCTGGGTATCGCTTTTATGCGCTGTACGACAAGATTTACCGATCAGACATTCTGTTTCATGCCTGGAACCAGTGCCGCGCCAACAAGGGCGCACCGGGCGTGGATGGACAGGACTTTGAGGAAGTCGAGAAGTACGGCGTGCTGAGGTGGCTTGGCGAACTGGCGCTGGCACTCAAGACAGAGGAATATCAACCGGAGCCAATCAGGAGAGTGTTTATTCCCAAAGCCAATGGCAAACTCAGGCCATTGGGCATCTCGACCTTGAGAGACAGGGTTTGCATGACGGCAGCGATGCTGGTGCTGGAGCCCATCTTTGAGGCGGACCTTCCTGACGAGCAATATGCATATCGAGCTGGGCGCAATGCTCAGCAGGCAGTGCGTGAGGTTCAGGATGTGCTTTATCACGGCCATCGGGAAGTCGTGGATGCGGACTTGTCGGACTACTTCGGGAGCATTCCACACGCTGAACTCATGCTGTCGCTTGCGCGGCGCATTGTGGACACGCGTGTACTGCATCTGATAAAGATGTGGATGGAATGCGCCGCAGAAGAGAAGGATCGTCGAGGCCGTGTGACGCGAACCACCGAAGCCAAAGACAAGGGGCGAGGTATCCCGCAGGGCTCACCCATCTCACCACTGCTGGCGAATGTTTACATGCGCCGGTTTGTGTTGGCATGGAAGAAGTTTGGGCTGGAAAGAACTTTGGGGAAACTCGTGACCTACGCGGATGATCTTGTAATCCTGTGCAGAGGCGGCAGGGCCGAACAGGCCATGCACAAGCTGCGCGAGATCATGGACAAGCTGAAGCTGACAGTCAATGAGGAGAAGACACGAATCTGCAAGGTGCCGCAAGAGACCTTCGATTTCTTGGGATACACGTTTGGTCGGCTGTACTCGACCAAGACGGGCAAAGCCTACATAGGAATGCGCCCATCCAAGAAGAGTATCAAGCGCATGGTGGAGAAAGTCCATGCGATGACAGAAAGACAGACGAGTTGGCAGGAGACCACGGAAATGGTGGGCAAGTTGAACCGGACATTGCGCGGTTGGGCAAACTACTTCAATGTAGGCTCGGACACGCCAGCGTATCGGACACTAGACAACTACACCGCACCGCGGTTGCGCCGGTGGTTACGCTTCAAATACAAACTCAGGAAAAGCAAGGGCGGGAGCTATCCACTCTCGCACCTGTACGGGCACTTCGGGCTCGTACGTCTGAGCGCAAGGGGGCGTGAGCAGGCATGGGCGAAGGCGTGAAGTCTTGTCCGAGAGCCGGATGCGGGCGATCTGCATGTCCGGTTCGATGAGGGGGATGTGGAAACGGGGATTACTGTGATGGGCAACAAAAGGCACCGAATCGTAGCTACGAGGCGGCAAACAGAAACGGCTTCACCACTGCATCTACCGCGCCACATCTCTACTCTACCTTGGTGAAGTTCAGGCTGATCTGCTCGCCCCAGCTCGCCAGGCTCTCCATGTAGAAGTTGCCCGATATGCGCTCGGCACCGGTGCTGCGCGTGCCGCTGTCGTCGGCCTCGACGTTGCCAACAAAAGTCGGGGTGTCAACCAGTTTAAGCACCAGGTCGGTTTCGCCTTCTTGCCTGCCTTGGCGAAAGGTGGAAGCCGCAGCGATGCCAGGCAGGTCGTCAAGCAGCATGACGGTGCGCTCGATGGCGTCGGCGTTGATCGCCTCACCGGGCTGCTGGCGCGCCTCGATGTAGCGCAGTGCCTGGGCAACAGGCAGATGGCTGGGCGCCTCGCCGTCGATCAGCGTGGCGCCAAAGCGGCCTTCGATGATCTGGATGGTGACGCTGGCGCCCTCGATCTCTTGCTTGGGCAGGTAGGCTCGTACCACCCAGCCCGCTGCGCGATAGCGCTCGGCCACGGCAGCAGCGGCAAGTTGCAGATCGGCAAAGCTGAGCGGGCGGTTCAGAAAACTGCTCAGAGCCGCCTGCAACGGGTCTTCGCCCAACAGGGTGTTTCCCAACAGGCGGAACTGGCTGACCGTAACAGTCAAACCGGGTTGCGCCTTCATCTCGGGTGGCGCCACCTGGGCATCGGGGCGGATCAGGCGTTTGGGTGTAGCCTGGCGGTCGCGCTCGATTTGCTGCAGCAGCGAGCCCGCGTCAGGGACCGTCTGGGCCGGCACGCCCTGAATCAGCAACGTGCACAGCCATAATGCAGCGGCGCTTTTGGAGGATCGGTTCATAGCGTGTTCTGTTCTGCAGATTTGCGATGCCCGATTTCAGCAAATCAAATTCGGCAAAACTTGCAACTCCTTGCAGCAAGGCACTCAAACCCTCGTTTTCTTACCCGATCAGGCGCCGCCGGGGCGGCCTGTGGCTGGCTTCAGTGCACGATTTGCACAGGCACACAGAGTTGGTAGCCCTTTTTCCAGAGCGATTTGATGGCCGGGTCGGGAACGCCGGCGTCGTGCATCTTTTTCTTCAAGCGCGAGATGCGCACTTCCAGCGCGGCCTTGCCGTTGTCGTCCGGCTCGATCTGCAGCAACTCCTGCAGCCGCCAATAGGCCAATTTGCGTGAGGGTGCTTCGGCCAGGTTTTTCAGGAGGATGACGTCGGGTGGCGTCAGTGTAGAGGTTCCGTTGGGGCCACTGAGTTGCATGTGTGCGGTGTCCAGCGTCACTTGCTCCGCTTGGAGACGCGTGGCCGATACTCGTCGCATGATGCCGTCCACCACAATGGCCAGTTCCTGCGGCGATACCGGCTTGGTGAGGTAGTTGTCGGCTCCGCTGACATAACCCATGATGCGGTCCGACACGGCGTTGCGCGCCGTGAGCATCAGGATGTGCATCTCGCGGTGCGCAGTGCGCAGGCGTTGGGCGATGCTGTAGCCGTCTTCGCCGGGCAGGTTGAGGTCCAGAATCAGCAAGTCCACCGAGCCGTCGGCCAGGTAGTCATCCAGGTCATCGGCGCAGCCATAGCCGGCAACTTCGTGCCCCATTTCCGAGAGGAAATCGACAAACAGGTCACGCAGGTCACCATGGTCTTCAACAATGGCGATCTTCAGGCAAGCGTTTCGAGGTACGACTCTCATGGCTGCCATTAAATCAGCACATTTTTGGCAAAACTTGCAACTGCTTACAGGCGCAATTCAAAGATCACACTTCCCTGCGCTTGGGTATAGGCCAGTTCGCCGCCCATCAGCCGTGCAAGGGCTTGGGAAATGTGCAAACCCAGGCCCGAGCCTGAGAACTCGTGGGCCAGAGGTGCGCGGTAGTATTTTTCGAAAACCCGCTCAGGGTCGGGAACCCCAGCGGTGCCGATGGGGTTTGCCACGATGAGGCGAAGGTGTTCTCCTTCTGCGCGTAGTTCCACATCAATACGCTCGCCAACTTTGCCGTACTTGAGTGCGTTGTCGATCAGGTTGGAAACAACGATGCGCAGCAACCTGCCGTCGGTGTTGAGCGACAACTTTTGTGCCAGCTTCTGATCCACGCGCGGCGGGTCTCGGCTGTCAGCAATCGCCGCCTCCACCAGGCAGACGATGTCGCACGGCAAGAGTTCAATAGTCACTTTGCCATCGGCAAGACGTTCCACCTGCACGGACTGGTCGATCACGTCGACCATGCTGTTCATGGCGCGCTCGGCCTTGGCGACCGTCTTGGGCGACATCGGCTGATTGCCCACTGCCATGCGCAGCACTGTCAGCGAGGTTCGCAACTCGTGCGCGAGCATGGCTAGAAATTGGCTCTGCCTCACACGCTCAGCATGCTCGTGCTTGGCCTCGTGCTCTGCCTTGACCCGATCGTCACTCAGACTACGCGAACGGGCACCGAGTGCCAGGTGCAGCGCAAATACACTGCCCAACGACGCAATCTGCAGGCTGTGCCAGGTGAAAAACCCGCCCGCAACCACGCCCAGTGCGTGAAGCACGAACACCAAAATACCCACCATGCTGATCAGATTGGCAAGCAACATGGCGCCGCTGCCAACAGCCCCACGCCGCCACAGGCCAAAGGCCATCACAAACCCCACGCCGGTCATCAGGATGCTGGCATTGAGAAACACCGGAAGCACCTCCGTTTGCCAGCCCATCAGTGCCAAGGGCAGCGCTGCCAATGGCAACCAACAGTTGGCTTCGTACAGCCAATACAAGTACTTGCGGTCGGGTCCGATGCCAAAGAGTCGTCTATAAAAACCGTTGCCCGTACCGATCAAAGCAAACGAGAACACACCAACCCAGTAGAAACTCATTACGGGCAGCGTGGGCGAAAAATATTGCTGCAGGAAGCCGCTACTTCCCAGCAGATGGCCCACGGTGGCCAGCAAGTTGGCGATGAACCACGGGGTGAGCGGGTCACGCAACCAGAACCACGCATTGGCGTTGAGCAACACCACAACCAGCACCAACACCACACTGGCCATGAGCAGGCTGGACTCCAGAGTGGTGGTAGCAATGAAATCATCGGGAGCCATCAGCCGAGGTGATAGCACTACCGTGCTGGTCGTTGTCAGACGCAAATAATAGGTTTGCGGCTTGGCATCACGATGGCGTAGTTTGAAAACAAACCCCCGATACGGCACTTCGCGCGCCGCAAACGGCAGCGTGTCGCCTGCACGGCGTTCGATCCAGGCACCCGCGCGCTGCGGATCAGCCTCGAACAGGCGCAGATCGTCGAGCACCGGAGGTTGGATGTCGAGCCAGGTTTCGCCTGCCTGCGCAACGCTGAAACGGAACCAGTGGACGCTGCGGGTAAAGCCACCGGCAAAGCCGCCTTCGGGCAGTGGTTTGAACTGCGAAGGGTCGGTGACCGCAACTGCATCGATGGTTAGCGCTCCGGTCTGGTCGGACAGCACCGCGAGATCGTGCAGCATAAGCGGTGCCGCACTGGCCCCGAGGCTGGCCAGAGCAATCAGCAGGGCAACAATTAGGCGGAAATACATCTGGAGAAGTTTAGTGTCTCTTTCATTTGAGCTCCAGCGCCCTGGCGCAATCAAACGGGTTGTGAATTCAAAGTGAACAGATACTGACGGCACATTACCCCAAAGTCTGTCGCCCGATCAGTGACTGCTAAGGAGCAAGTTGATTTCAAAAACCTACGACTGGATTGGGCACTCTGCTGAAAGCCGCGAATGGCTCCTGACTGGCGATGCACTGAGCAACCGGTAACCTGACTGTCGTGGCCGACGGCAACGGGTCTACTGGAGCCAGCCGACTTTCTCTGAAGCCGACTTTCAAAACTGAGCGTCAGGTATGGGGAAAATCGTAAACCCGGAACGCAGCGCCAGCCGCCGATCGATGACTGCCGACTGAGCATCAGGTCTGGTCCCGACCAGTCGCTGAACCACCACGTCCGCGCTCACTAAGCCGTTTCCTACAGCACCCGCGCTTCTCAACTCGGGTTTGACAAAAACAACGTGGTAAGAAACTACACCTAGCTCACGCCTCAGGCACGTCGATGTGGTACAGGGCCCAGGGGCACAGCCCAAAACGCTCGGTGACCTTCCTGGCCGCCATGTCGGGAAAACGGTCGGCATCGTAGACAGCCCATAGCGGCCCCAGCCCGCCCAGCGGCATCGCCTTGCCGTCCAGATGGGTGGCCACGATGAAGCGGTACTTGCGAATATCGGCCACCGTGATCGTGGGCGAGTAGCCATCGACCGCGCGCATCAGCAGCTTGACGCCGTCGGCTGGTGCCGCCCCGGCGGCCCTGAGCACATCGGTCAGCAGAGGGCCCTTGAGGGTGTGCGCTTTGTTGTCGTATTCCAGAGTTGGCTTGATCGTCACTGCTGGCAGAGCCGCCAGCGCGCCGAAGTCGAAGGCGTGTGCCTTTTCGAAGCTGATCTTCTGCTTTGCCATCATTTGATCCAGCGCAGGATCGATCGGCCCCCGATTGACCTTGCCGATGGCACCCGTAACGGTCAGTAGCGCCGGCGAAGACGCCCTTGCCGACCCGGTTTGCGCCAGCGTGGACAAGCTGGCGCCGCCCAAAGCGGCAGCGGTGAGGAAATGTCTCTTCTTCATGGTGCTCACATTCTCTTAATGCCGCCCACATTGAGCTGCGTGGGAGATAGTTTACGCTCGAATGGCAGCAATGGGCAGGGGTTGCGGTTGTACGTGACGGAGCGGTGTAAGTCGGCTTTCAGTCTGGAACCGAAGTTCACCCCGGCGAACGTTCACGCCCCCGGCATCCGGCATCCGGCATTAGTGGACCCGTTGCGGCCGGCCAACTTGCCGAAATGACCCATCCAAACCGGCCGTTCATCCTTGCCTCTGAAGGTCAGCAGGTGTTGATTTCGATGGCAGCCACATCAGCAACGATTGGTTGATTCAGTGGTAATCATCTTCCCGTTGGTGACGAATCGCACCGATGATGACGGTGCTGTCATCGACTATTTCATAAAGTGCCACATAGCCTGAGCGTCCAAAAGTGATCACTAGCTCTCGGATAAAAGGACTCTTCCCAAGCTTGCGACAAGCAAATGGAGATGACTTCAAGAAGCCTATGCCCTCTTTGATGGCTTGTAGCGCCCTCTCGGGAATGTCAAGATCACCAGCCTCCCTGTCCAGTTCACGTTGAAGAATGAAATCAAAAAGTCTCTCCAAGTCTTCGTCGGCAGCGGCACTGAATTGAACGGTATAGATCATCAATGGTGCTGAGACTGGGTTCGACGCGCAGCCGCCAGTTTGGCTTCAAGCTTGGCAACCACAAGCTCCGCAGCAATGCCGCTACCTGCTCGCTTTGTTTCCTCGATGGCCGTGATGCCCCGATGCAGGAATTCAGCTTGATGCTTGCGCTTCAAAACCGTTTGCCGTACGGCGTTTTCGACGAATTGTGAAAGCGATTCGCCTTGCTCAAGGACACCTTCAACTTCGATCCTGAACTCAGGTGCCACGCGAATGGGGGGGAGGGTTGCAGTTTTCATCGCTGCATTGTATTGCTATTGCAATTCACGTCAGGGATGGTGGGCTTCCGTGGCCGGTTCACATTGGTGGTAACGTCAACAACGGGCACCTTGCCAAAGTCTGCGAACAGCCGTTAACCAGCCACCAAATTCATGAAGTCGGCTCACCCGGAAGCTGGCATTCGTGGCTGTCGGGAAACGCCGCGGACTTGGCCCACGACGGTAACGCGTGGCTGACCGCAACGGGTCTTGAATTCAACCGGACCCGGAATCAGTCAGCCTTGACGGTCAGGATGGGGCAGGAGATGGTCATGAGAATATCATGCGCCATGCTGCCCATGATCATCTTGCCAAGGGCAGAGCGCTTGCGCAGGCCGATGACCAACATGGACACCTGCCGTGAGGCGACCAGGCTTTCCAGCACATCGATCGGATTTTCATCGCCAGAATACTGCTTGAACTCGGACCTGATGCCCGAGACTGAAAGCAATTGCTCCACGCGCTCCACGTCCCGCGCATCGGCGTGTGAGGAGTCTTCAGCCGCGCCGCCCTGGGTGACATTGACCACGATCAGGTATTCGTTGCGCTCTTTAGCCAGTGCAATGCTTTTTTCCAGGGCGGTGTGCCCCTCGGGGCGCGGAACATAGGCCAAAAGAATTGTCATCAAGAATCTCCTCTGAGAGCAATGAATGCTGAAATCAACATCACTGCCCGGCATTTTATAGGCTGAAGGGCATGCGCACTTCCATCCAGGAGTGAACTCAAAGCGGGGCCGGGCATGTGATGCTCATTGCCGCGCCGCAATGTCACGGAAGAATGGGGTGATGGGTCATGTCGAGATGTAATGCCGTCCCGGTGTAGGGGTGGCGCAGGGCAACCTCTTCATTCAGTTCGACCCCGAGGCCCGGCTCGGTCGGTGGAATGATGTAGCCATCTTCCCACTGGATTGGTTTCTTGAGCAGTTCAGCGTGGAAGCCGCTCCAGTCCAGGATGCTCTCCTGGATCAGGAAGTTCGGGCTGCAGGTCGCCAACTGGATATTGGCCGCGCCCACCACCGGGCCGCAATAGAGGTGAGGGGCGATTTGCACATGGTAGGCCTCGGCCATCGAGGCGATTTTCTTGCCTTCCAGAAGGCCGCCCACGCGACCCAGATTCATCTGCAATATGGCCGCCGAACCCTCTTCCAGAATGCGGACAAAGTCGTATTTGGTGGCCAGTCGCTCACCGGTGGCGATCGGGATCGAGGTGGCGCGCGCCACTTTCGCCATCTCGCGCGGGTTGTCAGGCGGGATCGGCTCCTCAAACCAGAGCGGGTCATAGGGTTCCAGCCGGCGCGCCAGCCGGATCGCCCCGGCAGCGGTCATTTGCCCATGGGTTCCGAACAACAGATCCGCCTTGGTTCCCACGGCTTCGCGCAGCATGCGTGCGAAGGTCTCGGAGCGGTCCAGCTCCGTCAACGACAGCTGGCGTCCGTCGTAGATCGAGTAGGGTCCGGCAGGATCAAACTTGAGCGCGGTGAAACCCATCGCGACGTACTCTGCGGCGCGCTCGGCTGACAGCACCGGGTCGGCGTAGACATCGGTCTTGTCGCCGTCCTTTGGATAGATGTAGGTGTAGCTGCGCAATTTCTCATGCACCTGTCCCCCCAGCAGCTTGTAGACCGGTTTTCCAACGTCTTTGCCGATGATGTCCCAGCACGCCATCTCGATGCCGCTGAGGATGCCCATCATGGAAATATCGGGATGCTGGGTGAAGCCACTGGAGTAGACACCGCGCCAGATACGCTCGATGTCATAAGGCTCCCGGCCCACGACACAGCGCTCCACGACATCCTTGACCATCTGCTCGACCACCTTCGGGTGGAAGGGCAAGCTGTAAACCTCACCGAGGCCCTCGATGCCGGCATCGGTGATGAGTTTCAGGAATACGAAGTAGCGCCCCCCGAAACCTGGCGGCGGATTGCCGACCACAAAAGTCTTCACGTCAGTTATTTTCATCATGTCCTTTCATGGCGCCCAGGCCGTTGATACATTTGAATTCGAGGTAATCCTGCAAGCCAAACCGGCCCCATTCACGGCCGTTGCCTGACTGTTTGAAGCCGCCAAACGGCGAGCAATATTCATTGCCCGCGCCGTTGACCGAAACCGTGCCGGCGCGCAGGCGCCTGGCGACACGGCGCGCCCGCTCGGGGTTGCTGGTATTGATGTAGGCGGCCAGCCCGAACGGGGTGTCATTGGCGATGCGAATCGCGTCTTCCTCGTCATCAAAGGGAATCATGCACAACACCGGTCCGAAGATCTCCTGCCGGGCAATGGCCATGTCATTGGCGACATCCGCAAAGATGGTGGGGCGGACGTAGTAGCCTGAAGCGAAGCCTTCGGGCCGGCCCTCGCCGCCAAGAACCAGGCGGGCGCCACTTTCCACACCCAGGCGGATATAGCGTTGCACGGTTTCAAACTGGCGCTTCATGGCCAGAGGGCCAACCACATCGCCGCGTTCTGACGGATGAGCGACCCTGACTTCAGAACCGAAGCGAACGGCCAGGGCCACGGCCTGCTCATACACCGGGCGCTCCACCAGCATGCGCGTGGGTGCGTTGCAGGACTGACCGGTGTTGTAGAAACATTTGCGCACACCGCGACGCACGGCGTCTTCCAGATGGGCATCGGCGAACACCAGGTTGGGGGACTTGCCGCCCAGTTCCTGCACCACCCGCTTGACCGTGTCCGCCGCCACCTTGGCCACCGAAATACCGGCCGCGGTGGAGCCGGTGAAGGACACCATGTCGACCTCGGGGTGAGCGCACAGCGCGGTGCCGACCAAGGGGCCGTCGCCATACAAAAGGTTGAACACACCGGGCGGGTAGCCCGCTTCATGGACAAACTCCGCCAGCAGCCTGGCCGACAAGGGCGCAAACTCGCTGGGCTTCAGGACCACGGTGCAACCGGTCAGCAAGGCGGGGGCCAATTTGGACATGATCTGGTTGATCGGCCAGTTCCAGGGGGTGATCAGCACACACACCCCGATGGCCTCCAGGCTCAGTTCGCCCTGGCTGCCGCTTAATGATTCAAAAGGAAAATCGCTCGCTGCATCCAGCGTGGCCTTGATGTGCCCCGGACCGCATTCGGCCTGCGCGTCATAGGCCAGATCCCAGGGCGCGCCCATTTCGGTGCTGATGGCCTGTGCCATCTCGGTGTAGCGGCGCTCAAACACCGCCTGCAGGCGCGCCAGCAACTGCCGGCGATCCTCCAGGGCGGTCTGACTGAAGCCGTCAAAGGCCCTGCGCGCCGCGGCAACAGCGATGTCGGCGTCGGACCTGCCGCCCATGGCAACCTCACCGATGATTTGCTCATCCGCCGGATTGACGATGGCGTGCGGCGGCAAAGCCTCCTTGGGCTCGGTCCATCCGCCATCAATATAAAAATTGCATCGAATCAAAGCTTTTCTCCTTGGTCTGTCGTTGAGTCATCATGCCATGCCGCGGCTCCGGCACCCCTGCTTGAAACTCAGTGTTCATGATCTTGCACGGACTGTGATTAAAAATGGGCTTGCGGGGACAAGGTTCAGGCATGGTCCTGAAGCACCATGTCGGCACCCTTTTCAGCCACCATGACGGTGGGGGCGTTGGTATTGCCGGAGGTGACAAACGGGAACACCGAGGCGTCGATCACGCGCAGGCCCTGGACGCCATGCACCCGCAATCGGGCATCCACAACAGCGCTTGCCGGGCTCGCCCCCATGGCGCAGGTGCAGGACGCGTGATAGACCGAGCCGGCGCGCTGGCGGAAATCCTGCATCACCTGCTCGGGCGTCTGCACCTGCGGCCCCGGCATGTGCTCACACGCCACCACATCGGCCAACGGGCGCGTCGCAGCGATGCGGCGCAGCAGTTGCGAGCCTTCGAACACGTCGCGCAAGTCCTGCTCTGTTGTCAGAAAGTTGGTCCTGATCAGCGGCTTCGACAGGGGATTCGACGACTGGATCTGCACACTGCCACGGCTCGTGGGGCGGCAGGTGTTGAACGAGATGAGAAAGGCCGGGAAGGGGTCCGGGCTGCGCATGCGCCCCGGCTTGATCGCGTCCCCCGAGTAGCTGATGGGATTGAAATACAGGTGCAAATTGGGGCGGGTGAGGTCGGCACGGCTGCGCACGAATGCACCCGCCTGGTTGACGCTCATGCCCAAGGGACCACGCCGGCCCAGCAGGTACTGAATGCCGGCCTTCAGCTTGCCATGCAATGGATAGAGGTCATTGTTCAGGGTGCGCACTTTGGACTTGAAGAAGTAGGAAACGCAAAGATGGTCCTGCAAGCCCTGCCCGACGCCTGCCAGGTGCTGGCGCACCGGAATACCAAGCCCTTGCAGCAGGGCGCCGTCTCCGACACCCGACAGTTGCAGAAGCTGCGGCGAGTTGATGGCGCCGCCGGCCAGCACCACCTCCTTGCGCGCCTTCAGGATCTGCGTGCTGCCGTCGACAAGGCATTCGACACCGATCGCCCTCTGCCCTTCAAAAAGAACACGGGTCACCTGCGCGTGGGTTTGCACGCGCAGGTTCGCTCGTTTCATGGCCGGCCGCAGAAAGGCATTCGAGGTGGACTCCCGGATGCCGTCGCGAATGTTCATCTGCCAGAGCCCGACCCCCTCGGCGTGTTCACCATTAAAGTCCTCGGTTTTCTGCCAGCCCAGCGCCGCGCCGGTCTCGATGAAGGTGTGACACAGGGGATGAACCTGTTTGCTGAACTCGCTGACGCGCATCTCGCCACCCGCGCCGTGGTGCTTTGATGCGCCCCAGACGTGATCCTCGGATTTCTTGAAATAGGGCAACACCTCGTCCCAGCCCCAGCCGGGGTTGCCGGCATCGCGCCAGTCATCGAAGTCACCGGCTTGCCCTCGCACGTACACCATCGCGTTGATGGAGCTGCTCCCGCCCAGCACCTTGCCACGCGGCCAGTAGGCGGATCGCTGGGCCAGGGCGGGGTCGGGTTCGGTGTGGTACATCCAGTTGTACTTGGGGTCGGAAAAAGTCAGGCCATAACCCAGCGGCACCTGAATCGCGGGGCTGCGATCCGATCCACCGGCCTCCAGCAGCAGAACATGGTTGCGAGGGTCCTGGCTCAGGCGGTTGGCCAGGACGCAACCGGCGGAACCGGCGCCGACGATGATGTAATCAACTTGCGTCATGGGGTCTGATCCTTATTTTTGGGGCCGCAGCAAAAACGCTCATGGCAGCCGGCAGCGCCCGACCCGTCGCAGGGGGATTTGGCATCTGGTCTTGCGGTGGTCATTCACTGGTGCATGCTATGCAGATAATTGTCTGCCATCAATACATTCAAATTGAGTAATTGAATACAGGTTGGCCTCCAGCCCAAGGAAATCATGGATGATTGCAATTCAGACAGGTCGTTCACCGGGAGTCACACATTGTGTCCATAGATCAGCTTATTTCGGCCGTCCAGCTGGGCGACAGCGGCAAGCCAAAGTACCAGGCGATTGCCGATGAACTGGCTCAGTTCATTTTGAGCGGCCAAATGGCGGTCGGCGAGAAATTGCCGCCCCAGCGCGCTTTGGCGCATCGCCTGGGCGTGACCACGGGCACCGTGAGCCGGGCCTACGACCGTCTCGAACAGGATGGCTTGGCAACGGCGCGGGTCGGTGATGGCACTTACGTCCGCGCCCTCGAGAAAACACAGACGGAACTGAGCACGGAAGTGCTCGCGACACCGATCGACCTCGCGCACAACGTGGCCATTCCCACTGAAGAGGTTCAGGCCCTGCGGCGCACCTTCGAAGAGCTTTCGGCCGATCCGCAAGCCTTGCAGCAGGTGCTGAGCTACCAGGCTGAAACCGGCCTGAGGCGCCATCGCGAGGCCGGCGCGCAGTGGCTGAGTCGTTTTGGCATGACGGGAAACTGGAAGCGCGTGATGATCACCCACGGCGCGCAGCACGGACTGACGTGTATTTTGAGCACCTTGGCGCGACCGGGGGACGCTGTCCTGACCGAGAGTTTGAGCTACCCCGGACTGCAGGCGCTGGCGCGCCTGATGCGGCTGCAACTCATTGGGGTCGAAATGGACGATGAAGGCATGGTGCCGCAGGCTTTGGAACAAATGGCGAAAACACTTGGCGCCAAGCTCATGTTCTGTTCCCCCACCCTGCACAACCCCACAGGCAGCACCATGTCCATTGCCAGGCGGCAGGACATTGCCGCAGTCGCCCGTCGATGCGGCCTGCTGGTGATTGAGGACACCGTGCACGCCACGGCCAAGGCCGCGCCCTTGCCAGCCTTGTCCACCTGGTTGCCCGAGCAGTCCTTTCTGCTGTCGAGTTTCTCCAAAGTCATGGCCCCCGGCTTGCGGATGGGTTTTCTCGAGGCTGCACCGGTGTGGCTGGACAAGTTCGCGGCGTTCATGCGCGCCGATTGCTGGATGGTGTCGCCGCTGTTGCCGGAAATTGCAACGCGCTGGATTGAAAGAGGGACCATCGAGAAACTCATCGACTTGCAGAGGCAGCTCATCGGGGCGCGTCTGGCGTGCGCCCGCGAAATTCTGGCGGGTCTGGACTTCAAAGCGGATCCGGAATACCCCCTGCTGTGGCTCCCGCTGCCCGAGCCATGGCGGGCCGGGCAGTTTTCCGCCGCGCTTCGCCAGGCCGGGGTGCTGGTGCGCACTGCCGACCATTTTGCGGTCGGGCGCTCGCCCGCGCCGCACGCCATCCGGATCAGCCTGAACACGCCACTTTCCATCGACCAGCTTGCTGTTGGCTTGAACCGGCTCAAAGCCCTCATCCATAGTCCGCCCTCAGCGTCGATGGACCCCTGACCGTCCATGCCGGCGCACGGTCTGCGGCTCTCTGGCCGACACTCGCGCGCGGCAGCGCCCTTGCGGCGTCATTGCAGCACGCCGTAGCCCTGCGCGATGGCCATGCCTTCCATCTCGCGTATGGGCTGGTAGTCGGCCAATGCGCTGGGCTCAAAGTGTTCAAGGTGCAGCGTGCTCCCGGCAAGCGGCGCGCTCGAGGGAAGGTCCAGCACCAGCTGCAGCAGGCAGTCCCTTTGCGCCGGGCTCAGGCGCTTGTTGCAGATCCAGGGCAGGCTGGGGGCCTGCGCGGTTTGGGCGATGGTCCGCAGGCCTTGCACCAACCCGGGCTGGTGCTCCGCGAAGTAGGCCAAGCTCACGCAGTCGATGGCCGCGCAGTCGGCCAGGCCCGCTTGCAACATGCCCAGGCTGTTGGCATGCCCGCCGGACCACAACACCTGCCTGAAAAAGCGCCCATCCACCAGCCGCGACGCCGCCACTGGCGCGAGCAGGTGGCGCAAGGCGTTCATGCCGCTGTGTGAATCGGGGCTGTTGACCGCGAGGCGCGTGCCATGCAGCCCGGCCAGGTCGCTGATGCCCGCATCGGCGCGCACAAGGACGAAACTGCTGTAGCTGTGGTCCTCGCAGCCCTTGACCCGGTAGTGCGGCCGGGCCAGCACCTCGACCTGGTCTTGCAGCCGGGTGACCAGCGGGTAGCCGCAGGTCTGGCTGAGCAGCATCCGGGGCGACAGCCAGAAGCCGTGAAGATCGGCGCCCGGGTCTGCCACCGACATCGGCTCGGTCCATCCCGCGGCCTTCAAGCCATGGATCACCTGGTTCAGCAAGGCCCGCGACGCGCCGGCCACGCCGGGGCTGCCGTTGTACATCGGCAGGGCCAGCGCCCACCCCGGTGCGTCACTCATGGCCGCCGCGATCCGGCCTGTTGCAGGAAGACGGCTTCCTGGGGGTGCACCGCGCTGTCGGTGGGAAGCCAGGCAAAACGGCGCGCCAGCGCCAGATAGCCCGAAAAATAGAACTGCCCGCAGCGCGCCAGGTAGGCGGCCCGGTTTGCGCGGTAGACGCGCCCAATCAGGTACCAGGGAAGCTGGGGCATGTCGTGGTGCACCAGGTGGTAGTTGTTGTTGAGAAACAGCAGGCGAAAGAACCAGCCGGCCTCGTTGATCACGATGCGGTGCTGGGGATTGAGCACGGCGCGGTGCTCGTAATGTGAGCGAACCATGGCCAAGGACAGCGCGGGGTAGGCCACCAGCAGCGCGTATTGCCAGGGGCTGAACACGCTGTACCGGTCGACGAACCACAGCAGCGCCGCCATGGCGGCCGCATGGGGCAACCAGTCGCGCAGCGCCGGGGCCTGCCCCGCGAGCACCTGCCCGATGGCCTCGCGCCAGGTCAGCACGATCGCGTGCGCCGGCCCCAGCGCGAAACGCCCCAGCGTGGTCTTGCGCGCCAGGTACACAAAGCGCATCAAGGGCCCGGCTTCGGCCCAGGTGGTTTCCGACACGTAGTTGCTCTCCGGGTCCACGGCGGGCAGGGTCAGCAGTTCGTCGCGGTGGTGCAGGAGATGGGAAGTGCGGTAAACGCCGACCGGGTACCAAAGGCTCAGGGGCGGCATTCCCAGCAGGTGGTTGAGCCGCCGGGAGCGGGTGGGATGCCCGTGAATCAGCTCATGTTGCAGGGACAAATGCCAGGCAGAAACCACGCAGAGCAAGACCGCCGAAATACCCATGCCCAGCACGGGAGACAGCAGGATGAGCGTCAGCCAAGCGCTGTAGAGGGTGGCGATCAGCACCCAAGTGGGCCACTCGGTGCGCGCCATCGGCTCGGCCAACCAGGCTTCGATTTGCCGCTGTTGTTGTTCGGAAAGGTATTGGTTGTGCATGTGCTTGCCGACCTCAAGGGTTCGCCAGACTCAGTTCCGCGCCCCACTCCAGGGCGGCGTCGAACAGGCTCTCCACCTGGTCGCGCGCGTAGCTGGTGTTCAGGTACAGGTCGAAAGTGTCAAGTGCCACCCGGTGCAGCATGGCGGGCAGATGGTGACTCCCGCTGAGACGGGCCTCGCCCACGGCAAAGGCGGGCTCCCTGAAATCGAGCGCGAACAATTTTTGCAGGCAGGGCACCGCGCCCTCGCCCTGCAAACGCAGCAGGCAGCGGGCGTGGCTGAGGTCCAGGCTGTGCCCGATGTCATCGGACAAGGCCTCCCGTATCTGCCGCAAGAGACCGGTTCCGTCCGCGGCGATCACCAGCAGTTCCTCGGGGCCGGTGCGCACGATCCAGTCGCTGCCTGACCAGGCGCTCCGGCCGGTCGCAGGAGGCACGGGCATGAGGGGTTCGAGCCGGGCGGCCAGCGCGTCCCAGCCACCCAGCCAGGTGCTGACCTGGGTGACATGCGCCAGCGTGCCGGCACGCATGTGGACCTGCACCAGGCCCTGGCGGTTGGCCTGACGCCGCGCCATGCCGGCATCGAAAGGGCCCATGCGCGCGGGCATGAACGTGAGTGGCGTGTTCATGCGGCAGCTCCCGTGTTGTTCGCTTGCGCGGGGGCGGCGGGCGCCGGGTCCAGGTAGCGGCTGCCCTGCGGATCCAGGAAGTGGGGCGAGACCACCCGAAGCTTGTATTCGCGACCCAGCACCGGCGCCGCGGCGATGACGGTGCTTCCGATGCGCGCCGCGCCCTCCTGCAACAGACCCAGCCCGATGGACTTGCCCAAGTCGGCGCTGAAGCAGGTGGAAGTGATGTGCCCCCGGCCCACGCCGCGAATCGCGTCGTCCTCAAAGAACAGGATGCTGCCGTTGGTGGGCGGCTGGCTGGCGTCGATCGCCTCGAGCCCCACCAGGGTGGGCCGGTTTTCACGGATCAGGTTGGGGCTCTGGCTGAGCGCCTGACCCCAGCAGGGCTTGAGCTTGCTGGCCATTTTGCCCATGCCGACGTCATTCAAGGTGGTGCGGCCGTCGAGTTCCGAGCCGGTGACATGACCCTTTTCGATGCGCAGGCTCGCCAGCGCTTCGAGCCCGTAGGCCCGCAGGTTCCAGGGCCGGCCAGCGGCCATCAGGTGCTCCCAGACCGGCAGGCCATGATGGGTGGGCGTGTAGACCTCAAAGGCCAGTTCGCCTGAAAACGAGAGACGGATGATGCGCAGCGGCACGCCGTTGACCCTGGCTTCGATCAAGCCCATGTGCGGCAGCGCCTGGGGGCCCACATCGACAGCCGGAAATGCCGCCTCCAGCACGCGCCGACTGTCCCGCCCGGCAATGCTCATGGCGGCCCACTGGTCGGAGCTCGACGCCACCGTCACGCGCAAGTCGGGCCAGACCACCTGGAGCAGGAACTCCAGATGCATCATCACGCGCGCGGCCTGGCCGGTGGTGGTGGTCATGAAGAAGTGGTGCTCGCTCAGGCGGCTGGTGGTGCCATCGTCGAGCACCATGCCGTCCTCGCGCAGCATCAGGCCGTAGCGCGCCTTGCCCACCGGCAACTTGGCAAAGCCATTGGTGTAGACCCGGTTCAGAAACTCGGCGGCGTCGGGTCCCTGCACGTCGATCTTGCCAAGGGTGGACACGTCGGCCATGCCGGTGCCCTGGCGCACAAACGCCATCTCGGCCCGATAGGCCGTGCCGATGCTGGCGCCATTGGTTTTGTACCAGAGCGCGCGGCGCCACAAGCCCGCTTCGGTCCACACGGCTTGCTGCGCCCGGTGCCATGGCTCGATGGCGGTGCGCCGCACCGCGCGGTAGTGCCGGCCCACGCCGCGCCCGGCCAGCGCACCCACGGTGACCGGCGTGAAAGGGGGGCGGAAAGTGGTGGTGCCGACTTGCTCGATCGGCAAATGGCGGGTGGCCGCCATGGCGCTGAGCGCCCCCATGTTGGAGGTCTTGCCCTGGTCGGAGCCCATGCCCAGGGTGGTGTAGCGCTTCAGGTGCTCGACCGAGACATAACCCTCGCGGTGCGCGAGCGCCACGTCGCCGGCGTGCACATCGAGCTGGAAGTCAATGAATGCCTTGCCGCTCGCGTTGGCGTGGCGCAGCACCGGCAGCGGCAGAAAGGCCATCGACGTGCTCACCGCTTCGGCCGGCGCAGTCGAAGCGCCGGGGGAGCTCGCGCTGGCGCCCAGATGCGCGAGGGCTTGTTGCGCCATCTGCGCGCCGCTCAGGACGGCGCTGGCGCCATCCTGGCTGCCAGTCATGGCGCCGGCACAGAAGTGGCCGGGGGGCAGGGCGCCGGGCAGGAACCCGTGCACGGCAGCGCTGTAAACCGGCTTGCTGCCGAGGTGTGAGCTGAGATGCACCGTGGGCGTGTAGCCGCCCGACATGGCCACCAGGTCCACCGCGAGGGTCTCGCGCAAGGCACCCACACGCTGCTGCTGCGGATCATAGGCGGCGAGAGTGGCACTGCGCACCCCCCTGGCACCCTGTGCCTGCACGACCGTGCAACCCAGCTGCACGGTGACACCCGCGCCGCCGGCCTCTTGCAGCAAGGCCGCGTTCACCTCCAGGCGGCTGTCGGCCAGCGTCACGCGGGCACCGCTTCGGGCCAAGGCCATGGCGCTGGCGTAGGCCGCGTCGTTGTTCACCGCAAACAAGGCGCTCTGGCCGCACTGCACCGCCTGGCGCTCCAGATAGTGGCCCACGGCACCCGCGAGCATCACGCCGGGGCGGTCGTTGCCCCCAAACACCAGAGGGCGCTCGATGGCCCCGCAAGCCATCACCACCGCGCCGAAGCGCACCGTGCGCAGGCGCTGCCTGGGCTCGCCGAGCGCGGGGTCGTGCCGGCCCGGCGCGGCCTGCTCGACCACGCCCATGGTGTTGCCGTCGTACAAGCCGAACGCGGTGCTGCGGGTGAGCAGGCGCACGCGGGGCGCCGCGCGCAGCCGCGCCACGCACGCGCTCAGCCATTGCCCCCAGGCGCTTTGCCCGCCGTGCTGCAGCAGCGAGCCACCCAACTCGAAGTCCTGCTCGACCAGCATCACGTCCAGCCCCGAGTCGGCGGCGGCAAGCGCCGCGCTCAAGCCGGCCGGGCCGCTGCCGACGACCAGCAGATCGACAAAGTCGTGTTGCGCGTCGTAGCGCTGCCGGTCGGCCTGCTCATTGGCCTTTCCCATGCCGGCGGCGCGGCGGATGTGCTCCTCGAAGAACATCCAGGCGCGTGTGCCCTTGAACGGACCCATGAACGTCTTGTAATAAAAACCGGCGCTGAACATCGGGGAGAACAGGCCATTGATCGCGCGCCAGTCCCACAGCACCGACGGCCAGGCGTTCTGGGTGAACACCTGCAGGCCCGCATGCGCCTGCACCAGTGTGGCGGGCAGGTTGGGCTCGTGCTGGTCACCCACGCCGACACCCATGAGCGCGTTACATTCGTCGACCCCGGCTCCCAGGATGCCGCGGGGGCGGTGGTATTTGAACGAGCGCGCCACCACGCGGTGCCCGCTGGCCAGCAGGGCCGAGGCGACGGTGTCGCCCTCGAAGGCCTCGAGGCGCCGGCCGTTGTAATCGAAGTCGGCGCGCTGCGCGCGCTGAATGCGGCCCCCGGTGGGCAGGCGGCGTGGTCCGGCGGCGCTCATGCCTGTGCCTCCTGTGCGCCGGCTTGGCCAACTCGCCGCTGCCGGGCGAGTTGCACCGACAACACCTCGTGGCTCAGGTTGTTGCGGGTGACAACCAGCCAGCGGCGGCACCCCAGCGTGTGCTGAAAAAACTCCTGCGTTTCGCCCCGGGGATTGGGCCTGGCGTACACCGCCTGCACCCATTGTTCACGCGGTGCCTCCAGGCCGGGAAAGGCGCGGCTGGCGTCGCCCCAAAGGGTGAACTCATCGTGGTCGCGCAGGCCGCAGCAGGGACAGTGGATTCTGAGCATGGCAAGACCTGCTTGGTTACTGGAGGTGGTAATAGGGACCGTAGCCGGCTTCGTCGATGTAGCGGCCTTGGGCGAAACGGTCCAGGCTGAAGCCCGCGGCCAGCGGGTGGTCCTGGTCATTGGCCAACAGGTGGGCGAAGGTCAGGCCGGAAGCGGGTGTGGCTTTGAAGCCGCCGTAACACCAGCCGGCATTCAGGTACAGGCCGGGCACCGATGTCTTGCAGATGAAGGGGCTGCTGTCGGGCGTCATGTCGTTCAGGCCACCCCAGTGGCGCAACAGGCGCAGTCGCGAGGTGAACGGAATGGCGCTCGCCAGGTCTTGCTGAACCTCGACCACATTGCTCAGGTTGCCGCGCTGGGCCCAGGAGCTGTATTTGTCCAGGTGTCCGCCGTACACCAGGCCGCCTTTGTCCGACTGCGACACGTAGAAGTAGGCCGCCGACCAGACCACCACGTGGTTGACCACCGGCTTGATCGCTTCGGTCACATAGGCCTGCAACATGTAGGTTTCGATCGGCACCTGCAGATGCGCCTTCTGTGTCAACAGGGTGGTCGAACCCGCCACCGCCAGGCCGACCTTGCCGGCGCCGATGTCGCCTCGGCTGGTCTTCACGCCCACGATGCGATCCCCGCTCCAGAGGTAGTCCTGCACCTCGCAGTTCTGGATGATGTCCACGCCCAGCTGGTCGGCGGCGCGCGCATAGCCCCACACCACCGCGTCATGGCGTGCGGTGCCCGCGCCGTTTTGCAGCATGGCACCAAAGATCGGAAAACGCGCCTCGTCGGTATAGTCCAGATACGGCGCCACGCGACGGGTCTGTTCGCGGCTCAGGACTTCGCATTCCACGCCGTGCAGCCGCATGGTGTTGGCTCGGCGCACCTGCGCGTCCATGGTCGCCGGGGAACACACCACATACAGGTAGCCGCGCGGCGAGAACATCACGTTGTAGTTCAGCTCATGCGACATCTCGCGCCACAGGTCCATCGACCGCTCATAAAACGGCGCGTTCTCCGGCATCATGTAGTTGGAGCGCACGATGGTGGTGTTGCGGCCCGCGTTGCCCTGCCCGATGTAGCCCTTCTCCAGCACCGCAATATTCTTGATGCCGTGGTTCTTGGCCAGGTAGTAGGCGGTGGCCAAGCCGTGGCCACCGCCACCGACGATGATCACATCGTAGTGCTTCTTGGGTTCGGGGTCGCGCCAGGCGCGCTCCCAGCCCTTGTGGCCGCCCATGGCGTGTTTGAGCAGCGACCAGACAGAGTAGGTTTGACTCATGGGAAAGCGCCTCTCACATTCTCATGCGTCTGGCTTCGGGATCGAACGGCGGTGTCATCTGCAAGCGGGCCGGCCGGCGCTCACCCAGGATTTCAATCTCGAGTTGCATGTCGGGCCGGACCAGCTCGGTGGGAATGTAGCCCTGGGCCAGGGACTGCTGCACAAAGTGGCCGTAACCGCCCGAGGTGACCCAGCCCACCACCTTGCCGCCGACCCAGATCGGCTCGTCGCCGAGCACGTCGGCATCGAGCGCGTCCACCACCATGAAGATCCGCGTGCGTTTCGGGCCGTCGGCATGCTCCTTGATCGCCGCCGCCTTGCCGATGAAGTCGGGCTTGTCCAGCTTCACGAAACGCCCCAGATCGGCCTCATAGGGCCCGTAGATCGGACGGAACTCGCGGTACCAGGTGCCGAAGTTTTTCTCCAGCCGCAGGCACAGCAGCGCGCGCATGCCGAAGTTGCGGATGCCGTGCGCCCGGCCGGCCGCCATGATGGCCTGATAGAGACGGTACTGGTACTCGGGCGCGACCCAGATCTCGTAGCCCAGGTCGCCGGTGTAGCTGATGCGATTGACCAAAGCCGGCACGTTGCCGATGGTCATGCTGCGGCAATCCATGAAGCGAAACGCCGCGTTGCCCACGTCCTCGTCGGTCAGGCCCGCGAGCACCTCGCGCGACTTCGGCCCGGCGATGGAGAGCCCGATCAGCGCCATGCCCAGGGCCTCGATCCGCACCGAGCCGTCGGACGGCAGGTGCTGCTCGAACCAGCGCATGTGATAGACCTGGGCCTGGCTGCTGCCCCACATCATGAAGTCGCCGTCGGCCAGCCTGGCGATGGTGAAGTCGCCGATCAGCTTGCCCTGCGGGTTGAGCATGGGCGTGAGCACGATGCGCCCGGTCGCGGGCAGGGTGTTGGTCATCATGTGCAGCAGCCAGGCCTCGGCGCCCGCGCCGCGGATGCGGTACTTGGCGAAGTTGGCGATCTCGGTCACACCCACCGCCTCGCGCACCGCGCGGCACTCGGCGCCGATCGGGCCGAAGTCGTTGCTGCGGTGGAAGGACACCACGTCCTCGGCCTTCTCGCCCGGCGGTGCAAACCACAGCGGGGTCTCCATGCCCCAGCTGTCGCCCATCACCGCGCCCTGCGCGCGCATCGTGTCGTACAAGGGTGTGGTCTGCTGCGGGCGGGCGGCGGGCAGCTCCTCGTTGGGGAAGCGGATGCGGAAACGGCGCGAGTAGTTCTCGCGCACTTTGGCGTTGGTGTAGTCGCGGGTGGCCCAGTTGCCGTAACGCGCCACGTCCATGCCCCAGATGTCGAAACCGGGATCGCCGTCGACCATCCAGTTGGACAAGGCCAGCCCGACGCCGCCACCCTGGCTGAAGCCCGCCATGACGCCGCAGGCGCACCAGAAATTGCGCAAACCCTGCACCGGGCCAACCAGCGGATTGCCGTCGGGCGCAAAGGTGAACGGGCCGTTGATGACCCGCTTGATGCCCGCATGCTCGAGCGCGGGAAAGTGACTGAAGGCGATTTCCAGCGAGGGCGCGATGCGGTCCAGGTCGGGCTGCAGCAGCTCCTGGCCAAAGCTCCAGGGCGTGGTCCGCGTCGACCACGGCACACCCGCCTGCTCATAGACACCCAGCACCATGCCCTTGCCTTCCTGGCGCAGGTAGCTCTCGGCACCGAAGTCGATCACGTGGCCGATTTCCTTGCCGCTGCTTTTGTTGAAGGCCACCACCTCGGGGATGTCGTCTGTCACCAGGTACATGTGCTCCATGGCCAGCACCGGGAGCTCGATGCCCACCATGCGGCCCACCTCGCGCGCCCAGAGGCCGCCGCAGTTGACCACGTGCTCGGCCTGGATGTCGCCCTTGTTGGTGCGCACGGTCCAGCTGCCGTCGCGGTTGGGCTCGAGCCCTTCCACCATGGTTTGCACCTCGATCTGCGCGCCCGCCATGCGGGCCGCCTTGGCATAGGCGTAGGTCGTGCCCGAGGGGTCGAGGTGCCCCTCGTTCGGATCGAGCAGGGCGCCCAGAAAGTAGCGGTCCTCGATGAAGGGAAAATAGTTCTTGGCTTCGGCCACCGAGATGATCTCGGTCTCCATGCCCAGGTAGCGGCCCCGCGCCATCGTCATCTTCAGGAACTCCATGCGCTCGGGTGTGTCGGCCAGCATGATGCCGGGCGACTTGTGCATGCCGCAGGACTGGCCCGATATTTCTTCGAGTTCCTTGTACAGGTTGACCGTGTAGCTTTGCAGCATGGCCACGTTGGGGTCGCCATTGAGGGTGTGAAAACCCCCGGCGGCGTGCCAGGTGGAACCGCTGGTGAGCTGGTCGCGCTCCAGAAGGACCACATCGGTCCAGCCCTTTTTGGTCAGGTGGTAGAGCACCGAACAGCCCACCACACCGCCTCCGATCACCACCACCTGTGCATGTGTCTTCACCTTGTTGTCTCCATTTGTCAAATCATGTTGGCTTGGGGGTCGCCGCCGCTCAAAAGTCGGTGGGCGCGCCGCCCTCGGCCTTGCGCCGCGCCACAAAGGCGTCGAGCTCTTCCTCGATCGCGGGGTCCATGGGCGGGCGCTCGTAGGCCGCGAGTTCCCGCTGCCAGACGGCGTTCGCCTTTTGGTACGCGGTCGGGCTTCCGGCTTCCTGCCAGGTCTCAAAATTGCGCCAGTCCGAAAGAATGGGCGAGTAAAAGGCTGTCTCGAAACGCTCCAGCGTGTGGGCCGTGCCGAAATAATGCCCCCCGGGACCCACGTCCCGCACCGCGTCCAGACCCAGGCCCGCCGGGCTCACGTCCAGCGGCGTGAGGAATTCGGCCACCATCTGGAGCAGATCGCAGTCGAGAATGAATTTTTCGAACGAACAGGTCAGGCCGCCCTCCATCCAGCCGGCCGAATGCATGATGAAGTTGCCGCCGCCCTGCACCAGCGCCCAGAGCGAAAACACCGATTCGTAGGCCGCCTGCGCGTCCACCGTGTTGGCGGCATTGACGTTGGACGTGCGGTAGGGAATGCCGTACTTGCGGCAGAGCTGACCGCCGGCCAGCACAGCCTTCATGTACTCGGGCGTGCCGAAGGCGGGCGCGCCGGTTTTCATGTCCACATTGCTGGTGAAGCCGCCGTACACCACGGGCGCGCCAGGGCGCACCATCTGGGTGAAGGCAATGCCCGCCAAGGCCTCGGCGTTTTGCTGGGCGAGCGCGCCGGCGATGGTGACGGGCGCCATGGCGCCGGCCAGCGTGAACGGCGTCAGCACCACGATCTGGTTGCGTGAAGACATTTCGATGATGCCCTGCAACATGGGCGTGTCCAGGCGCAGCGGCGAAGAGCTGTTGATGATGGTGAACAGCGAGGGCTCGCGCTCCATCTGCTCGGCGCTGATGCCGCGCGCGATGCGGGCGATCTCCAGCCCGTCCAGGTTGCGCTCGCGCCCGAGCGAATAGGCGTGAAAGGCCTTGTCGGTCAGCTTGGCGATGTCCGAGAGGCAGTCGAGGTGGCGGATCGACGAATGCAGGTCCACCGGCTCCACGGGGTAGCCACCGCTACAGTGCACGATGTCGTAGCGCTGGGCCAGCTTCACCATGTTCCGGAAGTCCTGCTGGTTGCCGGCGCGGCGCCCGCCCTGCATGTCCGAGCAGTTGGGGGGACTGGCAACCTGCGCAAACGCCAGGTGGCGCCCGCCCATGTGCACATTGCGCTCCGGGTTGCGGGCGTGCAGCGTGAATTCGCGCGGGCAGGTCTTGATGGATTCCAGGATCAGCTCGCGCGGAAATCGAACCCGTTCCGACCCGGCCCGCACATCGGCGCCGGCCTTCTTCAGGATCTCGCGCGCACCCTCGTGCATGAAATCCACGCCGATCTCCTCCAGGATCTGCAGCGAGGTCAGGTGGATGGCCTCAAGCTCGTCCTCGCTGATCACCGGTGTGGGCGCAAAACGGTTGCTCAGCTGCCGGTAGCGCTGGGTGGACGGGGCTGGTCGGGCGGCCCGCTCGGCACGCCCGGAGCGGCGCCGGGCGGCGGGCGGCGTGGTGGACTCTTCGGTCATGGTGGGTGTCCTTGGGTTTGCCCCGAATGGCCTGGATGGACATGGTCGGCTTGGCCCGATTATGGCCACGCGCAGGCCCGGCTCCGGCTTGCAAAGCATCGAATTTTTGTGAGTTGAAGCCATGAGATAAACTCATACCAAATGAGTCGATGAAATGAACAGACTTCCTTCCTTGAATGGCCTGAGGTCCTTCCTGGCCTCAGCCCGTGCCGGCAGTTTCAGCGCCGCGGCGCAGCATCTGCACGTGACCCAGGGCGCGGTCAGCCGCCAGATCAAGGACCTCGAGGAAGACCTGGGCGAAGCCCTCTTCGTGCGCGAGGCCAGGGGGCTGCGGCTGACCACCGCCGGGCAATTGCTGATCCGGCACGTCGAGGATGCCTTCGAGTCGCTGGACACCGGCGTCGAGCGCGTGCAGGAGATGCGCTCGCAAGGCCACATTGAACTCACCGTCAATGTGCCCCAGACCTTCGGCTCGCGCTGGCTCGCGCCGCGCCTGGGGCAGTTTGCCCAGGCCCACCCGTTGATCACGCTGAATGTGAGCACCGAGCTGGTCGTGCGCAAGCAGGACGCGGGCCGGTTTGACTGCCTCGTGATGTTCCTGGACCGGCCCTGGGAGCGCGGGCACTCCCAGTTGCTGCGCCTGGAGGAGCATGTCGCGGTGGCCAGCCCCAGCTGGTTTCTGGGCGGCAAGGCGCCGGACCTGGCGAGCACGCCCAGACTGCTGCTCAAGAACGGCAGCGAGGACCTGCCGGTCTGGACCGATTGGCTGCTCTCGCAGGGACAGTCCCTGCCGAAGGCCGTCGACCACACCGCGAAGATCCGGTTCTCCAGCCTGGACCAGGCGATTCACGCGGCGGTGGCGGGTGCCGGGATCGGCATTGTTGACAAGGCCATGGTCGTGCAAGAGCTGCGCCAGAAACGCCTGCGCCTGTTGCCGCAGCGAAAAATGCAGGGACCATACGGCTACTGGTGGGTGCAACTGGCCCCGCGCCGGAGTGCCGCGGCCGAGCAATTCCACCTCTGGTTGACGAACCAGTCGTGAGGCGACTTTGCCCCGTCGACCGCAGGCGCTTCAGTCGCTCCGGCGCAGCGCCACCGCGCAGTACTTGAACTCCGGAATCTTGCCAAACGGGTCAAGCGCGGCGTTGGTCAGCAGGTTGGCGGCGGCCTCCACGTAGGCGAAGGGAATAAACACCGTCCCGCTTGGCGTGCCGTCGTCCTGGCGCACCTGCAGGCGGACCTCACCGCGGCGTGACTGCACCGTCAGCCACTCGCCCGGCGCCAGCCCGAGCGCCTGCAGGTCGTCACCGCAGAGCGAGGCCGTCGCAAAGGGCTCCAGCGCGTCCAGCACCGCGGCGCGGCGCGTCATGCTGCCGGTGTGCCAGTGCTCCAGCTGGCGCCCCGTGATCAGCACAAACGGGTAGTCGGCGTCGGGGCGCTCATTGGCGGCAATGAGGTCGGCCGGCACCAGCTTCACGCGGCCGTCGGCGGTGGCAAAACGGTCGATGAAGACGGTCGGCGCACCGGGATCGTCCTCGCTCAGGCAGGGGTAGGTGACGCTGGACTCGCGCTGCAGGCGCGCCCAGCTGATGCCGGCGAGGCTGGTGTGCATGGCCTGGCGCATTTCCTCATAGACCGCTGCCACGCCGTGGTAGTCACCCGCGTACTGCCAGTTCAAGCCGATCCGCCGGGCGATCTGCTGAATGATCCACAGATCGGCGCGGGCCTGCCCCGGCGGCTCCAGCGCCTGCTGGCCGAGTTGCACCATGCGGTCGGTATTGGTGACGCTGCCGGCTTTTTCGGGCCAGGCGCTGGCGGGCAGCACCACGTCGGCCAGCCAGGCGGTTTCGGTCATGAAGATGTCCTGCACCACCAGATGCTCCAGACTGGCCAGCGCGCGGCGCGCGTGGTTCAGGTCGGGGTCGCTCATGGCCGGGTTTTCGCCCATGATGTACATGCCGCGCACCTTGTGCGGGTCGCTCGCGGGCGCCAGTGCCTTGTGCATGATTTCAACCACGGTGTAGCCAGGCTGGTCGTCCAGCGGCGTGCCCCAGAATTGTTCAAACCACTGGTGCGCGCCGGCATCCGTCACGCGCTGGTAATTGGGGAACATCATCGGGATCAGGCCGGCATCGCTGGCACCCTGCACGTTGTTCTGGCCGCGCAGCGGATGCAGGCCGGAGCCGGGCTTGCCGATCTGCCCGGTGACGCTCGCCAGCGCAATCAGGCAGCGCGCGTTGTCGGTGCCGTGCACATGCTGGCTCACGCCCATGCCCCACAGGATCATGGCGCCCTTGGCCTGGGCGAAGGCGCGCGCCACCTCGCGCAGCGTCGGGGCCGGAATGCCGCAAATGGGCGCCATCGCCTCCGGGCTGTAGCCCCTGACGGTCTCCTTCAAGGCTTCATAGTTGTTGACCCGGTCGCGGATGAAGGCCTCGTCGGCCAGGCCCTCCTCGATCACGGTGTGGATCAGGGCGTTGAGCATGGCCACGTCGGTGTCGGGCTTGAACTGCAGGGTGCGCCAGGCATGTTTGCCGATGTCGGTGATACGCGGGTCGGCCAGCACGATCCGGGTGCCGCGGCTGGCCGCGTTTTTCATCCAGGTGGCGGCCACCGGATGGTTGGCCGTGGGGTTGGAGCCAATGACAAAGATCAGTCCGGCATGGGCGACGTCGCTGACCTGGTTGCTGACCGCCGCCGAGCCCACACCTTCGAGCAGGGCCGCCACGCTGGACGCATGGCAGAGCCGGGTGCAATGATCAACGTTGTTGGAGCCAAAGCCGGTGCGCACCAGTTTCTGGAACAGGTAGGCCTCTTCGTTGCTGCCTTTGGCCGAGCCGAACCCGGCCAGCGTCTTGTTGCCATGGGTGTCGCGCAGGTCCCTGAGCCGGCCCGCCGCAAAGTCCAGCGCCTCGTCCCAGCTCGCCTCCCGGAACACGGCCGACCAGTTGGCGCTGTCACCGCTCAGCTGCTGCATCGCCGCCGCGTCCTTGGTCACGCCGGGCTTGCGGATCAGCGGCACGGTCAGGCGCTGCGGGCTGTGCGCGTAATCAAAACCAAAGCGGCCCTTGACACACAGGCGCTTGTGGTTGGCCGGGCCATCACGGCCGTCGACGCTGACGATGGTGTTGTCCTTGACGTTGTAGGTCAGCTGGCAGCCGACACCACAGAACGGGCAGACCGAATCCACCTGCCGGTCCACCACTTGCGAGCCCATCCGGGTTTTGGGCATCAGCGCGCCGGTCGGGCAAACCTGGACACATTCACCGCAGGCGACACAGCTGCTGTGACCCATCGGGTCGTTCAGGTCGAAAACGACGGCACTGTGGGCGCCGCGCCCGGCGTAACCGATGACGCCATTCATCTGCTCCTCTCGGCAGGCGCGGGTGCACAGATTGCACTGGATGCAGGCGTCGAGGTTGACCGCCATGGCCGGGTGCGACAGGTCGGCCACGGCGGGTTCCCTGCGAAGCTTGCCCAGGGCCGGTCGCACCGACACCGCCTGGCGCTGCGCCCAGGCGCTGAGCTGGCCGTGCTGGCCCCCGTCTTCCCCAGCCAACTGCCCGGGCCGGGGTGATGCGTCGTTCCATTTGTGACCCTCTGCCGGGAGGTCGGCAAGCAGCAGCTCCAGCACCATCGCCTGGCTCTTGCGTGCGCGCTCACTTTGGGACTGCACCACCAGGCCGGGCGCGACGCTGCGGCAGCAGCTCGCCGCCAGGGTGCGCTCACCATCGATCTCGACCACACAGGCGCGGCAGTTTCCGGCCGGGCGCAAGCCTTCGAGGTAACACAGGTGCGGGATCTCCACGCCATGGCGCTGGGCGGCTTGCAGGATGGTTTCACCTTCAAAGCCGAGAATCGTCTGCTGATCAAGCGTGAACGCGACGGCAGGGCGCGCGCCTTCAGGCAGCTTGGCGGGTGGGGTCAGCGTGTTCATTCAGGAAATCTCCTGGGCAAAGTATTTCTGCACACAGCGCACCGGGTTCGGCGCGGCCTGGCCCAGGCCACAAATCGAGGCGTCGGCCATCACCGTGTTCAGGTCTTCCAGCGTGGCGTTGTCCCAGACCGGCGCCTCCATCAGCTTCGCGGCCTTGGCGGTGCCGACCCGGCACGGCGTGCACTGGCCGCAACTCTCGTCAGCAAAAAACCGCATCATGTTCAGCGCCGCGTCGCGCGCCCGGTCGTGCTGGCCCAGGACAATGACGGCGGCCGAGCCGATGAAGCCGCCATGGGCTTGCAGCGTGTCGAAGTCGAGCGGAACGTGGGCATGGCTGGCCGGAAAAATGCCGCCCGAGGCCCCGCCGGGCAGATAGGCGTACAGGGTGTGGCCCTCCAGCATGCCGCCGCAATACTCGTCAACCAGCTGCTGCAGCGAGATGCCGGCCGGGGCCAGCTTGACCCCGGGGTGCTTGACCCGGCCGCTGACACTGAAGCTGCGCAGCCCCTTGCGGCCCTGGCGGCCGAAACTGGTGAACCACTCAGCGCCCTTCTCGACGATGTCGCGCACCCAGTAAAGGGTCTCGAAATTGTTGACCAGCGTGGGCCGGCCGAACAGCCCGACTTGCGCCAGGTAGGGCGGACGCAGGCGCGGCTCGCCACGCTTGCCCTCCAGGCTCTGGACCATGGCGGACTCCTCGCCGCAAATGTAGGCGCCGGCACCGCGGCGCAACTCGATCGTCGGCAGCGGGCACGGCGGCTCGGCCCGCAGCCGGGC
Organism: Polaromonas sp.; assembly: GCA_021737975.1. Taxonomy (GTDB): domain Bacteria; phylum Pseudomonadota; class Gammaproteobacteria; order Burkholderiales; family Burkholderiaceae_C; genus Rhodoferax. Next base: position 143,634 of record JAIPCZ010000001.1, on the reverse strand, counting down.
CAGCTCCGCCGTCAGCAAGGCGCGGCAGCCGTGGTATTCGTCGCGCAGGTAGATGTAGCAGGTTTGTGTGCCAACAATCTGGGCGGCAATCAGCAGCCCCTCAAGAAAGCGGTGCGGGTCGCGCTCCAGATAGGTGCGGTCCTTGAAGGTGCCGGGCTCACCTTCGTCGATGTTGACTGCCAGCAGGCGCGGCCCCGGCTGGTCGCGCACGATGCGCCACTTGCGCCCGGCGGGAAAACCGGCCCCGCCCAGACCGCGCAGTCCGGCCTCGTCCAGCGCCTGCAGGATGCGTTCGCCCGGCTCCTCGCCATTCACCAGGGCCGCGGCCAGCGCGTAGCCGCCCTGGGCGCGGTAGGCGTCGTAGCCGACAACGTCGACGTCGACCTCCGGCGCCACAGCGGGATTGGCCACGCGTGCGACCGCCTCAGGGGTGGCCATCGGCACCGGGCGCTGGTGCACCACCGCCACCGGCGCCTGCTCGCAGCGCCCGACGCAGGGCGCGCTGATCACCCGCACGCCGGTGTCCAGCAGGGCGGGCAGGCGCGCCAGCAAATCCCGGGCCCCGGCCAGCTCGCAACTCAGGCCCGAACACACGCGCACCGTCAGCCCGGGCGCCGGGGCGTCGTCCCGTGTCACCTCGAAGTGGTGGTAGAAGGTGGCGACCTCGAACACCTCGACCATGGGGATGTTCATCTCCTTGGCCAGCGCGACCAGATGGCGGTCGAACAGGCAGCGGTAGTGGTCGTTGAGCAGGTGCAGGTGCTCAATCAGCAGGTCGCGCCGATGCGGTGCCGGCCCCACCAGGGCGCGCACTTCGGCGAGCGAGGCCTCGTCGGCCTGGCGGCCCTTGAGCCTGCTTTTGCGCTGGATGTCCGCGCGCATCGCGTCCGGCGTGGCCAGCGCATGGACCTTGATTTCAGTGGTTTGACCCGATGGATGCATGGTGGAGGTGACCTGTGTTTGAGGTGGCAAAGTCTATCGGGCAACAGGCGGACGCCCCTTTTGCCGATTCATTACTTGGCGGTCACGAACGGGGTTTGGCATTTTCGGGGTCGTACAAGGCGCCGTAGCCGACCGCTTCCACCCTGACCGGATAGACATCGGCAAAGTACTGGATTTGCAGTTCACGCCCCACCTGGCAATACTCATGGGGCAAATAGGCCAGGGCAATGTTCTTGCCGATGCTGGGGCCAAAGGCGATGCTGGTGGTGAAAGAACGGCGGCCAAGCGCGTCGATCAGCGTGGCGCCAGTGGCGGGGTCCATCACCGGGCAAATGCCCACGGGATAACGCGCCACGCCGGTGCCGTCGATGTTGCTGGTCATGGTGAGCGTGCAGAGATAGGCCGGCTGGTGTTCGCGTTCGCGGAACTTCAGGTGGGCTTGCTTGCCGTGGAAGTCGGCGGCCTTGACCTTGGGGCGGGCCAGATCGGCCTCCAACAGGTTGTAGTCGGTCAGCAGATCGGCATTTTGCAGGCGCAGGCTTTTCTCCATGCGGCGGCTGTTGGCGTAGGTTTCCACGCCCACCGGTGTGACGCCCAGGGCGTGCAGCGCATCCCACAGGGCCAGGCCGTCATCAATTTTGAAGTGCAGTTCCCAGCCCTGCTCGCCCACATACGAAATGTGGAAAGCCAGCACCGGCACGCCTGCGAGTTTCAAATCGCGCAAGGCCGCAAAGGGGAAGGCTTCATTCGACCAGGCCGCGGGCTCGTCGGCAATTTTTTGGATGGTGGCACGGGCGTTGGGTCCCCACACACCCAGGCAACCGTACTGCGTGGTGGTGTCGGTCACCGTCACCCGCGCAGCCCGGTCTTGCGCCATGCGGCGCACCCAGGTCAGGTCGCGGTGGCCGGCATCGGCGCCGTCGATCACGCGGTAATGGTCCTGGCCCAGACGCAAAACGGTCAGGTCGGCGCGCACACCGCCCTTGGCGTCCAGGAAGTGGGTGTAAACCCCCTTGCCCACCGGGGTGTCGCCGCCCACCTTGGCCACACAGATGTATTCCAGCAGGTCGGCCGCATCCGGGCCCTCCACGTCAAACTCGGCAAAGTGCGAGACATTGATCATGCCCACGTCTTCCGACATCTTCAGATGCTCGGCGTTCGAGACGCGCCAGAAATGGCGGTTGTCCCACTCGTTGGCGCGCACCGGCACCTTGTCGCCGTAGACCTCGAACAGGTGCTCGTTGCTGGCGTAGCCATGCGCGCGCTCCCAGCCGGACAGCTCCATGAAGTAGGCGCCCAGCGCTTTTTCGCGCTCGTAAAACGGGCTCTTGAAGATGCCGCGCGCGGCGCTATAGGGCTCGCGGTTGTGCACCGGCGGGTTGTAGATCTTGAAGGCGCCCTCAAAGCAACGGTCATGGATGTATTGCTCATCCTGCTGGAAGGGGTAGTAACGCGCGACGTCAATGCGGCTGTGGTCCAGATGGGTGATGCCATCGGTCATCCAGTCGGCCACCAGCTTGCCCACACCGGGCGCGTCTTTCACCCACACGGCTTCGGCGTACCACAGGCCGCGCACCTTGGACGACTCCCCGATCGAGGGGTTGCCATCGGTCGTCACTTGCAACAGGCCGTTGAAGGAGTATTTTTCGTCATAACCCAGCTCGGCCAGGATCGGCGTGAGCTCGATCGCCCGCTCCAGCGGCGCCATGATTTGCTCAAGCTCGAGGTCGCGCTGCGAAGGGGACAGGCGCGCCTCTTCCTTCTCCAACAAATCCCGCGGGTGGCACATGCGCGGGTTTTTCTCTTCGTAATAGCCCCACTCGATCTGCCCGCCTTCAGGCGTTTTTGGGTCGCCCGTGTCGCGCAGATAAGCCGAGTTGCCCTGGTCACGCAGCAAGGGGTAGCCGATGTCCTTGCCTGTGCCGGCAAATTCAAGATAGGGCTTGAAAAACGTGAGCGGGTGGTCGACCGGCATGATCGGCAGGTCCTCGCCCGCCATGCCCGCAATCAGGCGTCCCCACAGGCCGGCGCATACCACGACGTAATCTGCGGCAATCGTGCCTTTGGTGGTTTCGACGCCCCGAATGCGGCCGTTCTCGATGCGCAGCCCGGTGCACGCCGTGTTGGCGAAAGAAAGCAATTTTCCCGAGGCCACAGCGGCGTCGACCAGCTCGCCCGCCACCATTTGCGAACGCGGCTTCACCAGGCCCGCATCGGGGTCCCACAAGGCCCCCTGGATCATGTCCTCCTTCAGCAACGGGAATTTGGCTTTCGCTTCTGCGGGCGTGATCATCGTCACCCGGTTGCCAAAGGCTTTGCCCGAGGCCACGCGGCGCTTGAGCTCCTGCATGCGCTCGTCGTCGCCCACGCGCGCGACTTCGATGCCGCCGATGCGCTCATAACGGCCCATCCTGTCGAAAAAGTCGATGCTGTATTTGGTGGTGAAAATCGTCATCTGATCATGCATCGTGTTGAAGCAAAAATCAGAGGCATGCGCCGTCGAGCCGATGTCGGTGGGGATGGCTGATTTGTCGATCCCCACAATATTGTCCCAGCCGCGCTCGATCAGGTGATGCACCACGGAGGCACCAACGATGCCGCCTTGGCCAATGATGACAACTTTGGCTCGTTCAGGAAATTTGGCCATTTTGCGCTTGCTCCTAGGGGTAATGGAACCGGACGGAAAGGGATCCTCCCGGTAATCGCACAAAGTGTATTCAGGCCCTGCACGGGTGAAGATCCAATTGCGACTGTCGCTTATAGAAACGCGTCAAGCTGCGCCAGGCAATCGGCGGCACCCGGCGGCGCGGCGCCGGCGCTCCGGATCAATGTGCTTGCGCGAAAGCGCGCATGTGAAATGCGGCATGCTCCTGCACATAGGCATGCTCCGTGCCCACGGGGCAGGCGCGACGGGCCAGGCAGCCGTCCTGCATGCAGTCCCGGCCCTGGGAACTGTGCAGATGGGCTGCGCAGGCATCGAGCCGGTAGCCCTTGCCGTCAAACGCCTGAACCGGACAGGCCTGCAAACAGGGCTGGCCGGCACAGCTCAGGCACACGTCGGTGCCCACGGAAGGCTCGCCCAGGCGCACGGCAGGCGCATCATCAGGCGACAGCGCGGGCAAGGCCAGCGCAAACCGGTAGGCGTGCCACAGGCCGTACTCCGGGTGCAGCCTCAGCATCAGGGGGCTGCTGCACAGTGCCTCGGCGCGAGCTGCCCATTGCTGAAAGGGCCAGTAGGGTGGGCCGTCAAAAGGAAAAAGCGCAAGGCCACCCCAGCGCTGCGCGAGCGCCTGGCCGATCGCCCGGCTCCACCGGTCCAGGGGGTCCGGCAAACCATCGGCGTAAAAAGAAGAGGCCGCAAACGCGGGCCACAGGCCTGAGCCCACGCCGCCGACCATCCAGACCACGGTGGGCACTTTTCCCCCTGCAAGCCGGGGCAGGGCATCACGCGCGTCGGGTTGCCACGCACCGCGCACTTGCAGGCCGTGGCCACGCAGGGCCTCCGCGATCAGGGCGCGCGAAGGCGCGTTCATCGGCATGGCCAATTTACCGCGTCCCGGTGCGCGCTGGCGTGGCGGGCTTCACCATTGGCCGGCCTCGACGTGAATGGATACCTCGCAGTCATCAAAAATCTCGAGCTTGGCAATCTTGATCCGCACGCCCAGCACGGACGGGAGCTGCAGCAGCCGGTTGGCGAGCTTGCCGATCAGGCTCTCGAGCAGATTCACATGCTCGGCCGTGCACTCGTTGATGATGATCTGGCGCACCTTGCGGTAGTCCAGAACATGGCCGATGTCGTCATTACGCGGCAACAGGGGCTGCGCGCCCAGGCACAGTTCAGCGCTGACTTCAATGGGCTGGGGCGCCAGCTTCTCGGACTCCAGAATTCCGAGATTGGCAGAGAAACGCAGCCCCGTCAGTCTGAGGGTCTGGATGCCGGAGGTGGTGTTCATGGTGTTCGCGGACGGGGCTTGGTGGATGAAGAAGCGATGACCCGGCGCACCGGAGCGTTGCGCTCCGGTGGCGGGATGTCAGCGCCGGACACTCCGGGCTGGAGCAAGCCTAGATGTTGGAGTCCGCAAACGAGGCCTTGCGCCGGTTCACGTAGTCCAGGATGGCCTCGTCTGCCGCCGGGTCAAGCGGCGGCGCCTCATACTCGGCCAGCTGCTTCTTCCACAGGGCGTTGGCACGCACGGTCATGTCGGACGATCCCTCCGCCTCCCACTGTTCGAAGCTGTTGTTGTCGGTGATCGGCGAGCGGTAGAAGGCGCTCTCGAAATTGGCCTGCGTGTGCGCGCAGCCCAGGAAGTGTTTGCCGGGACCCACCTCGCGGATGGCGTCCAGCGCCTGCCCGTTCTCGGACATGTCGACGCCGGCCAGCAAGGTGTGCATCATGCCCGCCTGATCCACATCCATGATGAACTTTTCATACCCCATGGACAGACCCCCCTCGAGCCAGCCAGCCGTGTGCAGGACAAAATTGACGCCCCCCAGGCAGGTTGGCAGCAGGGTGTTGGCAGACTCCGACGCGGCCTGCGCATCGGATATTTTGGAGCCGCACAAACCACCGCCCGACCGGAAAGGCACGCCCAGGCGGCGCGCCAGGGCGGCCATCACGTACAGCACCAGCGCCGGCTCAGGTGTGCCAAACGTGGGTGCGCCGGACTGCATCGAGATCGACGAGGCGAAGCTGCCCAGGACCACCGGGGCTCCAGGATTGACCAATTGCACAAAGGCCATGCCGGCCAGTGCCTCGGCCAGCGTCTGCGCGGCTGTGCCGGCCACGGTCACGGGCGACATCGCGCCTGCCAGGATGAAGGGGGTGATGATGGTGGCCTGATTGGCCCGGGCATAGACTTTGGCAGCCCCCAGCATGGTTTCGTCAAACGTCATCGGTGAGTTGGCGTTGATCAGGTTGATGACCACGGTCTTGGGCCGGCCCGTGAGCGGGTCCATGTACTGGTCGCCAAACAGGGCCTTCGCCATCTCGACGGTGTCCCTGGCACGATCCGGGTGGGTGACCGAGCCCATGAAGGGTTTGTCGCTGTATTTCATGTGCGCGTAAACCATGTCGAAATGGCGCTTGTTGACCGGCAAGTCGACGGGTTCACAAATCGTTCCGCCCGAATGGTGAAGCGAATTCGCCATGTAGGTCAATTTCACGAAATTGCGAAAGTCCTCGATGGTGGCGTAACGACGGCCCTTGTCCAGATCGCGCACAAAGGGCGAACCATAGGCCGGGGCAAAAACGGTGTTTTTGCCGCCAATGACAACATTGTGGGCCGGGTTGCGCGCGTGCTGGATGAATTCGCGCGGGGCGCTGGCCTGCACCAGACTGCGGCACATGCCGCGGGGAAAACGAACCCGCTCGCCCTTGACATCGGCGCCGGCGGCCTTCCATAGCTCCAGGGCTTCCGCATCGTCGCGGAAATCGATGCCGATCTCTTCCAGAATCGTGTCGGCATTACGCTCAATGATGGACAGGCCCTCCTCGTCCAGCACCTCGAAATAGGGAATTTTGCGCGTGATGTACGGCACGGACTGGCTGCTGCGGGCGCTTCGCGCGGCCCGCTTGGCTTCGCGCCCACCGCCAGCGCGGCGACCGCGCGGCGTCTGTGTTTCGGCCTGAGTTTGTGAATCATCCATACGGTGTCTCCAGATCATTCCCCAGGCTCAAAAATTCCTGAAGTGCCGATAGTATGGTGACCCGCCCCGCCGGCTTGTGATCCACAGGCGACCCCCTCTTGCATGCAGACGCCATAGCCCTTTTCTGCCTCCGGGATCCGGCAGGGGGTCGCCTGAAGCGCCCGTCGGGTGCCTCGTTTGTCGCAAACAGGCAGCGCGCGGCCGCCTTGGGTCTGAAGGCGCTTTGACCACCCGCTATGCTCTTTCTCCGGGTTCCGGGTCGATGACGGTCGGAATTTAGGCTTGAGCAAGAGCAATAATCCCGCTGGCGCACCCGACGGCGACAACGACGTTGCTGAGAACGAGGAAAGTCACCGACGCACCCATCAGTCCGACTCCCAGCACGCCGGTCATCGGCGCCATTGCCGCCTCGAATAGCCGCCCTTCGCGCGGCTCCGCCGCAGCCGTTACCCTGAAGCCAAGTCTTGGTGCGAGGCTTCATTTCCCAGCGTGCGGCGATCGAAGGGAGCGAGGATGAGCGCCGGCTTGGGGGCATTGGCAAAGGATCATGAAACATCGCCGGCGACACAACGATTTTTAAGCCTTCACTGCCCCGGCGGCTTGTATGCAGGTGATTTTTTGCTTGCTTGGTCCATCTCCTCGGCAGTCAGGAGGACGGTGGTAGTTGCGGTCACACCGCCACTGGCTGCGAGGGCCAGAGTGAGAGCGGCAACGCTTGTGTTGTCAGGCATGTCCGCAATGACATACGCGTCCGTGTCGCCGAGGGCGAAGTACATGGACTCAAGGCGACCGCCCAGCAACTCACCCACTGCTTGTGCGGCGCTTCGTCGCTTGGAGCCGCCGTCCTTGATTAACCCTCTGGCGCCATCAGCCGTGTAGTTGACTTTAATCAGGTACTTGGTCATGTCTCATTTCCTCGGTTCGGGAGTCCACAATGCTCGCCGAAATAGGCTGGCACGGACCCCTCGCGAATATTACATGGCATTGTTCATTTGAACAAATCCATTTACTGCTGTTGTCGGGCGTAAATGAGTTGTCCGGTGCTTAGCAAGTAATCTGTCCGGTTTGTGGAGGTGCGATGCAGCATGATCCCAAAAGCCGGGCCCGCTTCATGCAGGAGAACCGCACGATGAGATTTCAAGATTCCGGTGCCGCGCACCTTGCATCATCAGGCGACTTTCAAAGTGGGTGGCTTGCCGCCGCAAGTTGTTACCACCAGGCCTAAACATGTCCTTGCAAGACTGGCTGGCATAAGGGCGTCATCGTCATTGCGTCAAGGGGCGGACGCGCTCCTGGATGACGGTGTATTGCGCATCAACAAGCGCCGCGTTTGGATCATGGCCAGCATGTGGAACCAACAGCATTTCCTTTTGCGGTGCCCTGATGTCATCGAAATAGCTGCGAGCCACCTCCGGGATTGCCACCAGGTCATGCGCCCCGTGAATCATGAAGACAGGTACTTCAAAATCCAGGCCCAAAGAAGTCAAGTCAACGCGGGAAAACATGCCCTCGCCCACTAGTCCCACGAATTGCAGGTAGGAAAAATCCTCTCCCGCTTCGTACTCCGCGATCCGCTCGGCATTGTTATATTGAGGGGCGCGTACCCACCATGACTGTGGTGCGGGGGGAGAATTCAGCGACTCATAAGCCCTGGTAAGCCGGCGCAAGATGCCGAAGTTACGGGGATTCACCCACGGAGGCCGACCCATGGTCTCCAAAGTTGAAATGGTGCTTTGATCACGTTTTGCACGCGCCATCTCCATCAATTTTGCGTAGCTCGCTGTCAGGTTTTCACGGTAACTGACCACCTGCGAGACCCCTACATAGGCATAAAACAAGTCGGGCCGCGCCTTGACCATATGCACTCCCAAAATGCTGCCCCAGGAGCCACCGAGCAAAATGATCTTCTTTTTTCCAAGGTGACGGGTCAGGTATTGGGCCAGAGCTATTCCGTCTTGCGCCATGCGCTCCAGTGTCAGCGTGGAGTGAGTGGACACGACACTGCGCCCAAACGTTCGCGCCGCACCGGGCTGATCCCACTGAACAAGCGTGAAGCGCCGTGCCCAGGCGCCATAAACGGCGTCAGCATAGGGACTCAGTGTGTTGCCAGGACCGCCATGCAAAAACAAAATCACGGGATTGGCGCAACTATCACCGTGAATGGTGACCCACTGTTCTGCACCACCAATCGGAATGAAACGGTCTTCACGCACGGGCTGTGAAGGTGATACACATGCGGCATGCACGGGGTCTTCGACAGCTCCTGCAGCGAGCCCTTGCCCGTTCGCCGAGAATGAAAAAGTTGCCGAAAACAACGCGACGGCACACAAAATATCGTATTTCATTTTTCAATGTCTCCAGCGGTAACTGCCATATCACTTCAAGTGATGGATTGAATGGACGGGAATGGTGAAGCGCACCCCGGAGTCTTTCCGCTACCCGGTATTTAGCCACGATCATCGCACCGCCGCCCTTTGAAGTCTTGTGAACTTCCTGCGGGGTTTGATTTCCCAGTGCTTGATGCGGGCGCTCTGCGTTGTAAAAGGCAAAGTATTTTGCCAACCCGATCAGGAGTTCGCCCATCGTGGCCTAGCCCTTGAGGTGCAGGTCTTCATGCTTGGCGCTGCGCCAACTCGGCACCCGCCGGAATTACCAATCGATCACAGCGACCAGGTGAGCAAAGACTCCACCATCTTGCGGCTCCCAAAGTAAGGATGGCCCGGGCCAATAGCAGTGCGGCATGCCGTCTGCTGGACGTGTCGCATTCAGATGCTCCGGGGTCGTAATGTGGACACCAGCAACAGAACGACTCTCCACAATGCATGGTGTCAGCCGGTTCATTCACGCGCATGGTGCAGCGTGGCGTTAACGAGCCAGGTCATGCGCAACACAAGGTAAACAGTCGAAATGGCCCACAGCGTCTTTGATCTTTTCAAAATCGGCATTGGTCCGTCGTCCTCCCACACGGTCGGACCGATGAAGGCGGCAGCGATGTTCGCGCGGCGGCTGGCCAAGTCGGAGCTACTGAGCGACACCCGGCGCATTGAAGCAAAATTGTATGGCTCGCTGGCCGCCACCGGAAAGGGCCACGGGACCGACACGGCCATCATGCTGGGGCTTGAGGGTGAAATGCCCGACAGCATCGATCCGGACAGTATCGAGCTCCGCCTCAAGGAGATGCGCGCCAGGGGCAGCCTGTTGGTCAACGGGGTGCAGCCGGTCGCCTTTTGCGAGCGCGAAGACCTGTTGTTCCTGCGCAATGAATCCCTGCCCTTTCACTCCAACGGTGTGCGTTTCAGTGCATTTTCTGGCGACGGCAGCCTGCTGGAGGAGCGTCGCTATTTTTCGGTGGGTGGTGGTTTTGTGGTCTCGCAGGAAGAGGCGGACGCAGCCAGGGAGCAACCTCATTTTGTCGTCGATCCGACCGTCCTGGCGCATCCGTTTTCCAGTGCTGACGCCCTGCTCGCGATCAGCACACAGACCGGCTTGTCGATCGCCCAGGTCATGCGCAAGAATGAACTCGCCTGGCGCACGGATGCCGAGCTCGACGCCGGTCTGGACCAGATCTGGGACGCCATGAAGGCTTGCGTCGACCGCGGCTGCCGGACCGAGGGACATTTGCCCGGAAACATGAGGGTCAAGCGCCGGGCGGCCGAGTTGCATCGCTCCTTGAGCTCGCGCCCCGAGCATTCCCTGAAGGACCAGTTGACCACGCTTGATTTTGTCAACCTCTATGCGATGGCGGTCAACGAGGAGAACGCCGCCGGGGGGCGCGTGGTCACCGCACCCACCAACGGCGCAGCCGGCATTGTGCCGGCGGTGATGCTCTACTACGAGCGTTTCTGTCCCGGCGCCACCCAGGACGGCATTCGAAACTTCTTGCTGACGGCGGGTGCCATTGGTCTGCTGTACAAGGAAAACGCCTCCATCAGCGGTGCCGAGGTCGGCTGCCAGGGCGAAGTTGGCGTGGCCTGCTCAATGGCCGCGGGTGGACTGGCCGCGGTCATGGGCGGAACGCCTGAACAAGTCGAGAATGCCGCCGAGATCGGCATGGAGCACAACCTCGGGCTGACCTGCGACCCGGTGGGCGGACGTGTCCAGATTCCCTGCATTGAGCGCAATGCCATGGGATCGGTCAAGGCGCTGAATGCGGCACGCATGGCCTTGCGCGGCGACGGCACCCACTTTGTCTCACTGGACCAGGTGATCAAGACCATGCGCGACACCGGACGCGACATGATGACGAAATACAAGGAGACGAGTCGCGGCGGCCTGGCCGTGAACGTCATTGAATGTTGAAAACAGACAAGGGCCTGATGTGAGTCATTTTTCAATTTTTTCGCTTGCCCGCAATGCCATGTCCTATCACGAGAACTGGCAGAAGCAGTGGCGCAGTCCGACACCCCAAGGCAGCTACGATGCCATCATTGTGGGCGGTGGCGGCCATGGCCTGGCCACGGCCTACTATCTGGCCAAGGAGCACGGGATGCGCAACATTGCCGTGGTCGAGCGCGGCTGGCTGGGCGGCGGCAACACGGCGCGCAACACCACCATCGTGCGCTCCAACTACCTGTGGGATGACGCCACCCATTTGTATGAAAAATCGCTCAAATTGTGGGAAGGCCTGTCGCAGGAGCTCAACTACAACATGCTGTTCAGCCAGCGCGGTGTGATGAATGTGGGTCACTCGCTGCAAGACATGCGCGACATCAACCGGCGGGTCAACGCCAACCGGCTCAATGGCGTCGATGGCGTGGTGCTGACACCGGCCCAGATCAAGGAAATGGTGCCGATCATGAATACCTCGGCCGACCTGCGCTATCCCGTCATGGGCGCCTCGTTTCAGCCCCGTGGTGGCGTTGCCCGCCACGATGCCATTGCCTGGGGTTTCGCCCGGGCGGCCGATCGCCTGGGTGTCGACATTCTGCAAAACTGCGAGGTCATCGGCATCCAGCGCGAAGGCGACCAGGTGGTCGGTATCGAGACCACGCGCGGCACCATCAAGAGCAAGAAAATCGGTGTCGTGTCGGCCGGTCACAGCACGGTGCTGGCCGACATGGCGGGCATTCGCCTGCCACTGGAAAGCCACCCCTTGCAGGCGCTGGTGTCCGAGCCGCTCAAGCCGATTTTGCACACCGTGGTGATGTCCAACGCGATTCATGCCTATGTGAGCCAGTCCGACAAGGGGGACCTGGTGATTGGCGCGGGCATCGACAGCTATGTCGGCTACGGGCAGCGCGGCAGCTTCCCCGTGATCGAGCACACCCTGCAGGCCATCTGCGAGCTGTTCCCGATCTTCCGCCGGGTTCGCATGAACCGGCAATGGGGCGGGATCGTGGATGTGGCGCCCGATGCCTGCCCCATCATCTCCAAGACGCACATCAAGGGCCTGTACTTCAACTGCGGCTGGGGCACGGGTGGTTTCAAGGCCACGCCGGGTTCCGGTTGGGTCATGGCGCACACCATGGCGCAGGACGAGCCGCATGCCCTGAATGCGGCATTCACCATCAACCGATTTACCTCCGGCCACCTGATCGATGAACACGGCGCGGCTGGCGTCGCTCACTAAAAGTCAAGCTATGCTACAAATCACTTGCCCCTGGTGCGGCCCCAGAGCTGAAAGCGAATTCAGCTGCGGCGGCGAAGCCCATATTGCCCGCCCCCTTGATACCGATGCCCTGAGCGATGCGCAGTGGGGCGACTATCTTTTCATGCGCAAGAACCCCAAGGGACTGCACCGCGAGCAGTGGTTGCACGCGCAGGGCTGCCGGCGCTGGTTCAATGCCGAACGCGACACCGTGAGCTACGTGTTCAGCAAGTTCTACAAGCCGGGGGAAAATCCCGATGCGGCGGCAAAAAACGGGGGTGTGGCGTGAGCGGCACCCGTATTCCCGGCAAGGGTGAGCGCCTGAACCGCGGCCGCCCGGTGTCATTCAACTTCAACGGCCGCAGCTATCGCGGCCTCAGCGGTGACACCTTGGCTTCGGCCCTGCTCGCGGCCGGCGAAACAGTGCTGGCCAGGTCATGGAAGTACCACCGCCCGCGCGGCATCGTGAGCTGCGGTGTGGAAGAGCCGTCGGCCCTGGTGCAGCTCGAAAGCGGCGGACACAGCATTCCAAACGCCAAGATGCCCGAGGTGGAGCTCTACGAGGCGCTCAACGCCGAATGCATCAATGCCTGGCCCAGCCCGGGCAAACATCTGCTCAGCATCAACCGCTGGTTTACCCCCCTGTTTCCGGCGGGTTTCTATTACAAGACTTTCATGTGGCCAGCCAAGGCCTGGATGCTGTACGAGCGTTTTATCCGCAAGGCAGGTGGCCTGGGTGAGGTGCCTCACGAGGCCGATAGCGACCGCTATGTGCATCAGAACATTCACTGCGAGGTTCTGATTGCGGGCGGCGGCGTCGCCGGTCTGGCCGCGGCGCTGGCCGCCGGGCGCAGTGGCGCCCGGGTGATCCTCTGCGAACTGGGTCCTGTCCTGGGCGGGGCCGCGCACCGCCTGCCTGGCACCATTGACGGCCAGTCGGCCTCGGACTGGGTCCGTGCGGCCGAAGCGGAGCTGGTCAAAATGCCCGAGGTGCGCATCATCCGGCGCGGCGTGGTGTTTGGCTACCATGACCACAATTTCCTGACCATTCGCGAGTCGCTCACCGATCACCTTCCGGTCAAGCAGCGCAAGGGTTATCGCGAGCGCCTGTGGCGGGTACGGGCCCAACAGGTGGTGCTGGCCACCGGTGCCCACGAGCGCCCCATGGTGTTCGGCAACAACGATTTGCCCGGCGTGATGCTGTCATCGGCCATGGCCGACTATGCACAACTCTATGGTGTGCTGGTGGGCCGGCGCATTGTGTTCCTGACCAACAACGACAGCGCCTACGCCGACGCTCTGGTCTTGAAAGAGGCGGGGGCGCAGGTGTCGGTGGTGGATGTTCGCGCTGACAACTTCGTGGCGGGCGGGCTCGTGCAGCAGGCCCATGCGGCGAGCATCGAGGTCTTGCGGGGCTTCGTGCCCATCCAGGCCAGCGGGGGCGTGGCGGTGACCGGCATCACTGTGCGCCAGATGATCGGTGGCCAGGCCAATGGTGAACAACGCCGTCTCGATTGTGATGCGATCGGCATGTCCGCCGGCTGGAACCCGGCGGTCCATCTCTATTCACACTCCGGCGGAAAGGCCAAGTGGAACGACCAGGCCGTCTGTTTCATGCCGGGCGCGGCGATGCCTGGCCAGTTCAATGTGGGCGCCTGCAATGCGACCTGGACGCTCGCGCAAACCCTGGCCGAGGCGAGTGGTGCCGGCGCGGCCGCCGCAACAAGCGCCGGGTTTGCGGCGACACCAACCGTGTTCAAGGTCATCGAACCGGCCTCGGAGGCGATCGCTGCTTTCTGGATTGCCGAAACCGGCGAGCCCGTGTCGCGCCGCGCCAAGGCGTTTGTTGATTACCAGAACGACGTGGGTGCCGCCGACATCGAGCTCGCTGTGCGCGAGGGCTTTGAGTCCATCGAGCACATCAAGCGCTACACCGCCCTGGGATTTGGCACCGACCAGGGCAAACTGGGCAACATCAGCGGCATGGCGATCGCGGCACGCGCTTTGGGAAAACCCATTGACCAGGTGGGCACGACCACCTTCCGCCCGAACTACCTGCCCATCACCTTCGGTCTCCTGGCCGGGCTGGAGCGAGGTTCCCTGTTCGACCCCGCGCGCAAGACCAGTCCGCACGAGTGCCACGTGGCGGCCGGCGCCCTGTTCGAGGACGTGGGCCAATGGAAGAGGCCCTGGTACTTTCCTCAGGGACAGGAGACGCTGGATGAGTCCGTGCACCGCGAGGTGATGGCCGTGCGCAACGGGGTGGCCATGCTGGACGCCTCGACCCTGGGCAAGATTGACATTCAGGGCCCGGACGCCGCGCGGCTGCTGAACTGGATGTACACCAACCCATGGCTCAAGCTCGAAGTGGGCAAGTGCCGTTACGGGCTGATGCTCGATGAGAACGGCATGGTGTTTGACGATGGTGTCACCGCGCGGCTGGGTCCTGACCACTTTCTGATGACCACCACCACCGGTGGCGCGGCGCGGGTATTGACGTGGATGGAACGCTGGGTGCAGACCGAGTGGCCGGACATGAAGGTCTACATGACAACAGTGACGGACCAGTGGTCCACCTTCGCCGTGGTGGGCCCCAAGAGTCGCGCCGTGGTGGAACGGGTGTGCCAGGATGTCGACCTGTCGGCTGCCGCGTTTCCTTTCATGAGCTACCGTGATGGCACCGTGGCGGGTGTGCGGGCGCGCATCATGCGGATCAGTTTCTCGGGCGAGCTCTCGTTCGAGGTGAACGTTCCGTCCCATTCTGGCGCCCATGTCTGGAAGGCGCTCATGGCAGCGGGGGCAGACCTCGACATCACACCCTATGGCACCGAAGCCATGCACGTGTTGCGCGCCGAAAAGGGCTACATCATTGTGGGGCAGGATACCGATGGCTCCATCACCCCGTTCGATCTGGGCATGGGGGGCATGGTCGCCAAGACCAAGGACTTTTTGGGTCGCCGCTCGCTGAGCCGCAGTCATACCGCTGGCACGAACCGCAAGCAGTTGGTGGGCTTGCTGACCGACGAGTCCCAACTGGTGCTGCCCGAAGGCACACAGCTCACTGAAAATTCGCAGTCCGGTCCGCCGCCGGTTCCCATGATCGGGCACGTGACCTCCAGCTATTTCAGTCCGACGCTCAAGCGCTCGATTGCCATGGCCGTGGTCAAATCGGGCACCCAGCGCATGGGACAAAAAGTATTTGCGGCCTTGGCCGATGGCCGCTATGTCGCAGCCACCGTTTGCAGCCCGGTCTTTTATGACCCTCAAGGGAGTCGCCACAATGTCTGAACTGGTTCTGGAAAGTCCCCTGGCCGGCATTGCCCGCCTGGGCCACCGGGTGCTGGGCCTTGATGGCCAGTCGTGCACACTCTGGGAGTCGCCGTTTATCGGGATGCTCAATGTGCGTGGCGACGCTGCCGATGCCCGTTTCAGCCAGGCTGTGCTGGCCGCCACCGGGCTTGAACTGCCGGTGCAGCCCAATACGGCGAGCCTGGGCGGCGGGCGCCAGTTGCTGTGGCTTGGCCCCGACGAGTGGCTCCTCAAGCTGCCGGGAGCCGAGAGTGCGGCGGTGGAGTCCGCGCTGCGGACCGGCATGGCGGGCCTGCACTGCTCGCTGGTTCAGGTGGGCGATGGCAACACCACATTGACGCTGCAAGGGCCGGCTTCGGTCGATCTGCTGTCCTGCGGTTGCCCGCTGGACCTGCACCCGCGCTTCTTCGGCACTGGCGCCCTGGCCCAAACCCATGTGGCCAAGGCCGGTGCCATTGTGTTGTGCCTGCAGGCCGGCTCGAGCTTCGAGTTGACGGTGCGCCGCAGCTTTGCAGACTACCTGTTTCGCTGGTTGTGCGAAGCAGGGGCCTGACTGAACTCAGGGCGATGACGTATTTCCTGGGAATCGATACCGGGGGCACGTTCACCGACGCCGTCTTGCTCGATGTCGACAAGCGGATTGTTGCCACGGCAAAGAGCCTGACCACCCGCTTCGATCTGGCTTTGGGCATTGGCGCCTCACTGGACAAGCTGCCCGGGCAACTGCTGTGCCGCGTCGGAATGGTGTCCCTGTCGACCACGCTGACCACCAATTCAGTGGTGGAAGGCAAGGGCTCCCCCATCTGTGTTTTGCTCGCCGGTTACGACCCGCCCCAGATCAAGACCAGCGGCTTGGTGGAGTTGCTCGGCGGCGAGGCCATTGTCGCCCTGCCCGGCGGACATGACGCGGGCGGGTTCCCGATCCAGGCGCTCGACGAGGAGGCCTCGCGCGCGGCCATCCTGCACCACGCACCGCGCGTTTCCGCCTTTGCCATTTCGGCCAGCTTTGGTGTGCGCAACCCCGAACACGAACTGCAACTTCGCGCCTGGGTCAAAGCCTTGTGTGATCGACCCGTCACTTGCGGCCACGAGCTCGCGTCCACGCTCGGCGCGCCGCGCCGTGCCCTGACCGCGGCCCTGAACGCACGAATGATTTCACACATCGCCGTCTTGATTGACTCCGTCAAGCGCACCTTGAATGCGCGTCAGATTGATGCGCCGCTGATGATGGTCAAGGGAGATGGCACGCTCATCAACGTCGCCAGTGCCCTGCAGCGGCCCGTGGGTACCGTGCTGTCGGGTCCGGCGGCCAGTGTCCTGGGCGCCTGCGCCCTCAGCGGATTACAAAATGCGATTGTGGCCGACATGGGGGGCACGACCACCGATATTGCGGTGGTGCGCAATGGCCGTCCCGAGCTGGGTTTCGACGGAGCCATGATCGGGCAATGGCGCCCCATGGTGGAAGCGGTCAAGGTGTATGCCGTTGGCCTGGGCGGCGACAGCGAGGTCCGGTTCCTTGGCGGCGAGGGTCTGGCGATTGGGCCGCGCCGGGTCGTGCCCTTGAGTTTGCTCGCACATGACAATCCGGCCATTGTTGCGATTTTGGCGCGTCGGCAAAACGAGCCCCCCCACATTGGACAGCTCAGGTTTGCGTTGCGCTTGCAGTGCGACCAAGAGGTGCTTGCGCGTTTGCCGGAAGATGAACAGAGCGCCTGGGAGCGCCTGGGAGCAGGCCCTGTGGACGTCGAACGCGCCAATCTGGAAGACCGCCATTTGTCCCGCGCGCTGGCCCGGCTGGAGCGCAAGGGTCTGGCCATCTACAGCGGGTTTACCCCGAGTGATGCGGCCCATGTGCTGGGCATGTCGGATCACTGGAGCGCCGATGCCGCGATTTTTGGCGCCCGCATCTGGGCCCGCCAAATGCGTCACCTGTATGGCCTGGGCACCTGGGTTCTTGGCGACGCGCAGGCGCCGGCCAGACAGGTTGTCGACAAGGTCATTGACACCATCTGCCAGAAGCTGATCGAGGCCGGACTCAACGACGCAGGGCAAATGAACGAAGGCAGCGCCAACAAGATTGCCTCCTTGCTGACGGCGATGGCCTTGACTGGTCCTTCCAATTCAGGTTCCGGCCAAAACGCGGTGTTCAAGCTGCAGTTTTCCCCCAGCGTGCCTTTGGTCGCCGTCGGCGCACCCGCGGCCAGTTACTACCCCAGGGTGGCGCAAGGTCTTGGTGTGCAGTTGGTCATGCCACGCTTCGCTGAAGTGGCGAACGCGGTGGGAGCGGTCTTGGGGGAGGTGTCGCAGCGGGTCCACATCACGGTGTCGCAACCCGTCAAGGGCGTTTTCAGGGTCTTCGCGCCTGGCGGTCCGCGCGACTTCAACACGCTGGCACCGGCCATCGCGCATGCGCAGGATCTGGCCGGCACCGAGGCCGCTGAGCGCGCGCTTGACGCCGGTGCTGCAAGCACGCGCGTTGAATTCAGCCAGGAAGACAACAATGTCAACAACGACATCGATGGCAACATGTTCTTTGAGGCCCGTGTCACGGCGACCGCGTCAGGGCCACCCGTGACCAAGATTCACTGAAGACGCGATGTTCCCGCTTGCGTCCATGCCGGGCGCACAGGCGAAAAAGCCCGCCGTGCAAACACGGCGGCCTCATCGGGTCCTGAATTTTCCCGCTGGTGTCAGCAGCGTTTCAAATCAAAAGTTGTGGCGCACGCCAAGGCTGAACGTACTGGTGGTGACACCGCTGCCACCGCCCGGGGTGTACTCGCTCCTCAGGTAAGCGCCATACACATTGGTGCGCGCGCTCATGTTGTAAACCAGCGTGGTACCAAAGGCGGTCGTCTTATCGTCCGCACCGGCGGCTTTGAAGTCGGTGGTTTCGCTCGCATAACTGGCCGCCAGGTTCATTTTGGCGCCCAATGGCATGCTCGCGCCCACGGAGTAACCGGTTTCGTCGGTGGTGGGTGTGCTGCCGCGCTCGTAGGCTGCAAACAGGTTCACCACGTTCAGGGCATAGGAGCCGGTCAAAATCCAGCCATTGGTGTTGGCGCCCGAGCCCATCGGCGTCAATGTTTCCTGCCCGAAGGACACGGCCAGGGGACCCGCAGCGTAATTCACACCAAAACCGGTGTAACGGCTGGCGCTCATGCCAGGCATTGCATCTTCGCCCGGCGCCACCATGACGACGGCATTAAATCCGTTGAAATCAGGTGTTGCATACTGGATCGAGTTTTTGGCGTTGCCCCAGCCGGTGTTGCCGTTATCACCATGAACACCAGCGTAGAACGCGGCATTCATGGCCGACGCGCCGTTATAGTCCAGCGCATCCAGCCAGGCATTGTCATACGGCGTCCACTGAAGGCCGGCACTGACCGAGCCGAAGCCGCCCGTCAAGGCAATCTTGGCGACGCGGGAGAAGAGGTTGCTCGCGCCCCGGACAGCGCCTGTGTCGACGCTGAATCCGCTTTCCAGCTGAAAGCTGGCATTCAAACCACCGCCCAGGTCCTCGGATCCTTTCAAGCCCCAGCGGCTCGAGTCCAGTGCGCCTGAACTGATCTTGGTTTGACTGGGCATACCCGTCGTGCTTGTGTTCTGAATGGAAGCATCGATTTTCCCGTAAAGCGTGACGGTCGATTGTGCGTAAGTCGCGCTGGCAAACGCCGCCGCCGTTAATGCAAAAATAATTTTTTTCATCTCAATTGTCTCCATCAGTTTGAATGTGAATGCTGGGCTCGCTGACTTCAATTGTTCAAGTCGGCGCCCGATGCTACAGGGTATTTCAATCTGACCGTGCTCAAACGCGCCATCGCGTTGCTCTTGCGCGACGCGACCCGATCAGCGCTGCGCCGTCAGGTAGTCAGGATGCACAAAAACCGGCGCCGTCGAGCGCGGCAGTGCTTGGCGACCGCGAATCACATCTGCCAATTTTTCGGCCATCATGATCGTCGGCACATTCAGATTGCCACTGACCACGTCGGGCATGATCGACGCGTCCACCACCCGCAGGTTCTTCACCCCGTACACCCTGGCAGCGCCGTCGGTCACGGCCATGTCGTCGCTGCCCATGCGACAGCTGCAGGAGGGGTGGTAGGCCGTCTCGGCGTTGGCCCGTATGTGGGCATCGATCTCGGCATCGCTCTGGACTGCTGTGCCCGGGGACAACTCGTCGCCGCGAAAGCGATCAAACGCCGCCTGGGAAAAGAGCTCACGGGTCAAGCGAATCGCAGCCCGCATTTCCTTGCGGTCCTGCTCGGTGCTCATGTAATTGAACTGAATGATCGGTGGTGTCAGCGGATTGGCGTCGCGCAATTTGACATGCCCCCGGCTGGTCGGCCTCATCGGACCGACATGGGCCTGAAAGCCGTGACCGGGAGCGGCCGATTTGCCGTCATAACGCACAGCCATCGGAAGAAAGTGGTACTGCAGGTCAGGGTGTTTGACACCCGCTTCGCTTCGAATAAAGCCCCCCGACTCGAAATGGTTGGTCGCACCCAGGCCGGTGCCGAACAGCATCCATTCGAGACCGATCTTCAGCTTCACCAGCGGATTGAGCGCCGAATAAAGCGTAATGGGTTCCTTGCAGGCAAACTGAACATAGGTTTCCAGGTGGTCCTGAAGGTTTTCGCCAACACCTTTGAGCGGCGCCTTGACGCCAATGCCGAGTGACTGCAAATGTGCCGGGTCCCCAATGCCTGAGAGCTGCAGCAATTGCGGCGAATTGATGGCGCCCCCGGACAGGATCACTTCCCGGGCAGCTCGCAGTTGCACCAGTTGACCCCGGTGCGACACCTCCACCCCGATGACTTGCGGTGTGTCGCGCGGGCCATCGAACAGCAAACGGGTCACCAGCGAATGGGTCTGCAAGCTCAGGTTGGGCCGCTTCAGGGCCGGCCGCAAATAGGCGATCGCGGTGCTGCAGCGGCGGCCCTTGTGGACGGTCATGTCCATGGCACCGAAACCCTCCTGCCGGTAGCCGTTCATGTCCTCGGTGTAGGCGTAGCCCGCCTGTTTTCCTGCCTCGATAAACGCGTCATACAGGGGATTTTTGCGGACACCCGTGCTGACATGAAGCGGGCCCGAGTCCCCGCGGTACGCATCGCCCCCCCGAGCCCGCGTCTCGGACTTGCGAAAGTATGGCAGGCAGTCCGCGTAAGACCAGTCTTCCAGGCCGGAGCGGGCGGCCCAGCTGTCGTAGTCGAGGGCATGGCCACGGATGTAGACCATCCCGTTGATGGACGACGAGCCGCCAATCACACGGCCGCGCGGGCAATGGATGCGGCGCTGGTCCATGAATGGTTCCGGCTCCGACTCATACAGCCAGGTGTAATTCTTGTTCGCCATGGGATACGCGAACCCGGACGGCATGTGAATAAAGAGGTTCTTGTCCCCGCCGCCAGCTTCCAGCAACAAGACCCGCGCGCCGGGGTCTTCGCTCAAGCGGTGGGCCAAGACACAACCTGCCGAACCGGCGCCAACAATGATGTAGTCAAATTCTTCGCTTTTCATGGGTCTTGCTTTCACTGGTAGCCGCAGGCCACGTTCCCCAACTCGACATAGACGGTCTTCAACTGCGTGTAATGGTCCATGGCCACCATGCTGTTTTCGTGTCCGATGCCCGATTCACCTGCGCCGCCAAATGGCATCTCGATGGGCGTCACGTTGTAATTGTTGATCCAGCAAATTCCCGCCTTGAGTTGTCCGGCAACGCGATGCCCGCGGGCCAGATCCCGGGTAAACACCCCGGCAGCCAGTCCAAACCGCGTGGCATTGGCGCGCGCCACGGCTTCCGACTCCTCGTCGAAAACCAGCATGGACAACACCGGGCCGAAAATTTCTTCGCGCACGATGCGCATGTCGTCCCGGCAATCGGAAAAGATCGTGGGCGCGACGAAATTGCCACCACTCAAACCCGCGACCTCAACCCGGTGCCCACCACCAGACAAGGTGGCGCCTTCCGCAATGCCGCTGGCAATGTAGTCCATCACCTTGCTGGCGTGGGCAGCAGAAATCAGCGCGCCAACTTCAGTCGACGGGTCCATCGGATCACCGACGCGCAGCAAGGCGGTGCGCTCCTGCAGCCGCGCCAGAAACCGCCCAGCCAGGCCGCGCTGCACAAACACGCGCGTGCAATTGGTGCAAACCTCGCCCTGGGTGTAGAAGTTCCCCATCATGGCGGCAGCCACCGCCTGCTCAAGGTCCGCATCCTCAAAAATAATGAGTGGGGACTTGCCCCCCAGCTCCATCGTCACCCGCTTAAGCGTGCCGGCCGCCGCCTGCATGACCTTCTTTCCGGTGGGGATGGAGCCGGTCACCGAGACCTTCGCCACGCCGGGGTGCGCTGCGAGCATGGCGCCCGTCTGGCCCCGCCCCTGCAGCACATTGAAGACACCGGGCGGCACGCCCGCCTCGGCATAGATCTCCGCCAGCTTGAGCGCCGTCACTGGCGTGAGTTCAGAGGGTTTGAAAATCATGGCATTGCCAGCGGCAAGGGCCGGCGCGGATTTCCAGCACGCGATTTGCAGCGGGTAGTTCCAGGCCCCGATGCCGACACACACGCCCAGCGGTTCACGCCGCGTGTAGGCAAAGGCATTCTTCAACGGGTACTGGGCACCCGCCAGTGTGGCCGCGGCGCCGGCAAAGTACTCGATGCAATCAGCGCCGCTTTGCACGTCCACAACAAGCGCCTCCTGGAGTGGCTTGCCGCAGTCCTGCACCTCCAGCGCCGCCAGCTCATCATTGCGGGCACGCAGCAACTGCGCGGCCCGATGCAAGATGCGCCCGCGCTCCGTTCCGGTCATGGCCGACCAGACGGCAAAACCACGCTCGGCTGCGGCGACCGCCGCATCGACGTCCGCTTCCGATGCGTCAAAAACCTGCGCAAACGCATGGCCAGTGGCTGGATTGATCGTCTCGAACCGGTCACCGCTGCCAAGCAGCGGTTTCCCGTCCACGAAACTTGCTACGGTCATTGCAGTCATAGATTTCCAGTGTTCCAGTGAGGCCCGATCCAAAGATTCAATCCGACCCAAGCAGCTTGAGCCGGAGTCCGCCTCGCGCCTGGCGCGGTGCGATGCGATGCGGGCTCAGGTTGCCCTGAGCCTTTTCTGTCATTTTTGCAGGGCCGCCTTGACTTCGGCCAGTCCGTCTTTGCCACTGAAGGTCTTGACGCCGTTGAGCCATTTGTCCAGCACGGCAGGATTCTTCTTGAGGAAATCGCGGGCCGCGACGTTCGGTTTTGTTTTCTTCAAAATCGGGCCCATGACCTGGTTTTCCATGTCCGTCGTGAACTGAAGATTTTTCAGAAGTGCCATGACATTGGGACAGCGCGCCTCGTAGGATGAAGGAACCGCCGTGTAGACCTTGGCTTCGCCCAGGTTGGGCCCGAACACGTCGTCACCGCCTTGCAGATAGCTCATCTTCATCTGCACGTTCATGGGATGCGGCTCCCATCCCAAAAACACAATCGCTTTCTGACCCCTGGCTGCGCGCTGCGCCTCAATCAGCATGCCGGCCTCCGAGGACTCC
This sequence comes from Polaromonas sp., assembly GCA_021737975.1. Classification (GTDB taxonomy): domain Bacteria; phylum Pseudomonadota; class Gammaproteobacteria; order Burkholderiales; family Burkholderiaceae_C; genus Rhodoferax. The sequence continues at coordinate 120,614 of JAIPCZ010000001.1, read as the reverse complement.
ACCATCTTGAAGTTCTTCAGGCCAAATTTGTTTTCCTTGATCATGCCGGCGATCAACGCATTGCCGTCGTTGCCTGGCTCAATGCCGTGAATCTTGCCCTGCAGATCCTTTTCGAACTTGCTGATATCAGCAAAAGTCTTGAGCCCCTTGTCGTACAGGTAGGTCGGGACGGCCAGGGTGTATTTGGCACCCACCAGATTCGGTGTCTCCAGAACCTTGATGCTCCCGTCCTTGATGAAAGGCTCGATCTGGGGTGTCATGGACGGATTCCAGTAACCCAGAAAGACATCGAGCTGCTTCTTTTTCATGCCGGCAAAGGCAATGGGAATCGACGCGATGGTGACCGTGGGCTTGTATCCCAAGCCCTCAAGAACCACGGATGCCATGCCGGTTGTGGCTGCGATGTCGCTCCAGCCGACATCTGCGAACCGAACCGTCTTGCAGCTCGCCTCTTCAGCCTGGGCCATTTGCCCACCCAGGGTCGCCACGGTGGCGACGATCGTGATCATCTTCATTTTCATCTTCATGTTGTCTCCTCGTTGTAAAAAAATAGCCTTTTCAATCCACGCACCCTCGATGGCCGTCCGGAAATTCCTGACGGTCTTCTTGCAAACCCCCCCTCGCCCGAACTGGCAGCCGGGGAACCTGCTCGCCAAGCGTGCGCTCAAAGGCAAGGCGCAAAAACAAGCATCCTATTACCATTACCGGCAAGAGGGTCACCCAAAGCGACATCAAACAGCGTTCTTGCGACAAGTCGGACCCTGCCCACCCTGGGCTTCCCGCGCGCCCCGCAGGGGGCTGCACAGGGGCACTGGTGCCATCAATCGGGCTTGGCTTCGCGACGCGAATTGCGCCGTCCGCGCGGTCCGCCTTCGGTGGCGCCCAGCGCCACCCGGTCGGGCAAGGTCACCACTTTGCGCAAGTTTTCGAATGGCGCCGTCAGGTGAGGAATGGCCATTGCCTCAACAAAAAACTCCTGGAATCTGGGCTCGACTGCCGTTTCGATCTTTTCAACCCGACGCACCAGTGTTTCAATGTCCCGCCGGGAACGCTGATCCAACAGTGCAATGCGGGCACCGGTCCCTGCCGCATTGCCAGCCGAGCTGACCTGCTCCAGTTCACAGTCGGGGATCATGCCCAGAACCATGGCGTATTTCACATCGATATGGCTGCCAAAGGCGCCGGCCAGGCGGATACGGTCCACCTTTTGGATGCCCATTCTTTCCATCAGCAGGCGCACGCCAGCATACAAGGCAGCCTTGCCGAGCTGGATCGCGCGCACATCGTTTTGCATGATCTTGAGCGCGGGAGCCGAACCGGTGGCCTGGTACAACTCATAGGAAAAGGTGCGCCCATCGGGCTGAATGCGTGGATTGCGGGCAGCCAGTTCGCCGTTGATGACACCGTCGTGACGAATGATGCCGGCCAGGTACATCTCGGCCAGAATTTCGATGATGCCGGACCCGCAGACGCCCGTCACGCCGGAACCGGCCACCGCATCGGCGAAGCCCGGATCATCTGACCACAGTTCGCAACCAATGACCTTGAAACGTGGCTCCAGGGTCACTGCGTCGATACGCACCCGCTCAATCGCACCCGGCGCCGCCCGTTGGCCACAACTGATCTGGGCCCCTTCGAAGGCCGGCCCGGTGGGACTGGAGCAGGCCAACAGGCGCTGGTTGTTGCCCAGCACAATCTCAGCGTTGGTTCCCACATCCACCAGCAGGGTGATCTTGTCCGACAAATCCGGGCGCTCGGCCAGAATGACGCCTGCCGTGTCGGCGCCGACGTGGCCTGCAATACACGGCAGCACGTAAATACGTGCGTTGCGGTGGATGGCGAAATCGATCTCCACGGCCCACAGGGTGATCGCCCGGTCCGTCGCCAGGGCGAAGGGCGCGCCCCCCAACTCCACCGGATTGATGCCCAAAAGCAGATGATGCATGATGGGATTGCCGACAAAGGTCGCCTCCAGAATATCCTGCGGCTCGATGCCCGCCTGTTGCGCCACATCGAGGGCCAGACCGTTGAGCGCGGCACGTACAGCCGCCGTCATCTCGCGGTCACCCCCTGGATTCATCATGACGTAGGAGACGCGGCTCATGAGGTCTTCGCCGAATCGGATCTGGGGATTCATCACACCCGCGGAAGCCACCACTTCACCGGAGGCGAGGTGGCACAAGTGGGCGGCAATGGTGGTGGAGCCGACGTCGACGGCGAGGCCGTAGACGTGCTCTCGAAAACCTGGCCACACCGCCACGATTTGTTGACCGGCGTGCACCGCCACCGTGACTTTCCAGTCGCCCTTGCGCAGAGCGGTTTGCAGCTGCTGCAAGACGATCACATCACATGCCAGGTCCGTCAAACGCCATTCAAATTCAAGTGCATCCTCAAGCCGGCGCAAGTCACCCGACGGATCGTGCATGTCGGGTTGCTGCACCTCCACAAAGTGCAGGCGGATCAGGGGATCAAGGTGAACGTCATGCGCCTCTGCCTCCTTGCGCACCACCTGCTTGTGCACCTGGCTGCCGGAGGGCACATCGATCACGACATCACCCAGAACCATCGTCGAGCAGGACAGGCGTCGCCCGGCATCCAGGGACTGGGTGCGGCAGTAGTCCTGCTCAACGGCGCCCGGCGGGCTCAGATTTTCGGCCTTTGACACCAGTCCATGCTTGGCAAACTCGCCCTCTGCCAACAACACCTGGCAGCGCCCGCAGATGCCGCGGCCACCACAGACCGAATCGATGTCCACGCCCAGGGACCGGGCGGCCTGCAGCACCGCTGTGCCCAGCGGAAAACGGCCGCGACGCCCGGACGGGGTAAAAACGACCAGTGCGTCCCGGCCACTCACAGCCAGGTTCCCTGAATGCATCTTGCCGGCATCATTCGCGGCGCTTTCTGCTGCCGCCTTCACGGCGTCCGCGGCCCATTTCACCATCGGCGCCCATGGTGGGGGCCTCGCGGAACTTGCGGATCCAGCGCATGCAATCGGGGTCATGTCCCATCATCACGTCGGCAGCCATGCAGGCCCGGACAACTTCGGCGTGCAGGGGGTTGGTGATTGCCGAGGTCATGCCCGACGCGATGGCCATGGTCAGGAAGCCTGCGTTGATGCCATTGCGCTCCGGCAATCCAAAGCTAACGTTGGAAGCGCCACAAGTGGTGTTGACCTTCAACTCGGTGCGCAAGCGGTGAACCAGTCGCATGACCTGAACCCCTGCCTGGTTGATGGCACCAATCGGCATGACGAGCGGATCAACCACAATGTCGCATGCCGGGATGCCATAGTCGGAGGCGCGCTCGACAATCTTTTTGGCCACGGCAAAACGCACATCCGGGTCCTGGGAGATGCCGGTCTCGTCGTTGGAGATGGCGACGACCGCGGCACCGTACTTCTTGACCAGGGGCAACACGGTCTCCAGCCGGTCTTCTTCGCCAGTCACCGAATTGACCAGCGCCTTGCCCTTGTATACCGCCAGGCCCGCCTCCAGTGCAGCCACGATCGATGAGTCAATGGACAAGGGCACATCGGTCACCGATTGCACAAGTTGGATCGCCTTGGCCAGCAAGCCGGGCTCATCGGCCAGGGGGATGCCGGCATTGACGTCCAGCATGTGCGCACCCGCCTCCACTTGGGCCAGGGCATCGGCAATGACGCGACTGAAGTCGCCGGCAAGCATTTCGGCCGCCATGATTTTGCGACCGGTCGGATTGATACGCTCGCCAATGATGACGAACGGGCGATCAAAACCGATCACGACCTCCCGTGTCGCCGAGCTGATAAGGGTGTCTGTCACGCTGTTTCCTTCAGTTGTTGAATTTGGGTATCGCGCCCCGGATACCAGGGAACGCGGCTTTTGAGCACGCCGGAGCGTTGAATGATTTCCGCGACGGTTTCTTCCTGGCGAAATGCCATCACGTGCACACCTGCCACGCCTTTGAGCTCCTGGATTTCCTGGATAAGGTCGATGCAGACCTGTCGCCCTTCGAGCGCCGGTTTTTCGGCTCCGGCCATGCGCTTGATGACCGCGTCGGGAATATGAATGCCGGGCACATTTGTGCGCATCCAGTCGGCTGCCTTGGCCGAGCGCAATGGACCGACGCCGACCAGAATGAAGACCTTGCCCAACAGGCCAAGATCCTCGACCTGCTTCAGAAAAGTCTTGAGCCGGGGCACGTCGTAGCAATACTGGGTCTGCACAAACTGGGCGCCGGCCTCCACCTTTTTGGCCAGTCGCTCGGCGCGCCATTCAAACGGCAGCCCAAATGGATTGGCTGCGGCGCCAAGGAAAACGCGCGGCGCGTAAGTTATCTTTCGACCACTCTGAAACCGATGCCCGTCGCGCATGGTGCGGCCAATTTCAAGCAGGGACATGCAGTCCAGGTCAAACACTGGCTTGGCTTGCGGGTGGTCGCCCGACTGAACTCCGTCGCCGGACAGGCACAGCATGTTGGCAACGCCCATCGCGGCGCCCCCAAGAATATCGCCCTGGATCGCAATCCGGTTCTTGTCCCGACAGGAAATCTGCATGACCGGGGCATAACCAATGCGGGTCAGCAGCGCACAGACGGCCATGCTCGACATGTGGCAGTTGGCACCACTGCCATCCGTGGCATTGATGGCGTCGACATAGCCGTCAAACACGCGCGCGCGGCTGTAGACGTCCTCAGGATCCGCTGAGTCCGGCGGGTCCAGCTCCGCGGTAACGGCAAATGTTCCGCTGCGCAACACGCGCTCAAGCCGCCCTGGCGAGGTGTGCCCTGGCAGAATGGGAAGAGGGTAGCCGGGAACCGGCTCATCTTCGAATTTCATGCCTTGTCCAGCTTGTCATTGGCCGCCTTGTCCTGCGACACCTTTAGCCACGAGGAGCGCCCCTGCAGCCGGCGGTCGACCGCAAACTGAACCGTGCGGATGGCCTCCTTGCCCTCCCCCATGCGCTGGCTGCCTTCGTAGGCCTCCACCCACACGCACCGCATGTCGGATTTGATTTCGCAATTGCCGTCGGCGCGCACACCACCGCATGGACCATTGCGAAGGTTCTTTGGGCAATTCATCGAACACGACATGCCTGTGGCGCTTAATGCACACTGGCCACACATCTGGCAGTCAAACAGGAAGCCTTTCACCACCTTTTCAACTGCGGCAACCGGCTTTTCCAATCTTTCATAACCGATTCGCTGCCACAAAGGATGCAGGCCAACGAATCCGTTTTCAAATGTCGTGTAAAAACGTTCCAGAGCGGCAGCATGGCGAACCGACCAGCGGCGAACAGCGTACATCAGTCTTCTCCACTCACCGCCGGCGCGGCGGCTGGAGCATCCAGCGGCTGCTCCAGGCCGTGCGCCCGAATCAGGCGCAACAAGTCGGCGTCTGTATAACGGCTTTCAATTCTCTGGACCTCCGCGGCTGCTTCAGCCTGCAGGTCATCACCACAGCGACGCGGCTCGCTGCGTTTCCAGTCGGCCAGATAGTCTCCTGAACTGGACTTTCCGGCACGCATCGCCGCGCTGTCAATCGCTTCCTGAAAGCGGCGAGCCAACTGGACCTTGGCCGTTTCCCGGCCCAGTTTGACGACGACCTGCGCGGGCAGATCACGCCATGAAATAACAATCAGTTTTGCCATGAAATGACTCTTTCGTTTGTGCTGTGAAGGCTCTTTGCCAAATCACCGTAACCAGTAAAACGGTATTCAAAGGCCAGTCCCAGGCGCCTGGCAGCCTCTTTGGCATCCTCGATGTGCTGCGGGTTCTCCACCTGCGCCAGATAGACCAGCCTGCGGTAGTTGCCGAAATACATTGCCAAAAGCTCCGGGTGACGGTCAATGCCCAGGCCATGAATCACCAGTCGCTCAAAATGCCTGAGCAAAAAATCCGTCAAATAGAAAGTGCCTGGCTCACTGTCAGCCAGAGCGGCAAAGGCTGAACTCCCTGCGAAAAACTCGTAGCAATGCGCCCCGGGGATACGCTCGACCTGCTCTTGAGCCAGCATGGCGTCAAGCAAACCTCCCGTGCCGCAATCTGCATAGGCCACAAACAGCGACGCGTAGAGCCCCCGGTTGGCATGAATTTTTTCCTGCACGGCAGCCGGGATTTTTTCGGGCCGATTGTGCAACTCGGCAGGAAGGCACTGGATGGTCAGATGCGGCCAGTCATTGAGTTTGCGCAAGGCCACGATTTCGTGCGCCAGCGCGCCGCATGCGATGACCAAAACACCGGCGGCAGCGGCCATGACCGTGCGCCTAGGCGGCGGCGCCAGCGCGACGGGCCGCAATCAGGGTTTTGGCCGTCTCAACCGCAATGCCCGCATCCCGGCAGTAGGCATCAGCACCGACCGCCTTGCCAAATTCCTCGTTCAAGGGCGCCCCGCCCACCAGCACGATGTAATCGTTGCGCAGACCTTTTTCCTTCAGAGTATCGATCACGACCTTCATGTAGGGCATGGTGGTCGTCAACAGGGCGCTCAGCCCCAGGATGTCAGGCTTGTGCTCTTCCAGGGCCGCGAGATACTTTTCAACGGGGTTGTTGATGCCGAGATCAATGACCTCAAACCCGGCACCCTCCATCATCATGGCAACCAGGTTCTTGCCGATGTCATGAATGTCGCCCTTCACGGTGCCAATGACCATTTTCCCAATGGGCTCGACCCCGGTTTCGGCCAGCAGGGGCCGCAGAATTTCCATCCCGCCCTTCATGGCATTGGCCGCCAGCAGCACCTCAGGCACAAACAGGATTCCATCGCGAAAATCAACACCAACGATGCGCATGCCCTCCACCAGAGCGTCATTCAGCACACGATCGGCCGACCATCCGCGGCTCAGGAAAATGTTTGTCGCCTCGACCACCTCCTCGCGCAAGCCGTTGTAGAGGTCATCATGCACCTGCTCCGTGAGGTCCTCATCGTTGAGTGTGCTCAGATCCAGATCATCGTCAAACTCGTCAGCCATGGTTAAATCCTCTGTTGAAGTAGATGTCATGGCGCGCCAAATACCGGACCATGACTTGGAGAAAATGGTACGGGGCTAAGCCACATGGAGATGCCAAATTTGCGACTAATGGTTGTCAGTTGACGACACGCGTCGCACCCAATCAGCCTCTTCGAATTGTGCCGCCTGCGTCGCTTGCGCCAAAAACCCTGTCGCCTGGAGACAATCTCTGGCCACCCCGTCCCATAAACTGACGGTGTGAGTCAGGCGTCTTTCCTGACACGACATTCCCCTCATCGAACCGGAGTAACACCGTAATGAACGTACCCATAGAAGGCAAGCCCCACTATATTCTCAACGCCACTTGTGATAGCCGCCTTGGGACCGTTGCCGCCGTGTCCGGCTTCCTTGCATCGCGCCAGTGCTACATCACCGACATGCACCAATTCGATGATGTGTTGAGCGGCCGGTTCTTTGTCAGGGTCACGTTTTACGGAGATCCCGCCAGGACCCCCACGCTCGAGCGCCTGCGCGAAGAGTTTTTGGAAGTCGCCAACAAGGAGGAAATGGAATGGGCGATTTTTGACGGAGAGAAAAAACCCCGCGTGCTCATCATGGTTTCAAAGTTCGACCATTGTCTGGTCGACCTGCTGTACCGGAACCGCACGGGTGAGCTAAGAATGGACATTTCCGCCGTGGTGTCCAACCATCCCGACCTGAAACAATTGGTGGAATCACAAGGCATTGCCTACATCCACCTCCCTGTGACCCCGGAAACAAAGGCACAACAGGAAGAACGACTCATGGAGATCGTGGCTGAAACCAACAGCGACCTGGTCGTTCTGGCCCGCTACATGCAGGTGCTGTCGGATTCGCTGTGTCGCCGCCTGCGCGGGCGCGCCATGAATATCCATCACTCGTTTTTGCCCGGATTCAAGGGCGCCAAGCCCTACCATCAGGCCCATGAACGAGGCGTGAAACTCACGGGCGCCACAGCACATTACGTAACCGCGGATCTTGACGAGGGTCCGATCATTGAACAGTTCGTTGAGCGTGTCGACCACACCTTCACGCCCGAAAAGCTGGCTGCAGCGGGACGGGACTCAGAATGCCGGGCACTTGCCACGGCGGTGCGTTTTCACATCGAGCACCGGGTATTCCTGAACGGCAGCAGGACGGTCGTCTTCAGATAGTGATCTTTGCTGCCGGCGCAGGGGCACCCGCCGCCGGCAGCAAATCTGGCTGCGCCATCGCGTTGTTGCGGCTATTCTGGCGCTCGGCGCTTGGTGTGTACCCAAACATGTTGCGATAACATTTGGAGAAATGGGGTGGTGACTGAAACCCGCATGCCACAGCCACCTCCATCACTGACATGGCCGTTTGAAGCAATAGCCCGCGCGCTTTGCGCAAGCGCATATCCAGGTAGTATTTGGTGGGTACTTCACCAACGTAACGCTTGAACAAACGCTCAATCTGGCGCCTTGAAACGCCCACCAGCGCGGCCACTTCATCAAGTGACAACGGTTCCTCGATGTTGGCCTCCATCAAAGCGGCGGCCTCAATGAGGTTTTCGTGAAAAAGCCCAACCCGCGCCTGCAGTGGGACATGCTGGCGGTCCTGGTCATTTCTGATGCGGTCAAGAATGAATTGTTCAGAAATCATGGGCGAGATGTCGCGCCCCAGATGGCCCTTGATGATGGTCAGCATCAAGTCCAGCGGTGCGATGCCGCCGGTGCAGGTGTAGCGGTCCCGGTCAATGGCAAACAGCTGATCGGAACAGATCACGTGGGGAAACTGCTCCTGCAGGGAGGACATGTTTTCCCAATGGATAACCGCCTTGTATTTGTCGAGAAGCCCTGCTCTTGCCAGCACGTAACCACCGGTGCACAGTGAGCCCAGCGCAATATGCCGCTGCGACAGCCAGCGAAGTGTGGCGACGAGCGCCGGCGTGACCGTCTGCTCAACATTAACGCCGCCACAAACGAACACAATATCGGCCGGGCCCATGTTTTCAATCGACACGGTCGGCGAAAGGGACAATCCGTTGCTGGCAGCCACAGGATTGCCATCCAGACTGACCAGCGTCCACGCGTACACGTCCTGCTTGGTCACCCGATTGGCCATGCGCAGCGCCTCGACGGCGCTCGACAGGGCGATAAACGAATAATTGGGCAGGGTCAAAAAGACGAAGCGCCGCTTGGACGACGGTGCCATGGCACCTGTCGATGGCATTACCACGGTGGGCACCCCATCGCCCGGGCTTGGGGGAACGGGACCCGATTCAAAGCATGGCCTTGCGGGAAGCGGGGAAGATATCTTGGGTTGATCATGTCCTTACCTGACCTGATAGGGCGCGTGGTTTCGCAGATTAGCATAAAAATGCCGCCATTTATCTCAAATGCGACAAGGTCGCGCGCATTTAGCCTTGCGAATCTTCCTGCTTGGCCGCCATGCCCAAGCGCTGCCTGAGGGAGCGCGCCGCCCCTTGGGCACCGAATGTTTCGGTGATTCGGTCCAGCATGATCGCCAGCAAAACCACCGCCAACCCTGACTCGAATCCCAAACCGATGTCCAGTCGCTGGATACTGGCCAACACGTCATTTCCCAGCCCGCCGGCACCCACCATGGAGGCGATGATGACCATGGACAGTGCCATCATGATGGTCTGGTTGATGCCCGCCATGATCGAGGGCAAAGCGCCCGGAATCTGGACCTTGAACAACACTTGCGTGGGTGTGCAGCCAAACGTCACGCCAGCCTCGACCTGCTCCTTGTTCACTTGTCGAATGCCCAGGCTGGTGAGTCGCACCACCGGGGGCATGGCGAAAATGACCGTCGCAAGCACGCCCGGCACGCGGCCCAAGCCAAACAACATGGCGGCCGGGATGAGGTAGACAAAGGCCGGCATCGTCTGCATGAAATCAAGCGTGGGCCGAATGACGGTCGCCACCCGGTCACTCTTGGCCACCCAGATTCCCAGCGGCAATCCGATCAGCAGGCTGATCGCCGTCGCCGAAACGATCAAAGCCAGCGTCACCATGGTCTGCGGCCAAAAACCCGTCCCGATAATCACCACACAGCAGGCCAGACAGAACAAGGCGAACTTCCAGCTCACCCGCCAGAAGCCGGTCAGCACAAAGATGGCCACCACAATCCAGTCCGGCACGGCCTGCAGAAGCAGTTCGATCGACTCGGTCATGACGCCGATGCCCGAGCCCAACTTCTCCAGCGTGCCGCCATCGTTCTCAATGACGTACTTGACGCCCTCATCAACCCATTGCCCCAGGGGTAGAAAATCACTCATGCCCAGCCTCCTCTTCAACCATTTTGCGCAGCAGGATTGTCTGGGTGACGACACCCAAATAACGATTCGAGTCATCCACCACCGGCAGTGGGACGGGGTTCTTGATGATGCGCCCAATCAGTTCCCGAACACTCAGGGAGTGAGGCACTGCGTCGATACCGTCAAGGAAGGCATCATGAACCGATGGGGCTTCCATCTGCAGGCTGCGCAGCATGGAATCGATGGACACTGTGCCCTGCAGGCTGCCGTTACCCTCCACGATGAAAGCATAGTTGCGGCGGGTTTCCCGCAACTGCTCTATGGCCCTTGAAAAATCAGCCCTGACATCTTCGGAGGGATGAATCACCAGCGTCTCGTCCGATTGGGCAATGTCCTTGGCCACAAGGTATTTGTTGACGTCGACCCCCTTGAAAAAGGCTCTGACATATTCATTGCAGGGGTTGCGCAAGATTTCATCGGGGGTTCCGATCTGCACGATGCGCCCACCCTCCATGATGGCAATCCGGTCGCCGATGTGAAAGGCCTCATCCAGGTCGTGCGAGACAAACACAATGGTCCGTTGCTGCTCACTTTGCAGTTTGAGCAACAACTCCTGCATTTCGGTGCGCTTTAACGGGTCCAGGGCGGAAAAAGCTTCATCCATCAACATCAATGAGGGGTCCACCGCCAGCGCGCGGGCCAAGCCAACGCGCTGCTGCATGCCGCCCGACAGCTCTGCCGGATGCTTGTGCGCAAAGGTTCTGAGCCCGACCTGATCCAGCACCTCCATGGCCCGCCTTTCGCGGGTTTTTCGGTCAACGCCGGCAACCTCGAGTCCGAAAGCGGTGTTGTTCAGCACCGTGAGATGTGGCAACAGCGCGAAAGACTGAAACACCATGGCAAGATCTTTGCGCCGCAGCGCAACCAGCGCCTTCTTGCTCATGGCCGCCACGTCATGGCCGCCAATAATGATCTGCCCGTGGCTTGGTTCCACCAAGCGGTTCAACAGGCGAATCAAGGTTGATTTGCCAGAGCCCGACAGTCCCATCAGGACGAAGATCTCACCCTCGTTGACATGAAAATTGGCATCAATCACACCCATCACCATCCCGGTTTGGCGAAAGATGTGGTCCTTGCCATGCCCATCCTTGAGCATCTTCATGGCCAAGTCAGGATCGGGTCCGAAGACCTTGTGGAGATTCTTAACAACAATTTTTTCAGCCACTGCGTGTCCTCTCGAATGACGATGCCGACGAAACTGCGACATTGCGCTTGTCCACAACCTCCAAAAATGGCAATACTATCGTCATGGCTAATGGTACTACCCGGAAAAACGACCCGAAATTGGCAAATTGCGACGGCAGCGCGGAGCCCTAGGGTTTATCCTAGGCGCACCGCGTCTTCGACGGCAATTTCATCAAAAAAGGGTTCCTGTCCCATTTGACGTTGGCGGTGTCACCACCGGCGTTGCCCGATTAACCCGGACCTTCACCCTGCAATCCACCACGGGTTTGAAGACGCGTTGTTGACGCCGATGACGGCGCAGAATGGCAAAACCGGCCTGTGGTCAAATCATGCCATTGTCTGGTTCATCGCGCCACGGCCTCATACGAGAGTTCACACCCGTCCTATGCTTTACCTGATCCTGGGGCTTTTGCTGTTTGTGGGTACACATTCCATGCGGATCGTCGCTGACGGCTGGCGCACCCGCACCCGCGCCAGGCTGGGGGCGTCACGCTGGCGCGCGCTTTACACCTTGCTGTCCTTGCTCGGGTTTGCCCTGATCGCGTGGGGCTTTGGCCTGGCGCGACAAATGCCGGTGCAACTGTGGAGCCCGCCGACCGGCCTGCGCCATCTGGCGCTGCTGCTGACCTTGTTGAGCTTCGTGCTGCTGGCCGCCGCCTATGTGCCTGGCAACCGGATCAAGGCGCGCCTGCACCACCCGATGACGGCCGCTGTGATGCTCTGGGCGCTGGCCCATTTGCTGGCCAATGGCAACCTGGCCCATGTCACGCTTTTTGGCAGCTTTCTGGTTTGGTCCCTGTTTGTGTTCATGGCCGCAAAAAGGCGCGATCGACAAAGCGGCACGCGGTATCCACAGGGAAGCACCGGGGCGACGGGAATCACCGTGGCGCTCGGGGTCGCGCTCTGGATCGCCTTTACGCTCTGGCTGCACGGGCTGCTGATCGGGGTGCGGCCCTTCGGCTGATTACTTGATGTTCATCACCCACTGGATCATGTACTTGGCAACAAAACCCACCATGCCAAAGGCCAACCCAAGCATCATGACAAAAAAGCCGAACTTTCCGGCCTTGGACTCCCAGGCCAGCTGGCCAATGATGAACAGCATGTAGAGCATCAGGCCGCCGACGCCAAAAGTCATGCCAAAGGCGGCAATTTGCTCTTCGGTAAAACCAAACATTAGCGCTGCTCCCGTTCCGGCAAGGCAGACACATCCAGCAGGTCGCGGTAAGCATGCCAGCTGGCGTGGCCAAGCAGCGGCACCAGCAGCACCAGGCCGATGAGGGCGGTGGCAAAACCCACGAAGGTCAGCACCATGAGGATCGCCGCCCAAAAAGCCATCGGCACCGGGTTGGCCAGGATCACTTGCCAGCTGGCAAAAATGGCCTGCCCGACGCTGACCTGCCGGTCAAGCAACAAGGGAATGGTGATCACCGTCGAGGAAAAAATGGGGGCCACCAGCGCCCCCCCCAGCGCCAGCCAGGCCTCGAACAGCCAGCCCTCCCTTGCCAGCACCACTTCTCTAACAAAGACCAGCGGTGAGGTGATGGGCGCGGGTGCCAGCAAGGTGATCAAGCCAGCGGAGATAAGCACCCAGGCCGTGCCCGCCAAGGCCAGCAGCACGCCAAATCGCACCAGCCGCCATTGCGGGTCGCCCCAGGGCTGGATCCGGCCATTCTTCCAGTTAAGCCAGGTTTCCAGCACCGTTGCAAAACCGGCCCTTTCGCCGCGCTCGAGGCCACGACTCAGGGCATACAAACTGGTGACCAACACCGGGCCCACCAAGAGAAAGCCTGAAAACGCGCCGGCCAGGAACCAGAAGCGATCGTGCCCCACCCACAACATCAGGGCGCCAACCAGTGCCAACGCCAAGCCGTGCAACAGACTGATCCAGCCACAGCGGGTCAGGTCATGCCACGCCCTGAGCAACCACGACAGGGGCTGTCCGGCGCCAACGGCGCGGACCAGGACCCTGGCGTTTGGAAAAGCAGAATTTTTGGCGTTTGGCAGAGATTTGGACATGACTGGTGGCGGAATAAAACTGGCCAATGTTGCCACAAGCGAGCCGCCCGCCTGACGCTGCGCCCCAAAAATGGCAGGGGCGGCATCCTCGCTTTGTGAATGCCGCCCCTGAGTGCTTGTCAGCAGAACTGTGCCAGACTGAGCTCACATTTTGGGTTGCATCATGCCTTTGCCACCCGGCATGCCCTTGGGCGAGCGGGGACCCTGCATGGTGTGGGCATCAAATACCTTCTGCTGCTCAGGCGTCAAAACGGCATAGAAAGTCTTGGTCGCCTCGGCGCGCTTGTCCATGGCGGCGGTCATCTCACCCATGCGCTGGGCACGCAACTCTTTCATTTTGTCAATGCGCTCGGGCGTCGTGAGCTTGGCCAGGTCAGGCATGGCGGCAGGCTGAGCTTTCAAGCCGGCTGGTGGTTTGTGGTTTTCAACAAAAGTGGTCCAGGCGGCCGCTTGCCCGGGGGTGAGCTTGAGTTGTCCCTTCAGCGCGGCGTGGCGCTTGTCCATCATGGACTGCATTTTGGCCGGGCTCATCTTGCCCATGCCGTGGTGGCTCATGCCGTGGCCTTGCATCATGCCATGCGGTCCCGTCATGTCGCACTGAGCGCCTGCCATGGGAGATTGTGAGTAGGCCAGGCCAGCCGCCAGCAGCAATCCCGCGACCAGGGAAATTTTGAGATTGGTTTTCATCGTCATGTCCTTCAAGTTAAAACCAATGACCAGGAAGTGGCATCGGCGTGAGAAGAAGTGTGCGCCGCCCGTGTATCGCGACCATAAGGATGCATGAAAGCCGTGTAAAGTTTTGCCAAGTTGATCGTGCGGAATTAATGGGATGATTGGCGGTTTCGCGTTTGTCGTCACTAAAGAAAGTTCCCTGTGTTCAAGAATGTCATCATGTACCGCATCGCTCCAGCTTGGAGCCTCACCGCCAAGGAAGTGGAGGCCCGATTGCAGGACAACCACTTTGTCGAATGTGGTGCCAGCCAGGAAAAATCGATGGGCTGGGTCGCACCTCGCGGCGAAGCCAACGGGCCACTGCTGGAAGCGGTGGCAGGCCAATGGATTTTGAAGCTCATGACCGAGACCCGCGCCCTGCCCGCCTCGGTGGTGAACCGAAAGGCCCAGGAGCGGGTGGCCCAGATCGAAGCCAGCACCGGCCGCAAACCGGGCAAAAAGGAGACCCGTGACCTCAAGGATGACATTCGGCTGGAACTGTTGCCGATGGCCTTCACCAAACAGTCCGGCACCCGGGTGTGGATCGACCGCGAGGCCGGCTTGATGGTGACGGATGCCGGCAGCCAGGCCCGTGCCGACGAGCTGGTGACGCTGCTGGTGCAAAGTCTGCCCGGCCTGGCTTTGAGCCTGGTCAACACCCAGCTGTCACCGAGCGCCGCGATGGCCGACTGGCTGGTCAGCCAGGAAGCGCCGCAAGGCTTCAGCGTGGACCGCGAATGCGAGCTCAAGGCGGCGGATGAATCCAAAGCGGTGGTGCGCTACGCCAGGCACCGGCTCGATACCGATGAGGTCAGGCAGCATATCGAGGGCGGCAAAATGCCCACCCGCCTGGCCCTGACCTGGAACGACCGCGTCTCGTTTGTGCTCACCGAGGGGCTGCAACTGAAAAAACTGGCGTTTCTGGAGGTGGTGTTCGAAGGCGCCAGCGCGGGCAAGGACGACGGCTTCGACGCCGATGTCGCGATTGCCACCGGCGAGCTGCAAAAGGCGCTGCCGGCGCTGATGGAAGCGCTGGGCGGCGAGCCGGCGCTGACCTGATTTACTTCTTGGTCGAGCAGGTGTTCCAGCCAAAAATGGCATAGGGCGGGCACCAGCCAATGGCCCCTGTGGCCAGCGGCACCACGCCCAGCCAGCCCCAGACACCGATGGTGCCGGTCAGGGTCAAGGCAATCAGCACCAGGCCGAGCACGATGCGCAAGATGCGGTCGATGCCGCCAACGTTTGATTTCATGAAAACTCCTTGAGTCAGGTTGAAGAACAGGGGAACCGATTACAGCGCAATCAGCCAGCCAGGTCTGTGACTCAAGTCACCCAGCTTGACACGTTCACGCCGGCTGGGTGCTCACCAGGGTCCGCAAAGCGGCGCCATTGACGATCTGGATCTGCTCGCGACCCAGGCTGACCCAGCCCTCGCGCTCGAAGCGGCGCAGCAGTCGGGTCACCATTTCCCGCACCGTCCCCAGCTCGTCAGCCAGGGTCTGGTGGGTGACGTTGAGCTGTTGACCTCGCCCCAGCAAAGCCGCAGCCAGGCGACGGTCCAGCCGTTGAAACGCCACCGCGTCAATCAGGCTGGTCAGGTCCGCCATGCGTTCGGCAAACAGGCCCAGCACGTTGTTGCGAAATGCGGGCTGTTCAAGCCAGCGCGTGAACACATCCGGTTTGACCAGCAACAGCGTGCTGGCCTTGGTGGTGATGCCAAAGGCAGTGAGCGGCTGGACACGAAACAGGCAGGCGCTTGAGACCAGGCACAACTCGCCGGGCACGACGCGATAGAGCTCCAGCGAGCGCCCATCACCCGAATTGCGTGAGACCTTGATTTCCCCGTGCAAGACCAGCGGAAAGCCCTGACAAGGCATGTTTTCGCTGAACAGCACCGTGTTGGCGGGCACCTCAAAAGGCTGCAAGCCTGATTCCGGGGCCTCTGGCGCTGGCTGAACCTGAGCCAATGAGGGGTATAAATCGGTCAGCAGCGCCATCGAGGTCGATGTATTCATGCCCGGCTGGCCTCAAGCCACAACCGTGTAACCTTCTTCGGCAATGGCCTGGGCCAGGGCCTCGCGCGCTTGATCGGAATCCACTTCGACCCGGTTCTGGGTGCGGTCGGCCTGCACTTCGGCGGCACGGTCAAGCTGGCGCACGGCGCGCACAACCGCTTTTTCACAATGTTCACAAGTCATGCCTGTGACGGTAAAAATTTGCTTCATTTCAAATCCCCTGAAAATACGCTGACAACCAAAACGCGTATTGTGAACCTTGTCAGCAACCTCAGGCCTCAGCTTAATGAACACAACCCAAACCCCAGCGGACACCCTGCGTGTCGACCTTGGCATTCACGGCATGACTTGCGCGTCGTGTGTGGGCCGGGCCGAGCGGGCCTTGAAAAAAGTGCCCGGGGTGCAGGAAGTCAGCGTCAACCTGGCCACAGAGTCAGCCCGCGTGATGGTGGTGCCATCGGAGCAGATCGAGGCGCGTCTCAGGCGTGCCGTGCGCGATGCAGGCTACGAGCCGGTGGCTGCCAATGCCGCCATCGACGCACCCGCTGAATCAAACTGGGCCGGCTTCGGGCCGGTGGCACTGGGCCTGGCGCTGTCCTTGCCCCTGATGTTGCCCATGCTGGGTGACCCGTTTGGACAACACTGGATGCTGCCTGCCTGGCTGCAGTTTGTCCTCGCCACACCGGTCCAGTTCATTCTGGGCGCGCGTTTTTACAAGGCAGGCTGGCACTCGCTCAGGGCCTTGAGCGGCAACATGGACCTGCTGGTGGCCATGGGCACCAGCGCGGGCTGGGCACTTTCCGTCTGGTTATGGCTGAGCGCCGCGTCCGGCGCCATGCCTCACTTGTATTTTGAAGCTTCTGCCGTGGTGATCACGCTGGTGTTGCTGGGCAAGTGGTTGGAGGCCCGCGCCAAGCGCCAGACAACCTCCGCCATTCGCGCATTACACGCCTTGCGGCCGGAAACAGCACACTTGCTGGGGCTGGACGGCGAAGTTGACGTACCCATTGATGAGGTTCTGGTGGGCGACGAACTGGTGGTGCGCCCGGGTGAGCGTTTTGCCGTGGACGGCCGGGTCAAAGAGGGCCAGACCCAGGTCGATGAATCGATGCTCACGGGCGAGCCGCTGCCCGTCAGCAAAATACTCAAAGACAAGGTCACAGGCGGCACGCTCAATGGCGACGGCCGGGTCATCGTGCAGGTGACTGCCACTGGTGTTGACACCGTGCTGGCGGGCATCATCCGCTTGGTGGAAGATGCCCAGGCAGCCAAGGCGCCAATCCAGCGCCTGGTCGACAAGGTGAGCGCCGTTTTTGTGCCTGTGGTGCTGGTGCTTGCGCTGCTGACCCTGCTGGGCTGGTGGCTCAGCGGCGCGGCTTTTGAGGTGGCCGTCATCAACGCCGTCACGGTGCTGGTGATTGCCTGCCCCTGCGCGCTGGGCCTGGCCACACCCGCAGCCATCATGGCCGGCACCGGCGTGGCGGCAAAGCACGGCATCCTGATCAAGGATGCGCAGGCCCTTGAGCTGGCCCACAAAGCTGGCGTGGTGGTGTTTGACAAAACCGGCACGCTGACACTGGGGCAGGCACGGCTGACTGACTTTGTGGTGGCGACCCATGCCGATCAAGCGGCCCTGCTGACCCTGGCCGCCGCCTTGCAAAGCGGCAGTGGCCACCCGCTGGCCCGCGCCGTGGTCACGACCGCCCAGGACAGGCAATTGGCCTTGCCCACGGTAACGCAAATGCAAAGCATGCCGGGAAAAGGGCTGCGCGGTCAGGTCAATGGCGGCGATTACCTCATTGGCAGCGTGCGCTGGATGCAGGAACTGGATGTCCAACTCGACGGCCTGGAAGCGCGCCTGCAGTCCCTGACGGCCCAGGGCGCCACGCTGGCGGTGATGGCGCACCAAACCCCTGCGGGCTTGCAGGCGCTGGCGCTGCTGGCCTTTGGTGACGAACCCAAGGCCGGGGCCAGCGCGGCCATTGCCACTTTGCGGGCGCGAGGCATCCGGGTCATGATGCTTTCGGGCGACAACGCTGGCGCGGCGCTGGCCATGGCACAACGCGTCGGTTTGCTGCCCGGTGAGGTCATCAGCAACGTGTTGCCGGGCGACAAGGCAGAACATATCACCCGCCTTAAACAGGAAGGCCTCACCGTGGTGATGGTGGGAGACGGTGTCAACGACGCCCCTGCCCTGGCTGCGGCCGATGTGGGCATGGCCATGGCCAATGTGGGCGGCGGCACCGATGTCGCCATGCACGCGGCAGGCATCACGCTGATGCGTGGTGACCTGGCGCTGGTGGCCGCTGCACTGGATATTTCTGACCGCACCGTCACGAAAATACGGCAAAACCTGTTTTGGGCTTTTGTCTACAACGTGGCAGGCATTCCGCTGGCCGCGTTCGGTTTTCTTAACCCGGTCATGGCAGGTGCGGCCATGGCCATGAGTTCGGTGAGTGTGATGAGCAACGCGCTGCTGCTCAAGCGTTGGACCCCCGACAATCGAAGAAGGGCCTAATTCCTGGGTTTGTAGGTGGCGCTTTGAACCACCATATAAGTCACCGCGTTGCGCAGATCGGTATCGCTGAGCTGCGCCATGCCTGCGCGCGCCGGCATGGCTTTGTGGCCTGAAATGGCTGAACGAACGAGACCATCCATGCCTTTTTGCAAACGTGGCTTCCATGCATTGAAATCATCGATGCGTGGTGCGCCTGACTTGCCGTCATCATGGCAATTGACACAATGACTTTGCACCAGTTGTTCACCGGTCGTGCTGGTCGGTGATGCATAGGGCTTGTTTGGGTCCACGGCTTTGCCAAAGCTCACCATGAAGGCAATCGCACGGCTGATTTCAAGGTCGCTCAAGTTCGGTTGTCCCCCGTGGGCTGGCATTTTCCCGATACCAGCAATGGCACTTTCCGTCAATTTGGCCAGTCCCTTTTTGGAATGTTGGGTCCAGCCGGCCACATCACCAATTTTCGGGGCACCGTCTTTGCCGCTGGCGTGACAGGCCGAACAGATCAGCTCAACCACATCACGGCCCGTTCTTTCCGCAGCCATGGTGTTCGACACACCCAGCGCTAACATGGCCAACGAGCCTGCCACTATCCAATGATCACGAGTTTGCATGACGACTCCTCATAAGCTTTTTATGAAAAAAGCATTGGTTCTAACAACAATCAATTCTAGGCCACCTCTGCCAGGACCCCACCCACAAAAATTTCCGCCAGCAGGCAGGAAAAGTCAGGGCTTAACGGGCGTCTGGCAGTTCGATCTTGACCTCGAGCACCTCAAGGTTATCCTGGCGCTCCAGATTGACCTTGATGTCGTCGGGATTGATCTTGATGTACTTGCTGATCACGGCAATCAGTTCGCGCTGCAAGTCCGGCAAATAATCCGGGGTGGCCGGGCTGCGACCGTTGCGCTCATGCGCCAGAATGATCTGCAAACGCTCTTTGGCAAGGCTGGCGGTTTTCTTTTTCTCGCCCAGAAAAAATGAGAAAAACGACATGGTGTCATTTACCCCCGAACAGGCGTTTGAACAAGCCTTGTTTTGGCGGTTCGGTGAAGCGCATGGGCTTGCTTTCGCCCAGGAACCGGTCGATCACATCCTTGTAGGCCTCGGACACGTCACTGCCCTCCATGTGAACGGCTGGCACGCCCTGGTTGGAAGCCTGGAGCACAGATTCACTCTCCGGAATCACACCGATGAGCTTGATGCGCAAGATGTCCTGGATGTCCTGCAGGGACAACATTTGTCCCTGGTTGACGCGGGCCGGGTTGTAGCGCGTGATCAGCAGATGTTCCTTGATCGGATCGAGTCCTTGCATGGCACGCCGGGTTTTGCTGGAGAGCATGCCCAGGATACGGTCCGAGTCGCGCACCGAGGAGACCTCGGGGTTGGTCACCACCAGGGCCTCATCGGCAAAATGCATGGCCATCAAGGCACCGGTCTCGATGCCGGCAGGGGAATCACACACGATGAACTCGAAGTCCATGGCAGCCAGGTCTGTCAGCACTTTTTCGACACCATCCTGCGTCAGGGCATCCTTGTCACGGGTCTGGGATGCAGCAAGCACATAGAGCTTGTCGCACTGCTTGTCCTTGATCAGGGCCTGGTTGAGGTTGGCCTCGCCATGAATCACATTGATCAGGTCGTACACCACGCGGCGCTCGCAACCCATGATCAGATCCAGGTTGCGCAAACCCACGTCAAAGTCGATGACGGCCGTCTTGTGACCACGCATGGCCAGGCCGGTTGAAAAACTGGCGCTGGTGGTGGTCTTGCCGACGCCCCCCTTGCCAGAAGTCACCACAATGATTTTTGCCATATTGAGAAATTCTTTCAAAAAAATTAGGAATTCAAGGCTTCGAAAAGCAGTTTATCCTGCCCGTCATCGCTCAGGCGGACCTGTGCCGGCTTGCCGTGAATGTCCTTGGAAAGCGGATTTTCGCTGGTACGGTAGACCCCCGCGATGGAGATCAATTCGGGCTCGAGGCAAAGTGAAAAAATGCGCGCCCGAGTGTTGCCACTGGCCCCCGCCATGGCCTTGCCACGCAAGGGCGCATACACATGGATATTGCCATCGGCCACCACCTCGGCACCCATATTGACCATGGCCAGGACCACCAGGTCAGCACCGCGGGCGTAAATTTTCTGGCCTGAACGCAAGGGTTTGTCGATCACCATCGTTGTCGGGCCAGGAACTTGACGAATGACTTCTCGCACTATTTCCCGAACAGATGACGGGCCAGCTTTGTCAGGGCCCTTCTTTGGAGTCACTGGTTTGCCGCGCGGCAAGTCGCCAGGCACTTCAATGAGACCACAGGCCACAGCCTCGACAGCGACCATTTTTACAGCGTTTCTGAATGCGATTGGCTTGAGACGGCATTGTTTCAAGGCAGTCAAAAGATGGGGCAATGGCTGACTCAGACCGTTTGATTCCAATTGGGAAAAGTCAAGAACCAGGGCATCGTTGTCGAAAAAGTCCGGGCTTTGGCTGTCGGGGCCAAACTGGGCATTGAGATCGTCAATGACCAATGAAATGTCAGTGGTTTTTAGCAGCAAAGCCACCAGAGCCAACTGGGTGCTTTTTATTTCAAAAGTGTTTGCCACGTGGCTGATAGAAAAAAATGGGAAAAACTGGTGAAAAAAATGGAGAGATCGAGGCCGGCGCTTGGAAACATGCAAATCTTACTTGATTCACCCGTCAAAAATCTTCCAGTGGCAAGTTTATTCGTTCTATGCACAGGATTTTCCAGGATTTTTAAAATCTTCTAAAACCCGCTCATTTGGCTCTCTTATTGTCTTTAATTTATTTATATTTTAAAGTAGTCGTAGTAGATAAGCACCGGCCCTGACCGTGGATAACTAATTTTTATTATTTAAAATCATATACTTAGGATTAGTTATTGGTTGTTTGAAGGCGTGCTTGTCGATTGCATCGTTAATCTTGATAACTTTGAAGATTTATAAATTCTGTGGATAACTTTAAACTTAAAGAGATTTTATCCACAAGTTTATACAGGCTCAGTAATGGACTTTTTCAACTGGCCATGCATGATAAAAAGTCGAAAAAAAACCCGGCATTGCCGGGCTTGAATGAAGCGGCCTGATGCTCAGGGTTTGGCCGGGCCGCGCATTTTGAGCTCGGCATCAGCAATTTCTGACTTGATGAGATCGATATCCGCGGAGCCGACAGGCAACACAGACAAAACATTCTTCCAGTGGCCAATAGCCGCCGCGTAGTTGCCACTCTGATAGGCAGCCTGGCCGGCCATCATGAGCGCCATCGGGTGTTTTGGCGCAATGGCGAGGGCTTTGTTGACAAGCTCGCTTGGCTTGCCTTGCAGGCTGTTGTTGCGCATGGCCAAAGTGTCGGCGTACTGCGTCAGCAAATCAGGGTCCGTATCGAGCAACTTGCCTGTTTTGGCATAGGCGGCAGCGGCTTCATCGAGGCGTTTCTGCACCTTGTAGGCGCGGGCCAGGCGGGCCCAGCCAGCCAGATCATCCGGGTTGTCTTTCAGGCGCGCGGCCAACCGATCCACCATGTCATTGATCTTGTCCGGTGTCATGCCTGCCGCGGCGCCAGCAGGAATTGGGGGGAGCTTGTTGCTTTCAATTGCCACCAGGCCACCTTTGGCACGGGCGTCGTCAATATTTGCCTGCATTTGTTGTGCATCAGGCGAGTCAGGAGGGAGCATCGCGAGCAATTTTTCCCAACGGGCCACGGCATTCTTGTATTCAGCCTTCTGGTAAGCGGCCACACCAGACATCATCAGGCCCATGGGATGTTCCGGATTCAAACGCAAGGCCTCCTCGATCATTTGCTGGGGCTTGCCTTCAAGCTTGTTGCCGGCCAGAATCGCTGTCAACTCGGCGTGGTCCACCAGCAAGTCCGGGTCTGTTTTGACAATGTCGCCTGCCTTCTCGAAGGCCAGTTGTGCCTCTTCAAAACGCCCCATGGCCTTGTAAGAACGCGCCAGCATGGCCCAACCCTTTGGATCGTTGGGATTCGCCTTGAGCCGCGCAGCCAAGCTGTCGATCATTTCCTTCATTTGATGATCGTTGCTCTCGGCTGTGGCAACCGGGTTGATGGCCTCAGGCGTGCCCAGTTGCAGATAGAGCCCCAAGGCCAGCACGGGCAAGCTGATCCCGACGGCGAGCGAGGTGCGTTTGGGTGTCCAGAACCCCGCCTTCCTGTTCTTTGGGCTGGCTTCGAAGCTTTCCGTGTCATCGAGCAAGCGCAGTTGGAGCTCGTCCCGGGTGGTTTCAAAGTCCTGCTGGCTGATCACACCGCGTGCCAGATCAGCCTCAAGGGCATGTAATTGGTCGCGGTGGATGGCGGCGTTGAGCTTTTCACTGGAGATGCCGTTGCCGGTGGGTTTGCGCAGCAGCGGGCGCACGAGCCACGCCACCACCAGCAGCGTTAAAAGCGCTGAAATACCGATAAATACATTCATTTGGAAGAATCAGTTTCTTGAAGAAGTGCCTGCGCTTTGGCGCGTTGAGCGGCGTCGAGTACCGGCGAATTTTTGTCTTTTTGATTGCGTTTGATGATACTGATGAGCAAGCCGATGGCACCGATCAAGAGCAGCAGTGGACCAAACCAGAGCAACCAGGTGGTTGGTTTTACCGGGGGGCGGTACAGTACAAAATCGCCATAACGGCTGACCAGATATTCCTTGATTTCGGCGTCGGACTTGCCGGCCTTGATCAGGGTTCGCACTTCACGGCGCAGATCGTTTGCCAGATCGGCGCGTGAGCCGGCAAGGGATTCGTTCTGGCACACCAGGCAACGCAGTTCTTCGGCAATGATGATCAGGCGCTGTTCCACCACAGGGTCTTCGGCCAGGGGAACGGCTTCGTTGGCATGGGCCCCGATGGCGCACTGCAAGGCAAAAAAGAGGGTGATCAGGAATTTCATATTTGCAGTTGCTTGATCAGGGGCACCAGTTTTTCACGCAGTGCTTCTTCGGTGAACGGGCCGATCTGTTTGTAGCGAATGATGCCTTGCTTGTCGATCAGGAAGCTCTCAGGCACACCGTAGACACCAAAGTCGATGCCGATGCGTCCGTCGGCGTCGACGATGGCACGTGTGTAGGGGTCGCCGTACCGGGCCAGCCACTGCATGCCGTCGGTTTCCTTGTCCTTGTAGTCCAGGCCGATGATGGGCAGCGGGTTGGTTTTGACAAACTCAACGAGCAGGGGATGTTCCTGCCGGCAGGCCACGCACCAGGAGGCCCAGGTGTTGAGCAGCCAGACCTGCCCCAGCATGTCTTTGTTCGAAAACATCTCACCCGGTTTGCCCAGTACCGGCGCGGTGAAAGCCGGCGCGGGTTTGCCGATCAGCGGTGACGGGATTTCATGGGGATCACGGGTCAGGCCGATCGCCAGGAAGACCAGAAGTACCGCAAAAATTCCCAGAGGAATATAGGCCTTTTTCATGCCGCAGCGCCTTTGACTTGATTGAGGCTCAATTTGGTCGCGACTTTTTTCCGGTAGCGTTTGTCCATGACGGCCATGCCACCGCCAATCGCCATCAGGAAACAGCCGAGCCAGATCCAGGTGATGAAGGGCTTGTGATAGACCCGCATGGCCCAGGCCGGTTTGCCCTCACCCTCCAGGCGCTCACCCAGGGACACATACACGTCACGTGTCGGGCCGCTGTCAATCGCGGCCTCTGTCATGGGCATGGTGGATGAAAAATAGGTTCTTTTTTCAGGGTGAAGCACACGCAGCACCCGGTCGCCCTTGATCAGTTCCACACTGCCCCGGTCGGCTTTGTAATTGGGCCCGGGCACCTGATCGATACCGGTCAGGCGGAAGGTGTAGCCACCCACCTCAACGGTGTCGCCAATGGTCATGCGGACATCCTTTTCGGTTTCATATCCCTTGACCATGGTGATGCCCACCACACACACCGCAATGCCGATGTGCGCGACATGCATGCCCCAGTAGGAAATGGGCGTCGATTTCCAATTGGCGGTGTCCTTGAACTGGCGGTACATCTGCACGAACGACGCCAGCACGATCCAGATCGACAAGCTCAGGCCCATCGCCACCAGCGCGGACCATTCGCCCGCAAGCAGTGGCGCCGTGCAACCGAGAAGGACCGACACAATCGCGATCGGGCGCAGCTTTTGCGTCAGGTTGGCAACCGTGTCATTTTTCCAGCGGGCATAGCTGCCGATCACCATGAACAGCAGGACCGGGGTCATGATGGGCGCAAAGACCGCATTAAAGTAAGGCGGCCCCACCGACAATTTACCCAGGTTCAGTGCGTCGATGATCAAGGGGTAGAGTGTGCCCAAAAGCACGGCCGCCGCAGCGGTGGTCAACAGGACGTTGTTGACCAGCAAAAAAGTCTCGCGAGACACCAGCGCGAAGGAGCCACCCGAGCGAACCTTGCCAGAGCGCGCGGCAAACAAAATCAGGGAGCCACCAACGACCACGGCCAAGAACAGCAAAATGAAGACGCCGCGTTTGGGGTCTGTGGCAAAGGCGTGGACCGATGTCAACACGCCCGAGCGCACCAGGAAGGTGCCGAGCAAACTCAGCGAGAACGCAATCAGCGACAGCATGATGGTCCAGCTTCTGAACAGGCCCCGTTTTTCGGTGACGGCCAGGGAGTGGATCAGCGCGGTGCTGACCAGCCAGGGCAGGAACGAGGCATTTTCAACCGGGTCCCAAAACCACCAGCCGCCCCAGCCCAGTTCGTAATAGGCCCACCATGACCCCAGGGCAATGCCGATGGTCAGGCAAATCCACGCGGCGGTAGCCCAGGGCCGGGTCCAGCGCGCCCAGGCCGCATCCAGCCGGCCATTGAGCAGGGCGGCAATCGAGAACGCGAACGGGATGGCGAGCCCGACATAGCCCATGTAGAGCATGGGCGGATGGAACACCAGGCCGGGGTCCTGCAGCAGCGGGTTCAGGTCGCGACCGTCAGCCGGGATGTCGCTGAGGCGCACAAACGGGTTCGACGTAATCAACATGAAAAGCAGGAAACCCACCGCAATCAGGCCCAGGACACCCAGCACGCGTGACACCATCACATCGGGCAACTGGCGGGAAAAGATGGATACCGCCATCATCCAGCTGCACAACATCACCAGCCAAAGCAACAGGGAGCCCTCATGGCCACCCCACACGGCCGAAACACGGTACAGGACGGGCAACTGGGAGTTGGAATGCTGCGCCACGTACATCACCGAGAAGTCATTGGTGTAGAACGCGTAGGTCAGGCACAGGAAAGAAAAACCTGTGAGCAGCCACAAGATCTGGGCACCGGGTCGCGCCAAGGCCATCCAGTCAGCTCGGCCATTTTGACCGCCTGCCAAACTCAGGATGCCCAGCACTGCAGCGACCGGCAAGGCAAGAATGAGTGCGAAATGTCCAAGTTCAGGGATCATGGTGCGTCTCGATATAAGAAAAAATGAGCTGGCAAATGACCAGCGGGCTACTTCAGCGTGCTGCCGGCTTTTTCAATTTCGGCTTGGTCGAGCGCATGCTGGGCTTCGGGCGGCATGTAGTTTTCATCATGCTTGGCAAGCACTTCGGAAGCGGTAAATTGGCCATTGTTGCCAAGTTGTCCCTGCGCCACCACGCCTTTGCCTTCGCGGAACAGGTCCGGCAGGATGCCGGTGTAAGTGACCGGCACTTCCTTGATGCTGTCTGTCACGATGAACGCCACCGTCAGGTTGTCGCGCTTGACCGAGCCCTCCTTCACCAGACCGCCAATGCGAAAGGTGCGGTTTTGTGGCGCCTCACCGGCCCCGACCTGGCTGGGCGTGAAGAAAAAGACCAGGTTGCTTTGAAAAGCATTGAGGACGAAATAGGCGGCCAAAGAGATGGCCGCCAGCGCGCCAACAATCATGGCTGTGCGTTTGTGACGAGGTTTCATGGTCAAGGATAAGTTTAATTTTGATGTGAGTCGGTTTCGTTCAAAAGGTTTCGCAGAATCTCGCGCCGCTTTGCGCGTACCTGCCAAATCTCAGCCACGACGACCAGGGCGGTGATGCCAAAACTGCCCCAGACATAGAAGGCGTAGCCGCCCATGTGAAAAAAGTCTTCAACGCTAAGCCACTGCATGTTTTACCCACTCCGTGTGACGTTCCCGATCCAGAATAATGTTGCGCACCCTGAGCAGCGCGATGGCGATGGTGTACATCCAGAAGGCCAGCACCATGATGAGCATGCCGGCGAGCATGGTCGAGGCCATCGATGAACCTTTAAGAGAGACGGAGGCGCCCTGATGCAAGGTGTTCCACCATTTGACCGAAAAATAAATGATGGGCACATTCACGGCC
This sequence comes from Polaromonas sp., assembly GCA_021737975.1. GTDB lineage: Bacteria > Pseudomonadota > Gammaproteobacteria > Burkholderiales > Burkholderiaceae_C > Rhodoferax. Next base: position 93,606 of record JAIPCZ010000001.1, on the reverse strand, counting down.
CCCACCAGTGCCAGGATGGCACAGGCCTTGTCGGCCCGGCGCGGGTCGTCGATGCTGGCTTGCAGTGCCAGAAAACCCAGGTACAAAAACAGCAAAATCAGTTCGGAGGTCAGCCGTGCGTCCCATACCCACCAGGCGCCCCACATCGGCTTGCCCCACAGCGCGCCGGTCACCAGCGACAAAAATGCAAACAGCGCCCCGGTGGGCGCCAGGGCCGAGGCCATCATGCCTGACAGACGGGTGTTGAAGGCCAGCCCGAAGCCCGCCCAGCCGGCCATCACCAGGTAGATGAACATCGACATTTGCGATGTGGGCACATGGACAAAAATGATACGGTAACCCTGGCCTTGCTGGGCATCCACGGGCGCCACAAAGAATGAGATCCACAAGCCCACCAGCGCCAGCGCCGTGGCGAGGGCGGCAAACCAGGGCCACATCTTTCCTGCCAGGAAGTAAAAGTTCTGGGGTGAAGAGAACTTGAACCAATGAATCACGCGTGTTTTCATTCCAGGGAAATCCTCAAAGCGGCTGCCGTAGCCAGGGGAGAGAAAAAGAGCGAGAGCACCAACAGGGCCGACATGAGTGACAGGTGGCCACCAATGCCCAAGCCGGCCGCGTCGGCTTCGACCGCACCCGCACCAAAAATCAGAACCGGAATATACAGGGGCAAGATTAACAAGGACAGCAAAACCCCTGCACCCCGTACGCCCAAGGTCAGCGCAGCGCCAATGCTGCCGATCAGGCTCAAGGTCGGTGTGCCAAGCAGCAGTGACAGCATCAGGATTCCCAGGGCCCGGGTGTCCAAACCAAATTGCAGACCCAGCACGGGTGCCATCAGAACCAGCGGCAAGCCTGCCAGTAAAAAATGGGCCAGGGCTTTGGCCAGCACCAGCAAGGCCAGGGGGGTGGTGGAGAGCGCCATTTGCTCAAGCGAGCCATCGGCGTAATCGGTGGCAAACATGCGCTGCAGCGACAGCATGGCGGCCAGCAGGGCGCTGACCCACAAGACACCCGGCGCCATGCGCAGCAGCAAGGCTGATTCAGGCCCGACGCCCAGTGGAAACAGGCTGGCGATCACGACAAAAAACACCAGTGGCGTCAGCACCTCGCCCTTTTGTCGCATGCCCAGGGAAACTTCACGCTTGAGCACGGCCAGCAGCACAAAGCCCAGTCCGACCGGTGTCACGGCGCTCCTCATGGTGCCTGCAGCTCCAGCATTTGTGCGGGCACATTGCCAATCGGCACGCGCTGGTGGCTGGTCAGCACGGCCAGGCCGCCTTCGGCCAGGTGCGTGGCAATCAGGTCAGCCAACAAGCCAATACCAGCCTCGTCCATGGCCACATAAGGCTCGTCGAGCACCCAGAGCTTTGCCGGACTCAAGGCCAGCCGGGTCAAGGCGACGCGGCGCTTCTGTCCTTGTGACAAGTGGCGCACGAGTTGCTTGCCGCGTCCGCGCAAGCCAAATCGCGTCAACACCGCCTGTGCCTCAGCCTTGGCAGGCACAAACCCGCCCAGAGCCGTCGTGAAAGCGAGGTTTTCGTCGACCGTCATGGATTCCTGCAAGGCGTTCAAGTGACCCAGGTAACAGAGGTCCTGGCGGTAGGCCTCCCGTTGCGCGTGAATGGGGAGGCCGTTCCAGAGAATGTCGCCGGTGTCAATCGATGCCAGGCCGCAGACCATGCGCAGCAGGCTGGTTTTTCCGACACCGTTGGCTCCGGCCACATACAGCCAGCCACCGGCTTCGAGCCGGCAATCAACGTTCCTGAAGAGTTGCCGTCCACCCTTGGTGCAACCAAGCTTGGAAAAAGTCAGGGATGGAGTGGTGTTCAAGAGCAGTGCGGTCGCAGGATCAAAAGCCCGATTATCTTATGGCACGCGGCGCGGGCTTTTAAATTGAGATCAACGGGTGATCACAACCTTTTGGTACAGGCCGCCAAAATAAGTCTGCTTGTCGATGCTCAGGTCTTGACAGCTTGAGGGCAGCCAGTCGGAAATTTGCCCGTTCCACAAGTCCATGGCAAAAGGTTCCAGTGTGGTCAGGATGGGCACCATGATGTAGCGGAATGGGCTGAGCGCCTTGGGTTTGTGGTAATCGACAAACACAATCTTGCCACCCGGCTTGGTGACACGCATGGCCTCGGCAATGGTCTTGCGCCGCACCTCGGCAGGTTGCTCGTGGAGCAGGAAAAACACCACCACCGTGTCATGGCTGGCGTCGTCAAAAAGCAAGGCGGACGAGTCCTGCTGCAAAACGGTGACTTGTTTTTGCTGACCCAGTTTGGCGTGCAGGTTGGTGATTTGCACCGGGGCCACGTCGATCACATTCAAGTGGCCTTGCGGCCCCAGCCGGCGCACCAGGTGCTCGGTGAAATTGCCATAGACACAGGCCACTTGCAGCACGTCGCCGTTGATCACCGAGCCCATTTCCTGCAGGGCGAGATCGCGCAGTCGCGAAAAGTTGCCCCACAGAATCAGGTTGACCAGCCATTGACGCTCGAACACGCGCACCGCGTTGGGGTGTGTGTAGGCCCACCAGTAGGTGGACTCCAGGTAATGTGGAACGGTGACCGGAGCGACAGCGATGGCGGGGTGCGTGGCACGCTGGCTTTCGCTGGGGTCATTGCTGGCTTTGTTGAAAATCATGATCTGATCAAGAAGATGGCAGACACCGGTCAGTGTTTTTGCGCCAGAAGGGGAGTGAGATGGTGGTCTGATGCTAACCGAAATGAAGGAACGGCCTGTCAGCAGGTATTTTGCCAAGTTGCCTGTGGTCACGCTTGGTTTTGTGGCAAGTCTTGGCGCGCAAACTTTCGGTTCATTGATTTAAATCAAAAAATGAGCGCCAATGGATTTTTGGGATGGCGTAATATCAGACCATGAAAACATTAAGTTTTTGTTAAGCTATAAATTGCGCCAAAGGATTTTCATGAACCATGCCAAGATTTCTCGTTTTTTTCATGCCTTGCTGGCCGTTGGTTTGATCGGCGGCTCTTTGGCTGCACAAGCCCAGGCCGTGGATGTGGCGGCTGCTGAAGCGCTGCTCTTGTCAAACAAATGTGCCAAGTGCCACTCAGTCGACAAGAAAAAGGATGGCCCGGCGTATAAGGTGACGGCGTCCAAGTACAAAGGCAAGGCGGATGCTGAAGCCAAGCTGTTCACTCACCTGACGACCGCGCCCACCATCGAAATTGACGGTGTCAAGGAAGAGCATCAGAAGATCAAGGCCAAGGACGATGCGGCCGTCAAGAACCTGGTCAACTACATCTTGTCCCGTTAAACGACTCTTTCAGATGATTGCTTAAGATGAGCCAATTCATCAAGAAAATTAGTCGACATTGGAAACTGGTCTTTGGTGGGCTGGTCGCGCTTTTTGTTTTTTCGGTTTCGGTTGGCATTGCGGGGGCTTATGTTCTGGCGCACACCAGTACCGAGGCGTTTTGCGTGAGCTGTCATGAAATGTCGTATAACTTTGCCGAGTACAAGGGCACGATCCACGACACCAACCGCACCGGTGTGCGCGCCATTTGTACCGATTGCCATGTGCCGCATGAGCCGGGACCACTGGTGTGGGCCAAGATCAAGGCGACCAAGGACCTGTACTACACCTATGTTTCTCCGTCCATCGACACCCCGGAAAAGTTCGAGGCCAAACGCGCCCAGATGGCACAGAACATCTGGCGTGAGATGAAGGCGAATGACTCACAAACCTGCCGCAGTTGCCATCGGGACGACAAGATGGACCCCAATCTTCAGTCCGAGAAAGCCAAAGTGCGTCACGCCAAAGCCAAGGTCGATGGAAGAACCTGCATTGAGTGCCATTTTGCGATTGCCCACAAGGAGCCCGAGGGCCCGGGACCGGCGGAGCTGTTTAGCAACACGGCGGTCAAGAAGGAGTAAGTTTTTTAACCAGAAGGAGATGAAGATGATGAAATTAAAGCTGTTGGCCGTCGTGGCCGCTGCGGTCGTGGCTCTGCCTGCCATGGCCGCCGATGTGACTTATCGCAAGGACATAGCCCCTCTATTGAAGAAATACTGCGCGGAGTGTCATGCAGCCACTGCCGACGCGCCCTCCATGGCCGAATTCAAACTGGACGAGGAAAAATACAAAAAGGCCAAGGTCGGCCCGCGCAGCGACACCTATGAGCATCTGCTGCAACTGGTCAACGGTAACTCCACGGGTGCCTTCATGCGCCGGCTGGATGACGGCACCAATTCTTATGCCAAAGAAGCCAAGCCAGGCAACATGTACAAGTACCTGGGTGAAACGGAGGCAGAGCGTGCGGCCAACTTCAAGATTGTCAATGCCTGGGTTGTGGGCGAGGGCAATAAATGGGATATGAATGGTATCGGCCAGCGTGGCGACATGCCACCGATTACTCTGGAACAGCTTAGAAGAATGAAACTCAAATATTGATTTGAGTCTTTGGCATTCATGTGAAAGCCGCTGAAATTAGCGGCTTTTTTATGCTTGCGTGTTTTGTTAGTTGATCAAACCCTCGGCCAGCAGCGCCGCCTGCAACGCTGGCCGGGCGGGGCTAATTCGCAGCCTTTGTTTACGCCGTGAGCCGCTCGGCGGCCCACAGCACCTGTTTGACGACCGACTCGACACCCGCACGCTGCTGGTCGATGAGCAGTTCACCCGCGGCATCAAAGGCGCTGCCGGCCTGGCCCAGCGCGAACTGCCGTGGTGTCACCCAGCATTGCAGGTTGAGCAGCATCGGCGTCAGGTGTGCCAGCGAGCGCAGGCCACCCAGGGCGCCCGGTGAGGCCGACAACAAGCCCACCACCTTGCCCGTAAATGCCTTGGTGCCTTGTTGCCAGTTGGGGTCGGCCTTGACCGGGCTCGAGGCCCAGTCCAGGGTGTTTTTCAGCAAGGCGGTGTAGCTGCCGTTGTACTCCGGCGAGCAGATGATCCAGGCCGGGTGATTGAACATGATTTCCTTCAGGCGAATCACATCAGGGGGTGTGCCAAGGGCTTCCAGGTCGGCGTTGTAGAGCGGGATGTCCAGGCTGGAGAGCTCCAGCAGCGTGACCTCGGCCCCGGCTTGACGGGCCATCCCGGCAGCGGCTTTGGCCAGTTGTCGGTTGAAAGACCGGGCGCGGGTGCTGCCCGCAAAAATCAGGAGCTTCATCTGACCTGCCTACTTGTTAAGCACGCGCGCCACCGGATGGTGGCGCAGCCGGAAGGCATCGGGCATGCCGGACCCCAGCAGGGGGCGCAGGTACATGCGAAACGCGTCGGTGACATCGGTGCCGCTGGCGGTGATGAACTCGTCTTCCATGACGCGGGTTTTGCCGGCCACGGCCTCCAGCGGCAGCAGTTCGTAGTCAACCGAGTAGAAGCCGGTGCGCTTGATGGCCACCGAGCCATCGCGCCCGCCCCACATGGCAAACTGCACCGCTTTTTCGCCCACCTCACGGGCCTCGCGCTGGTCGACGTCCGACACGCAGCCGATGAACGAGCGCTGCAGGTAGCCGAAGGTGTCGCCGCGCACACGCTTGATCTTGAGCTTGGACTTGATCTCCTCGCACAGCAGGTCTGCCAGCGCGCCGTTGCCCGAGAGCTGCACATTGCCATGAGCGTCGTGTTCCATTTCCTTGGCGAGCAGCGCCGTGATCGGTGTGCCACTGGCATCGTGGATGCCTTCGGAGACCGCGATCACGCAGCGGCCATGGCGCTCGTACATGGTTTTGACATCAAGTAAAAATTGACTTAGGTCAAAGGTTCGTTCCGGCAGGTATATCAGATGCGGACCGTCGTCGGGGAACTTTTTACCCAACGCGGAGGCCGCTGTCAGGAAGCCGGCATGGCGGCCCATGACCACACCGACATAGACGCCGGGCAGGGCGGCGTTGTCGAGGTTGGCCCCGGCAAAGGCCTGCGCCACAAAACGCGCCGCCGAGGGAAAACCTGGGGTGTGGTCATTGCCGACCAGGTCGTTGTCAATGGTCTTGGGAATATGGATGCAGCGCAGGTCGTAGTTGGCCGCCCGCGCCTCTTGGCTGACGATACGCACGGTGTCCGACGAGTCATTGCCGCCAATGTAGAAAAAATGTCCGATCTGGTGCGCTTGCAGCACCTTGAAAATCTCGTGGCAATAGGCGGCGTCGGGTTTGTCGCGGGTTGAGCCCAAGGCGCTTGAGGGCGTGTTGGCGACCAGCTCCAGGTTGTGGCTGGTTTCCTGCGTCAGGTCGACGAAGTTCTCGTCGATGATTCCGCGCACACCATGGTGGGCGCCGTAGATGTGGCCGATCTGGCTGAAGCGCCGGGCCTCAAGCGCCACGCCGACCAGCGACTGGTTGATGACCGCAGTGGGGCCGCCACCCTGGGCGACGAGTATTTTTCCGGAGGCCATGGGCTGTTCCTTTAGGTGGGGGAAAAGAATGATGAATTGTGCCTCTGATGTGCGCTGAATTTTGCCAGCGTGGCGCACAGAGCAGCTTTTCGCGTGCATCGGTAAAATCGGCGCTTTGCTTGTACACACAGGGCTGGCGGCGCGCGTGACTTGCCCCCATCTGGATGACCACCATGCTTTACCCACAACATTTCGACGTGATTGTCGTTGGCGGCGGCCATGCCGGGACCGAGGCCGCATTGGCCGCTGCCCGCATGGGCTGCAAGACCCTGCTGCTGAGCCACAACATCGAGACCTTGGGGCAGATGAGTTGCAACCCCTCGATTGGTGGCATTGGCAAGGGGCATCTGGTGAAGGAGGTGGACGCATTGGGTGGCGCCATGGCCGTTGCCACCGATGAAGCCGGCATTCAGTTTCGTATTCTCAACTCCAGCAAGGGCCCGGCGGTGCGCGCCACCCGCGCCCAGGCGGACCGTATTCTGTACAAGGCCGCCATTCGTCAGCGGCTGGAAAACCAGCCCAACCTGTGGCTTTTTCAGCAGGCGGTGGACGACCTGATGGTCGAGGGCGACCGCGTGGTCGGGGCCGTGACGCAGGTGGGGATTCGCTTCAGGGCCAGCAGCGTGGTGCTGACGGCCGGCACCTTTCTGGACGGCAAGATTCATGTCGGGCTAAACAACTATGCTGCCGGGCGCGCCGGTGACCCGCCGGCGGTGTCCCTGAGTGCCCGCTTGAAGGAGCTCAAGCTGCCGCAGGGTCGCCTGAAGACCGGCACGCCACCGCGGCTGGACGGGCGCAGCATCGACTTCAGCAAGTGCATCGAGCAACCGGGTGATGGCATGCCGGGTGGCATGAGCCCGCAAATGCCCGTGTTCAGCTTCATGGGGCGGCCCGAGCAACATCCCCGACAGATGTCGTGCTGGATCACCCACACCAACGGGCGCACCCATGACATCATCCGCAGCGGCTTTGATCGCAGTCCCATGTTCACCGGCAAGATCGAGGGTGTGGGGCCGCGTTATTGCCCCAGTGTGGAAGACAAGGTCAACCGTTTTGCCGACAAGGACAGCCACCAGATTTTTCTGGAGCCAGAGGGCCTGGCCACGCACGAGGTTTACCCCAACGGCATCAGCACCAGCCTGCCGTTTGACATCCAGTACGCGCTGGTGCGCTCCATGCCGGGGTTGGAAAATGCCCACATCCTGCGGCCCGGTTATGCCATCGAATACGACTACTTTGACCCGACGCAGCTGAGGAGCTCGTTTGAAACCAAGGCCATCGGCGGCCTGTTTTTTGCCGGGCAAATCAATGGCACCACGGGTTACGAGGAGGCCGCGGCGCAGGGCTTGTTTGCCGGCATCAACGCGGCGCTGCAGGTGCGCGCCCTGGGTGGCGGCCAGGCGCAGGCCAGCGCCGCGGGCACCATCAGTTACACGCAAGACACGTGGCTTCCCGGGCGCGACGAGGCTTACCTGGGCGTGCTGGTTGACGATCTGATCACCAAGGGCGTGACCGAGCCCTACCGCATGTTCACCAGCCGTGCCGAGTTCCGGCTACAGCTGCGTGAAGACAATGCCGACGCGCGTTTGACGGATATGGGCCGCCAGCTGGGATTGGTTGACGATGTCCGCTGGCAAGCCTTCAACCGCAAGCGTGACGCTGTTTCACGTGAAACAGAGCGCCTGCGGTCGATTTGGGTCAGTCCCAAAAATCTTGATGCCGCGGAAGCCGAGCGGGTCCTGGGCAAAGCCATCGAGCACGAATACAGCCTCGCCGAATTGTTGCGACGACCCGATGTGAGTTATGAATCGCTGATGTCCCTGAATGGCGGCAAATACGCCCTGGCTGAACTTCCGGTGGGTGTTTCACGTGAAACAGGCGTCTTGTCACCGGCCGGTGCGCTCGCGGCCACGGTCATTGAGCAGGTTGAAATTGCCTCCAAGTACTCGGGCTACATTGACCGCCAAAAAGACGATGTGGTTCGCGCCGCCCATTATGAAAAACTCAAGCTCCCGCTTGACCTGGACTACATGCAGGTGTTGGCCCTGAGCATCGAGGCGCGGCAGAAGCTGAATCACCACAAGCCGGAAACGCTGGGCCAGGCCTCGCGGATTTCGGGTATTACCCCGGCGACCATTTCCTTGTTGACGATCCATTTGAAAAAGACCAAGTTCAAGGGCTTTGTGACCATCGCATCCGAGAGCGAGGTCGTGTAATGCAAGCGCTGGCAGCCAAATTGCGCGACGGTTTGCTTGCGCTGGACCTGGCCCTGAGCGACGCACAAATCGACAGCCTGCTGGCCTACCAGGCGCTGATCGAAAAGTGGAACAAGGTTTATAACCTGACGGCGGTGCGTGACCCGGGCGACATGCTGACGCACCATTTGCTCGACAGCCTGGCTGTGATTGCGCCCTTGCGCCGGCAACTGGCGCCGGGTGCGGATGGCCGGGCGCTGCGTTTGCTGGACGTGGGCTCCGGGGCGGGCTTGCCTGGTGTGGTGATTGCCATTTGCTGCCCCGATATTCAGGTGGATTGTGTTGACACCGTTGGCAAAAAAGCCGCCTTTATTCAACAGGTGGCTGTCACCCTCAGGCTGCCCAATCTGCGCGGCTTGCACGCCCGGGTCGAGAGTTTGACCAACAAATACCAGGTCATCAGCTCGCGCGCCTTTGCCTCGCTGGCCGACTTCACCAACTGGTCGGCGCAGGCCCTGGCGGCGCAGGGCGTCTGGCTGGCCATGAAAGGCCGGTATCCCGCTGATGAGCTGGCGGCCTTGGCGCCCGGCGTTCGGGTGTTTCACGTGGAACATCTCATCGTGCCAGGGCTGGAGGCCGAACGATGTTTGATCTGGATGAAGTCCGTCGCTTGTCGCGACGAATGATGGTTTGGCAGCCTGCTTATTAACGGGGGTGAAGATGTTTGGAATTTCAGATTACGGCGCGTTTGTGTTGGCCTTCATTGTCCTGCTGTTCATTCCGGGGCCGGGCAATCTGGCAATCATCACATCCACCACCAAGGGAGGTGTCCTGGGCGGGCTGGCTGCCACTTTGGGCTTGATGATGGGCGACCAGGTGCTGCTGTGGCTCGCTGTGGCTGGTGTGGCCGCGCTGCTCATGGCGTACCCGGCGGCCTTCCATGCGGTGCAATGGCTCGGTGCGGGCTATCTGGCATGGCTGGGCTTCAAGATGCTCACCGCCAAGCCGGGCGCGCCAGCCATCATCCAGATCAAACCGCACCATTATTTTCAGCAGGCCCTGGCCATCACGGTGCTCAACCCGAAGGCGATTGTGTTTTACATGGCCTTCCTGCCCCTGTTTATCGACCCGCAAGCGCATCTGGGTTGGCTGACTTTTGGTGTCATGGCGCTGACCGTGGCCGTGTTGGCATTTGTCTACTGTTTTGCAGTTGTGCTGTTGACGCATTTTTTGGCCGAGCGATTGCGGGCCAGCCCCTTGGTGTCCTCGGCCTTGCAGAAGTTTGCCGGTGCTTGTCTCGTCGGCTTTGGACTCAAGCTGGCGCTATCGCGCTGAGTTTCCCTGACACGCGGCCAATTACACTAGGGACTGTGTTCCACGTGAAACGCGTCTTCGATTTCTCAACCGGGTAAGCATTCATGGCCAAAATCTTCTGTATTGCCAACCAAAAGGGTGGTGTGGGAAAGACCACGACCACGGTAAATTTGGCGGCAGGCCTGGCCAAGGTGGGGCAGCGGGTGCTGATGGTTGACCTGGACCCGCAGGGCAATGCCACCATGGGCTCGGGGGTGGACAAGCGCAAGCTGGAACTGACCGTGTACGACGTGCTGCTGGAGTCTGCGTCCATTGCAGAAGCCCGGGTTCAAAGCAGCAAGCTGGTCGAAGCCGGTTGTGGCTATGACATCCTGGGTGCCAATCGTGAACTGGCCGGAGCAGAGGTGGAAATGGTGGAGTTGGAGCGCCGGGAAAAACGCCTGAAAAACGCGCTGGCCCAGGTTGAGCAAGACTACGATTTCATTTTGATTGACTGTCCGCCCAGCCTGTCGATGCTCACACTCAACGGCCTGTGTTGCGCCCATGGCGTGATCGTGCCCATGCAGTGCGAGTATTTTGCGCTGGAGGGTCTGGCCGATTTGGTTAATACCATCAAGCAGGTGCACGCCAACCTCAACAGGGAACTGGCCATCATCGGTTTGCTACGCGTCATGTTTGACCCCCGCATCACCCTGCAGCAGCAGGTGAGCGAGCAACTCAAGGCGCGCTTCGCCGAAAAAGTCTTCAACACCGTGATTCCGCGCAATGTGCGCCTGGCCGAGGCTCCGAGTTATGGTGTGCCGGGGGTCGTGTTTGATCCGTCGAGCAAAGGCGCCCAGGCTTTTGTGTCATTTGCCCAGGAAATGGTGGAGCGCATTGAAAAACTCTAGCCAGACCCGCGCTTGTTTCCTGTGACCGAAACCCAAGTTCTCATGAATCCTGCAAGCATCCTCATCCTGCCCGGCTGGCAGGACTCCGGCCCCGATCACTGGCAAAGCCTGTGGCAGACCCGGCACGGCTATCAACGCGTCGAGCAGCACGACTGGTTGCAGCCGCTGCGTGGTGACTGGATTGCCCGGCTCGAAGACGTTGTGCTTTCTACCGGCGCGCCGGCCGTGCTGGTGGCGCACAGCCTGGGCTGCATGCTGGTGGCAGCCTGGGCGTCGCACAGCCGCAACACGCATCTTGTCAAGGCGGCGCTGCTGGTTGCGCCAGGCGATGTCGAACAGGACTCGCTGCGTCCGGTGCTGGCCAGCTGGTCACCGATTCCGCGACAGGCGCTGCCATTCCAAAGCACACTGGTGGCCAGCAGGGACGACCCTTTTTGCGGCTATACACGCGCCCAGGGCTTTGCCGTCGCCTGGGGCTCGAAGCTGGTCGATGCCGGCCCGGTAGGGCACATCAACGCCGACTCCGGGCTGGGGACCTGGCCACAGGGCCAGGGTTTGCTGAACGAACTCATACATAGTTAAAAAAGGGCTTGTCATGGTTACAAAAAAACCCAAGGGCTTGGGCCGCGGTCTGGAAGCCTTGTTAGGCCCGACAGTCACCGAGTCCGGCACAACAGACGGTGGCGTTCCCCCGGTCGCCAACAGTGGTCTTCCCTCCACCTTGTTGCTTTCCGACCTGGTGCCGGGTCAATACCAGCCGCGCACCCGGATGGACGAGGGCGCACTCTATGAGCTCGCCGAATCGATCAAGGCGCAGGGCATCATGCAGCCGATTCTGGTGCGTCGTCTGAGTGACGCCGACGCCGAGCTCAAGCGCAGCCAGCAGTCCCCGGAATTCACCGGGGGTATCCGCGGTGGCGGCGTGGTGCGCCCGCTTTACGAAATCATTGCGGGTGAGCGCCGCTTCCGGGCTGCCAGACTGGCCGGCCTGGACAGCGTGCCGGTGCTGGTGCGCGAGGTGCCCAATGAGGCGGCCGCAGCCATGGCACTCATCGAGAACATCCAGCGCGAGGATCTCAACCCCCTCGAAGAAGCGCAGGGTGTGCAGCGCCTGATCAAGGAATTTGGCCTGACGCACGAGACCGCCGCGCAGGCCGTGGGCCGCTCGCGCAGCGCCACCAGCAATCTGCTGCGCTTGTTGAACCTGGCCGAACCGGTGCAAACCATGTTGATGGCGGGCGACATCGACATGGGCCACGCCCGGTCTTTGCTTTCCCTCGACAAAGCCACCCAGATCACCGCGGCGAACCAGATCGCGGCCAAAAAGATGTCGGTGCGAGAGGCCGAGCGTCTGGTGAGAAAGATCAGCGCCGAGTTTTCGCTGGTGGCTTCCAAGCCCAAAAAGGACAAGTCGCGCGACCTGAAGCGGGTCGAGGAAGAACTGTCAGACCTGCTGATGGCGCAGGTCGACGTGCGCGTGAAAAAGCGCGTCAAGCGTGCCGGACGCATCGAGGAAATGGGCGAGCTAAGCATCCAGTTTGGCTCGCTCGATGAACTCAACGGCCTGATCGACAAGCTGCGTGGCGCCGTGCCACGCTAAATCGGCCTAGCTTGACATTCGTCAACAAGTCGCGAGTTCAAAGGTTAAAAACCTTAAGCTAATCATAGAATCGCTTTCTGGGGGTTCATCCCCGGAAGGAGAATCAAAATGGTTCGAAGATCGCTTGCCACTGCGGTGGCTTTGCTGGCAATTGTCATCGCGCCATGGGCCAGTGCCAGTGATTCGGCTTCTGTGGTGCGCGGAGGCCGCCTCTACGACAATTGGAGCCTCGAATCAAAGGGGCGCGCGCCGAATCACCCCAACCCGGCGTTCAAGTCAAAACAGGCGCGCATCACGCCAGCTGACAGCTGGCGGTGCGTGACATGTCACGGTTGGGACTACAAGGGCGTGGGCGGTATCAAAGGCATCAGTGGACGGGAAAAGACAGAGCCGCTTGCCATTGCCGCCTTGCTCATGGATGCCAACCACGGTTATGGCGAACTCCTCAGCGAGGGCGATCGACTCGATCTCGGCAATTTCATTGCCAGCGGTCAGACGGACATGGGCAGACTGCGGGAGCAGGCGTTGCGAACCAAGCCGGGGCAGACCCTGTCCGACAAGGTTTATGCCACGATTTGCGCCAACTGCCACGGGCTTGATGGCGCGCGGCTGCGCCAGGTGCCGCCGCTGGGTGATTCGGCGCGGCAACGTCCTTATGAAGTCCTGCATGTGGCCCTGAACGGCCACCCAGGGGGCGACATGCCGGCGCTCAGGACTCTGGGGGAGGCGACCGTGGCAAAAATGCTCGCCTATCTGCAGACCCTGCCAAGCATCAACCTGGCGGCCTCGATCGCCAATGGCGGGCGCCTCTATGACGACTGGCAGGTTCACACCGGCGGCCAGCGCCAGGCTCTGCCGCATCCCGCCTATCCGCCCAATGCCTATTACGCCAGTGCCGCGGCTGAAACCTGGCGCTGCAAGGAATGCCACGGCTGGGATTACAAGGGCAATCAGGGCCAATATGCCAATGGCAACCATACCACCGGTATCCGGGGGATTCGCGCCTTTGCCGGCGCCGAGCCGGAAAAAATCATCGCGCTTCTGCGCAGCAGCACCCATCTGTTTGGCGCGGTTCTGAAACACCGTGATTTGCAGGATCTTGCGAACTTCGTGCGTTACGGGCAAATCGACATGGACACTTTGATCGACCCCCGCACCGGTCTTTCGCGCGGTGATGCCGCGCAGGGCGCAGCGCATTACCGCAGTATGTGCGCCGGCTGTCACGGCCTGGAAGGGCGATTTGTGGCGAAACGCCACGCGGGCCGGGTGACCCGGGAGGATCCGTGGCACAGCGCGCACAACATGCTGAACGGCCATCCCGACGACACCATGCCTGCCCTGAGGGAAATCGACCCGAAGGTGATTGGCGACATCCTGGCGCATATGCAGACCTTGCAGGAGCGGCGCTAGCCGCATCCCGACCGGGACCACCGATGGACAGCACCGGCGTTCAGTCGCCGTACTGTCGGATTTCGCTGACCGGGTCATCCACGCTGTGGCGGCCGCTGATGCCTGTGGCCAGCGGCAATGACACCCCCGCCCGGACAAAGAGCGGCAAGCTGGCCAGCGGCGCCGCGAGCTCATGAACGGTGCCTGCCTCGAGACGCTGGCCGGTATGAAAATCAAACCAGGCTGACGGTCCTGCCGGAAGGTAAACACGGCGTGTGCTGGCGCCCTGCTGCACCACCGGCGCCACCAGCAGCGCATGGCCAAGCATGAAGTCATCGCTGTCGCAAAAACACGGCTCGTCGTCGGGAAAGTCGTAAAACGTGGGGCGAATGATCGGCTCATGCAGCGTGTGGGCGCGCTCAAACAGCGACCAGAGGTAAGGCATCAGGCGATAACGCAGCCGAATGGCGGCCACCACCTCGGTGGTCACCGACGGATGCAGCCAGGGCACGTTGTTGGTGCCGTCCGCCTTCCAGGAGTTCATCACCATGCGCGGGTTCAGGCAGCAGGCCTGGACCCAGCGCACAAACAGCTCTGGACCGGGTGTCGGGCCGGCGAAGCCGCCCACGTCGTGACCCACATTGAACAGGCCCGACAAGGACATTTGCAGCCCGGTGCGGATGTTCCAGCGCAGGGTTTCCCAGCTGGTGGTGTTGTCACCGCTCCAGCTTTGCGCGTAGCGTTGAATGCCCGGCGGGCCACCCCGGGTCACGGTGAATGTGGCTTGGTCCGTTTGCCGCCGGGACTGCGCCTCAAAGGTGGCGCGGGTCATCAGCAGGGCGTGCAGCGGGCGCGCGCGGTGCATCGGCAGGGTCTGGCCGAAACCATGGCACGAGGCGTTGTCGTCCATGATGGCGTACTCGTTGTTGTCGTTCCAGCCCGCGTCAATGTGGAAATCGAGCACCTGTTCACCGAGCTTTTTTTGCCACCAGTCCAGCACGCCGGGGTGGGTGAAATCCAGGTGTGAGCCGACGCCGTCCCAGAATTGCTCCACCACCGGTGCCTGGCGGCTGGCGTCCCGGATAAAACCACCCATGGCTTTGACCTCGGCGAAAGCCGGGTGGTCATCGAGCAGGCAGGGCTTGATGTTGGCCACCAGATGCATGCCGGCCTCATGGAAGCGCTGATTGAGTGCCTTGGGGTCCGGAAACTTGTCGTGGTTCCAGGTGAAGACATAACGTCGCTTGCCGCGCGATGAATAACCCGAGCCGTAATGAAACGACGAGCACGGAATGTCCTCGGTTTGAATGCGGTCGATGAAGGCCGCCAGTTGCGCTTGCGCATCGGGCGCGTCAGCCAGACCCATGGCCGTTTGCGCGAAGCCCAGCGACCACTTGGGCGGCAGGTGGGTGCCGCCGATCAGGCGCACAAACTGGGCAATCACCGCGCCCGGCGTGTCACCGACCATCAGGTAGTAATCGAGGTCGCCATCGTCAATTTCGACGTAGCGGTACAGCTCGTGGTAGTTGTCGTGCTCACAACCCAGGTCGAAGGTGCAGGTTGCCAGTGTGTCGTAGTAAATGCCCCACCACTGCCCCGTGGGCGCCCGCGTCAGGACAAACGGCCAGTGTTTGTACAGGGGGTCGCCGTTCTGCGGGTCGTAGCCCAGCGCGTCAAGTCCCAGGGTGCGCAAGCGCCGGCCATGCAGGTTCAGCGGGCCGGTCTTGTCGCCCAGGCCGTAATAACGCTCGGCCCGGTCGCGCTGCAGGTAATGGCGAATGGCACCGGTGCGCGGGCTTGAAAAATACGCCGAGGTGGCGCGGTCACTGAGCAGCGTCTGGCCGTTCCGGTCAGCCCACATGAGCTTGAGCGGCTCCGCCTGCAGCGTGACCGACAGCGCCGCGGTGCGCAGCGTGGTCAGCCCCGCGCTCTCTTCCACCCGGGCCGGCGGGCAACTGAAGCCGCGGCTGTCATCGCGGTCGCGTCCATGCCAGGGGACGTCCTGGCCGCGCTGCGGCGCAATGGCCCAGGTTCGCGGTTCAAGGTAACCCTTGGCCGGCTTGTAGCGCACCCGGACCAGGCTGTCTTCAAGGACCTGGACACTGAACGACGCACCGTTTTCCAGTGCCAGCTCAAGCCCATGGGCGCTCACCCGCAGGCCCTGTGTTTTCGCAAAAATGCTCATGGTCTCACAGGCGCAGGCCTTCCTTGTCAAAACAGTGCAGATGTTCCAGCGGCAGGGCCAGGCGCACGCTGTCGCCCCTGGCGACCGGGGTCTGGCCGTTGCAAACCATCTCAAACGCCATGTCATCCCCGACCATGCCATGGAGCAGGCTGGTCGAGCCCAGTTGCTCGACCTGCGACACCCTCATGCTGATCAGGCCCTCGCTGTCAAGTTGCACATGCTCCGGGCGCAAACCCAGGGTGTGCGTGCCCTCGGGCAGGGGCACCGCCCTGGCCGTGGCCGCGTCATGGGGCAGGATGGAGGCGGGCAGGAAGTTCATGCGGGGGCTGCCGATGAAGCCTGCCACAAAGGTGTTGGCCGGTTTGTTGTACAAGTCCAGCGGCGCGCCGACCTGCTCGATCCTGCCGGCGCGCAGCACCACGATCTTGTCGGCCATGGTCATGGCTTCCACCTGGTCATGGGTGACATACACCATGGTGGCCTTGAGCCGGGCATGCAGGTCCCGAATTTCGGCACGCATCGAGACCCGCAGCTCGGCGTCCAGGTTCGACAGCGGCTCATCAAAAAGGAACACCTTGGGCTCGCGCACGATGGCCCGGCCGATGGCGACCCGTTGCCTTTGGCCGCCGGACAGCTGGGTGGGCTTGCGCTGCAGCAATTCTTCGAGGCGCAACAATTTGGCCGCGCCATTGACCTTGGTGGCGATTTGCGCGCTGGCGATGCCCATGTTCTCCAGGCCAAAAGCCATGTTGTCGTACACCGTCATGTGGGGGTACAGCGCGTAAGACTGAAACACCATGGCGCAGCCCCGGTGGGCCGCCGACACGCTGTTGACCTGGCGGCCGTCAATACGGATGTCGCCCGAGCTGGGCGACTCCAAGCCGGCAATGACGCGCAGCAAGGTGGACTTGCCGCAGCCTGACGGTCCCACGAACACCACGAACTCACCATCACGGATGGCCAGGTTGATGCCATGCAGGATGGTGGTCTGGTCAAAACTTTTGACAACGCTGTCAAGATCGAGTGTGGCCACGCAAATGTCCTATCAATGAACGTTACTTCACCCCGGCGCTGGCAATGCCGGTGGTGATGTATTTTTGTAGAAAAGCGAATACCAGCGTGATGGGCACCAGCGTGATCACGGTCATCGCCAGCAAATAATGCCACTGCGTGTTGAGTTCGCCCTGGAACGAGTTCAATGCCAGCTGCAGGGTGAAAAACTCCGACTTCGACAGCACGATCAGCGGCAACAAAAAGTCATTCCAGCGCCACATCACCGAAAAAATCGCCAGCACGGCCAAGGCCGGTGCCGACAGTGGCAAGATGATCTTCCAGTAAATGCGCCACTCGCTGGCATGGTCCATGCGGGCCGCCTCCAGCAGCTCATCAGGAATGGTCAGCATGTACTGGCGCAGCAAAAACACGCCGGTCGGGGTGGCAATGGCCGGCAAGATCACGCCCCACAGGCTGTTGAGCAAACCGACGCTGTTGATCACCAGAAAGACCGGCACCAGAATGATGGTGGGCGGGATCATCAGCGTGGCAATGATCAGCATGAAGACCGCCTTCTGCCCTGGAAACTGGTACTTGGAGAGCGCAAATGCGGCCATCGAGTTGATCAGCAGCGTCAGCAGGGTGGCCATCACCGTGATGAACACGCTGTTCCACAGGTAGGTGCCAAAGCTGAACTTGGCAAACAGGTCGGTGTAGTTGTTGCCGGCAAATTTGAGCTCGTTGACCGGCGCACGGTCATTGATGTTGACCTGCACGGTGGCGTCGGGCTGGGCAGGGTCGACCATGGTCGCCATGATGCCGATGCGCCTGACCTGGGCCATTTCCCGCAGCGTGCCGTCGGGCAGTTTGGTCAGGAACAGCGGCAGCGGTTTTTCGTGCCCCTGCACCACCACGGTTTTTTGGCTGTAGGGCAAAAAACTGGGCGGAAACTGGCTGATGGCGCTCTCGGTTTTCAGGGACGACATCAGCAACCACAAAATGGGCGCAAACATGGTGACCAGGCCCACCAGCAGGTAGCCATAACTCAGCCAGTCGGTCCAGTGCAGGCGGGTGTGGCCGCGGGTTCGGGTCAAAAAGTTGCGCATGGGGGGTGCCTCATTTGGCGCGCTGACCGGCGTCTTTGGCGCGTGTCAGCCGCAGCTGCAGCACGGTGAGCGCCATCAAACCCAGCGCCAGCACCAGCGACGCCGCGGCGGCGAGCCCGTACAGGTGGATCTGCTCGGCAAAACCCGTCTGGTAGATGAATTGCACAATGAAGGTGGTGGCAGACCCAGGCCCGCCGCCGGTGAGAACAAACACCTCGTCAAAAATTTGCACAGCCCGGATCATGGCCAGCACCAGCACCACGATCAGGTTGGGCATTAGCAGCGGGAGCGTGATGCGGCGCAAGGTGCGCCAGGGCGAGGCGGCGTCCATTTCCGCGGCTTCGTACATGTCCTTCGGTATGGCTTGCAGACCGGCCAGCAAAATCAGGGTGTAGAAGCCCATGTGTGCCCAGATGGAGACAAAAATGGTCCAGAAAAAGGCCCAGCCCGCGTCGGTCAACCAGTCCACCGGCGCATAACCGGCGGCCACCAGACCGGCGTTGAAAACCCCCTGGCTTTGCAGCAGCCATTTCCAGATCAGGGCCACCACCACCGGCGACAGCAAGACCGGATAGAAAAACACGCCACGCCAGAAACCGCGGCCAATGATCTTGCGGTTGAGCACCAGCGCCGTCAGCAGTGACAGGAACACCATCAGCACCACCTGGATCAGGCTGAACTTGATGGTGTTGAAGATGGCTCGCCAAAACACATCCTTGCGACAGGTCTGAATATCAAAGTAGTCCCGGCACTCGAACAAAATCCCGAAATTCTCGGTGCCGGTGAAAGGCCGCTCCAGCGGCATCAGCTTGACGCCGCCGGTGGTCGCGTAAACGAGATTGATGAGAATGGGCAAAAAGGTGAACAAGCCAAACACCAGCAAGTTCGGGCCGACAAACAGCCAGCCGATCTTTGACACCCCCAGCAGCCTTTGTCCCAGCCGGAACAAGGGCTCGAAGAGGTTGAAAAAGAACGCGAGAAGACGCGACATCCGGGCCTTTCAGGAGCGCTTTACTTTTGCGCCTGCTTGACGGCATCGGCCATGTCGACACCGATCTTGGTGAGGGCCTCGTCGGTCGTCATTTCACCCACAATGGCCTGCGTCACCCGGCTGACCGTGGGCAACATGATGGCGCGGTTGTACTTGTAACCCTGGAACTGGTAGGCCACCGGTGACAGGCTGGCGACACCGGAGCTGAAGGTGCCCAGGGCCGCGCGCGCCGCCGGTGTGGCGCCGGGGTAGGTCACGCCCTTTTTGGCCAAGCCGGCATGGGCCGGAATGTTGTTGGTCTTGCCTGCAAACTCGGCGTAGTTGGCTTCCTGGGCCATGAAGTCCAGGAACATGCCGGCCTCCTTGGGCGACTTGCTGGTTTTCAGCGCCACCCAGGCGGCGCCGCCAGGAATGCCGGTGCAGGCTGCCGGACCGCAGGGGTTGGGCACGGCGACCCAGTCAAAGGCGGTGCCAATGTCTTTTTGCAGGCGGTTGATCTGCCACGAGCCCGACAGCACCATCACCACGCGGCCGTTCTTGAACTCGCCAATCGAGTCCGCGTAAGTCGAGCCACCCGAACCCGCCCACACTTCCTTGAGCATGGTGCCGTCCTTATGCCAGTCGACAAATTTTTTCACCAGGGTCTTGTAACCGTCATCGATCACCAACTCGCCCTTGCCATCGAAGACCTTGGCGCCGTAGCTGATGGCCGGACCCGCAAACCGGTGTCCGGAGCGGTCCCATGCCAGGGCCGCCGGGGTTTGGGTGGCCTTGGCGACCTTGCGTGTGGCCTCGGCCCATTCGTCCCAGCTGGCCTTGGGTCCGGGCACGGCCACCTTGGCTTGTTCAAACAGGGTCTTGTTGATGTAGGGACCGGTCATGGTCAGCTGCGACATGAAGCCGTAAATGCCCTTGTCGGTGGCGCTGGGGCGCAGCCAGGGCAGCGTGGCGCCAAAATTGGCTTCCCAGTACTTGGCATCTTTGACGTGGCTGCTGATGTCCAGGTAATATTTCGATAGCCCGCCCAGGTCGGTCACACGGGCAATGTCGGGGCCCTGACCGGCCGCCAATTGCACCGGCAATTGCTCCACAATGCTTTTGTAGGGCACCACATCGAGAATGACCTTGGTGCCCGGGTTTTGCGCTTCAAAGCGCTTGGCAATCTCGGCGGTCACCTCGCATTCAACGCCGTCCTGGTAACACATGACCCGGATTTCACCGGCCTGTGACAAGACTGGCAGGGCCAGCAGCGAGCTGAGAGCGAGGGTCGCGCCAGTGGTGAGAGTTGTCGATTTACGCATGTTGTCTTCCTTGTTGTGAGAGGGATGGGTGATGAGAATCGTAGGGCAAATTGGCAAAAAAACCGTTAGGGTTGATACCGATGTCTGGCCGGCAGCGAAGATGGTTTGGCCCGACCCGATGCGGCTGGACTCGGGGCAGCGCGTCAAAAGCCTGGCCGACTGGCAACTCAGGCGCAGCCAAATCCGTCACTTGCTGGTGGCCGCGCTGTACGGTGAGTTGCCCGCCACGCCGGCACACACGCGTTGCGTCGCGCTGCATGCCGGCCCGGCGGTCCAGCCCGGGCAAGCCAGCCTGCTGTCGTGCCGGGTCGAGGTGGATGGCGTCCAGGCTTTCAGTCTTCGCCTGATCCGGCCGGCGGGTGAGGCACCGGTGCCCATCATCCTCAACGGCGATGGCTGCTGGGGCTATGCGACCCAGGAGGTGGTCTCGGCCATCCTCAGCCGGGGTTATGGTTTTGCCCAATTCAACCGCTCTGAGGTCATGTCGGACATGGCGCAGCACGGGCGCAACCAGGCCATGTGTGCGGCCTTGAGCGGTTTTCGGGGCGGTGCCATTGCGGCCTGGGCCTGGGGCTACCAGCGCGCGGTCGACGCCCTGCAGCAGGTGCCCGGTGTGGATACCTCGCGTATCAGCGTCGTGGGCCATTCGCGCGGCGGCAAGGCGGCCCTGCTGGCCGGTGCGCTGGACGAGCGTATTGCACTCACCTCGGCCAACAACTCGGGTGCCGCCGGCGCCGGCAGCTGTTTGTGGCAGCCTGCTGGCGCAGAAACACTGGCCGATCTGGTTGATCAATTTCCGCACTGGCTGGCGCCTGGCCTTGAGCCCTTGAAGCCGGGCGCTCATGCCGGCTCCTTGGACCAGCATTTCCTGAAAGCACTGCTGGCCCCGCGCGCGCTGCTGACCACCGAGGCCTTGCAGGACCTTTGGGCCAACCCGCAGGGCAGTTGGCTGACCCACCGGGCGGCCCAGCCGGTGTTTGATTTCCTGGGTGCACCCGAGCACAACGCGATTGTGTTTCGCGACGGCGGGCACGCGCACAGCCTGGTGGACTGGCACACGCTGCTGGCGTTCGCGGATGCGGTCTTTGGCGGCGCAGCCCCGGCCCCGAACATGAACACGAGTCCGTTTCCAGACCTGCCATGCATCTGAGGGTCAAATGGATTGACTTTGATGGATGAGGCCAGCATGGGAGTGCAGGGCAAAACGCTTAACCAGCCACCGAAACCTGCGCTAAACCCGCGTCGACAATGAGGTTCTGGCCGGTGATGCCATCGCTGTCGTCGCTGGCCAGGAACAGCGTTGACCTGGCCACATGGCTGGCGTCCAGCCGGAACTTGAGGCACTGCAGGTCGATGAATTTCTGGTCTTCCTCGGGCTTGCGCCAGAGCGCGGTCTGGCGCTCGGTGACGATGGCCCCGGGCACCAGCGCATTGACCCGGATGCCGTCCGCTCCCAGCTCGCGCGCCAGTGTGCGTGTCATGCCCGAGATGGCGGCCTTGCTTGCGGTGTAGCCGATCAGATTGGGCCGCCCGCGCATCCAGGAGATGCTGCCCATGTTGATCACCGAGCCACCCAACCCGGCTGACCTGAGCTGCCTTGCCACGCTTTGGGTGGCGAACACCTGATGCCGCAGGTTGATGTTGAGGCAGTTGTCCCAGTACTCGGGGGTCAGGTCATCGAGCGCATGGCGGTCATCGCGCCCGGCGTTGTTGACCAGCACCTGAATCGGTCCCCATTGGCCTGCCACACGGCCCAGCATGGCCTGCAAGGCGGGAATGTCGCGCACGTCGCAGGCCTCGTAGAACAGCCGGCCGGGCTGAGCCAACTCGTCGATCAGGGCGTCGCCGCCGTCGGGCCGGGTGCCGCAAAACGCGACCCGGCTGCCCTGGGCGGCAAAGGCGCGCACCAGCTCGGCACCAATGCCGGAGGAACCGCCCGAGATAAACACCACGCGGTC
The DNA here is from genome assembly GCA_021737975.1 of Polaromonas sp. Taxonomy (GTDB): domain Bacteria; phylum Pseudomonadota; class Gammaproteobacteria; order Burkholderiales; family Burkholderiaceae_C; genus Rhodoferax. The sequence continues at coordinate 71,328 of JAIPCZ010000001.1, read as the reverse complement.
AGCCAAACTGGGATAGGGGGTGTAATGCATCACAGGTCCCTTTCTTACCAGCCCGCCGGCAAAACGTCAGTCATGGCGACCGGGCGGCCGGTGTCGATGCTCTGGTGCGCGGCAATGCCGGTGGCCACGCTGCGCAGGCCGTCCTCCAGGGTGACCTCGGGCGGCAAACCATTGCGCAGGGCGTGGGCAAATTTCTCATGCTCGATGAAGGAGGCGCCGAAGTGCTGGCCCGGGTATTTGATGTTGGTGTCCCACACCCGGCGCACCGACACCCCCTTGCCGCTGCCCGAGGGCTCGCCCCAGACCTTGCGTGTGCCCCAGTCCTCGCGGCGGCCGTAGCGCAGTGTCAGCGACGGCAGCAGCGACTCGAGCTTGCCCTCGTTGCCCACCACCATGATCTGCTCGTTGTCGATCGAGTTTTCAGCGAACATACACAGGTCGAGCAGGGCGCGCGCGCCGCTCGGGTACTCCACAATCACATAGGCGCTGTCCAGAATGTCGGGCGTGCGGCCCTGGTAACGCTCGTCAAGATGGTTGACGCGCTGGCCACCCGAGGCAAACACGCGCAGCGGGTGCTCATTGAGGATGAAGTCCATCAGGTTGAAATAGTGGCAGCACTTCTCGACCAGCGTGCCGCCAGTATTGGCGCTGAAGCGGTTCCAGTCGCCCACCTTGGGATAAAACGGCTCCCGGTGCTCGCGAATGCTGACCTGGTGAATCTGCCCGACGGCGCCGCCATGCGCCATACGGATCATTTCCGCCACCGGCGGCATGTAGCGGTACTCCTGCGCCACCCAGACCAGCGCACTTCTGTTCCTGGCGAGTTGCACCAGTTCATGGCAGTCCTGCACGCGGGTGCACAGCGGCTTTTCAGCCAGGATGTGCAGGGGCGTGGCGAGCGCCTGGCGCAGCACCTCCACGTGGGTGAAGTTGGGCGTGGCCACCACCACGGCGTCGCACAGGCCGCTGTCGAGCAAATCCTGGTAGTTCTCAAACGCGGGCGGCGCGCTGGGCAGCAGTTCGAGGGCCTGCGCACGGCTGTGGGCGTCGGTGTCCGCCAGCGCGGTGACTTCGGTGCCGGGCATGGCCTTGATGTTTTCGATGTGCTCGCGGCCCATGCTGCCGCAACCAATGATGCCGTAACGAATTTTTTGCAAACTCATGATGATGTAAGGTGGGTTAAAACAAATGTGTGTCGGCCAGCGCGGCCTTGAAGAGGTGTTTCATCAGTAGATGACCGGTTCCGGACTGGCCTGGTTGCCCTGTAAAAAATCGAAATCGCAGCCTTCGTGTGCCTGCGTCACATGCTGCTGGTAGAGCCGGGTAAAACCCCGCTGCAGCAGCGGTTTGGGCGCGCGCCAGGCCGCGCGGCGGCTGGCCAGCTCGGTCTCCGGCACCTGAAGGTGCAGGCGCCGCTGGCTGACGTCAAGCTCAATCACATCCCCGGTGCGCACCAGCGCCAGCGGGCCACCCACCGCGCTTTCGGGCGAGATATGCAGCACGCAGGTGCCATAGTGGGTGCCACTCATGCGGGCGTCGCTCAGGCGCAGCATGTCGCGCACGCCCAGCTTGAGCAATTTCTTCGGAATCGGCAGGTTGCCCCACTCGGGCATGCCAGGCGCGCCCACCGGGCCGGCGTTGCGCAACACCAGAATGGTGTTTTCAGTGCATTCCAGGGCCTCGTCGGCCATGGCGGCCAGCATCTCGGCCTGGCTGTCAAAGACCAGGGCCGGACCGGTATGGCACAGCAATTTTTCCGTCGCCGCGCTGGGTTTGATGACGGCGCCATCGGGTGCCAGGTTGCCGCGCAGCACCGCGAGCGCGCCCGCCTGGCTGACCGGTTTGTCTAGCGGGCGGATCACCTCGGCGTCGAGCACCGTCGCCTGGGCCACGGTTTGCGCCAGGGTCTGGCCGCTCACCATGCGCTCGTCCAGCGAAAGGAACGGGGCAATCACTTTCATCAGGGCGGGCAGGCCGCCGGCGTAATAGAAGTCTTCCATGAGGCGGTCGCCACTGGGAAACAAATTGGCCAGCACCGGCACCTGCCGTGCCATGGCGTCCAGGTCGTCAAGACCGAGCCGGATGCCCAGGCGCCCGGCCATGGCGATGATGTGGACCGCCGCATTGGTGGAGCCGCCCAATGCCATTTGCACTGCCAGGGCATTCTGGAACGAGCCGCGTGTGACCAGACTGGAGGGTTTGAGGTCTTCCCAGATCATGCCGACAATCCGCTCGCCGCAGGCCGTGGCCATGCGTGTGTGGGCCGAGTCCATGGCCGGAACGCTGCTGGCGCCGGCCAGCGTGAGGCCCAGCGCCTCGACAATGCCGGTCATGGTGGACGCGGTGCCCATGGTGTTGCAGGTGCCTGGCGCGCGGGTCATCCGGCTCTCCAGGTGTTGCAACTCGGCGGCGTCGAGCTCACCAGCCTGGTAGTCGTCCCAGAACATGCGGGTGTGGGTGCCGGCGCCCACGGTGCGCGACACACCGTTCTTGACATAACGGTCATTGAGCATGGTGCCTGCGGGGCAGAAAATCATGGGAATGTCCATGCTGAACGCGCCCATCACGGTGCCGGGGGTTGTTTTGTCGCAGCCGGCCAGCAGCACCACACCATCGCAGGGCAGACTACGCAGCAATTCTTCGACCTCCATGGCCAGAAAGTTGCGGTACAGCATGGTGGTGGGCTTGACCATCACCTCGCCCAGGCTCATGGCCGGCAGCTCGACGGGGTAACCGCCCGCCATCAGAATCCCCTTCTTGACCGATTCGGCGCGCTCCCGCAGATGGGCATGGCAGGGCGACAAGTCACTCCAGGTGTTGATGATGGCTACCATGGGCCGGGCCATGATATCTTCGCGGCGCCAGCCCTGTTGCTGCATGCGCTGCCGATGCGCAAAGCCGCGCATGCCGGTGTCGGCAAACCAGCGGCGGCTGCGCAGCTCTTCGAGTTTTTTGAGTGGATTCAAAATAGCGGTAAAAAAATGAAGCAAGGAAAGGTTGTTAGCGCTAACATTAACCCCGATTAACGCAACTGTCATCATGGAAAACCCTGAATCCGATATTTTTACGATCCCGCCGGGGGGCCGCCGAAGCCACGGCAAAGTGACGCTGGCCGAGGTTGCTGCCCGGGCCGGCGTGGCCACGATGACCGTCTCGCGCCTGCTGCGCGCACCGCAAAGTGTCCGGCCTGGAACGGCCGAGCGCATTTTGCTGGCACTGCGGGAAACAGGCTATGCGCCAAACAAGCAAGCCGGCAGCCTGGCCAGCGGTCGCTCGGCCATGGTGGCCGTGTTGATCCCCAGCGTCGCCAACTCGATCTTTGCCGAGACCATTCAGGGGCTCTCCGACACGCTGCAGCCGGCGGGCCTCGAGTTGATGCTGGCGCCCAGCGGCTACAGTCACGATCGCGAGGAAAACCAGCTGCGCGCCTTGTTGGGCTGGGCGCCGGCCGCGGTGGTGGTCACCGGGCGGCACCACAGCCCGGGCAGTATCCAGCTGATGCGCCGCGCGCGCGAGGCCGGCACCCCCGTGATTGAAATGTGGGACAAACACCCTGAAACGGCCGAATTCACTCAAATCGGCTTCAACCATCACGAGGTCGGCCAGGTCATGGCCCGGCATTTGCTGGATTGTGGGTATGACGACCTGATTTTTCTGGACAGCGGTGTGGTGCAGGACTACCGGGCCCACGAGCGCGGCCAAGGCTTTTTGCAGGCGGCGCGCCAGGCCGGGGCCAAAGTCAGGATTGTGACCGCGGCGTCCATTGAACCCATGGCGGCGGGACGCCTGGCGATTCAAGGCATGACAGCATCGCAGCGACCGAGGGCCATCGCCTTTGCCAACGACCATCTGGCCGTCGGTGCCCTGCTGCAGGCGCTTGACATGCAAATTGAGCTCCCCCAGCAACTGGCCTTGCTGGGTTTTGGTGATTTTCCAATCGCCAGCCAGTTGGGCGGCGGCCTCAGCACGCTGGCGGTGCCGCGCCAGCAAATTGGACAGGAATGTGGTCGCTCGATTCTTTCGGCGCTGAACCTGCCGATGCCTGATGACGAGACGCGGCCGGCCCCTATGCCGCTTGAGCCCAGGCTCGTCATTCGTCAGACGACCTAGCGGCCCCCAGGTCGCAAATGGGCCAGGGGCTCGCTACCCCTCGGTGGGCTGCCTGTTCGGTCGCCAATATGGCAAGTCATCTAGATGAGTTTACAGGGTTTTTCCTGAGTATTTGCGTGTTGCCATGTGATATTGTTAGCGCTAACAAAATCTGTTTTGAGCCCATTTATGAAAAACCCTTTCAAAACGCTGCTCGCCCGACAGGACCTGCCCGGCGGCTATGCCGTCGGCAGCTGGGTCATGTCGGCCTCGCCCGTGGTCGCCGAAGCCATGGGTTGCGCCGGCTTCGACTGGGCCGTGGTCGACATGGAACACACGCCGCTGGACCTGATGGACGTTGTCCATCTGCTGCAGGCGATCGCCGGCACACCCATGCTGCCGATCACGCGTATTCCCTGGAACGACACCGTGATGGTCAAGCGCGTGCTCGATGCTGGTGCGCAGACGCTGATGTTTCCTTTTGTGCAAACCGCCGGGGAAGCGCAACGTGCCGTGGCAGCGGCCAAATATGCGCCAGAGGGCGTGCGCGGCATGGCCGGCATGAGCCGGGGCTCGCGTTTTGGCACGGTCAAGGACTATTTCAAGGTCGCCAATGCCGCAGTCAGCGTGATCGTGCAGATTGAAACCCCCGAGGCCATGTCCAGGCTCGAAGAAATTGCCAATGTGCCGGGCGTGGACTCGCTGTTTTTTGGTCCCGGTGACTTGAGCGGTGCCATGGGCCATGTGGGCGACCTCATGCACGACGACGTGGTCAAGCTCATGGCCGAGGGTGTCAAACGCTGCCACGCGGTGGGTAAACCCGTGGGCACCGTGGGCGGCACGCCCGAGGCGGTGGCGATCTATCGTGCCTGCGGCTTTGACTACATCGGTTGTGCCTCTGACCTCGGGCTGCTGATGCGCGCTTCTGCCGCGGCACTGTCGACCATTCGGTCGCAAGACATCAAAGTTCACGCGCAGGGGTATTGATATGGCCAGTGTTGAACTCAAACAAGTCAGCAAAACCTACGACGGCAAGACGACCGTCATTCACGGCATTGACCTGCAAATTCAGCACGGCGAATTCGTTGTGTTCGTGGGCCCGTCGGGTTGCGGCAAAAGCACGCTGCTGCGCATGATTGCGGGGCTCGAGGGCATCAGCGGTGGTGAGGTGGTCATTGACGGCAAGCGCGTCAACGATGAGCCCCCCCGCAACCGGGACATCGCCATGGTGTTTCAGGACTACGCCCTGTACCCGCACAAAACGCTGTATGAAAACATGGCCTTTGGCCTGCGCCTGCGCAAGACCCCCGAGGACGAGATCAAGCGCCGCGTGATGGACGCGGCCAAACTTTTGCGCATCGACCACATGCTGGACCGCAAACCCGCGGCCCTGTCGGGCGGGCAACGCCAGCGGGTGGCGATCGGCCGCGCCATCGTGCGCCAGCCCAAGGTATTTTTGTTTGACGAGCCCCTGTCCAACCTCGATGCCCAGTTGCGCGGCGAAATGCGCACCGAGATCAAGAAGTTGCATCAGCGCCTTGGCGCCACCATCATCTACGTGACACACGACCAGGTGGAAGCCATGACGCTGGCGGACCGTATTGCCGTGCTCAGCGCCGGGCACAAAATGCAGTACGCCACACCGCACCAAATCTACAACACCCCGGCGGCCCTGTTTGTCGCGGGCTTCACCGGCTCACCCGCCATGAATTTGGTGCCCTGCAGCTTGCAAGGTGGCCAGGTCAGCCTGGGCGACGCCCATTTTGAAGTGCCCGCTGCGCTTGCCGACAAGGCAGCAAGCGCCTCGGAACTGACCTTTGGCATTCGCCCTGAAAACATTGCCTTGTCAGCGCAGCCGGGCAGCGTGCAGGTGCCTGCCAGCGTGGTGCTCACCGAGCCGCTGGGCGCCGAGACACTTGTGACCTTCAAGGTGGGCAACTGCGAACTTGTGGCACGCTGCGCCGCCAGCTTTGCCCAGCGCCCGGGAACCGCGCTGCCGGTCTATCTGGCACAAGAACACATGCATTTGTTTGATGCGCAATCCGGCCAGGCTTTGCGCTGAACAGCCAGTTTTCCTTCACCCTTCCAACCCTCATCCCACAGGAGACATTCATGAAACGACGCGCGCTCACTTCCCTGATTGCTTTTGCCCTTGGCACCACGCTGACCGCAGGCGCCTTTGCCCAACAAACCTCGCTTCGGGTTTTTTCCGGCGGCCAGAACCAGCGCCCGGACCTGATGCGAAAGCTCTTCGATGAGTACCAAAAGACCAATCCCAACGTCAAGATCGAGATTGAAACCGGCGGCGCCACGTCCGAGCTGCAACGCCAGTACCTGTCGACCGTGCTCAATGCCAAAGACTCGGCCATCGACATCTACCTGATCGATATCGTCAACCCCTCACAGTACATGGCTGCAGGCTGGCTCGAGCCACTGGACGCCTATGTCGGCGGCCCCAGCGCCATGAAGCCGTACCTGCCGGTCTATTCGCAAGCCAACGTCGTGGGCGGCAAGGTCGCCGCGATGCCGGCCTTTGCTGATGCCATGTTCATGTATTACCGCAAGGATTTGCTCGACAAGTACGGCATCAAGGAACCCAAGACCTGGGACGAACTGTCTGCCGCCGCCAAGAAAATCCAGGAGGGCGAGAAGAACCCCAATTTGCAGGGACTCTCCATTCAGGGCGCACCCATCGAGGGGGCCGTCTGCACCTTCCTGCTGCCCTACTGGAGCATGGGCAAGGCGTTCAACGACGCCTCCGGCAAGATGACGCTGGACAAGGATGCCGCGGCCAAAGGCATGGACATGTGGCTGAAGATGGTCGACCAGGGTGTCATGAAGAGGAACATTGCCGAAGTCACGACGCCCGCAACCGTCAATGAATTCAAGGCCGGCCAGGTGGCGTTTGCCATCAATTGGGGCTTTGCCTGGGATCGGTTCCGCGACGACGCCGACAGCCAGGTCAAGGGCAAGGTGGGTGTGATGCCGCTGCCCGCCGTGGCCGGTGGCAAGAGCGCCACCTGCGTCGGTGGCTGGCAGTGGGCTGTCAGCGCCTTCAGCAAGAGCAAACCCGATGCTGCCAAACTGGTGCAATTTCTGGCTTCTCCCGCGTCCAGCAAATTCCTGGCCATGGAAGGATCGCTCTTGCCCACCATTCAAAGCGTCTACACCGATGCTGACGTCGTCAAACAGGTGCCCTGGTTCAAGGACGCCGCCAACGTGGTAATTGCAGGGCAGGCCCGCCCGATGAGCGCCCGTTACGGCGAGGTGAGTGATGCCATTCGCACCACCACCAGCGCGATGCTGGCAAGGACCAAGACGCCGGCAGAAGGTGTGGCCGAGATTGACAGCAGGTTGACCCGGGTCATGCGTTAAGCCGCGCACGACGCGAGCCCCATCAGCAAGCACAACAAGCACTGGAGCCATCATGTCCCTGGCCAAACTTCGAGACCCTTCCGAAAAGGCCTTGGGCGTGATGCTGCTGGCGCCCGCTTTTGCCCTGCTCGCGCTGATCGTGGTCTACCCGATTGGCAAACTGATCTACAACAGCTTCTTTGACCTGCGATTGTCTGGCGGCTCGGACACCTTCAAGTTTGTCGGCTTCGCCAATTACGCGGACATCTGGCAAGACAAGGACTTTTGGAACGCCACCAAAAACACGGTCATGATCACCCTCATCACCGTGCCCGGCGCCCTGGTGGTGGGCCTGGGCCTGGCGATGCTCGCCAACCTGCCCTTCAAACGCCAATGGCCGGTGCGCCTGGCGCTGCTGCTGCCCTGGGCCTTGCCGCTGTCTTTTGCCGGCCTGATCTTCGCCTGGTTCTTCCATACCGAGTACGGGGTGGTTAATGATGTGATGCGCCGCCTCGGTGTGACGGGGGCGGGTGATCAGACCATGTGGCTGCTCCGGCCCAATTGGGCCTTCGCCGCGATCTGTCTGACAATCATCTGGAAGACCAGTTCCTTCATGGCGCTGATCCTGCTGGCTGGTCTGCAAATGATCCCCAAATCGCTGTACGAAGCCGCTGAGGTGGACGGCGCCAGCAAGTGGCAACAGTTCTGGCAGATCACCATTCCGATGCTGATGCCCAGCATCATCGTGGCCCTTATTTTCCGCACCATCACGGCGCTGCAAACCTTTGACATTCCCTACACCATGACCAAAGGGGGGCCTGGAAACGCGACCGAGACGCTGGCCATGCTGATTCACAAGACGACCATCGAGTATCTGGACATGGGTTATGGCTCCACCCTGGCGGTGTGTATGTTCATGCTGTCGATGTGTGTCACGGCGGTCTATCTGAAACGTATCGGGAACAGCGCATGAACACCGGATTTTGGTCCTCGCCCCGCCTTCGCTTCGCGGCTGCGGCCATGGTGGTCGTCAATGGCTTTTTCCCGGCAATCTGGATCTTGTTCACCTCGCTCAAGCGCGAAGTGGAACTGGTGCAAAAACCCATCACCTGGTGGCCCCACGCGCCCACCCTGCAGAATTATGTGCAGGCGTTTACCGACCAACCCTTGCTCAAATACCTGGGCAACAGCTTGATCGTGGCCGGGCTGGCAACGATCTGCTCCCTGTTTGTGGCGGCCTGCGCGGCCTATGCCATTGCGCGGCTCAACCTGAAACACCGTCAGCTCATCCTTACCGCCATCGTGGCATCAAGCATGTTCCCGCTGGTCACCCTGCTGGTGCCGATTTTCGAGACCATGCGCGCACTCAATCTGCTGAACACCTACACCGCCCTGGTGCTGCCCTATATCGTGTTGAATTTGCCCGTATGCACACTGGTGCTCGTCAGCTTTTTCCAGAGTATTCCCAAGGACCTCGAAAACGCCGCCATGATCGACGGCTGCACCCGCATCGGCACGCTCTGGCATGTCGTGATTCCGCTGGCCGCACCCGGCGTTTTCACCGCGGGCATTCTGGCGTTTGTGAACGCCTGGGATGAGTTTTTGCTGGCCCTGTCACTCAACGCCAGCGCCTCGATGCGCACCCTGCCCGTGGGCATCACGCTGTACCAGGGTGAATTCAGCTTCCCCTGGCCTATCATTTCGGCTGCGCTGATCGTGGCGATCGTGCCCATTGCCGTTCTGATTGCGTTTTTTCAGGAACGGGTGGTGGGTGGCCTGACGCAAGGCGGACTCAAGGGCTGAAGCCGGGGCTCGCTGGCTCAGGCATCCAGCCGCAGCACCAGCACAGCAGCCAGGACCACGGCGGCGATGAAAAGGGTCTCACCCAGCAGCATCACCACCGGTTGCCAGCCCAGTTTGGCGAGGTCCGCGAAACTTGTCTTGACGCCCGCGGCTGCGATCGCGCAGACCAGCAAGGCGCGCGAGGTATCCCCAGCCAGTGCCGCCATGGATGGATTGATCACCCCCGTTGTTGCCAGGAAGACCAGCGCCATGAAGGCGGCAGAAAGCCCGGAATGAGCGGCAAGTTCTTGCCTGACAGTGACACCGCCGGGTGCCTCCGGTAGGCAAGCACGATGAACAGCACCACCGGCATGAGCAGCATGACACGGAACAATTTGACCAGCGTGGCGGTGTCGGCCGCGTCGGGTCCGAGCATCATGCCGGCGGCCACCACCTGGGCCACGTCATGGATGGTGCCGCCCAAAAAAATGCCTGCCGGCTGGGGCGCGAGTCCCAGCGCCAGCACGAAAAATGGGTAGATCACCATCGACAGCGTCGACAGCACAGTGACACCCACAACCACCAGCAGGGTGAAGCGCTCGTTGTCGCGTGACGGCGGCAGCACGCTGGGGATCGCCAGTGCCGCTGAAGCGCCGCAGATCGCAACGGAACCACCGGTCCGCAGGCCCTGGCTGGCCGGACGACCCAGCCACCGGGCCAGCAAGAGGCCGAAACCAATGGTGCTGGCGAGCGCCAGCGCCATGACCAGCCCGGTGCCCGGGCCCAGGGTTGACCTGCTCAAAAGTGATGCGCGCACCCAACAAGGCCACACCGACACGCAACAGGTTGCGCCCGCAAAACTCGACCCCGTTGGCAATCCTTGGGTCGGTGTTCAGGAAGTGGAAAGCGAGCCCGATGAGCAGCGCGTACAGCAGCCGGGGACCGCCGTAATGCTCCGGCAGGAAGGTCGCGGCAAGAGCGATCACGACACAAACCATGGTTCCGGGAAGGTGCCCGGCCAGCACCTCCCATTGGCGTTTCAGCATTTGACGCTAAATCCGCTTGGAAAGCAGGCTCACGTAGTCGTGGTGCTGCGTGTTGATGGTGGAGACGCGGTATTCCACCGGCTTGTCGCCGAACGTCATTGCGATGCGATGCACTTCAAGCACGGGTGTGCCAGGCCTGAGGCCCAAAATGCGACAAACATCGTGGCTGGCCGACACGGCGCGGGCGCGGTCGTGCGCCCGCAGCACGGTGATGCCGTAATCACACTGGTACAGGTGGTAGACGGTGCTGGAGCGCTCAACAAACTGCTTTTCGGTCAGTCCCTTGAAGGTGAGTGCGGAGATGGCAAGGCGGTCATAGACCACCGGAAGTCCGGACAACTTGAGCCGATTCCCCACGCGAAAGACCGGATCTCCCAAGCCGATGCCCAGTGCGGAGGCCTCCTCCGCCGTGGCCCGGGCCCTTTCGAAAGACACACATTCAACCGCCGGGTATGGATGCTCTTGCGACAGGTCCTGGTCCCGCTTTTCGACGTGAAAGAACTGAAACAAGAATCGGCTGTTGTTGTGCATGACCACAAAAGTGCCCTTGCCCTGGCGGCGGATCAGCACGTTCTCCAACACCAGCTCATCGACGGCCTTTCGCAGCGTGCCAATGCTCACCTGCAAGCCGCTGGCAATGGCGGATTCACTGGGCAGGCAGTCCGCGGGCGCATAACGGCCGCTCTCGATCAGTTTGATCAGCGCGCGCTTGACCTGCCGGTACAGCGGCACGCCACTGGCCTCCGCGATGGGGGTCAGCTCCAGTTGGGGCCTTGCTTGTGCCAGGCGCCGGTTTGCCGCGAGGCCGGTTTTGTCGCTTTTCATGCCTGGATTCTAGGGTCGAAAAACCGATTCATACAAGTCATATAAATGACTCGATTGACAAAGGTTTTCAAGCCACTAGACTGCCCCTCGCTTTTCATTTTTTTAACGGAGCCTCCATGATTCATTGTGTTTTGCATGATCCCGAAGACAGCGTGGCTGTCGTCGTCACCGAAAACGTCAAGGCGGGCCAACTGCTCACCGCACTCATTCTTGATGAAAACCGCACGATTCAAATTCCGTGCGCGGCCGACATTCCGCTGGGCCACAAGGTCGCCATGAAAGACATGGCCACGGGCGATACCGTCATCAAGTACGGTGTCGACATTGGCAAGGTGGTCGCGCCGATCAAAACCGGCGAGCACGCGCATGTTCACAACATCAAGACCAAGCGTTGGTAATCCAAGGCCTCATTCATTCATCAAGGAAAAAAGATGTCATTTCTGAACAAAGACTCCACCTTCTGGGGCTATCGTCGTGAAAATGGTCGTGTGGGCGTGCGCAACCATGTTGTGATTTTGCCGCTGGACGATCTGTCCAACGCCGCAGCCGAGGCCGTGGCCCATGCGATCAAGGGCACCATGGCGATTCCGCATCCTTATGGCCGCCTGCAGTTTGGCGCTGACCTGGATCTGCACTTCGCAACCTTGATCGGCGCGGGGAGCAACCCCAACGTCGCCGCTGTGATCGTGATTGGCATTGAAGACGCCTGGACTCAAAAGGTCGTTGAGGGCATCGCCAAGACGGGAAAACCTGTGGTTGGTTTTGGCATTGAAGGCCATGGCGACCATGAAACCATCATGAAGGCATCCCAAGTCGCCAAGAAGTATGTGCAGCACGCGACGGCGCTTCACCGGGTCGAGTGCCCTATTTCTGAACTGTGGGTTTCCACCAAATGCGGCGAGTCCGACACCACGTCGGGTTGCGGCTCCAACCCCACCTGCGGCAATGCGTTTGACACCTTGCACGGTCTGGGAACCACCCTGGTGTTTGGCGAGACCTCAGAGATCACGGGCGGCGAGAAAATTGTGGCGGCCCGTTGTGCGACTGACAAGGTTCGCGATGAGTTCATGGCCATGTTCAACCGCTACCAAGCCATGATTGAGCGCAACAAGACGACAGATTTGTCGGACTCGCAGCCCACCAAGGGCAATATTGCGGGTGGCTTGACCACCATCGAAGAAAAGGCCTTGGGCAACATCCAGAAAATTGGCAAGAAGTGCACGGTGGATGGTGTGCTGGACAAGGCAGAAATGCCGACACACCCAGGGTTGTGGTTCATGGACTCCTCTTCTGCTGCGGCTGAAATGGTGACTCTTTGCGCTGCGGCTGGCTTTGTGGTGCACTTCTTCCCCACCGGGCAGGGCAACGTGATTGGCAACGCCATTGTTCCCGTCATCAAGGTCTGTGCCAACCCGCGCACCGTGCGCACCATGAGCGAGCACATCGATGTGGATTGCTCGGGCCTGCTGCAACGTGAGCGCACCATGGACGAGACCGGCGACCAATTGCTGGAAGTGATGATGGCCACCGTCAACGGTCGCTTTACGGCGGCTGAGGCGCTGGGGCATCGCGAATTCGTGATGACCCGCCTGTTCGAGAGCGCTTGAGTCGTTGCGCCCCCACCGGAAATATGGGTTCGCAGAGCGAATCGCGAGTTCAAGCCCGGTAGGGTACTATGCCCGCGGACACCTGCGCGCAAACGGACGCTGATCCGGCTGCGCAGGTGGAACACCCTCCAGGTTGGCGGCATCGCCGGCCTGACAATCAAAACCACCAGGAGACAAACCATGGCCTTCCGTATCCGTACCACCCTCATCGCAGCCGCTGTCGCATTGGCCGCTCCGCTCGCGTTTTCCGCCGGCTACCCTGACAAGACCGTCAACTACATCATCCCGTTCGGGCCCGGCGGCGAGTCCGACATTTCGGCGCGCCTGCAGGAGCCGGTGTACAAGAAACTGACCGGCCAGGGACTGGCGATCCAATACAAGGCCGGCGCCGGCGGTGCCGCCGGCTGGTCTCAGCTGAACAGTATGACTGGCGACGGCTACACGGTCATGGGTACCAACCTGCCGCATATCGTTTTGCAGCCGCTGGAGAAGGACGTTGGCTACAAGACCGAGGACATCACGACGGTGTTCTGGTTCCACTACACGCCCGATGCGCTGCTGGTGCCGGCTGACAGCCCCATCAAGTCCTTGAAGGATTTCATTGATGCCGCCAAAAAAGCGCCCGGAACCATCACCTTGTCGGGCTCCGGCACCAACTCGTCCAACCACCTGGCCCAGCGCCAGTTCGACAAGCTCGCCGGAATCAAAACTACCTACGTGCCCTTCGGTGGCACCGGGCCGTCCAACACGGCCTTGCTGGGCAATCAGGTTGCGGGCAGCTGGGGCTACACCTCGGTGCAGATGCAGCTGGGCGCCCAGGTCCGTTGCCTGGCAGTGTCGATGGATCAGCGCCACCCCAAATTGCCCAATTGCCCGACCTTCAAGGAGCAGGGCTTTAATCTGGTCGGCGGTGCCTACCGCGGCGTCGCCGTTCCCAAGTCCACACCCGCCGATGTCCAAGCCAAGCTGGCCGACGTTCTGGCCAAGGTCAACGCCGATCCGGAGTTCATCCGCAAAATGGAAGAAGGCGGCTTTGCGATGCTCAACGTCGGTCCGGCACAAATGGTCGCCTTCACGGCGGAGATAAAAGGCCGCTACGAGGCGCTGGCCAAGGAAATGGGCATCGTCAAGAAGTAAGCCGCATTTCATGGGCAGCCTTGACTACCTGTTGGCGGCGTTATCGCCGCTCAATCTCCTGCTGGCCCTGGCCGGTGTTGTCGCCGGCACGGTCATCGGGGCCTTGCCGGGGCTGACCGCCACGATGGCAGTGGCGGTGCTGGTGCCCTTCACGTTCTCGATGGAGCCGGCTGCGGCACTGATTGCGCTGGGTGCGATTTACACCGGCGCGATCTATGGCGGCGCCTATGCCGCCATCCTGCTCAACACACCGGGAACACCGTCGTCGATCGCCACGACCTTCGACGGCTTCCCGATGGCGCGCCGGGGTGACGGCGACCTGGCGCTGACCGTGGCCTGCCTGGCATCGGTGATCGGCGGCCTGATCGGCGCCGGCTTTTTGCTGCTGCTCGCGCCGCCCATGGCCACGGTGGCCCTCAGGTTTGGCCCGGTCGAATATTTTTGGCTCGGCCTGTTCGGCCTCACGCTGATTGCCTCGCTGGGTGAAGGCAGCACCATCAAGGGCCTGATCGGAGGCGGCCTTGGCCTGCTGCTGTCCATGGTTGGCGTGGCGGAGGTCGGCGGCGACATCCGTTTCGTCGGTGAATTCAAGACCTTGCTGGGCGGCGTCGACGTGGTCTCCGCCCTGATCGGCCTCTATTGCATTCCGGTGCTGATCGACCTGGTCGCGACACCGGTGGCGCACCTCGAAGCCAGCCGACAGGTGGCGAGTTTTCGGCTGGTGGAAGCATTCGGCATTTTGCGGCGCTCGCGCCTCAATGTGTTGCGCAGCTCGGTGATCGGCACCATCGTCGGCATCTTGCCCGGTGCGGGTGGCTCGATCGCCTCGCTGGTGGCGTACTCCGAGGCCAAGCGTGCCTCGCCACGGCGCGCGCAATTCGGCAAGGGCGAGCCTGACGGTGTGATTGCCTCCGAATCGTCGAACAATGCCACGGTGGGCGGCGGTTTCATTCCGACCCTGGTGCTCGGCATTCCCGGCACGCCGCCCGACGCGATCATTCTGGGCGCGCTGCTGGTGCAGGGCATCCGCACCGGGCCGACGCTGTTTACCCAGCAGGCGCCCATCGTCTACACCTTCATCTGGGGCCTGATCCTGGCCACGCTGATCATGTTGCCGGTGGGTTTGCTGATCGGTCGCTTCGCCTTCCGTTCGATTGTTGCGATCCCGAAAGCGGTGCTGGTGCCCTGCGTGGCCCTGCTCACGGTGCTGGGCAGCTTTGCCGTGCACAACAATGTGCATGAAGTGCAGCAAATGGTGGTGCTGGGGGTGGCTGCCTGGGGGGTCGGGCGCATGGGTTTCAGCGCCTCGCCGATTGTGCTGGGGCTGATTTTGGGTTCGATTGCCGAACGTGGTTTTGTGCAGGGCCATTTGATCGGCAACGCGCGCGGCAGCATCCTGGCCGAATTTTTCGCCCGGCCGATTTCGATGGCCATCATCTTCTTCATTGTGCTCGGGCTGCTCTGGCCCTGGTGGGCGGCGCGCCGGGCACGCATCACGGAGGCACGTAATGGCTGAGTCACGACCTGACATTCCCGGCGCCATCGGCAGCGGCCTGATGGTGCTGGTGGGCGCCGGCGCGATCTATGCGGCGCGCGATTACTCGGACTTGGGGGCCGTGTTCCCGCGCACCGTGGGCGCGCTGCTGGTGGCGCTGGGCATCGTCTATATTTTGCTGGTGATCCTGGGACGGACCCGGCGTGTTGCCGGCGCTGACGGGTCGACGCTGCGCCGAGCGCTGGTGGCCTTGATCATGCTGGGCTGGGGCTTCACTCTGGGCCCGCTCGGCTTTCTGCCAAGTGGCGCTGCAGCCATGGCGGCGCTGCTGCTGGTCGCCCAGCATGAGCGCTGGACGCTGCGCACCGCGCTTTTGTACGGCCTGTCGACCAGCCTGATCCTGGTCGGCATGTACGTCCTTTTCAAACATGCGCTGCAGGTGCCGCTGCCCTGAACGAAGTTTGCCGGCATCGCCCCACCCCGATCCTTTGCAACCCACCCACTACAGCTTATGAAGATTCTGATTTCCGAGTTCATGGACGAACGTGCCGTTGCGCAACTGGCCGCACGCCACGAGGTGGCCTACCTGCCGACCCTTGTCGACGACCTGCCGGCGCTCCTGGCTCAAGCGGCGCAAGCCGACGTGCTGATCGTGCGCAACCGCACCCAGGTGCGCGGCGAGCTGCTGGCGGCCTTGACCCGTTGCAAGGTGATTGGTCGCCTCGGTGTTGGTCTTGACAACATCGACGTGACCGGCTGTGAGGCGCGCGGCATGCGTGTGATCCCGGCCACCGGCGCCAACGCGCTGAGCGTGGCCGAGTATGTGCTCGGCACGGCGATGTTGCTGTTGCGCGGGGTCTATCAGTCGACACCGGCCGTGGCCGCGGGCAAGTGGCCGCGCAACACCCTGTCCAACGGGCGCGAGATCGGCGGCAAGACACTTGGGCTGATCGGCTTTGGCTCGATTGGCCAGCTCACGGCGCGCCTGGCGCAGGGCCTGGGCATGCGTGTGATGGCTTTCGACGCGATGATGGGCCCCGACCACCCGGCCTATGGGGCGCAGGGTGTGGCCTGTGTTGGCCTGGACGAACTGATCGAGACGGCCGACGTTGTGAGCCTGCACGTGCCGCTGGTCGACTCGACGCGCGGGCTTTTTAATGCCGAACGTATTGCGGCCATGAAAACCGGCGCGGTGCTGATCAACACGGCGCGCGGCGGCATTGTGGATGAGGTCGCGCTGGGCCAGGCACTCAAGGCCGGGCGCTTGGGCGGCGCGGCCATCGATGTGTTCGCCGCCGAGCCGCTGGCAGCCGCGCCGCACTTCGAGGGCTGCCCGAACCTGGTGTTGACGCCGCATGTGGCGGGGGTCACGGCCGAGTCGAACGAGCGGGTCAGTTTCCTGATCGCCGAAAAGGTGCTGGAGGCTTTGGCATGAAGCTCACACTGGACGAATTACAGGCGCTGGTGGCCGGCGAGCTGCGCCGTGCCGGGGCTTCTGAAGCCATGACCGTAGCCACTGCGCGCGCGCTGGTGCTGGCCGAATCGCAGGGGCTGGTTTCACACGGCCTGTCGCGCGTGGCGCAGTACAGCACACATCTGCGCAACGGACGTGTCAATGGCGCGGCGACGCCCCAGGTGCTGCGGCGCAAAGGGGGTGCGCTTCTGGTCGACGCGCAGGAAGGCCTGGCCTTCGCCGCGTGTGAGCTGGCTGTGCGCGAGGCCATCGGGGCCGCGCGCGAAAATGGTGTGGCCTTTGCGGGTGTGGCGCGCAGTCACCATTGCGGTGTGGTGGTGGACCACCTGCGCGCCGTGGCCGAGGCCGGCATGGTCGGGCTTGGTTTTGCCAATTCGCCGGCCGCCATGCCGGCGGCTGGCGGGCGGCATGCCATCTTCGGCACCAACCCGGTCGCGGCGGTGTTCCCGCGCAGGGGCAGTGATCCGCTCATGATCGACCTGAGTCTCAGCGAGGTCGCCCGCGGCAAGCTGATGGTGGCTGCCAAGGAAGGCCGGCCCATTCCCTTGGGCTGGGCGCTCGATGCGGACGGTCAGCCCACGACCGATGCCAAGGCGGGTCTCGCCGGCTCGATGCTGCCGCTGGGCGCCGCGTCCTCACCAAAAGGGGCGATGCTGGCGCTGGTGGTCGAGCTGCTGGTGACGGCCCTCGTCGGAGCCAATTTCGGTTTCGAGGCGTCGAGCTTCTTTGTCGACGAGGGCAACCGCCCCAACATCGGGCAGGCCTTCATCGTGATCGACCCCGGTGCGCTGGCGGGCAGTGACCACTACATGGACCGCATCGAGGTGCTGGTCAGTGAGATGCTGAAGGACGAGGGCGTTCGCCTGCCCGGTGCGCGGCGCGAGGCTTTGCGACGTCAGGCGCAGGCCCAGGGTGTTGAGGTGCCCGACGCGCTGGTGGCCGCGTGGCGGGCGGCGCAAGCCTGAGCCGTGGGTTCATGAACTCAGCGCAGGCAAGCCAACCGGCGTGCCTGCGCGGGACGAGGCGATGATGGCCTCGATGACCTGCTGCGCCGCCAGCGCGGAGCGCCCGGTCACCGCCGGCTCGCGCCCCTGGCGAATGGCATCAATGAAATCTTTCAACACGGCGCGATGTGCGGCATGGTCGAAGGCCATCGGGTCGGCGCCGCCACCGCTGTCTTGCAGGCCCCCGACCGACAGGGTCTGGCCGTTCATGAACGCCACTTGCAGCACCCCTGCTTCGAGGCTGGCGCTGCCCAGCGTGCCGTTGAGTTCAAGGCGCTCGGGAAAACCGGGGTAGGCCGCCGTGGTGGCCTGCACGGTGGCCATGGCGCCATCGGCGTAGTGCAACAGGGCGCAGGCGCAGTCCTCGCCCTCCAGGGTGTGCACCGGGCTGGTGCTGGCCAGGCCCATCACCCGCGCGGGCAGGCCGGTGTAACTGAGCAGCAGGTCCAGGGTGTGGATGGCCTGCGTCATCAGCACACCGCCGCCGTCGCGGGCCAGGGTGCCGCGCCCGGGCGCGTCGTAATAACTTTGTGGCCGCCACCAGCGCACGCTGGCCGAGGCGCTGACCAGCTGCCCCAGTTCACCCGCATTGAGCAAGGCGCGCAAGCTGGTGGCAGCCTGGCGCAGGCGGTGCTGCAGCATCACGGCCAGCATGACCCCCTGGCTTTCACACACCTGAACCAGGCTCTGGGCACGTGCCAGATCGATCTCCAGGGGTTTTTCCACCAGCACATGTTTGCCCGCGCGCGCCAGTTGCTGCACGAGCGCGAGGTGGGTGTTCGGCGGCGTCAGCACCAGCACGGCCCGCACGCTGGCGTCTTCGAGGATGTCCTCCAGCCGGGTGGTCTGGGTGGCGCCGTGCGAAAGCTGCGCAGCAGCCAGCCGCGCGGCATCGCGCGCATGGACCCACACGACTTCTGCCTCAGCGGCCAGGTCGTGCAGGCTTTTGAAGTGCGGGCCAGAGCCCATTCCGGCCCCAATCACGGCCAGCCGCAAACGGCCCGATGAAGCGTCAGCTGAGGAGCCCATTCAGCGCACCAGGCTCGGGCTCTTGGGGTTGAACTTCCAGCCAGGCATCAGGTACTGCATGGCGATGGCGTCGTCTCTGGCGCCCAGGCCGTGCCGGAGGTAGAGCAGGTGTGCTTTTTCGACTTCTGCCATGTCGAGCGCGATGCCCAGGCCGGGTTTGGCGGGCACCGTGATGCTGCCGTCCACAATCTGCAGTGGCGCCTGGGTCAGGCGCTGGCCGTCCTGCCAGATCCAGTGGGTGTCGATGGCGGTGACCTTGCCCGGCGCGGCCGCGGCCACATGGGTGAACATGGCCAGCGAGATATCGAAGTGGTTGTTGGAATGCGAGCCCCAGGTCAGCCCGTTCATTTCGCACAACTGGGCCACGCGCACCGACCCTTGCAGGGTCCAGAAGTGCGGGTCGGCCAGCGGGATGTCGACCGAATGCAGCGCAATCGAATGCGCCATTTCGCGCCAGTCGGTGGCGATCATGTTGGTGGCGGTCAGCAGGCCGGTCTCGCGGCGGAACTCGGCCATCACCTCGCGGCCCGAGAACACGCCTTCTGCGCCGCAAGGGTCTTCGGCATAGGCTAAGGTGCTGCGGTGGTCGCGGCACAGGCGGATGGCGTCTTTGAGCAACCAGCCGCCATTGGGGTCGAGCGTGATGCGGGCGTCCGGGAAGCGCGCGTGCAGGGCATCCACGGCCTCCATTTCTTCCTCGCCGCGCAGCACGCCGCCCTTGAGCTTGAAGTCCTTGAAGCCGTAGCGCGCATAGGCGGCCTCGGCCAGGCGCACGATGGCTTGTGCATCCATGGCCTTTTCATGGCGCAGCCGCAGCCAGTCGTCGGCCTGACCGGGCTCGCTCACGTAGGGCAGGTCGGTCCGGCTGCGATCCGCCACATAAAACAGGTAGCCCAGCACCGCCACGCTGGTGCGCTGCTGGCCCTCGCCCAGCAGGGCCGCCACCGGCACGCCCAAGTGCTGGCCCAGCAGATCGAGAAGGGCACTTTCCACCGCCGTCACGGCATGGATCGCGACGCGCAAGTCGAAGGTCTGCAGCCCGCGGCCGCCGCTGTCACGGTCGGCAAAGGCCACACGCAGGCTGTTTAATACCTGGTTGTAGCGGCCCAGGGATTGCCCGACGATCAGGGCTTGCGCACTTTCCAGCGTCTGCCGGATTTTTTCACCGCCGGGCACCTCACCAACCCCGGTGTTGCCCGCGCTGTCGGTCAGAATGACCAGGTTGCGGGTGAAAAACGGGCCGTGGGCGCCGCTCAGGTTGAGCAGCATGCCGTCATGCCCGGCGACCGGGATGACCTGCATGCGGACGATGCTGGGGGTTTGGGTGGTATCAGGCATGGATGCACACTTTGCAATGAGAGTCGGGTTCTAGTTAGCAGTCATCGTACAACTAAAGTGATCGCCGTGCCAATAGGGTTAACCCCAGCGGCGCTGGCGGCGACCCGCCGGGCGTGTCAGGCCGGTGCGAGTTGGGCCTTGCGCAGCCGCTCCAGGCTGTTGCTCAGGTGGGTGCGCATGGCCGCGCGCGCGGTTTCGGCGTCCTGGTTGCGGATGGCGTTGAAAATGCTCTCGTGCTCGCCGTGCACCCTTTTCAGGTAAATCAGGCGCCCTTCCGGCGCGCTGCGCGGCGTGTTGACCCGGGCGCGGGGGATGATCCGGGTGCCCAGGTAGGTCATCAGGTCGGCGAAATGCCGGTTTCCGGTGGCCTGTGCAATCTCCATGTGGAACTCGAAATCCGAGGGCAGCGCGTCAGATTCATGCGCAATGGCGTCTGAAAATGCCGCCAGGGCGGTTTCCATCGTGGCCAGATGAGCCGCCGTTCGGCGCTGTGCCGCCAGGCCGGCCGCCTCGCATTCGAGGCTGATGCGCAACTCGAGCAGGGAGATCACATCGGCGACGGTCGAAAAGTCCTCCTCGGCGATCCGGAAGTTGCTGGTGTCTGGCGCACTGAGCGCGAAGGTGCCGATGCCGTGGCGCGTTTCCACCAGCCGGGAGGCTTGTAATCGCGACAAGGCTTCGCGCACCACGGTGCGGCTGACCTCGAAGCGCGCCATGATTTCAGACTCGGTGGGCAACTTGTCGCCGGGCTTGATCAAGCCGTCCCGGATGTTGCCCGCGAGATCATCGACGATGACCTGGACCAGACCGCGGGGGCGGCGTGGCCGGACCGGCTGGGGACTAGGGGTTTTCCATGATTCCATATAAAAACGCTTGACTCAATGGTTTGGGGTGATCACAATTTCAACTTATCAGACAACATACAACTGACAAGTCAGTGTTGGATTCGAATGTAAAGCGATCAACCGGAAAAGTCCAGTACCCGCGCAAATTTCTTGAAGTGAGTAAAAAAATGACCTTAAAAGCCCATCACAGCTTGTTGCTGACCGGCGCGGCCGGCGGCTTGGGCCAGGCCTTGCGCGGTCGCCTCAAGGCCAATTGCGAGGTGCTGCGCCTGTCCGACCGGCTTGACTTCGGGGTGGCAGGCGAGCATGAGGAAATCAAACTGGCCGACCTGGCCGATGCACAAGCGGTGAACGCCATAGTGCAAGGTGTGCAGGCCATCGTGCACCTGGGTGGAGTTTCGGTCGAGGGCGCCTTCGGCCCGATTTTGCAGGCCAATATTCTGGGCGTGTACAACCTCTACGAAGCGGCCCGCCTGCATGGCGTGAAGCGCGTGGTGTTTGCCAGCTCCAACCATGTCACCGGCTTTTACCGCCAGAGCGACACCATCGACGCCAACCATCCGCCACGCCCGGACAGCCTCTACGGCGTGAGCAAGGCCTTTGGTGAAGACCTGTCGCGTTTTTACTATGACCGTTACGGAATCGAAACCGCCTGTGTGCGCATTGGGTCCTCGTTCGCGGAGCCCAAAGACCGCCGCATGCTGGCGAGCTGGCTGAGTTTTGACGACCTGCACCGCCTCATCACCGCCTGCCTGACGACCCCTGTGCTGGGCCACAGCATTGTGTTTGGCATGTCGGACAACGCGGTGACCTGGTGGGACAACCGGTGCGCCCGCCACATTGGCTATGTGCCGCAAGACAGCTCCGATGTGTTCCGCGATGCCGTTTATGCGCGCACCCCGGCACCCGACCTGAACGACCCCGTGGTCCAGTTCCAGGGCGGCGGCTTTGTGGTGGCCGGCCCGTTCGGAAGCTAAGTCAATGACCACGTCCAAGGCTGAACTGGTGCTCGACGCGCGTAATGCGGTGGGCGAAAGCCCGGTCTGGCACGCCGGCGAGCAGGCCTTGTACTGGGTTGATATTCCGGCGCGCACGCTGAACCGCTGGACGCTGGCCGGCAACCAGGTGAGTTCCTGGCAAGCGCCGGAAATGCTGGCCTGTATTGCCGCATCAGTCACGGGCGGATGGATCGCCGGCGCCGAGACCGGCGTGTTTGCGCTGTCACCGCAGGCTGACGGCGGGCTCGGCTTTTCGCGCCTCGCCACGGTCGGCCACGCGGCAGAGGGCATGCGTTTCAACGACGGTCGCTGCGACCGCCAGGGGCGTTTTCTGGCGGGCACGATGTTGATGGCCATGGCCGCAAGCCAGGGTGAAGGCTGCGTCTACCGCTACCAGGCGCACGGCGACACGCCGGGCCAACTGGTCAAACTGCTCGACGGCCTCAAGACACCCAACGGCATGGCTTTCAGCCCCGATGGCCTAACCATGTACCTGTCGGATTCGCATCCCAGCGTGCAAACGGTCTGGGCGTTCGACTATGACCCGGCCACTGGCACCCCTTCCAACCGGCGTGTCTTTGTCGACATGAAGCCATTGCCCGGACGCCCCGATGGCGCGGCGATGGATGCCGACGGATGCTACTGGATTTGCGGCAACGACGCCGGCCTGGTGCACCGCTTCACGCCATCGGGCAAGCTCGACCAGTCGCTCGCTTTGCCGGTCAAAAAACCCGCCATGTGCGCCTTTGGCGGTGCCCGTCTGGACACCCTTTTTGTGACGTCGATTCGCCCCGATGGTGTCGACCTGTCCGACCAGCCGCTGGCTGGCGCTGTGTTTGCGCTGCGCCCTGGCGTGTGCGGCTTGCCCGAACCCCAGTTTTTCCCTGTCAGTCGTTAATTCGTTTGTTTTTTAACCCGGTCAATCAAGGAGACAACCATGACCTTCCGTAGAAACCTGCTCGCCACTGCCGCCCTGGCCACATTGTCGTTGGCCCTGCCCTTTGCAGCGCTGGCGCAAACCACACTCAAGGCGGCCGACGTGCATCCGCCGGGCTACCCGACCGTGGTCGCCACTGAAAACATGGGCAAAAAGCTCGAAGCCGCCACCAATGGCAAGTACAAGATGCAGATGTACCCGGGCAGCGTGCTGGGCGACGAAAAGACCATGATCGAGCAGACGCAGATCGGTGCCATCAATGTGCTGCGCACCTCGCTGGGTCCTGTCGGCGCCGTGGTGCCCGACGTGAATGTGTTCAACATGCCTTTCGTGTTCCGCGACGAAGCGCACATGCGTGCCGTGATCGACGGCCCGATCGGCCAGGAAATCCTGGACAAGATCAGCGCCAGCCCGGCGCGCATGGTCGCACTGGCCTGGATGGACGGCGGTTCGCGCAGCCTGTACACCAAGAAGCCGGTTCGCACCCCAGCTGACCTCAAGGGCCAAAAAGTGCGCATGATGGGTAACCCCCTGTTCGTGGACACCATGAATGCCCTGGGTGGAAATGGCATCGCCATGGGCTACGGCGAGGTCTACAGCGCCTTGCAGACCGGCGTAATTGACGGGGCAGAAAACAACCCGCCCAGCATGCTGACCTCCAACCACTACACCACCGGCGCCAAGTATTACGCGCAGACCAATCACCTGATCATTCCGGAATTGCTGGTGATGTCCAAAGTGACCTGGGACAAGCTGACACCGGCCGAGCAGGCGCTGGCCAAGAAATTTGGCCGTGAGGCACAAATGGAACAACGCGTGCTGTGGGACAAGAGCGTGACGGACTCGACCGCCAAACTCAAGGCCGCCGGCGTTGAATTCATCGCCGTGGACCAGAAGCCGTTTTTTGATGCGACGGCTCCCGTGCGCGCCAAATACGGTGCGCCTTATGCGGAACTGATGGGCCGCATCGCCGCCGTCAAGTAAGGACGAGTCGCGGGGACACGGGCTACGGGCCCGTCTCCGCGCTCCGGTCCTGATTTTCTGAATTGACTTCGGAGCCACCGCAGCCAGGCTGCGGCGCGTGGCGTCCCTGCTTGCTCATCGCGTGATTTTTAACGGGTTCTTTCATGAAGCACACACTGCACAACGCCCTCGACCTGCTCTACCTTGCCTGCATCTGGATTGCGGGCCTGGCCATAGCGCTGATGAGCCTGATCATTCCCATGGGTGTATTTGCACGCTACGTTCTGGGCTTCGGGGCGCAGTGGCCCGAGCCGATTGCCATCCTGTTGATGGTGATCTTCACTTTCCTGGGCGCCGCCGCGGCCTACCGCGCGGGTGCCCACATTGCCGTGGCCATGTTGACCGACCGCCTGCCCCGGCACCTGCAAAAGGCCTGCCGCGTCGCCGTCAACCTGCTGATGCTGACGATTTGTCTGTTCATGGTGGTTTATGGGACCAAGCTCTGTCTGGAGACCATGAACCAGACCCTGGCGGATTTGCCCTGGCTACCGGTGGGCCTGACCTATATCCCGGTGCCCCTGGGTGGCTTGCTCACCCTCATCTTTGTCCTCGAAAACATGTTTTTTGGTACCCAGTACCAGCGTGCGGTGGTCCGCTTTGACCACCAGGTTGAATAAGCGGGCGCCTGACCATGGATACTTTTATTTTGCTTGGCAGCTTTGCGCTGCTCATTCTCATCGGCATGCCCGTGGCTTACTCCCTGGGTTTGGCAGCCTTGGTGGGCGCCATCTGGATCGACTTGCCGCTGGAGGCCGTCATGATCCAGATCTCGAGCGGCGTCAACAAGTTCTCGCTGCTGGCCATTCCTTTCTTTGTCATGGCCGGCGCCATCATGGCCGAGGGCGGCATGTCGCGTCGCCTGGTGGCGTTTGCCGGCGTGCTGGTCGGTTTTGTGCGGGGTGGCCTGGCCCTGGTGAACATTCTGGCCTCGACCTTCTTCGGCGCCATCTCGGGCTCTTCGGTAGCGGACACGGCTTCGATCGGTTCCGTCATGATCCCCGAAATGGTGAAGCGGGGCTACCCGCGCGATTTCGCCACCGCGCTCACCGTCAGTGGCTCGATCCAGGCCACCCTGATTCCACCCAGCCACAACGCGGTGATCTACTCGATGGCGGCCGGCGGCTCGATCTCGATTGCGGCCTTGTTCATGGCCGGCGTGCTGCCGGGCCTGTTGCTGGGCCTCACGCTGGCAGCCTACTGCCTGTATATCGCCAAATCGCGCAACTTTCCCAAAGGCGAGCCGATGCCAATCCGCCAGGCGCTGCGCATCGCGGTGGACGCGTTGTGGGGACTGGCCACCATGGGCATCATCCTGGGCGGCATCCTGAGCGGTGTCTTCACCGCCACCGAATCAGCGTCCATCGCCGTGATCTGGGCCTTTTTTGTCACCATGTTCATCTACCGTGACTACAAGTGGCGCGACCTGCCCAAGCTGGTGCACCGCACCGTCAAGACGGTGTCAATCGTGATGATCCTGATCGGCTTTGCCGCCAGCTTTGGCTACATCATGACCTTGATGCAGATCCCCCTGAAGATCACCACGGCGCTGACCACCTTCACTGACAACCGCTACATGATCCTGCTGTGTATCAATGGCTTGCTGCTCATTCTGGGCACCCTGATGGACATGGCGGCGTTGATATTGATCCTGACACCCATCCTGCTGCCCGTGGTCAAGGCGGTGGGCGTCGATCCGGTGCACTTCGGCATGATCATGATCGTCAACCTGGGCATCGGCCTGATCACCCCCCCGGTGGGCTCGGTGCTGTTTGTTGGCAGCGCCGTGGGCAAGCTGCCCATTGAACAGGTCGTGAAGGCGCTGATGCCCTTCTTTGCCCTGATGCTCATCAACCTGGCCATCATCACTTTTTTCCCGGCCCTGTCCCTGTGGCTGCCGCGCCTGGTGGGCGTTTGAGATGGCGGAGACCTCTGATCAGCGCGAGCCCCTGTTCGTGCGTATGCACCCGTTGGACAACGTCGCCATCGTAGCCAACGACGGCGGCTTGCCGGCTGGTAGCGTGTTTGCCAACGGCCTGCGCTTGATGCAGGCGGTGCCGCAGGGTCACAAGGTCGCCTTGCAGGACATCGCCCAGGGCAGCGTGGTGCGCCGCTACAACGTGCGCATTGGCACCGCGCGCCAGGATCTGCCCGCCGGCAGCTGGGTCAACGAGGCGGTGCTGGACATGCCGGCCGCCCGCTCGCTGGAGGCCCTGCCGCTGGCCACCGTGCAGGCGCAGGTGCAGGTGCCACTCGACGGCTATACCTTCGAGGGCTACCGCAACCCCGACGGCTCGGTCGGCACCCGCAACATCCTGGCCATCACCACCACCGTGCAATGTGTCTCGGGCGTGGTCGAATTTGCGCTCAAACGCATCAAGGCCGAGCTGCTGCCCAAGTACCCGAACGTCGACGATGTGGTCGGGCTGGAGCACGCTTATGGCTGCGGCGTGGCCATCGACGCACCCGACGCCATCATCCCGATTCGCACCCTGCGCAACATCAGCCTGAATCCCAACTTTGGTGGCGAAGTCATGGTGGTCAGCCTGGGCTGCGAAAAACTGCAGCCCGAGCGCTTGTTGCCGCCGGGTTCGTTCGCCATCCGCGACGAGCGCCATGCCGGCAGCGCCCCCGCCGAACTGGACGTGGTCTGCCTGCAGGCCGAGGCGCATGTCGGCTTCATGTCGATGATCGATTCGATCATGCAGACGGCCACGCGACATCTGGAACGGCTCAACGCGAGAAGGCGCGAGACCGTGCCCGCCAGCGCCCTCGTGGTGGGGGTGCAGTGCGGTGGCAGCGACGCCTTCTCGGGGGTCACCGCCAACCCGGCGGTCGGTTTTTGCACCGACCTGCTGGTGCGCGCCGGTGCCACCGTGATGTTTTCCGAAGTGACCGAGGTGCGCGACGGTATTGACCAGCTCACCGCGCGCGCCAGCAGCCCGGAGGTGGCCCAGGCCATGATCCGCGAAATGGCCTGGTATGACGCCTACCTGGCCAAGGGCAGCGCCGACCGCAGCGCCAACACCACGCCGGGCAACAAAAAAGGCGGCTTGTCCAACATTGTCGAAAAAGCCATGGGCTCGATCATCAAGTCCGGCAGCGCGGCGATTTCCGGCGTCTTGTCGCCAGGGGAAAGCCTGCGCCAGAACGGCATTACCAGCGGCCTGGTGTATGCCGCGACACCCGCGAGCGACTTTGTCTGCGGCACGCTGCAACTCGCCGCCGGCATGAACCTGCATGTGTTCACCACCGGCCGCGGCACGCCTTATGGCCTGGCCGAGTGCCCGGTGATCAAGGTCGCCACGCGCAGCGACCTGGCACGGCGCTGGCATGACCTGATGGACGTCAACGCCGGTCGTATTGCCGACGGTGAAGCCAGCATTGAAGACCTGGGCTGGGAACTGTTCCAGCTGATGCTCGACGTCGCCAGCGGGCGCAAAAAAACCTGGGCCGAGCACTGGCAATTACACAACGCCCTGGTGCTGTTCAACCCGGCGCCGATCACATGACGCTCAACATCAACTACGCATCCTCACCATGACACACCCCACCCCCTACCAACCGTATCCCAACAGTTTCAAGCGCGAGCTGCTGGCGGGCAAAAAACTCATCGGCTGCTGGTCGTCGCTGTCCAACGCCATCACCACCGAGGTGCTGGGTGTGGCCGGCTTTGACTGGATCCTGCTCGACGGCGAGCATTCGCCCAACGACATGAGCACCTATATTCCGCAACTAATGGCGCTCAAGGACAGCGTCAGCGCGCCGGTGGTGCGGCCATCGACCAACAACGCGGTGGAGATCAAGCGCCTGCTCGACGCCGGCTTCTACAACTTTCTGGTGCCCTTTGTCGAAAGCGCCGAGGAGGCCCGCAGCGCCGTGGCGGCCACCCGCTACCCGCCGCAAGGCATGCGCGGCGTGTCGGTGTCACAGCGCAGCAACCGCTACGGCACCGTGGCCGACTATTTCAAGGGCGCCAACGACCAGATGTGTGTGATGGTGCAGATCGAGAGCAAGGCCGGTGTTGCCGCGGCCAGGGACATCGCGGCGCTGGACGGTGTCGACTGCCTGTTTGTCGGTCCGTCCGACCTGGCCGCCGGCCTGGGCCATCTGGGCAATGCCAGCCACCCCGATGTGCAGGCGGCCATCGTGTCGATCTTCGCCGCGGCACGAGCCGCCGGCAAACCCAGCGGCATCCTGGCCCCGGTCGAGGCCGACGCACGCCGCTACATGGCCATGGGCGCGACGCTGGTGGCGGTGGGCAGCGACCTCGGCGTGTTTCGCGCGGGCACGCAAGCCCTGTGCGACAAATACCGCGACTGATTTTTAACGACGGAGCAAACCATGCGCAAATTAGGATTTATCGGCCTGGGCATCATGGGCAAACCCATGGCGGCCCACCTCATCAAGGCCGGTCACGAGGTATTTTTGACCACCCTGAGTCAGGTGCCAGCCGAGCTGACCGCCGCGGGTGGTGTGGCCTGTGCCTCGGCCCAGGAAGTGACGCAGCGCGCCGACATCATTTTCCTGATGCTGCCCGACACGCCAGATGTGGCCAAGGTGCTGTTTGGCGACCAGGGCGTGGCTGCGGGCTTGACAGCCGGCAAAACCGTGGTCGACATGAGCTCGATCTCGCCGATGGACACCAAGGTCTTCGCCCAAAAGATCAACGCGCTGGGCTGCGATTACCTCGACGCACCGGTGTCGGGTGGCGAGGTCGGCGCCAAGGCGGCCAGCCTGACCATCATGGTCGGCGGCCCGCAAGCCGCCTTTGATCTGGTCAAGCCCCTGTTTGAGCTGATGGGCAAAAACATCACCCTGGTCGGCGGCAATGGCGACGGCCAGACCTGCAAGGTGGCCAACCAGATCATCGTGGCGCTGAACATCGCCGCGGTCGGCGAGGCCCTGCTGTTTGCCAGCAAGGCGGGTGCCGACCCGGCCAAGGTGCGCCAGGCGCTGATGGGCGGCTTTGCAGCGAGCCGCATTCTCGAGGTGCACGGCGAGCGCATGATCAAGCGCACCTTCGACCCGGGTTTCCGTATCAAGCTGCACCAGAAAGACCTCGGCCTGGCGATGCAGGGCGCGCGCGAGCTGGGCCTGGCTTTGCCGCAAACGGCCGGTGCCGCCCAATTGATGCAGGTCTGCGCGGCCAACGGCATGGCCGAGCTCGACCATTCGGCGCTGGTCAAGGCGCTGGAGCTGATGGGCAACCACGAGGTCGCGAGCGGCATCTAGGAGCGGCGCCCTCGCCACGATGGTCTCGGGTCCTGCGCAATGACAAGCGGCACAATCGGGGTTCAGTTTTTTTGAGAATCGCCCATGACCGATGCCAACACCGCCATTTCTGACCCGCGCGCCCTGCTGCGCAGCCTGTTCGATGCCGCCGTGGCGGCGGCCCAACCGGCGCTGTGCCTGCCGCCGCACTTGCCGCCGGCCCCGAAAGGCCGCACCATCGTCATTGGCGCCGGCAAGGCGTCGGCGGCCATGGCGCTGGCGCTCGAGGACCATTGGCCGGGGCCGCTCGAAGGCCTGGTGGTGACGCGCTACGGTTACCAGCAGCCCTGCCGGCGCATCGAGATCGTGCAGGCCTCGCATCCGGTGCCGGACGCGGCCGGCCTGGCGGCCTCGCAGCGCATCGCCGCGCTGGTGACCGGCCTGACGGCCGATGACCTGGTCATTGCCCTGATTTCCGGTGGTGGTTCTTCGCTGCTGGTGGCGCCGGGCGAGGGCCTCACGCTGGCCGACAAACAGGCCGTGAACACCGCGCTGCTGGCCAGTGGCGCGACCATTTCCGAAATGAACTGCGTGCGCCGCCATCTGTCGAGCCTCAAGGGTGGCCGCCTGGGCGCCCTTTGCCATCCCGCGCAGCTGCTCACGCTGCTGATCTCCGATGTGCCGGGCGACTCGCCCATGGACATTGCGTCGGGCCCCACCGTGGCCGACGCCACCACCTGCCTGGACGCGCTGGACATTGTGCAACGCTACCGCATCGACCTGCCCGCGCCCGTGCGCGCCTTGCTGGAGAGCGGCCAGGGTGAAACCGTCAAACCCGGCGACGCCCGCTTGACGGGCAGTGAGGTGCGCATGATCACGGCACCACAAATCGCGCTGGAAGCGGCGGCCCGGGTGGCCCGCGCGGCGGGCATCACGCCCCACATCCTGGGCGACAGCCTGGAGGGCGAGGCGCGCGACGTGGCCAAGGTGCTGGCCGGCATCACGCGCCAGGTGGCGCAGCACGGCCAGCCGTTCCAGCCGCCCTGCGTGCTGCTCAGTGGTGGTGAAACCACGGTCACGATCCGCGACCCGCAAGGCAGCGGCCGGGGTGGCCGCAACGTGGAATTCTTGCTGGCCCTGGCCGTGGCGCTGGGCGACCTGGAAGGTGTGCACGCGCTGGCCGGCGACACCGACGGCGTTGACGGCATCGAAGAAATTGCCGGTGCCATGCTCACGCCCGACAGCCTGGCCCGCGCCTGGGCGCTGGGCATGAATCCGCGCAGTTTCCTGGACAACAACGACGCCCACAGCTTTTTCCAAGCCCTGGGCGATTCGGTGGTGACCGGCCCCACGCTGACCAACGTCAACGATTTTCGGGCGATTTTTCTGGTGTGAGCCGAGTCTTCAGCTGACGTTGAATGGACTAGGCCTCCCGCCGCGCCAAGGCCAGCCGGTAAGTCGGTCAAACGCTCGGTTCACGACCAGTTCATCTGGCGATGCCCAAAACATAATTCGGAAACCACAGCACGATTTGCGGAAAGATCGCCAGCAGCAGGGTGAATGACATCATGGTGAGCAGGAAGGGCAGCGTGACGCGCCACAGGCGCCCCATCGGAATGCCGGTGATACCCTGAATGATCGAAAGGTTGAACGCCACCGGTGGTGTGATTTGCGCCATCTCAACCGCCAGCACCATAAAAATCCCGAACCAGATCTTGTCAAAACCAGCCGCCGTGATGAGCGGCAGCACCACGGGTAGGGTCGTGGCGATCATGGAGAAACCCTCAAGGAACATGCCCAACACCAAATACATCAAAAGCAACAGGACGATCAGGCCAAACGGCGGCAGATCGAGTTCGGTGACAAGTTGGGTCACGGCATCGGGCACGCCCAACGCCGCGGTTGCGCTACCCAGAATGGTGGCCCCGACGATGATCATGCCCATCATGCTGCACGATTGAACCGTGCCAATGGCAACCGCACGGATGGTTTCCAAGGTGATCGCCCCTTGTTTTTTTGCCACGCCAAACGCACCCAGCACACCCAGCGCCGCAGCTTCGGTGGGCGTTGCCACACCGGCGTACATGGAACCGATCACACAAATGATCAGGAACATGGCCGGTGCCAATTCCTTGAGCGCTGCAACACGCGCGGCGAAGGGCAAGTGGCGCAACTTGCGCTCAGATTCGGGGATCAGTGCCGGGTTGCGCCAGGTGAGGAACATGATCATGCCCATGAAACACGCGCCCAGCAATAACCCGGGTATCCATCCGGCGGTAAACAGCCGCAACACGGATTCTTCAGCCAGAACTCCGTAGATGATCATGACGGTGCTGGGTGGAATCAGGAAGCCAAGTGTTCCCGAACCCGCCAAGCTGCCGACGACGATGTCTTCGCCGTAACCACGACGGCGAAGCTCGGTCAGCGTCATCTTGCCCACCACCTGCGTCGTGGCGGCAGATGAGCCGGAGATGGACGCAAAAATGGAACAGGCCAGCACATTCACATGCAACAAGCGCCCGGGCAGCAGGCCGGCCCAAGGCGCCAAGCCGTTGAACAGCGTTCGTGACAAATTGGTGCGGAACAAAAACTCACCCATCAGGATAAACAGCGGGAGTGCCACCAGATCGGCATTGGACAGAATGTTGAACGAGTGCTGAGCAATCAGCTTGCCCATGGGAATGTCGGTAAAGACGCCAATCATCACCATGGCCGTTGATGCCAGCGAGATGCCGATTCCGACACCGCCGCCAAGAAAACCGAACAGCGCGAGGAACAGGGTAAGGAAAACGTAGCTCATTTAGCAGGCCCTCATTCCGACGCTGAAGCCACTTTGAATGACTCATTGATCAGTGGCATGCGCAGCACGGCGGCAAGAAACCGCATGATGCTTTGCAAGGCATAGACCGTGGTCCCAAGGGCTAAAGTAGCCTGCGGAATCCACAGCGGTGTGAAACTGGCACCCGACACCTGACCCGAACGATATGAGTCCAGTGCAAACAGCGCCAGGCTGAGGGCGAGAAAGGAGACAAATCCCGCACCAATCGCGGAGGCCACAATCTCCATCAGGCGCTGAACGCGGCTGCCCACCATTCGCATCACAATTTCGACGCGAATCTGCATGCCAGCGCGCATGGTCAGAGCCCCGCCGAGCATGAAGGCGGTACCCATCAAATAAGCGCTGTATTCCCAGCCCACGGCGATAGCACTTGGGAAAACATCACTGATTTTAGAGAGCACGCCGAGTGCAACCTGGCACAGTGTCAACAGGGTCAGCAGGCCCAGACACCCGGCAGCCAGATAAGCTGAAATCAGCGACAGTCGATCAATTCCCCTCTGGATGATCTCAATCGCGTCAGACCGGTGGTCGGGACCGCTGAGCACCTGTTTCATTTTCAGTTTCTCCCTGTGGCCGACAGGTAGTTCTTGATGTGAGGCGCAGCATCTGGCGCGCGCTTCAGATAGTCATCGAGCAATGGCGCCGCCATTTTGCGCATGTCCTTGAACATGTCCGGCGTGACGTTCACCACTTCCATTCCGTTCGCAGTCAACTTTTTCAGGCTTTCACCATCGGCATTGCGGGACACTTCCCAGAACTCGGGTTCTAGTTTTGCGGCAATTGCCTCGATGGTCTTCTGGTGCTGGGGCGGGATTTTTTTCCATGAGTCCAGGTTGATATTGACCATGTTGGTCGACCAGGTGTGGTTGGTTGAATAAACATACTTCATGAATTCCCAGAATTTGGCATCAACACCCGTGGTGGCCGAGGTTGCGACACCGTCCACACGGCCGGATGCCAGTGCGGGAATCAGTTCGCCAAACGGGATCAGAACACCAGACATGCCGATGGAGCTCACGATATCAACGGTCATCTTGTCCGCGCCCCGAATCTTGATGTTTTTCAAGCCATCGATCTTGTCCGTCTTGGTTTTCAGGAACAGGTACTGTCCGGGTGAGGGCACCATGTACAAAATTTTCTGGTTGTACTTGCTGGCGACCAATTTGTCGAATTCCGGTCGGACGAACTTGTGCAATGCCCTGAGGTCAGTCGGCGAGTTCACCAGGAAGGGAACGCCCTCAATGCCAAAAAAGG
This sequence comes from Polaromonas sp., assembly GCA_021737975.1. Taxonomy (GTDB): domain Bacteria; phylum Pseudomonadota; class Gammaproteobacteria; order Burkholderiales; family Burkholderiaceae_C; genus Rhodoferax. Next base: position 38,041 of record JAIPCZ010000001.1, on the reverse strand, counting down.
AGTCGTCGCCAATTTGCTGACTCAGCAGGATATCTGCCATGGGAACCATGCCATCACGCACCGCGCGCAGCTGTTCAGGCCCCTTGAATCCAAGAGCGCCGCCCGGGCGAATGTTGATCACCACATCCCCGTTGGTTTGTTTGGCCACTTCATCGGCAAAACGCTTGGCGTTTTGAACCATGAAGTTGGTTTCAGGCAATACGTCCGCCAGATTCAGTTGAATGGGTGCAGCAACTGCTGGCAAATTCCAGCTTGCCGCAGCGGCACCGGCAAGGATGGCCGTCATGATCACACGTCGGGTCGATTTCATCAAATACTCCTCATGAATGGTTAGGGGCTGAACAAAAAGTCAAATCGGCGGCCTGCTTGCAAACCTACGAAAAACATTGCTTTTGAGCGGCAAACAAGTAGAACAAAATGACTCCTGATCTAAATGCTATTCGCAACGGGTCATCGTGGAAAAGACGCTTTTCGTCTGGCTGTATAAGAATATGCAATGCCTATGCGCCGCTGCATCGCATCAGTTGTTGCAACGCGCCTCAAGCGCGTCAACAAACGAAAGATCCCAGCGGTTTTCAAGAATCATCTGGATGGTGGCTTCCTCCTTTTGCTGTTGGATTCTGGCTTTGGCGATCACTTCCTCGGCCTCATCCGGTGAGAACGCCAGCAACCCATCATCGTCGCCCATGATGATGTCACCCGGCATGACCGTCATCCCGCCAATCGAGACGGGGACATTGATTTCGCCAGGACCGTCCTTGTAGGGTCCGCGATGGATATGCCCGCGCGCAAACACCGGAAAATCCCGCTTGCTGACCTCGGCAACGTCCCGGATGGCGCCATCCACGACCACGCCCGCCAGGCCCATGGTGCGGGCATGCAGCGACATGATGCCGCCGAGCAAGGCCTGGCTGGTATCACCGCCACCATCGATGACCATCACATCGCCCGGGCGGCAATACTGAAACGCGCGCAAGATGGCGAGGTTGTCACCACGGCGAACACGCACCGTGACCGCCGTTCCCGCCATCACGCCGGTGCTGCAATCGTACTTTTTCAACTCTCCCGTACCCACCAGGCGATGGAATTGGTCGCTGATCAAGGCAACCTGGAGGGTGCGAAGCTCATCGATGACCGCTGGTATGGCTTGTTGAGCTGATGGGTTCTTGCGTGCGCCGGTCGACATGGTGGATCCTTATTGATGGATGACTGAAAGTGAACGAACTGAAACGTGTTGGTTACCGGGGTTCTGGTTTGATCGTCGTCAGTCCGCCAGGGACTTGCAGCGTGGGCATGATTTCCAGATGTGAAATGTTCACAGCAATCGGGGCACTGACGGCATAGGCGGCGGCATCAGCGATATCCGTTGCCTGCGGCAACTCAAAGCCGTCAATGAACTGCGCGCGGGCAACTGCCGGGTCGGTGCCATTGACATGGGCAAAAATATCTGTTGCCACCCGCCCGGGGCAAATTTCTGTGACCCGAACACGCTTGCCAATCGCATCGTTGCGCAGCTGGCGTGACAGCATATGCATGGCGGCTTTTGTGGTGTGATAAAGCGCATTGCTGCCAACGAAGTTGTAGATGGCGGCAATCGATGTGATATTGATGATGTGACCGCTGTCGCGCGCCAGCATGCCGGGCATGGTCAAGCGCACCAAGTGCAGGGCGGCCTGCAAGTTGACGCCGATTTCAGCGTCAACCTCTTCGGGCCGTGCATCCACAAGCGATCCCGGAAAGTTTATCCCCGCACAGTTGACCAGGATGTGAAACTCCACCTCCTGCGTGAGTCGGGTCACGGCCGGCAGGTCGCAGACATCCATGACATGCGGGATACAGCCGGTACGTTTGGCTAGATCATGCAAGGGCCCTGCACTGCGCGCCAGGGCATGCACTTCAAGCCCTGCCAGGCAAAAGCGCTCCACGATCGCGGCACCTATGCCGGAGGACGCTCCGGTGACAAGGGCAGTCTTGTAGTCAGAAAAGGGCATGGCATCACCTTGTTGTGTTGGCTTGTGGCGACCTCGATGGCCGGGCTGATCACACCGCCGGTGGCGTTCACGGAATATCGCGGGTTTCAGTTTCCTGCCCGATCTTATGAGCATAAGACGCCGCCGAACAAGACGAATTACGTGTGAAGGGATAGAGTCAACTTATGACTCGATTCATACAAAATTCCGGTCTGCGCCGCCAGCCCCAACCATTGGAACTTTGATTGACACCATTCAAATTTCATGTGGCCTGTTGCGGGGTAGTCTGTGTTAGCTTTACGCCCCATGCAAAGGGTTTCGACGTGGCGCTCACAAGAATGCGCAAAAAGGAACGGCAAATGTTTTCGACTTGGGTGAGCGCTGTGGCATGGCTGCAGTGCGAATACGTTTAACAGGGCAGACAAGAATGGATCTTCAGAAGATTAAGTCGCTGATCGACTTGGCCTCGGCTTCAGATTTGGCAGAGCTGGAACTGGAGGAAAACGGATGCCGATTGCGCCTGTCGCGTGATCAACATCCAGGGGCTCAAGAACGCCCGGCGCCCGTGGCAATCGAAACGGCTGCCGATGCCCCGGAGGTACCCTCAAAAAGTCCGGCGCCTCTGCCCGGTCCGCGTCAGGCTGACTCAAGCGTGCATGTTGTGAAGGCGACCATGTTCGGAATGTTCAGTCGAGCGCCCGCACCGAACGACGCGCCCTTCGTGCAAATGGGCGATGCCGTTCAAAAGGGTCAAAAGCTGGGCCTGCTTGAAGCCATGAAGATATTTACAAGCATCGAAGCGGATCGCGACGGCAGGATCGTCGCGATTCTGGCCGAGGATGGCCAGGAAGTGGACGCCGGACAGGCGCTTTTCATGTTGGGTAAACAGGATGCGCCATCCGGGCAAGCTTGACAACGAGAGGCCGATGTGATGTTTGACAAGGTATTGATCGCCAATCGCGGTGAGATTGCAGTCCGCATTCAACGCGCCTGCCACGAATTGTGTATTCAAACGGTTGCCGTCTACTCCGAGGCGGACCGTGACGCCAAACATGTGCAACTTGCCGGTCAGGCCATTTGCATCGGCCCCGCAGCGCCGGGGCGCAGTTACTTGAATCAGGCGGCGATTTTGCTGGCTGCCGAAATTACCGGCGCCCAAGCCATTCACCCGGGTTATGGGTTTCTGTCAGAAAACGCCGAATTTGCCGAGCGCGTCGAAGCCAGTGGACTGAGTTTCATCGGCCCCAGGCCAGCGGCGATGCGGACGATGGGCGACAAGGTGTCAGCCAAACGTGCCATGCGCCAGGCCGGAGTGCCCTGTGTTCCCGGGCCGGACGACGCACTGCCCGAAGACAGCGCCCAAATACTCCAGATCGGACGAGACATCGGTTATCCCGTGATCGTCAAGGCCTCTGGCGGGGGGGGCGGACGCGGCATGCGTGTCGTCCGCAAGGAAGAAGATTTGCTGGACAGCATCGCCATCACACGCGAGGAGGCGCGACGGGCTTTTGGCAACCCTGAGCTGTATATCGAGAAGTTCCTCGAGCGTCCGCGTCACGTTGAGATCCAGGTCTTGTGCGACAGCCATGGCCATGCGCTCTGGCTGGGCACCCGTGACTGCTCAATGCAACGGCGTCATCAAAAAGTGGTCGAGGAAGCACCTGCGCCAGGTATTTCGCCGGAACTGGTCAACCAGGTGGGCCAGCGCTGCGTGGAAGCCTGCAAATTGATCGGTTATCAGGGCGTGGGAACCTTCGAGTTTTTGTACGAGGAGGGCGCATTTTTTTTCATAGAAATGAACACGCGCCTGCAAGTTGAACATCCAGTCACTGAAATGGTCTTTGGCATTGACATCGTTCAGGAGCAAATCCGCGTGGCCGCCGGCGAAGTGCTCCGGTTGCAGCAATCCGATATTTCAATCCATGGACATTCCATTGAATGTCGTATCAATGCCGAAGAACCCTACACCTGCATTCCTTGCCCGGGGAAAATCACGGCTTGGGACCCGCCCGGCGGGTACGGTGTTCGACTTGATTCCCATGTGTCCGCAGGTTGCGTGATATCCAGGCATTACGATTCTTTGATTGCCAAACTGATCGTGCATGGGCGCGACCGCAATGAAGCCCTGATTCGAATGCGATTGGCACTGGAGCAATTCAATGTCCGGGGCATTCAGACAAATATGCCTCTTCTCCACGATGTCTTGACTGATCCGGCGTTTTGCCGGGGCAGTCCGAATATTCACCATCTTGAACAGTTGTTGATCCAGAAGCAATGCGCATGAAAATCGTTTGCCTGAACAAAGCAGGCGGATGCCCTGAGATCACTTAACCGCAATACGCCATGGCACCTCTAGTCCACTCTGTCGCACGACCAAAAATAAGCCCTCTCGGCACCACAGGTGTGCTTTTCGAGGCACCCGGCGACATGGATCTGGCCGTTCAGAGAAAGATTTGGTCGTTGGCACGACAGGCCGAGACCTGGCCCTGGGTCAGGGAAGCCGTTCCTGGCATGAGCAATCTCATGCTTGTTTTTTTGGAGCCGCCGGTGGAACTGGCAACCATCACGGGCGACCTGATTGCAGCCTGGAACAGTGGCCAGGAACTGTTGCTTGACGGGCGAATTGTCGAACTGCCCGTGATTTATGGTGGCGAATTCGGGCCGCACATGGCCGATGTCATGGCTCACTCGGGGCTGACAATTGATGAAATCGTGAGGATTCACACGGAACCGCTCTACACGGTGTTTGCCTTGGGCAGCCACCCGGGATACTGTTATCTCGGCGGCATGAATCCGATCATTGCCACACCGCGTCGCAAGGTCCCCGTGCTTGGTTTGCCGGGTGGCGCGGTATCGATTGGCGGTGCACAAACAGGGGTGTCTGCCTCGGCGGGACCTAGCGGATGGAACACCATTGGTCACACCGACATGTCGTTTTTTGAACCACAACAACATCCACCCGCGCTGCTCGCACCGGGCGATATGGTTCGATTCATCGCAGAAAAGGTCATCAAATGATAGAAATCCTGTCTACCAGCGGATTGGCCAGCGTTCAGGATATTGGGCGCAAGAACTACCTGCGTTATGGTGTGGGCACCGCTGGCGCGATGGATCAGCTTGCGCTTGCCGTTGGCAATATTCTGCTGGGAAATTCAGAAGACGCTGCAGCCATCGAAGTCCCGATGTTTCCGTTCAAGGTGCGATTTCTTGAGGACATGTGTTTCTCGTTGACAGGTGCCGATGCAGGCGCTGAACTTGACGATAAGGACATTCCACCCTATTGGGTACACCATGCCAAAAAGGGCCAGGAACTGAGCTTGAAGACAGCACATCATGGGGCGCGTGCCTATCTCGGATTGGCTGGTGGCGTCGATGTGCCGGTGGTTTTGGGCTCTCGCAGCACGCAGCTGCGCGGCGAATTCGGTGGGCATCATGGGCGGGCCTTGCGGCAAGGGGACATACTCAGTGCGGGCACAGTGACCGAGCCCGGTTGCGCTCGCCCCGAATCGGACGCCTTGGAACTGGGTGTCGAGCCCCCGCCATATGCGCTGCCTCTTGGTGATGAGGTGCAATCCGGACAGACCTTTGTTCGTGTCATGCCTGCTGCTGAATATGATTGTTATGAGGAGGATTCCCTCAACGCCTTCTGGACGACGGACTGGAAAATAACGGCTCAAAGTGATCGTTATGGTTATCGTTTGGCGGGTACCGCGCTGAAGCCAAAACAGACCCTGGAGCTGCGTTCGCACGGCATCGTGCCGGGCGTGATTCAGGTGCCACACAACGGGCAACCCATCATTCAGCTGCGCGATGCGCAGCCCTCAGGTGGTTATCCGAAAATTGGCACGGTGATCGAGGCCGATCTCTGGCGATTGGCCCAGGCCCTCCCCGGAACCCGCTTGCGTTTCGTGCCGGCGTCATATGACGATGCCCGGCTGGCGTTGCATGCCGTGCGCGATTATCTCGGCAAGTTGCGCCAGCTCGTGGCACTCTACCGGCTGTCCCAGTCTTGAACACCGCGGAGCAATTTGATGGAATTGAACGAACTTCAACAACTTTCAACCTGGCTTAAAACCTCCAGCATGCGCAGTCTTGAACTGTCCCGTCCTGGGGAGCACGTCAGGTTAACCGTGTCAGACGCTCACCATGTCGACATAACAGATATCGCCGGGGCAGGGTCACCCGGCGCTGCGGCGCAGCAGGCTTCGCCAGAGACCGCTGTCAAAACCACGACCGCAGGTATTTTCCTGGCCACTCATCCAATGCGCCGTGCGCCATTTGTCACGGCTGGCAGCAACGTCAGGCACGGGGATGTCGTCGGCATTCTTAAAATTGGCCTGATCTATGTCCCTGTCCTTGCCTCCGGGAGTGGCTTGGTGAAAAGCCTGGTGGCCAGCACAGGCGATTTGCTGGGTTATGGCGCCACGGTTCTGGTGTTGAGTCCTGCGCGCTGATGACCGGCGTGATGAAATCTTGTAACGGAAGGCGGCTCTATGGATATTGATCTGAATGCAGATATTGGCGAGGGATTTGGCGACTACACCATGGGCGACGACGCGGGCTTGCTGAAAGTCATCACTTCGGCCAATGTTGCCTGCGGTTTTCATGCGGGCGATCCGGTGATCATGGACAAGACCGTTCGTTTGGCCTTGGCCCAAGACGTTGACCTGGGCGCACATGTCGGATTTCCTGACCTGTTGGGGTTTGGGCGTCGTCCCATGCAATGCGATCCGGCGGATGTGTCCAGGTATGTCCTTTATCAACTGGGTGCGCTGGCCGGTATTGCCTCGGTTGCTGGTGCGCGTGTCACGCACATGAGCTTTCATGGCGCCTTGGGCAACATGGCCGCAGCAGATTTTGCGCTGGCCGAACCGCTGGTGCGCACGGTCTCTGAGTTCAATCCTGACATGATCATCTCGGTGTCCACAAACACGCAAATCGAACGTGCCGCCAACAAATTTGGCCTGAGGGTGGCCGCCACGTTCCTGGCCGATCGCGCTTACACCGATGATGGCGATCTGGTTCCAAGAAAATTACCCGGCGCGGTGATCAAAGACCAGGGCCAGGTGTTGCAGCGGGTCAAACGCCTGTTGGACGATGGCGTCATCACCAGCATCAACGGGAAAAAACTTGCCATCAAGGTGCAATCCATTTTGCTGCATGGTGACACGCCGGGCGCTGTCGAGAACGCGCTGGCGATCCGGGCGGAAGTCGAATCAGGAAACGGGCGGATCGTTCCGATCTCCCGAATGCGGCTGTTGAACTGAAACCACTCTTGACGCGCTACCGGCGGCCGCTCTGCGACATGCGCGCCAGAAAATTGCGGGCCGGAGACTTTCAGCTCAATTTTCCTCTTCCTGCTTGCCATAGCCAAAGTCGAAATTCTGCGCCTCCACCAGCTCCAGAATAATGTCTTTTACCGCCTGTGCGGGCTCGGACAACGGCAAGTGGTCCGACTCACACAAGGCCAAAGGCACCTCGATGACCGGAGACACGATCCTGCACAGTTGGGCCTGGATCGAAATGGCCATGGCGCGCGCAGCCGACTCTGGCAGGATGGTGGCGCCCAGACCCGCCGCCACGGCGGCATTGAGGGTGGCCACTGACTCAATTTCCGCCACCACCCTGGCGCTCTTGGTCAAGCCAGAGAAGGCCTCGTCCACGTATTTTCTGAGATAGTTGTACGGTCGTGGCAACAATAGTTCAAGCTTGCTCACCTCAGACAAGTCAATTTGCTCTGGAAGACCAGGGGAGGTCTGTGGCGCCACCAAAAATAGCTGCTCCTTGAGCAAAGCTTGGTAGGAGAGTCCATGGACAACATTCTTCCCGGCATAGAGCACCGCCATGTCCATGCGCCCATTCATCACCAGCTCGCTTAGCGTGGTTCCAAAATTCTCATTCAGATAAAGCAGGATCGAAGGGTGGCGGGCGCGTATGGTCTTCAGCAGTGGCAAGGCCAGGGCCGAGGCGGCCGTGCCGGGTGCCAGGCCCACCGCCACCTGGCCTGACAGGCTCTTGCCGGCGTTGTTGACATCGCTTTGGGCTTGATCAAGCTGGCGAAGAATGATCTGGGCATGACGGTACAGGATCAGGCCCGCCTCCGTTGGCGTGACGCCACGTTTGGTTCGAACCAACAACTGTTGGCGAAACTCCCCCTCAAGCGTGGCGATTTGCTGACTCAATGCCGGTTGGGCGATGTGGAGCACGTCCGCAGATTGGGTCAGGCTGCCAATGTCGACAATTTTTACGAAATACCTTAAACGTCGCAGATTCATGAAATTGTCTCAATTGGCGATCGATGCAGTCCTTCGAAGTAGGTCACGAGCAGCTTTTTTGCATTGAATTTTTTGAAACAACATAAGCTGTCACTATCCGGCCAGACGAAATTTGTCTTTGCGTGAAGTGACAAGCTTGCGTACTCTCCAGCGCATGTCATATCGAAAAAGGAGTCTAACATGAGCACTATTCACATTGCTGAGCGCCTCAGTCGGGTCAAACCCTCGCCAAGCAGTGCTGCCCAGGACCGCGCCGCCGCCTTGCGCAGGGCTGGAAAAAACATTGTCAACCTGGTCGTGGGCGAACCGGACTTCAACACACCGGAGCACATCTGCCTTGCCGCTTGTGAGGCGATCAAGCGGGGCGAAACACGCTATACCCAGGCCGCCGGTACCCTGGCGCTGCGGGAAGCCATTGCCGAGAAGTTTCAGCGTGAGAACGGCTTGTCCTATTTGCCCAAGGACATCATCGTCACCATTGGTGCCAAGCACGCCATTTACAACGCCTTGTCCGTCACCCTGGAGCCTGGCGACGAGGTCATCATTCCAGCCCCTTACTGGGTGTCCTATCCCGACATGACCCTCGCCTGCCAGGGGGAGCCGGTCATCGTCACTTGCCTGGAGTCTGAGGGATTCAAGCTCACGCCGGCCAAGCTAGAGGCTGCGATCACCCCCAAAACCCGCTGGCTGATCCTGAATTCGCCGACCAACCCCACGGGATCGACCTACAGCGCCGCCGATCTGCGCGCCCTGGCGGATGTGCTGTTGCGTCATCCCCATGTGCTGTTGATGACAGACGACATTTACGAACACATCCGGTTCGAGTCCAGCGACAACCCGCATCTGGTGGCGATCGAGCCGCAACTCAAAGCCCGGACGCTGGTGATCAACGGGGTATCAAAAACCTATGCCATGACAGGCTGGCGTATCGGCTGGGCCGCCGGCCCCGCTGAGTTGATTGCGGCCTTGGACATGCTGCAATCGCAATCCGTGTCCAACGCCAGTTCGGTCAGCCAGGCCGCAGCCTTGGCGGCCTTGCAGGGCGAACAAAGTTTTATCGCAGATTGGGTCGGAACCTATAAAGACCGGCGTGACCTGGCACTCAGCATCCTCAACGCCATCCCCGGGATCAGTTGTCGCAAGCCCGGCGGGGCCTTTTATCTGTACGTCAACTGCGCGGGAATGATCGGTCGCACCACGCCACAGGGCAAGAAAATCGAAACCGATATGGACGTGGTGATGTACTTGCTTGAGGGCGTTGGCGTGGCCGTGATTGCCGGCTCGGTGTATGGTCTCTCGCCCTACTTCCGCATGTCCATCGCCACAAGCGCCGAAGTGATCGAGGACGGGTGCCAGCGGATTGGCCAGGCGGTTGCCGCTTTGACATAAGCCGCCACGAACCCGCGCGCCGGCCTGAAATGCTCACAAAATTTTGATTGATCGAGCCATCATCAAACAACACTGCATGTGACGGCAACCACTAGGCTTGCCATTTTTTCCACATTTTCGGACCGTGCTGTCCAACAACTGTTTTATCGTCAGGAGATTTGAAATGATCAAGCCAGATATTTTGGCGGTTGCCAAATTGCACCCCTTCTACCAAGAGGCGCTGCAACGGGTTTACACCGTGCACGAGCGCACGCATGAAACCGATCCAACGGCCTTTGCACAGCTTGCGCCACGTATTGTGGGCTTGGCCGCTTCGGGTGAGTCGGTGGTGACCGGGGCGCTTTTGGCGCAATTGCCAAATGCCAGGGTGGTGTCGGTGTTCGGCGTGGGCTACGACGGCGTTGACGTGCCGGCTGCCAATGCACAGGGCATTGCGGTGACCCATACGCCGGACGTGTTGACCGACGATGTGGCCGACCTTGCCATGGGCCTGGTCTTGTCGATCGGGCGTCGCATCCCGCAGGCGGACCGTTTTGTGCGCGCCGGAGAGTGGTTGAATGGCCCCATGGCGCTAGCGCAAAAAGTCTCTGGTGCACGACTCGGTATTGTGGGCTTGGGTCGCATCGGCCAGGCCATCGCGCGCAGGGCCGGCGGTTTTGGCATGTCGATCGCCTACACCGCACGCAGCAGCAAGCCCGAATCTGGCTACACGTTCTATCCAACGGCACAGGCGCTGGCCGCCCAGGTTGACTATCTGGTGGTGATCACCCCCGGCGGGGCAGGCACCCGGAACCTGATCAACGCCGAGGTGTTGTCAGCCCTGGGTCCCAGGTCTTACCTGATCAATGTGGCGCGCGGCAGCGTGGTCGACGAAGAGGCGCTGATACAGGCGCTCGAGGCGGGCACCATTGCGGGTGCGGCGCTGGACGTGTATGCCAATGAGCCGCGTGTGCCCGAGGCGCTGCGCAAGTTGCCCAACGTGGTGTTGACGCCGCACATGGCCAGCGCCACCCTGCAAACACGCCAGGCCATGGCCGATCTGGCTTTTGCCAATATGCAAGCGGGCACTTCCGGTCAGGCGCTGCACACCCCGGTGCCCGAGTGCTCGGTGGGAGCCTGAGCCCGTGAACACCATGGATCAGACCGTTACAGCCGTGACCGAGCCTTTGCATGTGGTGGTGATGGGGGTCTCGGGCTGTGGCGAATCAACCGTGGCCGGCGCCATGGCACGGCAGCTCCAGTACGACATGATCGATGGCGACGACCTGCACTTGTCCGAGAGCGTGGCCAAGATGCGCCCGGGCCGGCAATGTGGTCTTTGTTTTTCTGGATGGTGACGCCGAATTGATCCGCCAGCGCATGGCCCTGCGCGCCGGGCATTACATGCTTCCCGAACTGCTGGACAGCCAGCTCCGGACCCTGGAGCCGCCACAGCGCGACGAAACGGATGTTTTCACCGTCCGCATTGCCACCAGCTTATCGGCGGCGAGATGTTGTTTCTGCCGTCGCAATATGTGGTCATGGGTCGGCTGATCGTTTTGCCCCAACTGTTGCCCGTCCCTCATCTTTTGTTTACTTCCTGAAATGCTTATGAACTTGCTCGATACCTTTCGACTCACCGGCCGGCGCGCCCTTATCACCGGTTCTTCCGGCGGCATCGGCCTGGCGCTGGCCAGGGCTCTGGGGCAGGCTGGTGCCCACGTCATTTTGAACGGCCGCAACCCGGACAAGCTGGCGCTGGCGGCTCAAGCGCTGCAAGCCGAGGGCCTGACGGTGAGCGCCCGGGCGTTTGATGTCACCGATGCCAGCGCGGTCAGCCTGGCGGTCGATGCGATCGAGGCCGGCATTGGCGTCATTGACATTCTGGTCAACAACGCCGGCATGCAAATCCGCAATCCGCTGCACGAATTTGCCGACGACGACTGGCACACCCTGATGAAGACCAACCTTGACAGTGTCTACTATGTGGGCAAGACAGTGGCCAAAAAAATGATTCCGCGCGGACAGGGCAAGATCATCAATATCTGCTCGGTGCAAAGTGAGATGGGGCGCCCCGGCATTGCGCCCTACACCGCCAGCAAGGGCGCCGTCAAGATGCTGACCAAAGGCATGGCCATCGACTGGGGTCAATTTGGCATCAATGTCAACGGGCTGGGGCCGGGCTATTTCAAGACCGAGTTGACCGAAAAACTGGTGGCGGACCCGGCCTTCACTGCCTGGCTGGTGGAGCACACACCGAGCCGCCGCTGGGGCGATGTCGAAGACCTGGGCGGTGCTGTGGTGTTTTTGGCCAGCGACGCCTCGCGCTTTGTCAATGGCCACATCCTGTACGTGGATGGCGGCGTGACCGCCACCCTATAACCCTTCACTTTCATTGAAAGAGTCCTGCCATGAAAACCGTTGTCTGCCATGCCGCCAAAGATTTGCGCATCGAAACCACCGAACTGCCAGAGCTGGGTGACCAGCAACTTCTGGTGCGTGTCGCTTTTGGCGGCATTTGCGGCTCTGACCTGCACTATTTCCAGAATGGTGGTTTTGGCACTGTTCGCCTCAAGCAGCCGATGGCACTCGGTCACGAATTCTCGGGCACGGTCGAGGCGCTGGGTGCGCAGGTCTCGGGTTTCAAACCGGGCCAGCGCATTGCCATTTCGCCCTCGCGGCCCTGTGGCCACTGCCGATTTTGCCAATTGGGGCAACACAACCATTGCCTGAACATGCGCTTTTACGGCAGCGCCATGCCCTTTCCCCACATTCAGGGCGGCTTCAGCGAAAAGCTGGTCATCGATGCCAGCCAGGCGCACCGGGTTGCCGACCATCTGAGCCTGTCTGAAGCCGCGCTGGCAGAGCCCTTGTCGGTGGGGCTGCACGCCATCCAGCGCGCCGGTGGCGTGCTGGGCAGGCAGGTGTTGGTGACCGGGTGCGGCCCCATTGGCTCGCTGCTGATCGGTGGCCTGCGCCGCGCCGGCGCGGCGCGCATTGTGGCCGTTGACATCGCTGACCTGCCGCTGCAATGCGCCCGCAACATGGGCGCAGACGAAACCATCAACCTGCTGACCCAGCCCGACGGTCTGGACAAATACAAGGTCGACAAGGGCCAGTTCGATGCCGTGTTCGAGGCCTCGGGCAGCCAGCCTGCGCTGCGCACGGCGCTGGAAGTGGTCGCCCCGCGCGGTGTTCTGGTGACCGTCGGCCTGGGTGGGGACATCAGCCTGCCCATGAACCAGATTGTTGCCAAAGAGATTGACCTGCGCGGCACCTTCAGGTTCCATGCTGAATTTGCCACAGCAGTTCAGTTCCTGAATGAAGGCCTGGTGGACGGCAAACCCGTGATCACCAGCATCTTGCCGCTGGATCGCGCGGTGGAAGCCTTTGAGCTGGCGCTCGACAAGCGCCAATCGCTCAAAGTGCAAATCTCATTCAGCCAGGAGTCCGCGGCCTGAGCGCTGCAACAGTTCACCGAACGTGCACACCTGTGTTCTCATGAAATGACTGCATTGGTGACAGGGCCGGTTACGGCATTCTCAGGCGGCCATTCTTGCCGGACGCCATCTCGGCCCTTGTGCCGCGCCCCGATCCCTTCACCCATGCCGCCACGAAACATGCGACCAATTAGCTGCCTTCCCGCCGCGATTATCATTACCCGATGAAATTAATCATCAGAAGCTTTTTCAGAACCCTGCGCATTGTGCTTGGCCCCTTCATGCAGGTCTGGGAATTTGTCAGCCAGCCCAAGGGCGTGGTGCGCGCGCCCGAGCAGCAGCAGGTGGTCGACCAGCAGTGCCAGAGCCTGGTGTTGTACCAGTTCACCACCTGCCCGTTTTGTATCAAGGTGCGCCAGGAAATGCGGCGCCTGTCGCTGCCCATCGAGCGCCGCGACGCGCAGCACCACCAGCAAAATCGCGACGACCTGCAGAAGGGCGCCGGCACCGTCAAGGTGCCCTGCCTCAAGATCACCGACGCCAACGGCCAAAGTCAATGGCTGGCCGAGTCTGGAGCCATCATCAGCTACTTGCAGGGGCGCTTCGCCGCGGTTTGAGTTTTTGCGCAGGTACCGCGGCCGGCGTCATTCACCCAGCAGCGGCTTGAGGCGGTCCATGAGGTCGTTGACCAGGCCGGACAAGGGGTCTTGTTGTGGCTCGGATTCTGGCAGCGGCTCCGGTTCGGGCGGCGCTGGCGGCTTGGGTCGTGGAATGTCGAACTCGACCTTTGGGTCCAGCCAGCGGTTGCGAAACGCCTGCTGAAAGACTTCGCCCACCATGGGCAAGGCGCTGCGCGCGCCCTGGCCCCAGGAGCCCATCGTGACGCTGTTGTCGTTGAAGCCGACGCGGGCGCCGGCCACCAGTTGCGGATTCATCATGATGAACCAGCCGTCGGTGTTGTCCTGGGTGGTGCCGGTTTTGCCGGCCACGTCCGCCTGGATGCCGTAGCGGTAGCGAATGGCCGAACCTGTGCCCTCGTCGATCACGCCGCGCATCACGTTCACCAAAGTGAGCGCCTGCGCGCGTGGCATGGCCGGCTCCCGTTCAGTCACCGGGGCAAACTGTTCCAGCAACTTGCCGTTGCGGTCCTCCACACGCAGCACCAGATGGGGCGCAAAGTAGCTGCCGCCATTGGCCAGGGTGCTGTAGGCGGTGACCATCTCGATCAGCGTGACCGGGCTCGTGCCCAGCGCCAGCGAGGGCACCAGATCCAGCTTGCTCTGGCGCACGCCCATGGCCTGCGCCAACTCGCCGACGCGCTTGGGCCCCACTTTTTGCATCAATTGGGCGGTGATGGTGTTTTTGGAATACACCAGGCCGCTGCGCAGGCTGGTGGGCTGGTAGCTTGGCGGCGTGGCATCGCTGGGGGTCCACACCTCAGTGCCCGGCGACGAGATTGCCACGGGCTGGTCCATGAAGGTGTCCGACGGGCTCATGCCCTGCATGAAGGCCGCGCCATACACGAAAGGCTTGAAAGTCGAGCCGGGCTGGCGCCGCGCCTGGCTGACGTGGTCGAACTGTTCCTGGGCAAAGTCGCGGCTGCCCACCCAGGCCCGCACGGCGCCATCGCGCGGGTCCATGGCCAGAAAGCCGGCCTGCAGCACGGCGGGCTCCTGCCCGGCCTTGCGCCGACCGTCGGCCAGCGTTTGCAGGTAATTCAGTTGCCGCGTCAGCGCCTGGTTCGCCGCTTTTTGCAGCCCGCCATCGAGTGTGGTGTAGACCCGCAATCCGTCGGCCTGCAGGTCGTAATCGCGGCGGTCGGCCCAGTCGATGAGCCACTTGCGCAGGTGCTGGGCCACATGTGGTGCCAGCCCTGGGGCTTCGACCTGGCGTTCAAAGTCGAGCCTGAGCGGCCTTTTGGACAGGGCCTTGACGCGGGCAGGGTCCAGGCTGCCGTTTTTGGCCATCTGCTCCAGCACCAGGTTGCGGCGCTGCTTGGCGCGCTCGGGGTTTTGCACCGGGTTGTAATAACTGGTGCCCTTGAGCATGCCGATCAGGGTGGCGCTCTCCAGCACGTCGAGCTGGTCGGCCGAGGTGTCAAAGTAGGTGCGCGCCGCCATCTCGATGCCGAACGCGTTGTAGAGAAACGGCACGGTGTTGAGGTAGGTTTCCAGGATCTCGCGCTTGGAATACACGGCCTCGATCTTCAGCGCCGTGATGGCTTCCTTGAGCTTGCGGGTCAGGGTGGCGGAGCGGCCGATTTCTTCGGGGAAAAGATTGCGGGCCAATTGCTGGGTCAGGGTCGAGCCGCCCTGCAATTCTCCTGACAGGGTGCTGAGCGCGGCCCCGGCCAGGCGCCGCACGTCGATGCCATGGTGCTCGTAGAAGCGGCGGTCCTCGGTGGCGATCAGGGCGTTCACCACCTCGGGTGAAATCTGGTCCAGCGTGACCCACTGCCGGTTGATGCGCTTGTATTCCACGAGCGTGCTGCCGTCCAGGGCCAGCAGCACCGAGGGCGCCTCGGATTTGGCCTTGCGCAGGTCGCCAATGCCCGGCGTGAACGGAATCAGCAGGAGCACGTAGAGCAGCACCAGCGCGGGCAGGGCCAGCGCCGCTCGAAAGGGGTATCGCCTGGCAGCGGCCTTGAGGGTTTGGTATTGCGCAAGGGTGACGGCGGTGGCGCGTTGGAAGCCTGGAATCATGCGCGGAGTTTAAGGCCCGGTGCGCCTCAAGTTGAACGATACTATACTTTTGGAAGAGGACCCGCCCCATGTCAAGCCCGCCAATATCGTCCTTGCCGCAAGGCGTCGCAGCTGCCAGCGAAATTGCCGAATTGCGTTTTGAACAACTGTTTGAAGACGCCGCCGCCATGTCCATTCAGGGTTACCTGGCTGACGGCACCGTGGTCTATTGGAACCGGGCCTCGGAAAACATTTATGGTTACAGCGCCGCCGAGGCCATGGGCGGCAACCTGCTCGACCTGATTATTCCCGATGAGCTGCGCACACGCGTGGCGGGCGCCGTGCGCTGGATGTTCGAAAACGAACAGGGCATCCCGCCGAGCCGGATGAATTTGCGCCACAAGCAGGGCCACCTGGTGCCGGTTTATTCCAGTCACACGGTCGTCTCGATCGATGGGCAGGCGCCGGTGATGTTTTGCATGGACACCGACATGAGCGTGCTCGCCAAGGCCGAGGAAGAGCTGCGCATTGCCGCAACCGCCTTTGATTCACAACAAGGCATGTTGATCACCGACCGGCTGGGAGTCATTCTTCGTGTTAACCCCTCATTCACCATGACGACCGGCTACACCGAGGCCGAGGCGGTGGGTCAATCGCCTAGGCTGCTGAGTTCGGATCGGCATCCATCAGAATTCTGGTCAGCGATGTGGCAGTCCTTGCACACCGTGGGCTCCTGGCAGGCCGAAGTCTGGAACAAGCGCAAAAACGGCGAAATCTATGCCGATTGGGTCATCATCAACGCCGTGCGCGATGCGCAAGGCGAGGTGACCCATTTCGTCGGCACGCTGACCGACATCAGCCAGCGCAAGGAGGCCGAGGGCAAGATCATCCGGCTCGCGTTCTACGACGCGCTGACCAACCTGCCCAACCGCCGCCTGATGCAGGACCGCCTGCACCAGGCGATCTCGGCCAGCCAGCGCAACGGAAGCTGCGGGGCACTGTTGTGCCTGGATATCGACAATTTCAAGATACTCAATGACAGTGTCGGTCATGACATCGGTGATCTGCTTTTGCAAAAGGTCGCGCAGCGGCTGACGGAAAATATGCGCGACTGCGACACGGTGGCACGTTTTGGCGGTGATACCTTTTTGGTCATGCTGGAAGATCTGGGCGCCGATCCGGTGCTTGCCGCGGCCAAGGCGGAGTTGATCGCACAAAAACTGCTGAAGGTGCTGCGCCAGCCCTATCCCCTGCCCGACCAGGACTACCAGGGCACCGTGAGCATGGGCATCACGCTTTTGGGTGCGCCAGAGGACAGTGCGGAGACCCTGATCAAGCGTGTCGAGCTGGCCATGTACCAGGCCAAGGCCGCGGGTCGCAATACCCTGCGCTTTTTTGACTCCCAAATGCAGGCGGTGGTCAGCGCCCGGGCCACGCTGGAAATCAGCCTGCGTGCCGCCATTGCCCAAGAGCAGCTCCTCTTGTACTACCAGGCCCAGGTCGATCAGGACGGCCAGGTCATCGGCTCGGAAGCGCTGGTGCGCTGGCAGGATCCCCGTCGCGGCCTCGTGCAGCCCGGCGAATTCATCCCGCTGGCAGAAGAAACCGGCCTGATCCTGCCCCTGGGCCTTTGGGTGCTGGAGACCGCTTGCCACCAACTGGCGCAGTGGGCAGGCCAGGCCGAACTGGCCCATCTGACCCTGGCGGTGAACGTGAGCGCGCTGCAATTTCATCAGGACGACTTTGCCGAGCAGGTCCTGGCGGTCCTGGAGCGCACCGGCGCCAAGGCGGAACGGCTTAAGCTCGAACTCACCGAGAGTCTTCTGGTCAGCAACGTCGAGGGCGTGATTGCCAAGATGAAATTGCTCAAGGCGAGCGGGGTGGGCTTCGCACTGGACGACTTCGGCACAGGTTATTCGTCGCTGTCCTACCTCAAGCGCCTGCCGCTGGACCAGCTCAAGATCGACCTGGGGTTTGTGCAAAATGTTCTCGTGGATGCCGACGATGCCGCCATTGCCAAGATGATCATCGCGCTGGCGGACAGCCTGGGTCTGGAGGTCATTGCCGAAGGGGTCGAGACCGGTGCCCAGCTTGAGTATCTGGCGGGCTTGGGTTGCCGCCACTTCCAGGGCTATCTGTTCAGTCAAGCCCTGCCGATCCAGTCATTCGAGGCCCTGGTGCGCAGCAATTAAACTGCAGACCACAGCCAAAAACATTCTGGAGTCTTTTATGCCACACCGCACCGCCACCCTGTTTGAACCTGCTCAAGCCGGGAACATGGCGCTGGCCAACCGCATCGTGATGGCCCCGCTGACGCGCAACCGCGCGCCCGATGCCACCCCCAACGCCCTGATGGTCCAGTATTACACCCAGCGCGCCAGCGCCGGGCTCATCATCACCGAGGCCACCGCCATCAGCCAGCAAGGCCAGGGCTACGCCGACGTGCCCGGTCTGTATGCCGAGGAACAGGTCGAGGCCTGGAAAGACGTGACGCGCAGCGTGCACGCGGCGGGCGGCAAGATCGTGTGTCAACTGTGGCACGTGGGCCGGGTCTCGCACACCAGCCTGCAGCCCCATGGCGGCGCGCCGGTGGCGCCCTCGGCCATCACCGCCAAAACCAAAACCGTGCTGCTCAAGGACGGCCTGCCGGTCTTTGTCGAAACCTCTGAGCCGCGCGCGCTGCAGGCCTACGAGCTGCCCGACATCGTGCACACCTACGTGGCCGCCGCGCGCAATGCGGTGCACACCGCGGGTTTTGATGGCGTCGAAATCCACGCGGCCAACGGCTATCTGCTCGACCAGTTCCTCAAAAGCGGCTCCAACCAGCGCCGCGACGACTTTGGCGGCAGCATCGAAAACCGCGCCCGTTTCCTGCTCGAAGTGGTGCAGGCCGTGACCAGCGCCGTGGGCGGCGGCCGGGTCGGCATCCGCCTGTCGCCGGTGACGCCAGCCAACGACGCCTTCGACCCCGACCCGCAGCCGCTGTTTGACTACGTGGTGCGCGAGCTGGCCGCCTTTGGTTTGGCCTATGTGCACGTCATTGAAGGCGCCACCGGCGGCCCGCGCGTGCTGCCTGATCGGCCGTTCGACTACACCGGCCTGCGCCGTGCCTACCGGGCTGCCGCTGGCAAGGGGGCATGGATGGTCAACAACGGTATTGACAAGGACCTGGCGCAACAAGCTATTGCTGAGGGTGCTGATCTGGTGGCATTCGGCCGCCCCTTCATTGGCAACCCGGACCTGGTTGAGCGCCTGCGCAAAGGCAAGCCGCTGGCAGAATGCGACCGCACCACCTGGTACGGCGGTGGTGCCAGGGGTTACACCGACTACCCCACCCTCAAAAGCGCCTGAACCCGGGCCTTTTAGTCGACGGCCAGGCGGACGGTCAGCGCATGTGACTGGCCCGGTGCCAGGGTGACCTGGTCAGGCCCGGCGTTGCAGGTTTCCACGCACAGCATCTGCCGGTACTCGCCCGCGGCCATGTCGGCAAACACCTTGTCGCGCCAGGGGTTCCAGACCACCGTGGAGCTGCTGCCGCTTTTGCTGACCCGAATGGCGCGCTGTGTCACCCGGTCCTCGATCATGCAGTCGGCCGCGGTGTCGACGTAAATGCGGTCGGTCTCGCCGGTGAATTCGACCGCGCCCGATTGTCTGGTTCGGGCAAAATTTTGCACCTTGTCGAGGTAGTCGCAGCCGTCGAGCCCCTGCACCACAGTTTGATCGATGTCGGCCACGCAGAAATAGGTGTGCAGCGCGTCGGTCAGGGTGAAAGCCCGGTCGCCGGTGTTGCGGCTGGTGAGTGTCATGCTCAGCGTGGCTCCGATCGTGAGCTGCAGCTCCAGATCAAAGGCATGGTCCCACAGCGCGCGGGTGCCGGCGTCGTCCTGCAGGCCCAGGCGCAACACCACTTGCCTGCTTGCATCCGTCGAAGCCGCGCGCACCTGCCACATGCGGGTGCGCACAAAGCCGTGGGCCGGCAGGCCCTCACGCACGCCAAACCAGGGCCAGCACACCGGCACACCCCCGCGCACCGGCTCACCCGGCGCAAACACGGCGGCTCGCGACAGCCAGATCACCGGCGCTGCCCCGGCCGGCTGCCACGCCAGCAACTGCGCGCCCTGCAGTGCCACACGCGCGCTGGCCAAAGGGGTCTGAATTTCGGCCACCGGCAAGTCGCCGCTGCCATTGACAAAATGCAGCGTGCCAGGCAGGCTGAAGTGATGGTTGAGCGTGTCGAGGGAAGGGTTCACAATGAAATCTCCTGGGGTGTGGGTCCTTTATTGTCCCTGAGTTGCAGGGTGCAACGGCGCCAAAAGCTGCGCGCGCGAGCACCAGATAAAACCTCCGAGGCCATTTACGGTTGAGTGCCGGCCTTCAAGTGAGCTTCAAAAAAAGCGGTCACTTTGGCTCGTGAATCGGCAGCAATCGTGCTGTCGGGAAACATGCGCACAGTGCCGCCTTTTCCCTGGTTTGCTGATGGGTCGTGAATAGTCCGTGATCTGCCCGGTGGCGCGTCCCAGCCATGCGTCGCATCAGGATAGAACTGGTACTTGATGAGCTCCTTGGCCACAGGCGCCACGGCATCCACAAATCTCTGGCATTCATCGGGAGTGCCGTAGTCGTCCTTGCCGCCTGCAAACAACATGACGGGTGCACCGGTGAATTCGGTGTAGGCCCCATGGCTGGCATGGGACGTGTTCGTTGCCGCTTGAGAATGTTGCCAGCACAAGGGATAAAAAGAAGCCAGCGCAGCAAATCTGGTCTGCCCGGTGCTGGAAGCAAATGCGGTCATTATTTTTTTCGAGGCCAGTTTCAAGGCCATGTTCCCGCCCCAGGAAAAACCCATGGCGCCAATGGCAAGCGGGTTGATGTCGCTGCGTGAGGCCAGGTAATTCAGTGCACCGTAGGCGTGGGTGAGCGTGGATTCATGTCCCTCGCGACTGCGCGCGCCGGGCGCAAACATGAAAATTTCAAGCGTGACAAAGCCCGCCTTATTCAGTGCTTCAGCATAAAAAGCACCGCGCCCGTCGATGCCTCCGCTGCCATGTAGGATCACAACCGCGGGCATTTTGGCAGCCGGCACGGCTGGTTTCTGCAATTTTCCGGACACCTGGTCGATCAAAGCGAATGACTCACCCCAAGCCCCTGGAAACCCGGGAGTTTCCGCCGCCGGCTGTGCAGTCACCACCAAACTGTGCAGCAGCAAGCCTGAACACATGTAAATTCTGATCCGCATGGCAGTCCTTATGTTTGATCTTTTAGCTCCCATGGCCTGTACAAGGACAGGCGCTTCAAGCGCATGAGCCGAGTATGGCATCCTGACGCGGCCAGCAACCCGCCGGCCAGTCGTGGCATGATCTGCCCATTCGGTTGACGCACCACGCAAGGACACCTTCAATGAACGCACGCATCACTCCATCGCTCCTCAACACGGCCCAGGCGCTGACCCAGGTCAGCCAGGCCTGGGACAACGACCTGGTCAAGCAGCTCACCGACTACATCGCCATTCCGGCCAAATCCCCCATGTTTGACGCCGACTGGGCGCAGCATGGCCTGATTGAGAAAGTGGTGCAAAACGCCTTTGAGTGGGTGCAGGCGCAAAAGGTGGCGGGCCTGACGCTCGAGATCATTCGCCTGCCCGGGCGCACACCGGTGCTGTTTTTTGAAGTCGTGGCCTCCACCGGCAACACCAATCAGGTGGTGTCTGATCAGACCGTGCTGATGTACGGCCACCTTGACAAACAACCCGAATTCACCGGCTGGCGCTCGGACCTGGGGCCGTGGTCACCCAAGTACGAGGACGGCAAGCTGTATGGCCGTGGCGGGGCCGACGATGGTTACGCCATTTACGCGGCCATCACCGCCATTCAGGCGCTCAAAGCCCAGCAGACCGCGCACCCGCGCATTGTGGGCCTGGTGGAAACCTGCGAAGAAAGCGGCTCTTATGACCTGCTGCCCTACATCGACACGCTGCGCAAACGCCTGGGTGATGTCGGTCTGGTGATCTGCCTGGACTCGGGCGCCGGCAACTACGACCAGCTGTGGATGACCAGCAGCCTGCGCGGCATGGCCAGCGGCACGCTCAAAGTTGAGGTGCTGACCGAGGGTGTGCATTCGGGCGACGCCAGCGGCCTGGTGCCGTCGAGCTTTCGCATCCTGCGGCATGTGCTGGACCGGCTGGAAGACAGCGCCAGCGGCCGCTTGCTGCCCGCCAGCTTTCATTGCGAGGTGCCCGCTGACCGCCTGGCCCAGGCCAAAGTCACCGCCGGCATTCTGGGCGAGGCGCTGTACAAGCGTTTTCCGTGGGCGCACGCCGACTGCGGCGGCAGCAGCCAGACCATGTTGCCCACCACCAGCGACCCGCTGCAAGCCCTGCTGGCGCGCACCTGGACACCCACCTTGAGCGTGACCGGGGCCGACGGCCTGCCCGAACTCAAGAACGCCGGCAATGTGCTGCGCCCTTACACCGCCTTCAAGCTGAGCGTGCGCCTGCCGCCGCTGATTGACGCGGCCAGTGCCGTGGCCGAACTCAAGACCCTGCTGGAAGACAACGCCCCCTACCAGGCCAAAGTGACGTTTGAAGGTGGCGCTGGTGCCACCGGCTGGAACGCGCCCGGCACCGCGCCCTGGTTCGAGCAGGCGCTGCAACGGGCCTCACAAGACTACTTTGGCGCACCCTGCGGCTACATTGGCCAGGGCGGCACCATTCCGCTCATGAACATGCTGTCCACCGGTTTCCCCAAGGCGCAGATGATGGTCTGCGGCGTGCTCGGCCCCAAGAGCAACGCCCACGGCCCCAATGAGTTCCTGCATGTGCCCTACGCCAAAAAGCTCACCGCAGCCGTGGCGCAGGTGATTGCGGCGGCCGCGCTGGCGTGACGCCTCAACGTGGCGCCAGGATCGCCATGGTGATGCGTGACACGCAAGTCATTTCACCGGCGTCGTTGACCATGTCGATCTGCCAGACCTGGGTGGTGCGCCCAATGTGCACCGCGCGGGTGGTGCCGGTGACCCAGCCGCTGGTGGCGCTGCGCAGGTGATTGGCGTTGATGTCGAGCCCCACCGCGCGATAACCCGCAGGACAGGCGTGGTTGGCAGCCACCGAGCCCAGCGTTTCAGCCAGCACCACGCTGACACCGCCGTGTAACAGGCCAAAGGGCTGCCGGGTGCGCGCATCCACCGGCACCCGGGCAGTAATGAAGTCGTCACCCACCTCCAGAAACTCGATCCCCAGATGACTGACCGCCGTGTCCAGGCTGGTACGGGTCAGTTCGGCCACAGAAACAGGCTGTTGCCACACGCGCATACATCACTCCAAAAAATATGAAACAAGCCTGCACTATAGCCAGCGCCGCAAGCGACACCGCACCTGCGGCTACCATGCAGGCCTGTATGGAAAGCCCCAGGAGCATTGGAATGATTGATGGATTGATTGCCGGCCGTTTGATCGGCGACCCGGAGCGCCGCCAGGGCAAGGGCGACAGCAGCTATGTGGTGGCCCGGGTGCGCGCGCAGGGCAGCGAAAACGAGCACCTGATGGTGAACCTGATCGCCTTCGATGCGGTCCCTTGCGCCGTTTTGCTGGCGCTGCGTGACGGCGACTCGCTGGCCGCAGCCGGCTCTTTAAACCCCAAGGTCTGGACCGACAAGCAGGGCAACACCAAGCCCGCCCTGGACCTGGTGGCGCACCGGGTGCTCAGCACCGAGTCGGGGTTTTAGACCATGTTTCGCTACCTCACCGTCCCGGTCACCGCCTTTGCGCAAAATTGTTCCCTGGTCTGGTGCGACCAGACGCTTGAAGCGGCGGTCATCGACCCTGGTGGCGACCTCGACCTGTTGCTCGAAGAAGTGGATCGGCTGGGTTTGAAGCTGGGACAAATCTGGCTGACCCATGCCCACATCGACCACGCAGGGGGTGTCGGCGAATTGGCAGAGCGCATGAATCTGCCCATCATCGGCCCGCATGAGGCCGACCAGTTCTGGATCGACGGCCTGCCCGGGCAGAGCAAAATGTTCGGTTTCCCGCCTGCCAAAACATTCACACCCACGCGCTGGCTCAAGGACGGCGACACCGTAAACGTGGGCCATTGCACGCTGGTGGTGCGGCATTGCCCGGGCCACACGCCGGGCCATGTGGTGTTTTACTCTAGTGAAGCCAAGCGCGCGTTTGTTGGGGATGTGCTGTTTGCCGGCTCGATCGGCCGCACCGATTTTCCTCAAGGCGATCATGACACGCTGATCGCGAGCATCAAGCAGCGCCTGTGGCCGATGGGTGACGACACGGTGTTCATCCCCGGCCATGGCCCGGAGAGCACGTTCGGGCGGGAGCGGCGCAGCAACCCGTATGTGGCGGATGCCAGATAAATCCCTGGCGGGAATTGCGCTTGTCGCGCCCGGTGTTTGCGCACTGCCTGCGCGTCAGCAGCGGTCATTTGTGCAAGGGCTCAACCGTCAACCCAGGAAATTATGGCTCTCGCAAGTTTCTAGCCGATCTTGGTGAGCTTGATTTAAACCTGCATTTCGAATGACAACTTCGAAGCGCTACGGCTGGCCGCATTGTGCCTTCTGGAGCCAATGGCCTGTCTCGGACTTTTCCTTCCCCTGCGCGTCAGCTGTGTGAATTTGTCGATGTTTTCAATTCACTTTTGCCTTGCCCCACGCCACTGTTGCCCAGAGGCGCTCATGCAGAACGTAGGTCACCAGACCGATCAAGGTGAGCAAGGCAGATAGGCCAAGTCCTTGTGCCATGCTCCCCATGTAGAAATAGTTGGTGATAGTCATGACCCCAAATCCAAGGCTTTGCCAGGTAAAGGCTTTGATGAGGGTGCGTTTGCTTGTTTCCATGAAAGACATTCTCTAGCGGTTGTCGACGAGACTCAACGTTTGATTTGTAACGTTTTCGCATCAAGTGGTGATAATAATCACGTCAACGAAACTGCCTTACCCATGTCCATTCACCCAAAATCCCTTCGTTCGGATCTGTTTCGCCAGAGGTTGAGCGCCGCAATGCTGGAGCAAAAACTCAATCGCACTCAACTTGCTGTACGCGCCGCAGTAGACCGTTCGACCATTTCACAGCTGCTCTCTGAGCACCAAGTTCGGCTGCCTTCGGGGCATGTCGTGGCAGAGTTGGCCAGCGCGCTGAATGTCAGCGCCGATTGGTTGTTAGGACTGACGACGAGTTCTCTTGGTCCGGGTGAAATCCTGCGCGAGTTTCTGGAAGTGGCCCAGACCTCACCGGACCGGGCAGACCTTCACATTGAACGTTGGCTGCAAGAGTCCATGGGTGCCAAGGTGAGAAATGTCCCCACCACACTTCCAGACATCATGAAGACCGAAGCAACGCTGGAGCTGGAATACGCGAACTACGAGGGAAAGTCACCGCAGCAGGCCTTGGCCACCAAGAATAAGCGGCTGCATATCACCCAGGTTGTCGGCACAGACTACGAATTTGCCATGCCAATCCAGTCACTCACTGACTTTGCTCAGCGCAGTGGCATTTGGACTGGGCTCACAAAAGGGCAGGTGAAAGAACAGCTCTTGCACATGTCTCGGCTGTGCAAGGATCTCTATCCCAGTACCAGACTCCATTTGTACGATTTGACCCAGCATTTCAGCGCACCCGTAACGGTCTTTGGGCAACACAGGGCCGTGATCTACATTGGGAGTTCATACTTCGTTTTCAACACGCGAGAGCACATTGAAATGCTGACGCGTCACTTTGACGATCTGGTGCGCGACGCCTGCGTCTTAAGCCATGAGGCAAGCGAATGGCTCATGCAACTGGCCGCGACAGTGAAGTGAGTATGGGGAGATAGACCGTGATTTGAATGTCGGATTTAGCGGATGCTTTTCCAGCAGTCGACTCTCTGTTATGTGTCTGCTGCGGTCAGCCGCCAAGCATTCAAAATCCTCGCCTGTGTTGGGCCCCCAGCGTTTCATGGGCCAATAGCCAATAGCCAATAACCAATCCAAATCAAACCCCAGACGTAAAAAAGCCCGGTCAGCGCCGGGCCTTATTGGGAGTAAATGGGCTCGCGCTACATCGCGCTGAGCTGCCCCTATTTGCCAAAGATCATGTCGGGCAGGAACAGCGTGATTTGCGGGATGTAGGTGACCAGCACCAAAAACACCAGCAACACCGACAGCCAAGGCAACGCGGCCTTGGTGACCTGCACCAGATTCATGCCCGTGACCCCGCTCGTCACAAACAGGTTCAGCCCCACCGGCGGTGTCACCATGCCAATCTCCATGTTCACCACCATGATGATGCCCAGGTGGATCGGGTCGATGCCAAGCTGCGTGGCAATGGGGAAGAAGATCGGCGCCAGAATCAAAATGATGCCGGTGGGCTCCATGAAGTTGCCCGCCACCAACAAGATGATGTTGACCACCAGCAAAAACATCCATGGCGTCATGCCCATGCCGACAATTTGCTCGGCAATGGTTTGCGGAATACGCTCGGTGGTGAGCACATGCGCAAACAGCAGCGCGTTGGCCACAATGAACATCAGCATCACCGTGGTGCGCCCGGCTTCCAGAAACACGTGGGGTATTTGCTTGGCAGACAAATCACGGTAGATGAACACCGCCACCACCAGCGCATAGACTGCCGACACAGCCGCCGCCTCGGTGGGTGTGAAGATGCCGCCGTAAATACCACCCATGATGATGACCAGCAGCGCCAGCCCCCACATCGAGTCCTTGAAGGCACGCAACACTTCAGGCACGCTGGCCTTGGGCGGCGGCTTGACCTTGAGCTTGCCGGCACGCCACCAGACCGCCATCATCAGCATCAGGCCAAGCATCAGACCCGGAATGACACCCGCCATGAACATGCGCCCCACCGACACCTCGGTCACGGCGGCATAGACCACCATCACGATCGACGGCGGAATCAAAATGCCCAGCGTGCCCGCGTTGCAGATGACACCGGCGGCAAACTCTTTCGGATAACCGTTTTTCACCATGCCAGCGATCACGATCGAGCCAATCGCCACCACCGTGGCCGGGCTGGAGCCCGATACCGCCGCAAACAGCATACACGCCAGAATGGACGCAATGGCCAGTCCGCCGCGCAAATGGCCCACCGCGGCAATGGCAAACGCCACCATGCGCTTGGCCACGCCGCCGGTGCTCATCAAGGCCCCGGCCAGCACAAAGAACGGGATCGACATCAGGGTGTAGTGCTCGCTGGTCTCAAACATCTTGATCGACATCGAGGCCAATGAGTCTTGCGAGAAGAAAAAGATGGTCAGCAGGCTCGACAGCCCGAGGCTCACGGCAATCGGCATGCCGATGGCCATGCAGAAAAACAGCGCGGTAAAAAGTAACAGGGTGTTCATGATTGGGCCTCGTCAGATTTGAGTCGCATGGCCTCGGCGGCTTCGTCAGCCAGCCTCAGGCTGTCGGTTTTTCCGGTGATCAGGCCAACCAGAATTTGCAGAAAACGCCATCCGGTGAGTAAAAACCCGATGGGCATGATGATCAGCACCTGCCAGCGCTCGATCGGCATGTCCTCGAATTCAATGCCGACCTCTTTCATTTTCAGCACATAGGTGCTGGCGCCAGTGAGCACCAGACCCACATACAACAGGCTCAGCAGCACCGCCAGAATCGAGACATTGCGCCGCGTGTTGTGCGGCATCATTTTCACCAGGGCATCAACCCCGATGTGCGACCCCACCCGCACGCCGTAGGAAATGCCGACAAAGATCATGAAGGCAAAAAACACGGTGGTGAGCTCAAGCGCCCAGGAAAGACCGCTGTTGAACCCGTATCGCATCACGACCTGCAAAAAGGTCAGTCCGGTCATGGCGGCCAACATCAGCCCGATGATCCACTCTTCCAGGTGATCCAGAATTTTCATGAAATACCCCAAAAAAACCCCGGACTGACCGGGGTGTTGGTGTCTGCTGAAGACGGTGGTTTACTTGTTGGACTTGATGGCTGCGTCGATCAGGTCTTTGCCGATGTCGCCCTCGAACTTTTTCCACACCGGTTGCATCGCGGCGCGCCAGGCTGTAGTTTGCTCCTTGTTCATGGGCAGCACCTTGGCCTTGTTGTCAGCAATCACTTTTTTGCGGAATTCCATGTCTTCGTCAAAGGCCACCTTGTTGCCGAACTTGATGGACTCCACCATGGCTTCGTTCAGACCCTTCTGGATGTCAGGCGGCAGCCCGGCCCACCACTTGGCGTTGCCGATCACCATGTAGTCGAGCACACCGTGGTTGCTGTCCACGATGTACTTTTGCACTTCGTGGAATTTCTTGCTGTAGATGTTGGACCAGGGGTTCTCGGTGCCATCGACCACGCCGGTTTGCAGCGCCTGGTAAACCTCGGCAAAGGCCAGCTTTTGCGGGTTGCCACCCACGGCGTTGAACTGGGCTTCCAGAACGTCAGACGGCTGAATGCGGAATTTCAGCCCCTTTGCGTCGGTGGGGTAGCCCAAGGGCTTGTTGGCCGAGAGTTGTTTCATGCCGTTGTGCAAAAAGCCAAAACCCTTGATGCCCTTTTTCTCCATGCTGCCCAGCAGTTTCTGGCCAGCCACGCTGGACTGAAAGCGGTCCACCGCCTGGATGTCGTCAAACAGGAAGGGCAAATCGAAAATCTGGATTTGTTTGGTGTACTTGCCGAACTTGGCCAGTGACGGGGCCAGAATCTGCACGTCACCCAGCAGCAGGGCTTCCATTTCCTTGCCATCACCGAAAAGCTGGCTGTTGGGGAACACCTGGATCTCAACCTTGCCGGCCAGTTTCTTCTCGGCCAGTTCCTTGAACTTCAGGGCGGCCTGGCCCTTGGGGGTGACGTCGGCCACGACATGGCTGTATTTGATGATGAGCGGGGCGGCCTGGGCGCCCAAACCGAATGCCAACAAAACGCCAGCGGCAAGCAATTTCAATTTCATGAATGTCTCCTCGAGTAGTTAAAAGTCTTGAACAACGAGGCGACTGTATTTGCCTGCGCATCAGGCGACAACTGTGGCGTTCAACAGCTAGGGTTTACCCTGAATCCTGGCTCAGGCCTTGCGCAAGGCCTGTTTCAAATCGCTCATCCATCGGGGGGCGATGCGGCTGGCCAGTTGCTGTTGCACCGGTTCCACGGCCTGTCGCAAGCGGGCGCGCTGGCCCGTGCTGAGGCTGTGAATGCGCGTGGTGCCCGCCTGGCGCAAGGCTTGTAATGCCTGGTCGTTCTGGGCGTCGGCGATCGTGTTGGCAAAGGCCAGCGACTCTTGTAATGCCTGGTTGATCATCGCCCGGTCATCGGGCTGCAGGTGCTGCCAGAAACGCTGGTTGGTCACCACCGCGTAACCCAGGTAACCGTGCTCGGTCAGGCTCAGATCGCTTTGCACTTCGTGCATGTTTTGCGTCCAGAAATTGGACACCGGGTTCTCGGTGCCATCGACCACACCGGCCGCCAGTGCGCGACGGGTTTCGCTGAAGGCCAGCGTGACGGGCTTTGCGCCCAGCGCGCGCATTTGCGCCGCGATCACGAAAGATGCCTGCACCCGCATGCGCAGACCGGCAAAATCCTTGGGTTCCAGCAGCGGTCGGTTGGCGCTCATCTGCTTGAAGCCGTTGTCAAAAAACCCCAGGCCCACCAGGCCCTGGCGCGGCAGGCCTTGCATCAGCTTCTGGCCCAAGGGCCCCAGCGTGATGCGCCGAACCGCGCTCAAATCGTCAAACAGGAATGGCAGGCCGAACATCTCGAATTCAGGCAGGCCGATGCGGCCGAATTTGGACAGCGAGGGAGCCACCAGATCCACCGCCCCCATCTGCAGCGCCTGCATTTCGTCATCGTCGCCGTACAACTGCGCGTTGGGGTACACCTGCACACCAATGCGCCCGCCGCTGCGCTGCTCGACCAGCACCTTGAAGCGGTTGGCCGCCAGGCCCTTGGGGGTTTCTTCGGCCACCACATGTGAAAAGCGCAGCGTGATGTCGGGCCTGGGCGGGGCGCCCGTGGCCGCCGGCAGGACCATGCCGCCTGCCAGGGCGGCAAGCCAGGTTCGGCGATTACTGGATCCCGACAAATGAGCGGTGCGCATGGCCGGAATTATGTCGCCTCATCCTGGCTGATCGGCAGCAGCAACTCAAAATGCGTGCCCCGACCCGGCTGCGAGACACATTTCAGCGGACAGCCCAGCAACTCAGTCGTGCGACGGGCGATGGCCAGGCCAATGCCAAAGCCCTTGCTGCGGTCACGTTGTGCGTTGTCGATCTGGTAGAACTCTTCGTAGATTCGCTCGAGTTGATCCGGCTGCATGCCGATACCCGTGTCCCAGACCTGCAGCGCCACCTGGCCGGCGCGCCGGCGCGCGCCAAGCAAAATGCCCCCGTGCCGGGTGTATTTGACGGCGTTGGACAGCAGGTTACGCAGGATGGCCATAAGCAACTGGGGGTCGGTGTCGAGCGCGATGTCGGACCGCGGGTAGTGCACCCGCAGACGCAGGCCCTTGGGCAAGGCCTGTGAGGCGAATTCGGCCCCAAGCTTGGCCAGCAGGGCGTGGGCGCCGACCCTGGTGCGCTCGGGTCGCATCGCACCGGCATCGAGCTTGGAAATGTCAAGCAGGCCGTCGAGCAGTTCCCTCAGCGACCTGACCGAGAGATCGAGTTGGGCAAGCGTTTGACGCTGTCGTTCGTCGAGGCTGGAATGTTTCAGGCTGTCGATGAACAGCGTGGCCGCCTGAATGGGCTGGCGCAGGTCGTGGCTGGCGGCGGTGAGAAAACGTGTCTTGGTGCGGTCCTTGTCCTGCAGTTGCCGGGTGCGCTGCGACACCCTGGCCTCGAGCGATTTCGCATGCTCGCGCAACTGCTGCTGGTCTTCCTCGATGGTTTGCGCCATCTGGTTGAAGCTGCGGCCCAGCTGCGCAAGCTCGTCTGAACCGTCGCTGGCCATGCGAGTCCCCGAACGGCCCTGGCCGAAAGCTTCCAGGCGCTGCATGAGCTGGGCCAGCGGCTGCGCGACCTGACGACGGATGATCCAGCCAACGATGGCGAGCTCCAGCAACAGCGCAGCCAGACCCAGCCAGAGAATCATCCGGGCGGTTGATTCGGCGGGGCGGCTGAGGACGTTCGTTGGCAAGACGCTGACGAAATACCAGTCCGGACCGTGGATGCGCGCCACACCCAGGTGTTCATCGTAGGCCTCGAGCGTGAGCACACCGACGCCCTGGGCCTGCACCACGGCCTGGTAGATCGCCCTCAGGTGCGCGTCACCGGACTGCGGGATGGAGAACTCGCCCTTGTTTTTGCGCAGCACGGCCATCACGTCTTCGTCGGGGTGGCTGACCAGCCTGCCGTCGGCGCGGAAGATCACATTGTGGGTACCGGTCAGCCCAGTCTCGCGCGTGCGTTCGATGATGTCGTTGAGCCGAATGGAGATGCCTGCGTAATAGCGGAACTGGCCGTTCAGGTCGGCCGGCAGAATGCAGTTGACGTCAAAGCGTTTGGTGACCCAGTCATACCAGATCCCGGTCCATCTCAAGGTGCGTTGCGGATTGTTCTCCGGCAGGACATTTTTGACCCAGGGGTAATCTGTGAACTGCAGGTTGGACGGGGCCTCCTGGTACCAGTCCACGCCAGGCAAATAGGTCGCCGCCAAACCATCCAGTGAGGCGAGAAAGCTTGCCTCAAAGCGGTTGTTCCAGGCGCGCCCGAAGTCTTGCACCACATGGAGCATGGTGACCATCTCGCGGCGCACCTCGCCATTCACCTGCACCCGGGCGGCAATGTAGGCCGAGGGCTCACGATGGACAGCGAACCCGCTGCGCCGGCGCAGCGCGCCGTCGGTGTTGCGCTCGAAGGCGGCGGCGAAGGCACGGTCCTCAAGCCCCGTGGCGGGACTGGCGCGTGCTGCCAAAAAGTTCGTCATCAGGGCCTTGAGGTTGTCCTCGGCCAGGATGAACAGCTGGCTCTCGCGTTCGCCGCGCTCGCGCACGTATTCGGCCAGCGTGACCATGCCGGTGCTGGTGGCGCTGCGGTACACCTGCCAATAACTTGCCAGCGTCACCAGGCCGATGACCAGCGCGATCCGCACGGCCATTTGCCACAGGATGCGGGCACCCAGGCTGCTGGCGGGGTGCGGGTCCATGCTCAGATGAAGCCCAGCCGCCGTGCCGCAAGCGCCGCCGCCGTGCGGCTGCGAACACCCAGCACGCGGAATGCGAACATGAGGTGGGTGCGCACGGTGTTGTTGCTCATGCCCAACTGCAACGCGATCTCCTTGTTGGCCAGCCCCTGGCAAAGCAGCTTCAAAATGTCACGCTGGCGGGGAGTCAGGCGGGTCTCATGCGGGTCGGCATCGGCCAGCAACGGAAAGTGGCTGGCGCCGGCCAGCACCTTTTGCAAGGCCGCCAGCATGGCATCGGCTGACATCGACTTGACGATATAACCCCGCGCCCCCTTGGCGCGTGCCTCGCGCATGGCTTCAGACGATTCCCGGCCGGACACCACCACCAGCGCCGCGCCTGGAAAGGCTTGCTGCATGGTGCGCAGCGCATCAAGACCCTGCGTGCCATGGAGGTTCAGGTCCTGCAGCACCAGTTCAAACCCGGGCGGTCGGGTTTCAGCCAAAACCAGGGCCTCTTCCACGCTGCTGACCTCGACCAGCGCCACCGCTGCATCCAGGCGCAACAGCAGCAGGGCGATGCCGGCACGGAAAAGGGCATGGTCGTCGACGATCAGTATGCGCATGCCGTTACCTGCTGTTGGCGGGCATGATCGATCTGACCAGGCTCAGGGAGCGCATCCTAGCCGAGTTCCCTGTCATTTGCACTACGACGTTTGTGTGATGTACAGATCGGCCTTGAATCTTTAGGCTCGTCCTCGCTTGAATAACAAGCCATTGCTTACAAAGGGACCTTACGATGACCAGCGCAATCACGGGTGAACAGCAGCAGCTTTCGATCAGTCACCTGATTCAATGGGGCGATCACCTGTCGGTGGCGCATCCCACCATTGACATCCAGCACAAGGCGATCTTCGAGCTTGGCGGCAGGGTCTATGAAAGCTGGCACAGCGGCGGCGGTCTGGATGTCTTTCGTCCGGCGATCGACAAGCTGGCCAACCTGATGCAGGCCCACTTTTCCTTTGAGGAGCGCATGCTCGCGGACATCGGTTATGCCGACCTCAAGGAGCACGCCGCAGAACACGGCAGCATGCTCGACGAGCTGCAAATGATCCGTGAACGTTTCAACGGTTTGGTGGGTGAACCCCGCCTGCGCGGTGGTTCGGTGCTGACCCCCGGATGGCCGGTCATGCAGCTCATTCTGGGCTTTACCGTGGGCCATGTGGCCACCAGCGACATGGCCTATGGTCCGGCGCTCATTGCCCGCCGCGACGGTGCCCTGGCTGAGACCTGAGCTCCGCCGGCCCTAAGTTGCCGTAGCCGCCATCAGCCCCGGAATGGCGCCGTGGCTCAGGTGCAGGGTCTGGGTCGGGAAGGCAAACTCGATGCTGTTTGCGGCAAAGCTTCGCACCAACTGCAGGTTGATGGCCTGCTGCACGTTCATGAACAGCTTGTAGTCGGGTTTGCACACATAATAAACTGCCTCGAAGTCCAGCGAAAAAGCGCCAAAGCACTTGAAGTGGGCACGGTCAAAACGGGCGTCGGTTTGCGCTGCCACGGCCTGCTCGATGAGCTTCGGAATCAGCTCAAGTTTTTCCGCCGGGGTGTCGTAAGTGACGCCTATGGCAAACAGGGCCCGGCGCTCGTCCATGCGTTTGTAGTTGCGGATTCGGCTTTGCAGCAGGTCGTTGTTGGACAGCACAATCTGTTCACCGCCCAGGCTGCGAATGCGCGTGGTCTTCAGGCCCACATGCTCCACGGTGCCCATCTCTTCGCCCAGAATGATGAAGTCGCCGATGACAAACGGCTTGTCAATCGCAATCGTCAGCGAGGCAAACAGGTCACTCAGGATGTTTTGCGCCGCCAGGGCAATGGCAATGCCGCCAATGCCCAGGCTCGCCACCAGGGCCGTGACGTTGATGCCCAGGTTGTCCATCATCGACAGCAGCACCAGCACCCAAACCACCACCCGGCCCAAAAAGGACAGCAGGGACAGCGTCATGGCGCGTGCGCCCTGGTCTTCCTCGTTGCCCTGCGAGAAGTGGTTGCGCAGCCAGAAAATCAGCCCGCGCGAGGCCCAGAAACCCAGCTGCAGGATCAGCGCGATGACGAAGATGCGGCCGACCCATTTTTCCATTGTGGCTGGCAGGGTCAGAAAATGGCTGCCCAGGTACAGGCCAATGGCCGCTGCCAGCAGGACGCGGGTGGCCGACAGCACCTCGAGGAGGAAGTTGTCGATCTCCGTCTCGGTGTTGCTGGCAATCCGTTTCAGGTAGCGCAACACCAGCCAGCGCAGCGCCAGCAACAGCAGCATGAAGGTGGCAGCGACCAACAGGGCGTAGGTCAGGTCCTGCAGAGTGTTGTTGGCGATGAGTTGTCGAAACATGGCGGTGTCGTACTTCAATGGGTTTGGGTGACCTTGTGCAGTGCGGGGTGCACGTCGGGGTTGATGCCGCTGCGCTCGGCAAGCGTGGCACAGGCAAGCTGCGCGAGGTAGGCCAGCAGTGCGGTGCGGGCCCAGCGCGCCTGCGGAAAGGGCAGCGCCAATTGTGACTCGGGGTGCTGGTTGCCGCCGAGGCAAATGAAGGGCACGGCGCGCGCGAGCAGGGCGGCGGTGACCGCCTCTTTGCTCGCCATGGGCTCATCGGCGCCCGAGAAGATCACCACCCGGTCGGCCGGGCTGGCCGCCGCGATGGGCCCGTGCAGGTATTCGGCCGTGGAAAAACCAAAGGCCGGCAGCCCCACGCTTTCCTGCAGCTTAAGCGCCGCGTCAAGTGCGCCACCCACAGACGGGCCGCGCGCCAGCCAGGTGACGGTGCGCGCGCCGGCCAAAAATGTGGCGAGCTGGGCCGGGATGCCCTCGGCATCGATTTGCAACATGCAGGCGGCGCTTTGCTCTGCCGCCGCCACGATGTCATAACCCGCCAGCGCGGCGGCCACGAAAAGCTGTGCGATCACGCTTTTGGTGGCCGGTACCGCCTGCTCGGCGCCGCAACCCAGGCGGATCAGGTGGTGGGCCGGCTTGAGCAGGTGCGCGTCGGGCGAGTCGGCCTCGGTAATCGCCACCACCAGGGCACCGCGCTTGCGCAGCCACTCGGCACTGGCGGCGATGTCGGTGGACTGGCCCGAGTACGAAAAGGCATAGACCACCGCGTCATGCCAGTCGACCACGGGCAGGTCCTGGGTGTTCAGCCAGGGCCGGAACTCAATGGGTTGGCGCCCGCTTTGCAGGGCAAACAGGTAGGATGCAAAGGTGCACACATGGCCCGAGCTGCCGCGCCCGAGCAGCACCACGGCGGGTCGCCCGGCCGCCACGCTGCGAACGGCATCGGCCTCTTGCTGCCAGCGCTGCGCCTGCGAGCGCAGCAATTGGGGCGCCGAGCTTGCTTCCCGGGCCATCAGACTTTTCAACATGTCAATTCTCCTTGGGGGTGCAGGTGCTGGCGGGCAGTGCCTGCCAGTAAAACTCGGTCGCCACACTGCGGTATTGGTGGCCCGCAATACGACTGCGCATGCCATCGTCGCTGTCAAACAGGGCAGGCACCTGGCTCGCGTAGTGCCGCAGCAAGGCCATCTTGGCGTCCACATCGACCGGCAGGGCCAGGCGCCTGACAGCGGCCAGGTGCAGCCGGCCCAGGGCCTGCAACGGGTCGTCCTGGTCGCCGCGCCCGACCCGGGGGTCGGCCACGTAGGGGAAATCCTCGTAAAACAGCAGCTCGGCGCCAGTGGCCGTGGCCGCCAGCCGCACCGCCACCTGGGCGGCGATCTGGTGGTCCACGTGGTGGCCGATGCCCATCGGGCTCAGCAGCAAAATCCGCCCCAGATCCAGGCACAGGCGGCGCAGCACCAGGTAGAGCTCCTCGATGTGCGCCATGTCGTCGATGCGCGGCGCCACCCAGCGCTCTCGCGCCTGCCGGTAAATCAGCTTGTCCGTCAGCGGGCTGCGGCGGTAGATGCCATCGGCAAAGCTCAGATGAACAAAGTCGGCATTGACCGAGCGCATGGCCGCGATGTCCTCAAAGCGCCGGGTGCGTGCGCTCACATGGCCATGGCGGCGCTCGAGCTTGCGGCTGCCGTCGGTGCCCAAGCGGCGCGAGGTGGCGCTGCTGATGCTCACCACCAGGGTCGAGATGCGGTCCCGCAGGGCGTGCAGCAGGGCGCCGCAGCTCAAGGCGGCGTCGTCGAGGTGGGGCGACAAAATGACCACCCGCTCGAACTCGTCCCAGTCCAGCCGTTTCAGCAAATCCTGCGTCTTCACGGCGCGGCCTCCAGCCAGCCGCCGTAGCACTCGCTGGCCAGGCTGAGCATGCGCGACGCCAGCAAGGGTTTGCCCACCAGGGGGTTGGCCGCCAGTGCGGCCACCCTGGCTTGGCTGTCGCCGCCGGCGGCGGCTTTGGCGCTAAGCCGCTGGTAGCGCTCAAGCTGTTTCGCCAGGCCGTAAAAGGAGGTCGGCAGGCGCGGGGCCACCATCCGCTCGATGCCGGCCCGGGAGACCCGCACCCGCGTCTCGACCACGGTGTCGTGCGCAAAGGCCGCCGTGGCGCCCAGGTTGGGCAGGTTCAGCACCAGTTCATGCGGTGTGCTTGATGCCAGTGCCCGGATCACGGTCACCGCCAGATCACCAAAACCGGCCGAGCCACGGAAGAATTTCAGCTGTGGCCGGGGGCGCCTGCCCTCGGCCTCGAAGTGGGCGTAATACTTGTCCAGCGAGGCCGCCACCACGTCGCTTCGCGGGCCATGCTGCTCCGCGTGCGCCACAAAAGCCTGCGGATACAGGTAGTAAGGCAGGTAGGAGTTGGGCCAGTAACCCGCGTGGTCTCGGGCCAGCGCGAGCGACAGCGCGAAGCGCAGCTTGTGCTCGTCGTCATAGTCGTCGGGTGGCGCCAGCGTCGCGCTGATCGACGCCAGTGGGACACCGTCGATCAGCACGTCGCTGTACCAGGTGGCATGGTTGAGGCCGTTGCAGCAAAACGTGTAGCGCGCCGGTCGGCCCAGGGCATGGCACAGCGCCAGCAGGTCCTCGTCCGACTGGTCGCACAGGCCGATCACCCTGATGCCGCCGCGATCGGCCAGCGCCTGCGTCACGATGTTGCTGGGGTTGGTGTAATTGAGCAAAATGGCATCGGGTGCCAGGGCTTGCATGACGGCTGCCACACGCAAAGCCTCGGGCACCGAGCGCAGGGCAAAAAAGAAACCGCCCGGTCCGACGGTTTCCTGCC
This sequence comes from Polaromonas sp., assembly GCA_021737975.1. Classification (GTDB taxonomy): domain Bacteria; phylum Pseudomonadota; class Gammaproteobacteria; order Burkholderiales; family Burkholderiaceae_C; genus Rhodoferax. Next base: position 1,020 of record JAIPCZ010000001.1, on the reverse strand, counting down.
CCGGCAGACCGAACTCGAGCGGCAGGGTTTCGTCGATGCGGCGTGCCGCCAGACCGCCGGGCCGGGTCGAGTTGAGCACCAGGTCGGCGCCCGCAATGGCGGCCTCCAGGGTGGGCGCCACCTCCACCTTGAAGACGCCGGCCTGTTGTGCCAGGGCCCTGGTGAGGCGGGCCACGATGGCCAGATGGTCGGCGTCGGTGTCGTACAGCCGCACGGTGGTCAATGGCAGTTCGCCCGCATGGGCGATCAGGGCCTGCAGCAGGCCCGGGGTATAGGCGCTGCCGCCGCCCAGAATGGTCAGGGTTTGCATAAGTTCTCAGGGCTTAGACCGGCCATCAGGGCGGGGTCGGTGACGAGGCCACCGGTCTGGGTCAAAATTCTGGCGGCGGCAAGGCTGCCAAGCTTCAGCGCGGCTTCGGGTGTGTTGCCGCGCGCCAGTCCGGCAATCAGCCCGGCGCAAAAGGCATCGCCCGCGCCGGTGCTGTCAAGCACCCGCGTGGGCGCGGCGGGCACGCGCAGCTGCACCGCATCCAGCACGCCAGCGACGCCCCGCTCGCCAAGCGTCACCAGCACCGAGCGCGCGGCCCCGGCCAGGCGCACCGGCGCCTCGTCGCCCTGCCCGCAGGCGGCCTGTGCTTCTTTTTCGTTGAGCACCAGCAGGTCCCAGGCGCGGTCCTGGCGCCCGGCCAGTTGCGCCAGTTGCCGCGGGCTCCAGCTGGCGCTGACCGAAATACGCGCGCCGCGCTGGCGCGCCCGGGCCAGTGGCGCGGCCAGGCGGGCGGCTTCCTCCAGGCCCGGCACATGCACCCAGGTGCTGGCGGGCAACTGCCTGGCGCTGGCCAGCACATCGAGTTGCGCCGAGCTGACAAAGGCGCGGTCTTGCGCGTCGGAGAACACCAGTGATATCGCCGGGTTGTCGCGCGCGGGCAGCGGCATCAGGGTGATCCCCAGGCGCTGCGCCAGCAGGCCAATCGCCTGGTCGGCAATGCCGCCGCCCATGGGTAGGCACAGCGTGACCCG